>JAITVY010000097.1 GCA_031285565.1 Tannerella sp. | reverse complement strand
TATTATACACTAATTTCGATTACGGTCAAACTGTGTAGGTCTATCAAGCGAAGGTAGATATTTTACTTCTGTCATTTTCTCTTGGGGCACAAATTTTTGGGTTTATTCTCGCAATGACGCGACAAAAAGTCCTTGACGCAGCACTAGTTTTTAATTTTATATCTATTGTTCCCCCCCAAAAAAATTAAGCCGTCAACTGATTTATAAACGTATGTAAGGTTTCGCCGGGAGCTGCGGTTTTCATAAATGTTTCACCAATTAAAAAACCACAAAAGCCTGCTGCACGCAATTGCTTAACAACATTCACATCTGATATTCCACTCTCGGAAACCAATAATGGTGCCGAGTCTCCTGGTCCTACACAGGTATTCATTTGTTCGATCAAACGAAACGAATTGTCTACCGTTGTATGAAATGTTCCCAAGTTACGGTTATTGACCCCCAACATGTCAATATGAGAGGTCAGATAATCCAGTTCTTTTTCATCATGGATTTCGAGTAAAACTTCCAGATCTAATGTATGAGCTGTTTCAGCAAGCGTTTTGCATTCTTGTTTCGTTAATGCCGCTGCAATCAATAAAACAGCATCCGCCCCCATAATCCTTGCTTGGAAAAGCTGATATTCATCAATTATAAAATCTTTGCGTAACAACGGCAGGTTCACAAGTTGGCGCGCCTGATGCAAATCAGCAAAAGAACCTCCAAAAAAGTCACCATCCGTTAAAACCGAACAGGCGCTTGCTCCTCCTGTTTCATATGCAGGAATTACATCTTTTACTTGTGCATACGGGTGTAACCAGCCTTTAGATGGTGATTTCCGCTTAAATTCAGCAATAATACCGGATAATGAATTTTCTAATGCTTTCCGCATTGACACTGTAGGATGCTCCATCCTGTAAATCCCAAACGATAACAGGGCCTCGAGTGAGACAGCTTTTTTCTGGTTATCCAGTTCAATACGTTTATTTGCTATAATCCGGGTTAATATATCTTCCATATTTTGTGTGTATTTGTTTTCGCCCATCGTCATGTCGAACGGATGTGAGACATCTCATAAAAACGACTCCATTGTGCTTATGAGATTTGGCTATGGCCGATTTTCAATTCTCCGTTGGTCGAAATGACGAATCCTGTTTTCATTTTCAATTTTCCACTTTCAATTTTCAATTGATTTCCACAAACTTATCAAAAGTTCTCTTCGCTTTTCCACTTTCCAATGAATCCTTCGCTTCAGCAATACAGGTATCTATCTTCTTCTCCGGACAAATTACCTGAATCGCAAATGCTGCATTTACAATTACACAATCCCGTTGTGCTGCTGTAGCTGTATTCATAAGCACTGCGTCAAAGATACGTGCTGCATCTTCCGGAGTATCCCCGCCATATAAATCAGATTCATTAATACGGTTAAATTGCAAAATTTCAGGGGTATAAATCTTTTCACGACCCGGCATCATTACCTTAAAATCATCTGTTAATGAAATTTCGTCAAATCCATCCAGGCTATGTACAACACCAAACTGAATATCACTTGCCTGATATGCATAACTATATAAACGGAATAATGGTAAATTATAAACTCCCAGTAGTTGATAAGGAGGTTTTGCCGGATTTACCAGAGGCCCTATAATATTGAAAAATGTACGGACTGCCAGGTTTTTACGAACTGTTGCTACAGCTTTCAACGCCGGATTAAATAATGGTGCATGCAAATAAGCAATCCGACACTCATCCATAGACTTACGTAATCGATCCACATCAGTTGTAAACTTAATACCATGTTGTTCCATCACATTACTTGCACCACTGACAGATGTTGCACCATAGTTACCATGTTTCACTACATGATATCCGGCCCCGGCTACTGTAAAACAAGCTGCCGTGCTAATATTGAATGTATTTTTTCCATCGCCACCTGTCCCGACAATATCAATAAAAGGATAGTCCGACAGATCAACCGGCAGACTCATTTCCAATAATGCAGCACGAAAGCCGACTATTTCTTCCACCGAAATGCTACGCATCAGGAAGACAGTTATTAAACTGGCGACCTGTGCTTCATTGTATTTTCCACCGGCAATATTCTGTAATAATTGCGAAGCCTCATTTTTGTCTAAATATTGATGTTCGAATAAACGATATAATAACTGTTTCATATTTTTTAATTTAAAATTCAAGATTCCACATTCAGGATTGTCATATAACAGCCAAACGAATATCACCCATCTCAATTTGGCTTCCTGTTTATTGATAAAGTGAATTATTTGTCAATTTTCAATTGTCAATTTTCAATTAATTACCCAATTCTCCATAATCTTTTTCCCTTGGGGAGTAAGTATGGACTCGGGATGGAACTGAATACCCCGTACATTATACGTCTTATGGCGTAAGGCCATAATCATTCCATCCGTTGCATCAACGGCTGTCACTTCCAGGCAATCCGGTAGGTTTTCTTTTGACACCACCCATGAATGATATCTTCCAGCCCTGAATCCGGGAGTTAAGCCATCAAATAAGGGATCAGGTGCAACAACCCGGATATCCGAACATACGCCATGATGCACATGCTCAAGGTTTTGTAATGTAGCACCAAAAGCTTCTGCAATAGCCTGCTCACCCAAACAAACACCTAATATTGACTTACTGGGAGCATACCGCTCAATTAACGGCAATAACAAACCTGCTTCAAAAGGTATTCCCGGACCCGGTGATAAAAGTATTTTATCATATTTCTCCACTTCATCCAGCATGATTTTATCGTTCCGCACAACATCTACCCCTACCCCCAAATCCACTAATACGTGTTTCAGATTGTAAGTAAATGAATCATAATTATCAAATAATAATATATTCATAAGATTTGTTTTTATCGGCTCCACTTCAATTAATTAAATCTTCGGCCTGTTGAATGGCTTTATTCAATGCCCCCAATTTGCTGTTTACTTCCTGTAATTCACGTTCCTCATTACTAAGCGCCACTATACCGGCTCCTGCCTGATAATATAGTTTGTTTCCCCTGCTAACAAAAGTCCGGATCATTATCGCCTGGTTTAAGTCACCGTTAAGCCCTATAAAGCCGATACACCCTCCATATGCACCCCTGTTATGCTTTTCCAGAGAAGTAATCAGCTCCATTGCACGCACTTTAGGCGCTCCACTTAGTGTCCCTGCCGGAAAAGTATCAATATAGGCTTTCATTGAATCACTATTTTCGTTAATCTCGCCGCTTACCCTCGAAACCAGATGAACAACGTGACTATAATACTGTACTTCTTTATAAAAATCAACCTGGACATTATGTGCATTACGACTTAAATCATTTCGCGCCAGGTCAACTAACATTACATGTTCGGCATTTTCCTTTGGATCTGTCAGCAATGCATCTACCCGTTGTTTATCCAAAGCTACATTTCCGGAACGAAAAGCCGTTCCTGCAATCGGGTCAATACTGATATGACCGTTTATAATTTTACAATGAGTTTCGGGTGATGAACCGAAAATACGGAATGCTCCAAAATCAAAATAAAACAGATAAGGTGACGGGTTAATGCTCCGCAAACTGCGGTATACTTTAAAATCATCTCCCTGGAAAGCTTGCTCAAATCGGCGGCTCAAAACAATCTGAAAGACATCGCCTCTCTGGCAATGACGTACTCCTTCGCGTACCATCGTTTTGTATTCTTCATCTGTTATTGATGACGAACGATCTCCAATGGCAGAGAAATTATACGATGCAAAATTCCGGTTTTCAATCTGTGTCTCAACTTCATTCAAATGATCCTGTTCACCATCCTCCAGCAATTCCACAATCGTAAGTTCATTCTTAAAATGATCAAAAACCAGAATATACTTATATAGGATATAGTACATATCAGGTGCATCCATCTCTTCATGGTGCGACTCCATTACCGGGATATGTTCAAAATAACGTACAGCATCAAAAGCCGTATAACCATACAATCCGCAATAATTTGCATTTGTTCCTGTTACATCAAAACACCGGATAAATTCGTTTAATGCATCCGGAACCGAGTAGTTTTCCGACAATGGTTTTATGTTACTCTCTCCACCCGGAAACTTCATAGTTACTTCATCATTATTGATTCCAATTGTTGCCAACGGACAAATTCCAATGAATGACTGGCTATTTTCATCTCCATGATAATCAGAACTCTCCAGGAGAACAGATTCAGGGTATACATCCCGCAGTTTCAAATACAGGCTGACCGGTGTATGCAGATCACCCAGCAATTGTTTACTTTTTGTTATAAATCTATAGGGCATAATTGATCGTTTATAATTTATAATTTATACTTCATCATTCATAACTCTTATATACGTTTCCATATCCTTATCACCCCTGCCGGATAAAGTCAGAACGACAATATCATCCGGTTGAAATTTAATCTCATTCAACACACCCAATGCATGTGCACTTTCTAATGCAGGGATGATTCCCTCTAATGAGGTCAGTTCAAAAACCGCATCCATTGCCTGCTGGTCATCTACTGCATATACCTGAGAACGCCCTTCATTTGTAAGGTAAGCATGAATAGGACCAATACCCGGATAATCTAACCCTGCTGAAATAGAATAAGGCTCTTCTATTTGTCCGTCTTCATTTTGCATGACCAAGGTTCTTGCGCCATGAATGATGCCTTCTTTTCCTAATTGGATAGTTGCTGCGCTCATACCCGAATCAATACCTTTTCCGGCAGCTTCTCCCAATGCTATTTTCACACGTTCATCATTAATATAATGGTATATAGTTCCCGCAGCATTGCTGCCTCCCCCCACACATGCAATCAAATAATCCGGGTAATCACGTCCTTCTTTTTCATCAAGCTGCCACTTAATCTCCTCACTGATCACCGATTGTAAACGAGCAACTAAATCAGGATAAGGATGAGGTCCTACTGTCGAACCGATAATATAGAATGTATCAGAAGGGTGACAACACCAATCACGGATAGCTTCATTTGTTGCATCTTTCAGCGTCATATTTCCGGATGTAACAGGAATTACAGTAGCCCCTAGCATCTTCATTTTCTGCACATTCGGCTCCTGCCGCTCTATATCAGTCTCTCCCATATATACGACACAGGGCATATCCATTAAGGCACAAACAGTTGCCGTTGCTACACCATGCTGACCGGCGCCTGTTTCAGCAATAATACGTTTTTTACCCATCCGTTGCGCCAGAAGTATCTGCCCAATCGTATTATTGATCTTATGCGCCCCGGTATGATTAAGATCTTCCCGCTTCAAATAAATTTTAGCTCCATATTTATCACTTAACCGTTTCGCATAATAAAGTGGCGATGGACGCCCTACATAATCACGCAGTAACTGGTGGTATTCCTGTTTGAAAGAATCACTTTCCAATACTTGCAAATAAGCACCCTGTAAGTCTGCCACACATTGATGTAAAACTTCCGGGATATATGCTCCTCCAAATTTGCCGTAATACCCATTTTTGTCAATTTGATACGTTTTCATACGATAATATTTAATTTTTCCACACTAATTTTTTTGCATAAAAAAAGACCTGTCAGTGAGCATGACAGGCCTTTTTTATTATTCCTTTTGTATCCTTAGTTTATATACATATAGATATGGCTAGCTACTCACAATTTGAGATTGTAAGCGCCACCACCAACATGTATTTAAAGATATTTGTTTCATTTGAATTGTTTGATGCTGCAAATATATATTTTTTTTCACTTCCGGCAATAAGATTTCAAATAAAAATAAAAAATCTTACCGGTAAAACTATTTTTCCTTCAATTGCGGTAGTCCCCACTGATACCTTACAGCCAGAATACGAACGATCAAAATCACAACTACTGTGACCAACTCGCAAACCAGGCTGCTAAGGTGTAACTTATAACAAAAGGAGTAAACAATACCACCTATGACACAAGCTAATGCATAAAACTCTTTTCTGAAAATCAATGGTATTTCATTTATAAAGACATCGCGGACGATTCCTCCTACTACACCTGTAATCGTGCCCATGACCACAACCACCCAAAACGGATAATGTAGTTCGATTGTTTTTTCAATCCCTACGACCACAAATAAAGCCAGACCTATCGTATCGAATATAAAAAAAGGTGTATTTAACTGAACCAATCGTTGCCTAAATAAAATGACAGTTATCAGCGCCAATCCCGTGCAATAAAGGTACACAGGATTCTGCATCCAGAAAGGAGTAACATCCAACAACAGATCACGGGTTGTACCTCCACCAATTGCTGTCACAAAACCTACAACAAAAGCCCCAAACCAATCAAATTCTTTTGCTGCAGCCAGACGGATACCACTAATAGCAAACGCAAATGTTCCGGCAAATTCAATGATATCAACAAAAGGAATGGACTTTACATACTGATACAGTTCTTCCATTTACTGGTCTTTATCCAAATATTCCCGTTTGAATATATTAATTAATAAAAAGAATAAAGATAATAATAAGGGACCAAAAATAACACCCCAAAAGCCGAAGATGTTTAACCCCAGGATTACCCCGAATACGGTAATCAACGGATGTGTATCAGCCAGCTTTTTTTGTAGAATAAGACGGATAACATTATCTACATTTGTTAATATTACAGCACTGAAAATAGCCAAACCTATTGCACCTACCCAGTTTCCGGTTAAAGCAAAATAAACACATAATGGAAACCACACTAATCCGGTTCCGACCAATGGGATAATAGTTGCGAAACAAGTTAACAAAGCGAATAAAAAAGCGCTCGGTACACCAAAAATCAAATAACCGATATACGCGACAAAACCTTGTATGACAGCAAGGAGTGGAATGCCAATTGCATTGGAACGTACCAGGCGATAGATTTCGAATGTCACTTCTTTCCGGTCCTTTTCATTAAAAGGCAATAAATCATATACATATTGCTCAATGCCTTTATATCCCACCAGCATAAAGTAAAGAAAAAATATGATCACAACTGTAGTTACAACCATTCCGCTTACCTGACTGATAAGCACCTGTACGATTTTGGTTGCATAACCGGTTACGGCTGTCAAATTATCAACATTGAATAAATTATATCCGAATTTGGCTTGTATCAACGAATCAAAATGTTGAATTACATCCGTCAATCCGGTTAAATCCATATTAATGGTCTGTACTTTAGCCACCAGTACCCAGGCTATAAAATAAATCGGCAGAATAATTATCGCAGCAATTTCCAATAAAATTAATACTGCGGCCAATACTTTGTTCAATCGTTTTTTTTCAGTCAGAAAGATCATTTGTTTTCGAACCAAAACAAATAATGTGAAAGCTCCCAGCAAGCCATTCACAAACATCCACATTTCCTTAATAATTAAAGCTCCCAGCAATAATATCAGGAATATCAATGAATATTTCCAGTATTTCTCTTTTGATGTCACAATCTTTTTTTTTGCAAAGTTAGAAAAGTTTTTAGTGCCAAAAATAACTTTTCAATCTATTTTCTTCCTTAACTTACTTAAATAATTTTTCATTGCATCCGTATCCCTGTTTGCTATAATCTCCTGTAAATCGGATAATTCATTTTGAATACGGGCAATCTGGCGCGGAGTACGCGGATTAAATAAGATCTCGGTCAATAGATAATCATCCTCAGACAATAAGCCACGGGCAATTTTCATATGACGTTTAAATGTCGTTCCGGGAGCATCCTGGTGTACCATTGTTGCAGCAAAAACAAGTGTAGAAGCAAAAGGGATTCCTAATGAATAGGCCACAACTTTGTCGTGTTCTTCGAACGTATATTCAAAAATATTCAATTTCAGCTTACTGTATAAATCTTTAAAAAAGATTTTACCCAAATGATCACCTTCCGAAATAACAATGGTATTCTCTTTTGTCAGGTTTCCTAGATTCGCAAATGTAGGACCAAACATCGGATGAGTAGAGACATAAGGAAAGCCACAAGTTTTATAGAACTCTAATAAATTGGTTTTCACGGATGCAACGTCAGATATAATGCAATATGGTTTCAAAAACGGAACAATATCTTTAAATGCTTCGATTGTATAATTCAAAGTCACACAGTTTATGACTAATTCAGGTGCAAAATCCTCCACTTCTTCTGCCGATTGCATCCGGATTGCATTATAAATAAACCGCAATCGCTTCGGATCCTTTTCTAAAACCGCAACTTCATGATCAAAACTCAATAAATCCGTAAAAAAGGAACCCATTTTCCCAGCTCCCAGTATTAATATTTTCATTGTTTAAACGCAGATTAACGCGGATTTCCGCAATTTAATTTCTATTGCATTATTCGTTTATATGTTGATTCGTTAAGTTGTTTAACATACACACAAATCAACATATATACAAATAACATTAATTCTCAATTATTTGTTCCCATTATTTCCATCTGCTGGCGAACAGATTCTTCATGAATTTCCTTAAGGATTTTTCCTACAAAGTCCGGGTTTAAATCCATAGTAACTCCTGCTTTCGTACGATTCTCAAGTATCTCACCATAACGCGGAGTCTGCAAAATCGGCATATTATGTTCCTTTTTATATACTCCTATTTCACGCGAAATCCGCATCCGTTTCGCCAGAAGTTCTAACAGGTTTTCATCAATATGATCAATCTGACGGCGTAGTTCTGATAAATTTTCTGTTGTTTGATTTGAATCACGGATCACTAATAAATTCAACACATAATCCAATACATCCGGCGTAATCTGCTGCGCAGCATCACTCCACGCGTCCTCCGGATTTATATGTGATTCAATTATTAACCCGTCAAAGTTCAAATCCATAGCTTGCTGGGAAAGTGACGCGATCAATTCCCTTTTTCCTCCAATATGACTCGGGTCACAGAAGATGGGTAAATCCGGCAATCGGCGGTGTAGTTCTATTGGAATATGCCATAGGGGTAAATTCCGGTAAAGTTTTTTGTCATATGAGCTAAACCCCCGATGAATTACTCCGATCCTCTGAATACCTGCACTATATATACGTTCAATGGCTCCGATCCAGAGGTCTAAATCGGGATTTACCGGATTCTTTATTAATACCGGTATATCCACTCCTTTCAATGCGTCAGCAACTTCCTGAACAGCAAAAGGATTCACACTTGTGCGGGCTCCTACCCATAATAAATCAACGCCAGCTTTCAATGCTTCAAAAACATGATCGCGTGTAGCCACTTCAGTAGCGACATACATACCTGTTTCAGCCTTCACTTTTTTAAGCCATGGCAAACCTATTGATCCCACACCTTCAAAACCACCGGGTTTTGTACGCGGTTTCCATATACCTGCACGGAAAATCTTTACACCTTTGGACGCCAGACTCCGGGCGGTCGTCATCACTTGCTCTTCTGTTTCTGCACTGCAGGGACCGGCAATCACAACAGGACGTTGCATATCGATACCCGGCAATAACTGTTTTTCTAATTTAAGCTGTTCCATTATGTTTCTTATTTATTATTCAATATTCTTTCATTTTCAATTTTCAACTCTCAATTTTCAATTAAATTCGTTTTATCCGCCTCAAAGCCTCTGCTAATTGTTCTTCTTTACTACACAATGAGATCCGGACATAGCGATTTCCTGCACTCCCGAATATAAAACCGGGAGTTATAAATACATTTGAGTCATACAACACCTTATCAGTTAATTCAGCCCCATCTTTAACTGTATCCGGAATTTTTCCCCATAAAAACATTCCTACCTGGTTTTCATCATAATTGCAATCTAGTGCTTTCATGATTTGTCCTGCTAAGTCTCTTCGTTTGCGATAAACCTGATTCATCCCGCTATACCATGAAGCCGGAGCTTTCAAGGCTTCTACAACCGCTGATTGCATTGGTCGAAACTGACCGGAATCAACATTGCTTTTTACCTTTAAGATCCATTGGATAAATTGTTCATTGGACGCAACCATAGCCATACGCCAACCCGGCATATTATGCGATTTACTCATGGAGTTAAGTTCAATACATATATTTTTAGCACCTGGAATGCTTAAAACACTTAGCGGTTTATCATTTAATATAAAGCTATATGGATTGTCATGACAAATAACAATCCCGTTTTTCCGGCCAAAAGCTACCAGTTCTTCAAACAGCGCGATACTTCCGTTTGCACCGGTAGGCATATTCGGATAATTTACCCACATTAATTTCACATTGCTTAAGTCAAGCTGTTCTAATGCTTCAAAATCTGGCATCCAGTTATTTTCTTCGTCCAGGTTATAAGAAATCAGATTTGCTCCGACCAACTTACTGACAGAACTATATGTCGGATAACCCGGATTGGGAACCAACACTCCGTCACCCGGATTCAGAAATGCAAGTGAAATATGTAAGATACCTTCTTTCGATCCGATCAATGGTTGTATTTCAGTTTTCGGATTTAATTCTACCTGATACCATGTTTTGTACCATTCAGCAAAACCCTGGCGTAATTCAGGTATGCCGACATAAGATTGGTAACCATGCACATCGTCTTTTTGCACTTCCTTACAAAAAGTTTGAATAGCTTCTTTCGAAGGCGGAAGATCGGGACTTCCAATTCCCAGGTTAATTACGTTTTTTCCCGCACTATTCATCTCCGCTATTTCCTTCAACTTCTTTGAGAAATAGTATTCTTCAACATCCAGCAAACGATTTGCCGGCTTTATATCACACACTTTGTTTTCCTTCAGCATATTCTCCTAAAATTTTTAAGTCTTTTGTCAATGGAATAATAGCATCTAATGCTTGTTTATAACGTGTATAATCAGAGAACGTCAGATTTATATAAAACAAGTATTCCCATTCACGTCCGATAATCGGAAGCGATTGGATTTTTGTTAAGTTCATATCATAAAATGATAAAATTGTCAATGCTTTCGAAAGGCTGCCTGCCGTATGAGGTAACGAAAATACAATCGAAGATTTATTTTTCTCACCACCCTGTAGCAATTCTTCAGCTGTCCATTTATCTGCAATAGCCAGAAAACGTGTATAATTACGCTTATTGGTTTCGATTCCTTCAGCCAATATTTCCAAACCATATATTTCAGCTGCATATTTTCCACAAATAGCTGCATGTCCTTCTAATTTGTTTTCTGCAATCCAGCGGGCGCTCATAGCTGTATCTTCTTTTTCGACTAATTTCACATCCGGCATAGTATCCAAAAAATCATTACATTGCATCAATGCTATCGGGTGTGAGTTGATTTCTTTGACATCTTTCATGGCTGTTCCGGGTAAAGCGCATAGCGTATGCGAAATACGTAATTTATATTCCCCGATAATCGCACATTCACTTTGGCGTATTAATTCATGGTTCTGCAATAAACTACCTGCTATTGTATTTTCTATGGCCATGAGTCCTACTACTGCCGGATCTTCATGAATACATCTGATAACATCTTTAAAAGAATTACATCCGATTATTTCAATTTCTTCACCCTCAAAATAATTTTGAGCTGCAATGTCGTGATACGATCCTTTAATTCCCTGAATAGCGACTTTTCGTTTCATACTTATTTTAAATTACTTTTTTCTAAACAAAAAAGTCCCACCGTATTCGGCAGGACTTTTTATATTTTGCATTGATTATTTTTTCACTTATCAATTTTCACATACAAATTCCTGCCTTCACCTTGCTAAAGTAAAAGTAAAAATAAAAGTATGTAAAGAAACTTTGATTCATTTTTTTTCTATTTATAGAATATAGGATACACTTCGGACAATCTCAAGCAAGTTTAGCTTGCCTCTCGGCTTTCACTATATTTGATGTGACAAAAGTAATACTTTTTTATAGAAACCAAATTAAAATGATGTTTTTTTTACTCCCTGCATAAAAATCAGTCATAAATCATCTTCTTTGTCATTCCTCCGTCTACAATAATATTATGACCGGTAATAAAACCGGATTTTTCACTTAATAAAAAAGAAACCGTCTCCGCAATATCATCAGCAAAGCCAACACGTCCGACCGGCTGTTGCGAATGATCTGCTTCTGTTAACCCTTCGTAATCGTTCACTTCAATCCAACCCGGACTGATACAATTCACGCGTGTTTTAGGAGCTAAGCTCATTGCCAGTGCATGCGTCAGTGCAACAATCCCGCCTTTCGTAGCAGCATATGCCTCACTATCCGGCTCTGACATTAAAGCACGGGTGGAAGCAATATTTACGATGGCGGAATGGTCAGATAAGAAAGACTTACAGCTTTTTACCACATAAAACATTCCGCTAAGGTTCACAGAAAGCACCCTATTCCATTCTTCAATTGTCAGTTCATCCAACGGTTTGAAACAACCAATACCGGCATTATTAACAATATAATCTACCTGTCTAAATTGCTTTCCTATTGTTTGTATTGCATTCTCAACCTGGGCAGGGACTCCGATATCACATAGAATGGGAAGTAAAGACTGATTGGTTTCATTACTTAAAATATCTACATATGCAGGATTACTCTCCAATACGGCTACCTGGCATCCATCAGTCAATAGTTTTGTTACAATGCTCCTACCAATACCATGCCCTCCTCCGGTTACAATAGCAGTTTTCTTCATTATAATTTGAGTTTAAATTCTTTCTGAAACAAAGATAAACGATTTCTTTTTTATTATAAAAATACTATATTTGCTGATCTAACATTAACAGCTACGTGCTATGAAGAAGAATATAATCCTTTGTTTAATTGCTATAACATTATCCTGCTCCGGCTCAAAAGAAACTCCGGCTTATGTATACGATCTTTCATTTACATGCCCTGCAGGCTGGAAAGTAACCGAAAAAAATGATTATGGCGACAGCAAATATATTAGTATTGAAAAAAATGGATTAAGCGAAAGCGGACTTGTTATGATCACATATACGGATGAAGAGTTTGAATTATCGGAATACATGGAGATTTACCGTGACTTATTTAAAGAACAAAAAGTGATGTCGGGAATAGTTTTCGATGAAATAAAAATGGATTATTATGGGCAATATGAAGGGCTGGTATGCGATTATACGGTTTCTATTATGTCCATACCCCACGAAGGACGTTTTTACACGTTTTATGCCAATGGAAAAACAGTGTGTGTTACCGAACAGGAAGCTGTAGAAGATAAAGTTACAAACAAAGACGGATTCGAGAAAATAAAAGAGACACTTTCATTCAACTAGTCAAAGTAGTTAAGTAGTTATCAGTTGCTTCGCACCTTAGTAGTAAAAAAAATATCCCTGATACATAAAAGAGAATACTTTGGAGAAAGGTGAGAGGCTAAAATAATTGGTTTATTTGCAATTAAATAGTTTAACGATTAAACGAATTAACAATTTATCCTACTAACTACCAACTACTATCTACTCCCTTTTTCTTTAACTCCTGATTCGAACAATTCAGAATTCACCCAGGACTTTATTCTTAGGCACAGTAGCAATAAAATCTTTCAGATAGAATGGCGCGTAATAAGCAACATCCTCAAAATGTTTTGCTTCATATGCCTGTTCAGCAAGTAGAGCCATCTCCGCTGCCAACGGATGAATATCTTCCAGGAAAATTGCGTTCTCCGAAGCTATAATCTCTTTACATTTTGCAGCACCGTTTCCGAAAAAATACATTTTTCCCTTTTCCAAAAAAGGATAGTAAGTTTCAGACGTTACAATATCAGCAGCCGTTTCCCTTATTACAGCCAGTGTTGCGTCATAAACAGAAGCATAGACTTCCATACGGCGTGCATCTAACATAGCGCAATACAAAGAGTCATTATCATCTGTATTACGGATAGCTTTTGCTGCCATAATATCTAAGGTCGGAATCGCAATTAAAGGGATCCCCCACCCCATACACAAACCTTTCGCCATAGATGTCCCGATTCGTAAACCGGTATAAGAACCCGGTCCACCGCTTATGGCAACAGCATCCGGTTGGTAATTATTCTCTTTGGAAAATGCAATGGCTTCCTCCACAAACATACCCAATAAAGCTGCATGGGAAGGTCCTTCAAACGAAACTTTGTCAAAAACAACGTTTCCATCTACCGATAACGCAACCGAACAAACAGTTGTCGATGTTTCAAGAAGCAATATACACGCCATAGATTCAAATTTTAATTGCACAAAAGTACAAAAACAAATTTATCCGTACGATTTATCGATTTGCCTTATATGTTTTATTTTGCAGATTGGTCTTATTTTTCACCCGAAAAACATACCTTTGTACAAATTTCAAAGACAAATGATACAATCAATGACCGGATTCGGAAAAGTTACCGCCGAGCTTCCTTCTAAAAAGGTAACAATCGAAATCAAATCATTAAACAGCAAACAACTGGATTTATCCACACGTATATCGCCGGTTTATCGCGAAAAAGAAATGGAAATCCGTAACGAACTAGCTCAATCAATAATAAGAGGTAAAGTTGAATGCAACATTTTTATAGAAAATATTGGTAAAGAAATTCCGACAAAGATCAATCTTCCGGTAATTGAAAGTTATTATGAACAAATTAAAAATATCTCCGAAACTTTATCAATGCCATTACCTTCCGATTGGTTTCAAACACTGCTTCGTATGCCGGAAGTGGTTAAAACTGAAATAAGCGAAATTGATGATTCGGAATGGATTATTGTCAAAAATGCTCTTCGGGATGCTGTTCGGTCTTTGATTGACTTCCGTAAGCAGGAAGGAACTATGTTAAAACAAATCTTCGAAGAAAAAATATCCAGTATAGCTTCGCTACTAATCCAGGTTGATACATATGAAAGTGAGCGAATCGAGAAAATCAAGGCGCGCATTATGGAAAACCTGAACAAACTAACCGAAATCCAGTTTGACCAGAACCGTTTTGAACAGGAGATGATTTATTATATCGAGAAACTGGACGTTAATGAAGAAAAGACACGCTTAAATAATCATCTGAAATATTTTATCGACACTATAAACGACAAACCCGGACAGGGTAAGAAACTGGGATTTATAGCGCAGGAAATAGGACGGGAAATAAATACCCTTGGTTCAAAAAGCAACCATGCCGACATCCAAAAGATTGTAGTCCAGATGAAAGATGAATTAGAGCAAATAAAAGAGCAAGTCTTAAACGTATTGTAATAATGGCTGGTAAATTAATTATTTTTTCGGCGCCTTCGGGTTCAGGTAAATCTACAATCATCAATTATTTGCTAAAGCAACATTTACCATTACAATTTTCTGTTTCGGCTACAAGCCGTGCACCCCGTGGGATCGAAAAAGACGGAGTGGATTATTATTTCATGACTCCCGAAGAATTTAGAAAAAAAATCGGGAACGATGAATTTCTCGAATACGAAGAAGTCTATAAAGACAATTATTATGGCACACTCAAATCGGAAATAGATCGTATCACCCAATCCGGTAATCATGTTGTGTTTGATGTAGATGTTGTAGGAGGATGCAATATAAAAAAATATTACGGCGACAGAGCTTTATCCATATTCATTCAGCCGCCATCAATCGAAGAGCTCCGGAAACGACTGGAAAAACGGGCTACCGATTCACCGGAAGTAATTGAGGGCAGGATTGCCAAAGCATCATATGAACTCGGGTTTGCACCGAAGTTCGATGCTATTATCGTAAATGATGATTTGGAAAAAGCGCAGAAAGAAACATATGAAATTGTACAACAATTTTTAATGCGGAACGAAGAGTGAAGAAAATCGGTATTTTTTCAGGTTCATTCAATCCGGTTCATATAGGTCATTTAGCACTGGCAAATTGGATATGTGAATTCGAAGATCTATCAGAAGTCTGGTTTCTTATTACTCCCCAGAACCCATTGAAAGAATATAGTATGCTGATGGATTACGAAGTCCGGCTTAAAATGGCAACCGAAGCAACAGCCGGTTATCCTAAGTTTAAAATCAGCGATTTTGAACGTACTTTGCCTATTCCGTCTTACACGATTGATACGCTTAATGCCCTTCGGGATACATACCCGGATTACGAGTTTCACCTAATGATCGGCGCTGACAGTTGGGAATTTATCAACCGCTGGAAAGACGCCGAAAAGTTACTTGAAGAATACCCCATCATCATTTATCCGCGAAAAGGGTACGACAGACCGGTTTCTTCTGATTATCCGAAGATCCGGAAAGTGGATGCGCCTACATTCGAGATTTCATCAAGTTTTATACGTGAAGCTATAAAATCCAGAAAGGACATACGTTTCTTTCTTCCTGAAGCTGTAAGAAAATACACCGATTATATAAGAAACTGTTTTGAATTTTACAACCAATAATAATATAGTAATGAAGTTGTGTTTTTCGTATTCTTTTTGGTTCTTTCTTGCGCCTTTTCCATCAAAAAATAACTCAAAAAGTATTCACAAAAAAATTCAAAACAGCTTCTAAAAGCAAGTTTTAAGTAGCAAGCAATATGAAACGAATCGCATATATTTTTATATTTATTTTAAGTATTACGAACATGATAAATGCAGGAAATCCCCTTTTAGAGGTATACGCAACCCCTTATGAAACATTTCCGTTTGATAGTATAAAAAACGAACACTACGAACCGGCTTTTGATGAAAGCATTCGCCAGTTAAATACAGAAATTGATGCGATTGTCAATAATCCGGAACTTCCTACATTTCAGAACACGATCGTTGCCCTTGAACGCAGCGGGATGCTCCTTAACAGGGTATCATCAGCTTTCTTTGCCGTTTTAGGTGCGGAGTCAGATGATGAAATGATGGAAATATCGCAACGGGTCTCACCTAAACTCTCCGAATGCCAGAACAATATATACCTGAATGAAGATCTTTTTGCCAGGGTAAAATCCATATACGATCAAAAAACATCATTAAATCTCTCTATCGAAGATGCCAAATTACTGCAGGAAACATTCAATGGGTTTGAAGATAGCGGAGCAAATCTCTCAGACGGTGGGAAAAAGAGATACCGTGAATTAAGCATGGCATTAAGTCAACTCTCCCTTACCTTTGATCAGAATGGATTAAAAGACCTGAATCGTTATGAGTTGCATCTGACTGATGAAAAAGACCTTGCAGGTCTGCCGGAATCCATCCGCGAATCAGCAGCTTTGGAAGCTAAAAACAGGGATAAGTCAGGCTGGGTATTTACACTATCAGCACCCAGCTATGTACCTTTTATGCAATATGCTGACGACCGGTCGTTACGCGAAAAATTGTATCGCGCACGCATGGATCTCGGTAATAAAAACGATGAGTTTGATAACAAAGAAATTCTAAAGAAAATAGCGAATATACGTCTTGAAATCGCAAAGTTATTAGGCTACGAAAACTATGCAGATTACCGCCTGAAAGATAAAATGGCTAAAAACGCCGGTAATGTCTATCAATTATTAAACCAGTTATTGGATGCTTATAAACCTGTCGCCATCAATGAATACAATATGGTACAGGGGTTTGCGATGGGACTGGAGAAAGAAAGCATGACGATTATGCCCTGGGACTGGAGTTATTATTCTGAAAAGCTGAAAGATATGCGTTTCGATGTAAACGATGAAATGACGCGTCCCTACTTTGAGCTGGAACGTGTCTCCAAAGGTATCTTCGACCTTGCCACCCAACTTTATGGTATCACTTTTGTAGAGAACAAACTGATTCCGGTATATCATCCCGAAGTAAAGGCATATGATGTATACGATGATAAAGGTCAATTTCTGGCCGTTTTCTATACGGACTTTTTCCCTCGTAAAGGCAAACAATCCGGCGCCTGGATGAATGATATCCGTGCACAATACAAAGATGCATCGGGTGTTGATCACCGGCCGCATGTAATGATTGTAATGAATTTCACCCGTCCTACCGAGACGAAGCCTTCATTACTAACTTACGATGAAGTAAACACATTCCTTCACGAATTCGGACATGCGCTACACGGTATGTTGTCGCAGGTTACATATTCCAGCCTGGCCGGAACAAATGTAGTGCAGGATTTTGTTGAATTGCCTTCTCAAATTATGGAAAACTGGTTGCGTGAAGAGGAATTCCTGGACAGGATTGCTTCACATTATGAAACCGGCGAAAAAATCCCAAAAGAACTCGTACAGAAATTGCTGAATGCTTCAAATTTCAATATCGGATATCAATGTTGCCGGCAAGTCAGCTTCGGTTTATTAGACATGGCATGGCACACATTGGATACCCCTTATGAAGGTGATGTTGCCACGTTTGAGAATAAAGCATGGGAACGTGCATCTGTTTTACCTGACGTTCCCGGAGCATTATTCGGCACTAATTTCGGACATATTTTTGCCGGAGGATACGCAGCCGGATACTATGGATATAAATGGGCAGAAGTTTTAGATGCAGATGCTTTCTCTTTGTTCCAGGAAGAGGGTATCTTCAATAAAAAGACAGCCGGTTCTTTTAGAGAGAACATCCTGTCTAAAGGCGGAACCGAATCACCGGATGTATTATATAAACGTTTCCGGGGGCAGGATCCGACTATTGATGCACTACTGATTCGCGATGGTATAAAAAAGTGAAGACAAACAATCGCCAGGTCTCAAAATATAATTACTTTTGTAGCTTAATTAAAAATCTACGGATCAACAGGATTGGACAGAATGACTGCAATTGACGATAAGAAACAGTTAGAAATCGACAAAAGATATTTACGGATGGCTGTCATATGGGCTGAAAACTCGTATTGCAAACGCCGTAAAGTAGGAGCATTGATCGTTAAAGACCAAATGATTATTTCGGATGGATACAATGGAACCCCCTCTGGTTTTGAAAACATTTGCGAAGATGACAACAACGTAACAAAACCTTACGTCCTGCATGCCGAAGCCAATGCCATTACAAAAGTAGCAGCATCCTCCAACAGTAGCAGAGGAGCTACAATATATATAACATCATCACCATGTATTGAATGCGCAAAATTAATTATCCAATCGGGCATTAAACGGGTGATCTATTCCGAGAAATATCATACGGAAGAAGGATGCGATTTGCTCATCCGTGCAGGAATAGTAGTAGATTACATTGATTTAAATAATGAGAAAAAATAAAATGAGTAGTAATAGAAGATGGATTTTGTGGATTCCTATAATGATCGTATTCAGCATTGTTTTAGGATTCTACCTCGGTAATTATTATTTTGCAAACTATCCTAACCAACCCCAGTTAACTGCCGGTAAAAATAAAATAAATACCATACTCGATATTATTAACAGGCAATATGTCGATACGGTTAATATGGAAGAATTAATTGAAAAAACGGCTTCTAACCTCATCAAGGAATTAGATCCTCATTCCGTATTAATCCCCGCTGAAGACCTGCAAATAGTCACCGATGAACTGGAAGCCTCTTTTAGTGGAATAGGTGTATCATTCAATGTTCCGAATGATACCATCCTCGTTATTAGTGTTATCTCCAGAGGTCCTGCCGAAAAAGCAGGAATTTTACCCTTTGACCGTATTATCTCTATTGACGATTCAATTGTCGCAGGTCTAAATATAAGCCAGACTAAAATCATGCGTACTTTGCGGGGACCAAAAGACAGTAAAGTAAAATTGGGTATCCAGCGAGGTCATTCGCCCGATCTTATATATTTTGACGTAACACGTGGTGATGTCCCTAATTATTCAATTGACGTTTCATACTCATTGGGCGATGGTATCGGTTATATCAAAGTAAAGAATTTTGCACGAACCACATATAATGAATTCATTACAGCAATTGCAAAACTAAGACAGGACGGATGCAATAGTTTCATAATTGATTTAAGAGACAATACAGGCGGATACATGGAGTCTGCCATACGTATGATTAACGAATTTATGTCTGCCAGGGCTCCCATTGTATATACAGAGGGAAAAGCTTTTAAACGCCAGGATTTTTTTGCCGATGGAACAGGTTCATGCCAGAATGCTCCACTGGTTATACTTACGAATGAATTATCAGGGTCGGCAAGTGAAATCTTTGCCGGAGCTATCCAGGATAATGACCGGGGACTAATCATTGGTCGGCGTACATATGGGAAAGGATTAGTGCAAGCGCCTATTCCATTGAAAGATGGTTCGGAGCTTCGCTTAACTGTAGCACGTTACTATACTCCATCAGGACGTTGCATCCAAAAAACATATGAAATGGGAAAATCCGACGAATATGAAATGGATCTATATAACCGGTTTATGCATGGCGAATATTATTCGGCTGACAGTATAAAAATGGATGAAGACCTTACTTTCACTACAATGGGAGGACGGACTGTCTACGGAGGAGGAGGCGTTATGCCGGACATTTTTATTCCAAGAGATACTAGCAATATCACTTCCTATTACAGCAATATCGTTAATTCCGGTATTTTGTATCAATTTACACTTGAATACTCTGATCGAAATAATCAAAAACTGAAAACGTTCAAGACCTATCAGGAATTATATACATACTTGCAAAACCGCCCTCTTTTATACGAGTTTGTACAATATGCGGAAGAAAAAGGAATCCGGAACCGCCCGACACTGGTAAACGTTTCAAAAGACCTGATTGAAAAATCATTATATGCCTATATTGTTCGGAACTTCTTCGACTACGCAGGTTTTTATCCGGTTTTTCAAAAAGACGATGAGACACTGCATCGTGCAGTAGAAGTAATAAAAAACGGAGAATGGCATCCGGATATCACTAATAATACTTCTTCATATGGACATCCAGGAAAACAAGCGGTTATTTCGGAAAAAGATATCATCATTGAAAGAAAAATATCCGACAGAATATATTACGCAACGCTCGGATAAGATTACACAACGCATAGCAGAAAATCCTCTTTTTCTACAGGCAGAAACAGTTGCCATATACCATGCGTTGCCGGATGAAGTGCAAACTGCCGGCTTTATAGAAAAATGGCATTTAAAGAAAAAAATATTATTACCTGTCGTAGAAGATAAAGACATATCTTTACAATTATATAAAGGAAAAGAATCTTTAAAAGCCGGATGTTTTGGCATTTTAGAACCGGACTGTACTGAAAAAGGCATAAAACCGGACCTGATTATTGTTCCGGGTATCGCATTTGATCACCAATGCAACCGCTTGGGACGTGGTAAAGGATATTATGACCGGTTATTATCAGACACTTCAGTTCCTACAATCGGCATATGTTTTCATTTTCAATTATTTGATCAGATTCCAACAGATGTACACGACCAAAAAATGTCAATCATTATTACTGATCAGGAAATAATTATGAATAAGGAGATATCTCTTAGCGAATAACAATATCCTGAATTACATTTGCCTCCGCATATTCATTCAAGCTTTTCAGAATACGTTCTTTATTCAGGATCAGTTCACTACGTAAAACCGAAGACTTCAGGAATACATATAACACCCCGTTCTTTACATATATATCGCGGGTAGATTGCATAATCATGGGACCTAACATTTCACCCCAGGCACGCTGGATACGGATTTCTAAAATCTTCTGCCGCAAAGCCGGATTTTCTTTATAGAAATCCTGCAACAATTCACTTATCGATTGGGCATTTGTCCGCTTCATATCTTACTTATTCATTCATTGCCGAGACTTCCCCTTTTTCTATTTTAAATAAGGAGAAATCCTGATTAATGGTCAATAATATCCGGTCCAGGTATTTCCGGTTGGTATCTGTCATAAAAATTTGTCCGAACTGGTCTCCGCTTACCAATTGGATAATTTGTTCCACACGCTCCGCATCTAATTTATCAAAGATATCATCCAGCAAAAGAATAGGCTTTGTTGTTCCATGAACAGTTAAGAAGGTATACTGTGCCAATTTTAATGCGATTAAAAAAGTCTTATTCTGTCCCTGTGAGCCTACGTGCCGCATTAAACGATCATCCAACATCATTTCCAATTCATCTTTATGAATCCCGTACAACGTATATCCTACTATACGTTCACGCTCGCGGTTAGCTGACAATTGAACATCCAAAGGACCTTTTGTTAACTGGGATATATATTGTAAACTGACATTCTCTGCCGACTGGCAAATCGTTTGGTAATAATCGGCAAAAAGAGGTACAAACTCCTCAATTAAATTTTTACGTTTTTCATAAATCAACCGACCATGCATACTCAACTGCATTTCCAGCACTTCGTACAATGTTTTGTCGGAACTTTGATTTTTAAGCATCAGGTTCCGCTGCATTAATGCTTTATTATATTGGATCAATGCATGCAAATAAGATTTATCATGCTGTGATATAATAACATCCAGCAACCGGCGCCTTTCATCACTCCCACCCCGGATCAACTCCGAATCGTCAGGCGACACGATTACCAGTGGTAATAAACCAATATGCTCTGACAACTTTTCATATGCCTTCTGGTTTCGTTTAAATTGTTTACGTTGCCCACGGCGCATGGCGCAAAAGATATCTTCGCTTTGATCATTATAATCATATTTACCCTGGACTACGCAAATATCTTCTTCTTTGTGAATAATCTGTTTTTCCGGCGTATGAATATGGCTTTTGCAAAACGAAAGATAATAGATTGCATCCAGTAAATTCGTCTTTCCCATACCGTTATTCCCCAGAAAGCAGTTCAACTTCGAAGAACAAACAATACCGGCATGTGTAATATTTTTGTAGTTTAAAACGGATAATTCTTTTAATATCATAAGATTAAATCACAAATAGTGACAATGGGGTACAATGGATGACTATACAAAATTAAAAAATATACTTTGAATATGACGATTATTCCGGTAAAAAAACTAATTTTGCGCTCGGAATTGGATGAGTAATAAAAAAGTAAAGCGAAATATTTAAAATTAACAACATATTATGGCGACTCAGAAAAAGGAAAGCGAAAAAGAATTAGAAGTAGGAGAAATTATTTCCCGTTCAGAACAATTCGTTGAAAAAAATAAGAATTATTTAATCTACGGTATCGTTGCAATCGCTGCAATAGTAGGTATCGTATTAGGATACCATTACGGATACGCCAAACCGCAAGGTGAAAAAGCACAGTTGGCTATTTTCAGGGCGGAACAATATTTCGAGAAAGATTCCTTCGCCTTAGCTTTAAACGGAAATGGTATAGATGTTGAAGGATTTGAAGAAATCATCGACCAATACGGCAGCACGAAAACCGGAAATTTAGCAAAGGCCTATGCAGGTATTTGTTATTATAAATTAGGTGATCCTCAAACAGCCATCAAACGGTTAAAATCATACAAAGGCAATGATGAAAACATTGCACCGACAATGACCGGTTTAATCGGAGATTGTTATGTAAGCACAGGCAACACAAAAGAAGCGATCAGCTACTTTGAAAAAGCTGCATCAAATGCAAACAATGCAGTTCTAAGTCCTATCTACTTAAAAAAAGCAGGTATTGCATACGAAAGCTTAAATCAATATAAAGATGCTATTAAAGTTTATACGGAAATAAAAGAAAAGTATAATCTTTCAACAGAAGCATCCGATATCGATAAATACATTACCCGGGCTGAAATTTTATTAAACAAATAAAATATGGCTACTGCCTATCAGAATTTATCAGAATATGATTTTGAAAGTGTCCCGGACGCATCACAAATGCGTTTCGGGATTGTGGTTTCTGAATGGAACCGACCTATCACAGAAGCATTACTAAAAGGCGCCTGCGACACATTGGAACGTCATGGAGTGCAGACATCCAATATCCACGTAGCACGTGTACCCGGAAGCTTTGAATTAACTTTCGGAGCCAGACAAATGGCTGAACATATCGAACTGGACGCAGTAATTGTATTGGGTTGTGTCATCAGGGGAGATACTCCACATTTTGATTATGTTTGTTCATCCGTTACACAAGGTATAACTAAATTAAATATTCAATATAATATCCCATTTATATTTGGGTTGTTAACAACTGATAATCTGCAACAATCAGAGGATCGTGCAGGTGGACGGCATGGAAATAAAGGCGATGAGGCTGCAATTACTGCAATAAAAATGATAGATTTTTTTGGTAGATTAAAAAAATAGTTTTACCTTTGCACAGCAATTAAGGAAAAGGGGCAGTTACCAGAGTGGCCAAATGGGGCTGACTGTAACTCAGCTGTCTTTCGACTTCGGTGGTTCGAATCCATCACTGCCCACTCCGGATTGGTTCATAAAACGAACCAATTCTTTTTAAAAAGAAAAAATTGCGGAAGTAGCTCAGTTGATAGAGCATTAGCCTTCCAAGCTGAGGGTCGCGGGTTTGAGCCCCGTCTTCCGCTCCAAGAGGATTAAACAGGATAAGTTTAATCCTTTTTCTATTTTATGGGGGGGATCACGTAAAACCGGGGATCACGGATCACCGCCAAAACTTGAGGGATTTTTGTATTATGCATACAATTTACTCAATCTAAACAAGAAAAAGGCTTTATCGTTCCCCCCTCTAAAAACTCTCCTAAATGCTTTAATTTTTGCATTGAAAGATTCGGATGCTGCATTAGTTGAACGCTTATCAAAGAAGTTAATGATGTTTTGGTAATGCAATTGTATTGT
>JAITVY010000020.1 GCA_031285565.1 Tannerella sp. | reverse complement strand
AGTGAAAAGCTAACTTATTTTATCGTCGCCTACCCTCAAAAGGTAGTGATTATCAAAAGTGGTGAGAAGGATGCTGAAAAGCGTTTTCTTGGTTACGAATTTTCAAACCGCAGAGGTAGCGAAGGCATCCATCCCATACAGCGAGGCAAGACTATCGAGGAGTGCACTAGGCTTTTCGATGCACACAACTATGATAATCCCGATAAGGCGAGTACTTATGTTCAACGTGCATTCAAAGGCGATTTCGATAGTGCGATTGCAGATAGTATGCAGGGCAATGTCACCCGTGCCCGTTTGGTAGACATGCTTACTTTTGATCGAATAGACTTCGAGAAATCCATCTCGACTGCGATTAAAAAAAAAGTAACGTTTGATAGTTTATATCCTGCGGTCTCAATCGGTAGTCTTTCTAATATAGTTAGAGGTGTTACATATTCTAAGGGAGATCAAATCAGAGAACGGACTGATAAAGTAGTACTAACGTCAGACAATATAAGCTTAGACGGGTCTTTTGAAGTTAGTAAAGAAGTCTTTCTAAGGACTGATTTCAATGCTGACAGTGAGAAAATTTTGCGAAAAGGTGATTGCTTTATGTGTTTTTCAAGTGGCAGCAAACAGCACGTTGGTAAAGTCGCTTTTATCGAAAATGATACGAATTATTTGGCAGGGGGCTTTATGGGCATACTACGAGCCGACACAACACAAGTCATTCCTCGGTATTTGTTTCTAATTTTGAATAGTGAGATTGGCCGAGAATTAGTGCGAATTGAAAGCAGTGGAAACAACATAAATAATCTCTCAAGCACAATCAACAGTATAAAAATCCCACTTCCACCTCTCGAAGTCCAACAAAAAATCGTTGCCGAGATAGAGGCATTGGAGAAGAAAGAGGTAGAAGCGAAAAATATCATTACCAATACTAATAGCAAAATAGATGCTTTATTGTCAGGCATAGTAGGGAAAGAGCTATCACTAAACAAAGTTGCCCCGTTTGTTGTTGAGACCACAAAAATAGAAGATATAAGCCTTGATACTTATATCACGACTGACAATATGTTGCAGAACAAAATGGGCGTTGCCCCATTTGTAGGTACTCCAAACATATCCTCGATTACGAAATACGAGACGAACGATATATTGATGTCTAATATCCGTCCGTACCTAAAAAAGATATGGCTGTCCAATCGTGAGGGAGGGACTTCAAAAGATGTTCTTGTGTTCAGAGTTTCAGACAACTCGCTGTATCAACCCGAATTCATCTACTATATGATGCGGAGAGATGTGTTCTTCGGTTATGTGATGGAAGGCAAAAAGGGGGTCAAAATGCCTCGTGGGGATAAGGCTGAGATTATGAAGTACAAAATGCCTATCCCCTCTCTTGCTGAACAGCAAAAAATCGTTTCCAAGATTGAACTATTAGAAAATGCGATTGCCAGAGCGCAAGAAACAATAGACAAGATACCAGCACAGAAATCTGTTATATTGAAAAAATATTTATAATAAAACGACTATTTCTTCTTCCGAACACAAAGATGTGTTCCAAGAACGAAACGTCAAAGCTGAAATGAATTTTATCAAAAATCTTCCTTTCTCGTACCTCGAAAGAGTATTTCCGATAAAAGCCTTGCCTTATTCATTCTTTCCACAGGAGAAGTGTTTATCGGAAAAAGAAAGGAAAAAAATATGTGCTGGTTTCAAAAATAATGCGTACTTTTGGCGTGAGTTATTTGATAGTATAGCACCGCAAAACGCTGAAATACGCACGGTTACTAACTCGTTACCTCTGAAATCTGAAAACTTGTTTAAAGGTTTATTCCTCAATCGGTTATATCAAATCGGTAAAAACATAAAATATAAGAAACTGCTTTTTCTAACTTAGCTAATTTTGTTTCCCTGATTCAACTTGTGCAAAAAAACATACTTAATAACTTTTATGAAATGCAAAATCGTACAATCTCATGTAATTTTGTAATATAATATGTGTTTTATCTATGTATTGAATCATATTCTTTGTTTTTGTACAATTTTCCATTGGGGGGATAAGCATGTTTTATCTATTTTTGACAGATGAAATGTTGAATACTTATTTACACTACCATGAAGAAAATATACTTGTCTTTATTCTTTGTTTTTTATATTGGGTTATACGCTACCGGAATGAGTGCACAAACTCTTCCTGAACGTCAGGAAACATTAAATACACTTATTCTGACTAATGATTATTTCATGAAAAAGTATGAAGACTATACGCTACCTTCATACAGGGGAAGATTGCGACCCAGCAACATATGGACACGTGCCGTTTATTATGAAGGGTTGATGGCTCTGCATACCATATATCCCCGACCAGATTATTATGATTATGCGTATAATTGGGCAGAATTCCATAAGTGGGGTTTTCGTGACGGAAATACAACACGGAATGCAGATAATCAGTGTTGTAGCCATATTTATATTGATTTGTACAGGCTCTGTCCTGAACCTAAAATGCTGAAGAATATTAATGCTAATATGAATATGCTTCTCAATACACCTCAAAACGGTGACTGGACATGGATTGATGCGATTCAAATGGCAATGCCGATATTTGCTAAAATGGGGAATCTTACCGGGAGTCAACAATATTACGATAAAATGTGGGATATGTACAACCATACACGTAATATAGAAGGAGGAAACGGATTGTATAACCCAAAAGACGGTCTCTGGTGGCGAGATAAAGATTTTGTACCTCCCTATAAAGAACCGAATGGCGAAGATTGTTATTGGTCGCGGGGGAACGGTTGGGTGTATGCAACCTATGTTCGTGTTTTGAATGAGATTCCGGAAAATGAAAAGCATCGTACAGATTATATCGCAGACTTTCTTGCGATGAGTAAAGCGTTAGTTAAATGCCAACGTGAAGATGGTTTCTGGAATGCAAGCCTGCATGATGCCAATAATTACGGAGGTAAGGAAACTTCGGGAACAGCACTTTTTGTGTATGGTATGACCTGGGGTATAAACAATGGTATATTGGATAGTAAGACCTATTTGCCGGTTATCCTGAAAGCATGGAATGCTATGTGTAAAGATGCTGTTCATCCGAGCGGTTTCCTTGGTTATGTGCAGGGAACCGGTAAGGAGCCGAAAGACGGACAACCGGTAACATATGACAAAGAACCTGATTTCGAAGATTATGGTTTAGGTTGTTTCCTGCTTGCCGGTACCGAAATATATAAATTGAAGTAATTCATGAAAAACTTATATGTTTTCATGTTTCTGTTTTTTGTGATTACAGGAATATACTCTTTTCCGGCTACAATTCATTCGCAGGAAGAAAACGATACAAATGGTTCATCTGGTGGATTAAAACCCGTAGAAGCGACCATAAAGCCTAAATACACCTATTATTTTAGTTTTGACGGTAACACTGAATTGTCGGATTATGAATGCCAACAGGTTTCCGAAGCTTTTACAGATAAAACAGGTTATGGTTATGACTTGCAAACTGTTCCTGATGAAAATGGGAATAAACCATTCTTTTTCTCTGTAGCTGTTCCTGATGGAAATTATAAAGTGACCTTACGTCTCGGTTCAGCCATAAAAGCAGGTATGACAACGGTCAGGGGAGAATCCCGCCGATTGTTTATCGAAAATCAGCCTACGGAAAAAGGTGAATTTATTGAGCAGGTATTTGTCATCAATAAGCGTGATACAGTAATAAATCCTGATGGAGAACGTGTTTGTATTAAACCACGTGAGAGAAATAAACTAAACTGGGACAACAAACTGACGTTTGAATTTAATGGTGACATGCCTGTAGTTTCAGAAATACTTATTGAAAAGACGGATGATGCAATAACAGTGTTTCTTTGTGGAAACTCTACGGTTGTAGACCAGGACAACGAACCCTGGGCAAGTTGGGGACAGATGATACCCCGGTTTTTTGGCGCTCCCGTCAGTTTTGCTAATTATGCCGAATCGGGGGAAGCTGCTAATACTTTTATAGCCGTGGGACGTTTGAAAAAACTGCTTACACAGATGAAGACTGGCGATTATATTTTTATTGAATTCGGGCATAACGACCAGAAACAGAAAGGAGAAGGAATAGGTGCATATACCTCGTTTACGGATAGTTTAAAAACATTTATACGTGAATCCCGTGCACGCGGTGCACAACCGGTTTTTGTTACACCAACACAACGCCGAAGCTTTGATGAAAAAGGGAAAATCAAGGATACACATGAAGATTATCCGGATGCGATGCGTAAATTGGCAACAGAAGAAAATATTCCTTTGATAGATCTTCATGAAATGACACGTGTACTATATGAGTCCTTAGGTGTTGAAAAGTCAAAAAGAGCATTTGTTCATTATCCGGCAAATACATGGTCGGGTCAAACGAAAGAACTGGAAGATAATACTCATTTTAATCCATATGGCGCTTATCAGATTGCAAAATGTGTGATTGCCGGATTACAAAATATACAACAGCAACAAGGTTTGATTCTTGAGTTTATGAAGTATCTGCGTGATGACTTTAAAACATATAATCCCTCACATCCGGATGCATTTGAAACATTCAAATGGAATCCCAGCCCCTTTACAGAAATGGAAAAGCCTGACGGGAATTGAGTAACTAAATAATTGAATGGTTGAATAAACTCAATCAATAGTTAAGTAACTTTCGCGTTTTTCGTATCTTTGTTTCTGTAAATCGAAGATAGGATACACCTCGGCATAATCAAACGAGTTTCTTAAAAGTGCGTTTGCTTCTGCACTCGGCTTTCACTATCTTTGTTGGTATATAAGGATATTTTTTTCTTTTGGATAAGAATACTTGCTAATGAGGATAGGAGAAATATAATGAAAAAAATAATTCGTCTTGACCGGATTCCGGATAACTCTATGATTAGTGATGGTTTTACCCGAATAGACTACTATGATACCTATCAATTAACAAAAAATACCAATCAAAGCATAGAACAAATAACAGAAGGGATTTTTAATCTTCCGGGCTGGGTAAATTGGTTAATGATTCTGAGAAATTCGATCGTACGATTATTTGGGTTGAAAACAGAAAAGAATAGGGATAAAGATCAGGAGTTTTATTTTACAGTTATTGATCGTAACGAAAACGAGATTGTAATGGGTGAAGATGACAAACATCTTAATTTCAGAACTTCAACCATGATTGACAGGGATCAGTCGTTTATCTATTTAACCACGCTTGTGCAGTTTCATAATAAAGGGGGACGTTTTTATTTTCTAGTGATAAAACCTTTTCATCAATTCCTGATGAGACAATTATTAAAAAGACTATAATATAATGATAAAGAAATCAGTATTTATTTGGCTATTAATTATACCATTAGCCATATTAAACGGAGCATTTCGAGAGTCTGTACTGATACCATATATTGGCGAAACGTATGCTTTATTTTTGAGTGGTATACTGTTAGGCATAATGATTTTTATTGTAGCCTATATCTTTATTCCCCGATTAAAGCATTCTTCCTCTGCGAATTATTGGAAAATAGGTTTATTATGGTTGATATTAACTTTGTGTTTTGAATTTGGATTTGGATTTCTGCGGAAAATACCATTCTCTGAAATGATAAAAGCTTATGATATAACAACCGGCAACCTCTGGTTATTTATCGTTTTATTTGTAGGACTGCTGCCGTGGTTAGTTGCAAAACTGAAAAGAATTATCTGAATATTAAATGATGAATTTTGCTGCATCTTATTTTTCCCGGTATAAATTACTACCTCCTTTTCATTTTGATGAACCGGATAATAATACGAATATAATTGTAGTTATTCCCTGTTATGATGATGAATCGGTTTTTGAGACGTTGGATTCGCTGGAGAAAGCAAATCCGATTCAATCAAAAATTGAGGTGATTGTGGTCGTAAATTCAGGAGAAAGAACTCCTGTAGGGATTGTAGAGAAAAACAGGAAAATCTATAATCAATTGCTACAGGAAGCGGAAAGTAAGCTATACAAAAATTTTGACTTACTGCCAGTTATTGTTGAAGGTACGGTTCGTAAGAAAGCGGGAGTAGGGTTTGCGCGCAAGACGGGAATGGATGAAGCTGTAAGACGATTTGCTGCAATAAATAAACCATCGGGACTGATTGTTTCGATGGATGCTGATACGCTTGTATCACCGGATTATTTTAAGGTTATAGAAGAATGCTTTGCGAATGAATCTGCTGTTAGTTTTACTTTTCAGTTTCAACATGATTTTAACACGGTAAAATATCCGGAAGAAATCATTGATGCATGTAAAAAGTACGAAACGTATCTCCGGTATTACCGGTTAGCCTTAAAGATGTTTAATTCTCCTTTTGCAATCCATACAATCGGTTCATGCTTTGCTGTGAGAGCCGAAGCATATACAAAGTTAGGGGGAATGCCTATCAGACAGGGTGGGGAGGATTTTTATTTTTTACAAAAGGCGATTAAAATGCATCCGGTTCATGAAGTAAAAGATTTGATTGTTTATCCGTCACCACGTATTTCGGAACGGGTGCCTTTCGGAACCGGTCCTTCTGTCCGTGCAATTATAGAAACAGGAGATTATCAGGTCTATAATTTCAATTTGTTTTTGCTTTTGAAATCGTTTTATGAACTTTTTCCTCTATTAGAGCATGAAGATTTAAAGAATAAAATTCCGTCAGAGATTTTAACCTTTATAGGGTATAACGTTTTTGATGATTTACTTACAGAATGCCGGAAATATTCATCCACATCAAAAGCATTTCTTAAACGAATGTATGATAAGTTTGATGCTTTTTTTATTGTTAAGTTCTTAAATAGCTTTACAGAGAAAGGAGTCTATCCATCTATAGATATACAAAATGCGTCAAAAACTTTACTTTCTGTATACGGCATTGGTTTCTCCGAAAATATATATGAAGAAATCCTATCGTTGGATATGCAACAATAGGATTTCTCCATATAAACTCAAAAAAAAGATTTTGTCTTTTTATGCTGTTTCAGCAACCTCCTTTTTAATGTTAGGTTGTTCGAGTCCGTATCCTTTCTTTTTATCTTCGGCTTTTAGCATAAACGCCACAAAAACAGCTAAGATCCCAAAGCAAGTAAAGATAATCATAGGTAATGTATAATCGTAAACGGTTACCTCAAGTCCATCTGCATTCAGTCTTACTCCTGTGATACAGAATTCCTTTAGAACAATACCGATAAGTAACGGAACGCCTGATAAGCCTATATTTTGTACCCAGAAAATCATGGAATAAGCCGTACCCAGTTGTTTCTGCGGAATGATTTTCGGAACAGAAGGCCACATTGCAGAAGGAACGAGTGAAAATGCGATTCCCAGAATGATCATCATAACCGTTGCAAACCACCAGACATTCAGTAGAGGTAGGGCAAAACAAGCATGTACGAGAATCAATAAAAACGAGCCTAATATCATAATAGTAGCGCCTTTACCGATCTTATCATAAATATTTCCGAATATCGGAGTCAATAATATTGTGCCGAATGGGAGAAGGGAAGGTATTATACCAGCCAGATCTTCTTCTACACCATATTTATTTATCATTAAAGATGTTGCATATTTTAAAAAAGGAAAAACTGCAGAATAAAATAAGACACAAAGTATTGCGATCAACCAGAATCCTTTGTTTTTAACAATGAACCCAATATCTCTTAAGCGGAATCCATCTTCTTTTTCTTCCGTTTTTTCTTCTTCTGTTTTGGTTTCTTCAATAGATGCATCTAATTTGCGATCCATCACACAGAAGACCAGATATGCTATAAGACCAATGCATAAAAGAATTAATCCTAATAAAACCGGCATTGATATTTCATTAAAGTACTTAGCCACGCGCACAGACATCGACAAAGCTAATGCTGTTCCTATACGTGCCATTGCTACTTGTAACCCCATCGCTAATGCGATCTCCTTACCTTTAAACCACCGGGCGATGACTTTTGTTACCGTGATACCGGCAATTTCCACCCCTACGCCAAATGTTGCATATCCGAGGGAAGCGATAAGCACCTGTTTGTTTATACCAAACAAGGTTCCCTCCATTGTAAAGAAAGGAGAAATAGCGTAATATTTAACTGCACAACCTATCAACATCAGTCCGCAAGCAAGTGTCCCCGTGAAACGCATTCCTTTCTTATCCAGGATAATTCCTCCGATGATCAACATAAATAATGTTACATTAAACCATCCATAAGAGCTTGTAAATAAGCCATATTGGCCTCCATCCCATCCGAAATTAGTTTCTAACATTGATTGCAAAGGAGCCATTACATCAGTAATGAAATAACCACACATCATAGTGATTGATACAATGGCTAGTACACTCCATCGCGCTACCGGAGAATCATTCAGTTTTTTTTGTATTGCTTGCGTCATGAGTTATTATGATATTAGTTAAGTAGTCTCGATAAATAACGGAATTGCTTCACCAACGACAAAAGTACTTCCGCCAATAAATATCAAATCGTTAGGATCGGCATCAGCCAATGCTGCTTTGACAGCCTGCGCTACGGATGAATATGGATTGCCTTCAAGTTGATATTGGAGTGCTTTCTCTGCCATCTTACGTCCGGATAATGCTCGTTCTCCTGATGCTTGTGTAAAGTAATAGACTGCTTTTTTAGGCATAACCGACAATACTTTATCGATGTCTTTGTCGTTAACCATACCAATAATCATCCGGAGATTTGCATGTTTTTTCGCACGTTCGTTAAGCTGCTTAGCTAAATATTCCCATGCACCGATATTATGTCCCGTATCACAGATTACAAGCGGAGATTTCTGCAATGTTTGCCAACGCCCCATTAATCCGGTAAGTTCCGTTACATGTTCGAAAGCTTTTTGAACAGCTTTTTGTGTGACTTTTACACGCATTTGCTTTAAAATGCGCAGAGCCGTAAGTATGGTCTGTGTATTTTGCCTTTGAGCAAGTCCGCCTAATTCACCTGTAAAATTACCATAATCAGTAGTACTATATTCCCATTTACCGCTACTCTGCAGTTTTGCATTATATATAGTTCTTTCTTCTTCGGCGAAATATATAGGTGCATTCATCGCCTTAGCCTTGTTTAAAAAAATCTGTTGGATTTCTTCGTTTTTTACTTCACCAATTACTACAGGTGCGTTTTGTTTAATAATGCCAGCTTTTTCACTTGCAATTTGCATTAACGTATTGCCTAAATATTGCATATGATCCATACTGACATTTGTGATGATACTTAATGCCGGTTCAATAATGTTTGTACTGTCTAAACGACCACCTAATCCTGTTTCGATAATTGCGAAATCCACCTTTTTATGGCGAAAATATTCAAATGCCAAACTTGATGTAATTTCGAAAAACGAAGGATTGAGAGATTTTATCTCAAACTCATATCGTTCAACAAAATCAACTACATATTTTTCCGGAATTTTTTTTCCGTTTACACGGATCCGTTCGCAGAAATCGACTAAATGCGGCGAAGTATAAAGTCCGACCTTATACTTCGACTCCCGTAGGATCGCTGCGAGTAAGTGAGCTACTGAGCCTTTACCATTGGTTCCGGCTACATGAATCGTACGATAGCTTCGATGAGGCATCCCCATCTCTCTATCAAGTGCGATACTTCTTTCAAGACCAGGTTTATAGGCAAATGTGCCTACCTGGTGAAATGCTGGTGTGCATTTGTAAAGATAGTCTAATGTTTCTTTGTATGTCATAATTCCCCCCATAATAGCGCGTAAAAATATGAATTTATTTTAAGTATACTTTAATGTATATGGTGAAAAAAAATGAAAAATTGTTTAACTGAGGGGTTGATGATTTATCTAATAATAAAGCATTTATTATTAGATTTGTATTATCTGAAGAAAAGTAAGACTTTTTTTATCAATGTTTCCTAAAAAAGTACTTAATTAGCGGTAGAAATTAAAGAGTATAAAGAATTAAATAAAAAAGTATGGGAACAAAAAAGAACTTTGTCTTGGATACAAATGTCATTCTTCATGACTACAAATGTATTGAAAATTTTCAGGAAAATGATATTTATCTTCCTATAGCTGTATTGGAAGAGTTGGATAAATTCAAAAAAGGAAGTGATCAACTCAATTATAATGCTCGTGAGTTCATTCGGGAATTGGATCGGATAACATCAGATGATCTTGCATTAAAAGGAGCCTCTTTGGGTATAGGAAAGGGTACACTTTATATCGTTACCGACGAAAAAGAACAACGGAAGGTGAAAGTTGCATTCCCGGAGCGTATTCCGGATCATCGTATTCTTTCATGCGCTTTGATCGTAGCAGAAGAAAAGCCTGAGATGAAAACCATTCTGGTAACAAAAGATATTAATCTTCGGATGAAGGCGCGTGCTCTGGGTATTCATGTGGAAGATTACATTACGGATAAAGTAGTCGATATTGATTTATTCAGGAATGCTCAGGAGACATTTGAAGATGTTGATGCTGACTTGATTGATCAGATCTATTCATCGCATGATGGAATTGACGCTTCTTTATTGGATTTCAGTGAAAGGTTAGAACCTAATGCTTGTTTTATATTGAAAAGTGCACGGAATAGCGTTTTAGCTCGCTATAATCCGTTTACGCAAAAAATTAAAAAGGTAGAAAAAGGTTCTAATTATGGCATTGTGCCACGTAATGCAGAACAAAGTTTCGCTTTTGATGTATTAAATGATCCGGATATTAAACTGGTAGGTATAACAGGAAAAGCCGGAACCGGAAAAACATTGCTGGCATTGGCTTCAGCATTGAAACAGGCCGAATTGTATAAGCAAGTTCTTTTGGCTCGTCCGATTGTATCTCTGGCAAATAAAGACATCGGTTTTTTGCCGGGTACGGAAAAAGAAAAAGTGGCTCCTTATATGCAACCTTTATTTGATAACTTAAATGTAATCAAATCTCAGTTTACTGCCGGCTCCGCAGAAATTCGTCAAATTGATGATATGCAAAAAAATAATCAATTAGTAATAGAAGCGTTGGCTTTTATTCGTGGACGGAGTCTTTCGGAAACATTTTGTATTATCGATGAAGCCCAGAATTTAACGCCTCATGAAATAAAAACAATTGTAACTCGTACAGGAGAGGGCACAAAAATGGTTTTCACTGGTGATATTCAACAAATAGACTCTCCATATCTGGATGCCCAGAGCAATGGATTAGCTTATATGGTAGATCGAATGAAAGGTCAGGAACTATTTGCACATATTAATCTGGTAAAAGGAGAACGAAGTCAATTGGCTGAACTTGCTTCAGATTTGTTATAATACATTAAACCCTCAGGAAATGAAAGTAGAAAAATTGCGTGTTGCGATTGTAGGCTTTGGTTTTATGGGGAAGACCCATGCACTAAATATTCTGAAGAGCGAAAATATGCTGTTGACTGCAATTGTTGATAGCAACATAAATATAAACTATCATTCCGGTGGAAATATTGAAACGGATGGAATCGCTCCCGATATTTTGTCGACTATTCCCAATTATTGCACTCTTGATGACTGTCTGGCCAATGAATCTATAGATTTGGCTTATATTTGTGTGCATACATTAGCTCATTATGAATTGGCAATGAAGTCGCTGGAAAATGGGTTGCATGTATTTATAGAAAAGCCTTTTGTCCTGGATGTGAAAGAAGGTCATAAACTTATTGGTGAGGCTAAACAAAGAAATAAAAAAATAGGGGTAGGGCATGTTGTTCGCTTCATGCCTGCCTATTCAAAGCTTTTGGATATATATAGAAATAAGCTTTACGGTGAATTAAAATTCATTTCTTTAAGCCGTTTTTCAGGCGTCCCGGATTGGGGCGACTGGATGGAACGGCGCGAAACTTTTGGATCTTCAGGCGGAGCCTTGTTTGATTTAGTGATTCATGATATTGATTTTCTTCAATATATGTTAGGAAAGCCAGACGAAATGTATTGTAATTATATAGATGGATATTTAAGTAAACATGACTATATAAATACATTTTGGTTTTATGATCAATCGAAAATAAATGCCAAGATAGAAGGAGGGAATATTTTTCCGAGTCAGTTTCCTTTTGAAGCATCCTACAGGGCTTTATTTGAAAATGCTGCGGTAAATTGGTCTTCACGATCAGAATGTCAGTTGAATATTATAACTGACAATGAGAGTCAAATAATAACGTTGGAAAACTTAAGTAAAGGGTATCAGGAGGAAGCAGAGTATTTTGCTAAATGCATTTTAGAAGATTTATATCCGGAAGAATGTAGTGCGGAATCATCTCTCGAAACAATCGAATTATGTTATCGTCATGTAATGTGATTTGAATGACTGGTTAGTTAACTTCTCTTACCTCTTTTATTTTTTGTGAATGTTTTTTGTTTAGAAGTTAGCAATTTGTTAATCAGGTCCATTCTTCCTATAGATCGTAAATAACGTTCAATCTGGTTACGGAATTCCGGTTTATACCAAAAGAAGAATTGACGTTGGTTCAGTTTTTCATTTTTTGTCTGTGCAGAATTGACTTTTTCCATCGTATAAGGATGAAAGCCGGTATAAAAAATTTCCGTTGCCATAGTCATTGGAGTGGGTGTGAAGTCCTGCACCTGATCTAACTGAAAGTCCATGTTTTTAGTTTTGACAGCCAATTCAGCCATGTCTATGTTTGAACATCCGGGGTGGCTTGATATAAAATAAGGAATAAGCTGTTGTTTGAGATTATTTTCCTTATTAACATGATTAAAAATCCGGTTAAATTGCTCGAATTGCTGAAAAGGCGGTTTTCTCATTATTCTTAGTACAGAATCTTCTGTATGTTCAGGAGCCACTTTTAGCCTGCCGGATACATGATCAGTGATTAATTTGCGGGTATATTCCTTTGTTGCCTGATTTAATTTATCGTTTTCATACCGGTGAAGGAGCAAATCATAACGAATCCCACTACCAATAAAAATTTTCTTTATGCCAGGTAATCGTTCTGTTGTTTTGTATAATTCTAATAATGGAGTATGATCAGCAGACAGGTTTTTACATATCACCGGAAAAATACACGATGGCTTTTTACACTTCATACATATTTTCTTGTCTGTACCAGCCATTTGATACATATTAGCCGAAGGGCCGCCCAGATCGCTGATGTATCCTTTAAAATCCGGCATTTGCGTAATCGCTTTTATTTCTTTAAAAATAGATTGATTACTGCGTGAAGATATGAATTTACCCTGATGGGCGGAAATAGCACAAAAAGCACATCCTCCGAAACATCCCCTATGAATAGTTACTGAAAACTTAATCATTTCGTAGGCCGGAATGAATTTTCCTTTATATTTTGGATGTGGCATTCGTGTATACGGTAAATCATATGCCTGATCCAATTCCATTTCAGAAATCGGAGGGTATGGAGGATTTACAACAATGGTTTGCTTTCCGGTTTTTTGGAGTAGGCGGGATGCCCGGTATTTATTGGATTCTTCTTCAATGATTTTGAAGTTTTGAGCTTGTTTACGTTTGTCTTTCAAACATTCTTCAAATGAAAACAATTCAATATGGCCATTAGTCTTTATTCTTTCACTGGTCAAAAAAGCTGTTTGTGGAATATCTCCAAGCTGATGAAAGGGGATACCCTGTTGCAGTTTTCGAACAAGCTCCTGAATGGGTTTCTCACCCATACCATATATTAGCATATCAGCGGGACTGTCACATAAAATGCCCGGCCGTAAGCGATCCTCCCAATAATCATAATGCGCCAAGCGTCGCATAGATGCTTCAATTCCACCTAATACGACCGGTACATCCGGATATAAATCTTTTAATATTTTTGAATATACGATACTCGGGTAGTCGGGACGTAAACCTGTTTGTTTGTCTGGGCTATAAGCATCATCACTACGCAGCCTTTTATTGGCAGTATAATGATTCACCATCGAATCCATCGCACCCGGAGAAACACCAAAAAACAAACGGGGAACACCTAATTTTTTGAAATCACGGAAATCACCTCGCCAGTCCGGTTGTGGCACGATGGCTACACGTAATCCCTCTGCTTCCAACACACGCCCGATTACTGCTGCACCAAATGATGGATGATCCACATATGCGTCTCCGCTAAAAAGAATAACATCCAGATAATCCCAACCGCGTATTTCAACTTCTTTTTTAGTAGTTGGAAGCCAGTCGGTCAAACGGTGTTCGTTCATTCTAACGTTCCTTTCCAGATAAAGCAATCTTCAAAGTCCGGTTTTATATCTTCTTTAAATAAACCATATACGGACGACCCTGACCCTGACATAGAAGCATATGTAGCTCCATGCATGTATAATTTATCTTTTATTTCTGAAATAACAGGATATTGCCGGAATACACTTGATTCAAAATCGTTAACCATAGTATTTTTCCATTCTTCAACAGGCATTTTTACGATTTCACGCAGTGATAAAGATGGTGGGGATGGCTTGACTAATGAATATGCTTCTTTTGTTGAAACAAACACATTAGGCTTAATGATATAAATGATATAGCCTTTTAACGAAAGGTTTATTTGTTCAAATATATTACCGATCCCAGAGGCCATTACTGGTTTGTTTTGAATAAAAAAAGAGCAATCGGCACCAATGGTTGAAGCTATTTCCTCTAAGATGTTATCTGGGAGATGTAAATCTGCAAATTGATTAAGCAATTTCAACATAAAGGCAGCATCGGATGATCCTCCACCTAACCCGGCACCAAAAGGAATTGTTTTCTTCAGATATATTTCTATTGGTGGGATTTCATATTTCTCTTTTAATGCATTTAACGCTTTAATAACAAAGTTGTCTTTTGGATCGCCATGAATTGGAATACCAATTTGTTTAAATGAAAAGTCTGGCGCCGGAACAAATTCTAACGCATCTTTTAATGGAATGGGATAGAAGATCGTTTCTATATTATGATAACCATCAGTTCGTTTGTTAACGATATGAAGTCCTAAATTTATTTTTGCATTCGGAAAACAAATCATAGGCAAATAGATTAGGAGTCTTTTTTAGGATGATTCCGTTTATTATTATCGTTTTTCTTGTGGAAAGTTCGTCTTTTTTTATTCGCCTGATTGCCATCATTTTTTTTGAAGTTTGTATTCCGGCGTTTTTTAAATCCACGATTTGTTTTTGGATCATAGGCTGGCGTATCCCCAAATGCAGGGTCAATAGGAATTTTATACACTTCTTTATTCAGAAAATGTTCAATCTCCTGAAATTTACCCTGTTCTTCTATACCCACAAACGTTATAGCAACTCCTTCTCCATTGGTGCCACGTGCTGTACGCCCAATACGATGAACATAATCTTCAGGGTCATTCGGTATATCGAAATTAACGACTAGGCTAATATCGTTGATATCAATACCCCGTGCAACTACATCGGTTGCTACCAGTATATCAATGCGCCCATTTTTAAAGTCTTTCATTACTTGCTCACGTTCGGATTGCTCCAAATCAGAGTGCATTGCTTTTACATTGAAACCAAGCCTTGCCAAGGATACATTTAATTCTTTTACTTTCATCTTTGACGATGAAAATATAATGACACGTTGTGGTTTGCTTTGTTCAAATAAAAGTGTGAGTATAGGTAATTTTTGTATTTCGTAGCAGATATATGCCGATTGCAAGATTGATTCGGGAGGACGGGATATGGCAATTTTAATTTCTTCCGGATCTTTTAGGATCGTTTTGGCTAAAGTGCGGATTTTAGGAGGCATGGTAGCCGAAAACATAATAACCTGGCAGGTTTTAGGCAGTTGCTTATATAAATGCATGATATCATCGTAAAATCCCATATCCAGCATCCGGTCTGCTTCATCTAATACAAAAAATGAAGTTTGCGAAAGGTCTACATTTCCAAGATTTAAATGACTAATTAAACGTCCGGGAGTAGCGATTACAACATCAGCTCCCATTTGCAGGCCTCGTTCCTGCTGTGCATACGCGATACCGTCGGTGCCTCCGTAAACAGCTACAGCTGATATCGAAATATAATAGGAAAAGCCTTCTATTTGTTGATCAATCTGCTGGGCTAATTCACGGGTCGGTGCCATAATCACTGCATTGATGGCATCTGTCGGGTAATTGCCTTTGCTTAGCTGATTGATAATTGGAAGTACATAAGCGGCCGTTTTTCCAGTACCGGTTTGTGCAATCCCCATAATATCCTTGCCTGCTAATATTGGCGGAATGGATAATTCCTGTATAGGAGTCGTCTCCTGAAAGTTCATTGAGTAAAGCCCATCTAATACGGACTCCTCGAGATCCAGCTCTTCAAATTTCATCTATAGTTTCGTTTAAAACAACAATAATACCCGTTACCATCTTATTTTGTAATGATTCCCCACAAAATTACATATTTATTTGACAGAAAGCAATGTCTTCCTTATTTCAAATGGTAATACTCCTGGTATATTTTATTAAATGTTCCGTCTTCCTTTATCTGATTAAACCAGTAATTGAGACTATCCAATAATACCGGAGCATTTTTTCGAATTGCCCATGATTGCAATTGTGTAAAACTAATATCTGTTCGAATATCAATTTCAGGTAATTGTTTTTGTGCTAAACGGGCAATTTGCTGATCACAGACTGCATAATCAATGTCACCTTTGGCTACCATGATAATCAGTTGCTCGGACGAATACAACGGATCTTCAACAATGAAAATCGTATCACCTATTTCGTGTTGTAGGTTTTGTAACCGCAGATGAGCCGGACTATTTTGGGGAATATATAATGTTTTTTTTGCCAAATCGAGATGATTGCGAATCAATTCGGTATCATTATTTTCATTTTCAGCCCGTTGTACCAGCACTTGTTTATCTAAAACTATGGGGTCGATAAATAAATAATCTTGTTTCAAATCACTTGTAGTCGGTATATTCCTGGCTATTATGTCATATTGGTTTTTAGAAAGCCCTTCAAAACTTTTTTCAAGACTCATTTCCAGATAAACAAAAACTTCTAATCCGGAAAGTTCGGCTATGATTTTGCTTAGTTCATATTGAAAACCTTCTATTTTGTCTCCGGACAAATAATAGTTGGATTGGTTATATTCTGTTACGATACGTAAAACACCTTCTTCATGAATCTCCGGATAATCCCGTATGGGAATATCATATGATTTTAAAAAGGTGAGGACTCCCATTGCTCCAATTGCTAATATTAGCAAGAAGATATATAGCAATAAAAGTTTTTTAGAAAACATATGAGTCTTTTTAATTATTGAATGTAACAGCTACTCCTAATTTTATAACCATTGGATTAAGCGGGTAGTGGGGCATGGAAAAATAGGCGGGATCGATAAATAAACTACTTAGATTGTATCCCATAATGAAAAATCGGGCTTGTTTGAGATGAAAATTTGCATATGCATTCATCAAAGGATAGTCACCGATTTTAATTTCATTCTGATTTGTGAATTGTTGAGTGGCCGGAATATAAACGGGTGAGTAATATTTTGAGTGATAATGTACATCGGCGCCAATTTGTAGGGTCAGCACTTTTGCATATTTGAATGCCAGGTAAAGATTCGAATAAACGCTTAGTTCGGGCAAAGGCAAGACTGCATCACTACTGCTTTTTTGAAAGACGACTTCATTTTCCCACCCCAGTGCTTTATAACGAAAATCTTGTTTCAAACGGGCCGTGACTACCTGAATATTTTTATTGGATTGAGCAGGAAATCCATCTGTGTTAAAGTAGACAAGATTTTCTGTATTTTTTACTCCGGCTGAGATTTGTGTACGCGTTTGATCAATCGATATTGTACCTCCGATGTAAGTATTTCTTGTTTTTTTGAATTCGTTATTATTCCACCAGAAATAGTAGCTTTGATAACGACGCTGGAAAAAAGCCGGAGTTGTATTCGTTATATATCCGTCTGCCTGTATATAGGCCTCTTTTCCCAAAAGCCTGAATCTTGTTTGAACATCACCACTTAGCCTGAATTCGCCAAAATCTTCTTCTCCAACAACACATAACTCTCCGCGTCCCTGATAAGTCAGGATACTTCCTCTTCTTTTTGATAATTCGCCTCCTATATAAATAGAAGATTCTTTTTCGGTTATATTTTTTAAAGCAGAAGAATCTGCATTGAAAATAGAGTCTTGTAAAGTAAAGCTACGGTTTTCGAACCGGACAAATGCTGATATACCGAATTTAGCCCAATCGTGAAAACCTTCACGTAAAGATAATGCAACCGTATTCTTAATAGCCCAACTCGATGAAGTATCATTAATCGTATCTCTGTCAGGAAAGTTAGGGGTTTTGCTATAGCAGGAATCAAGATGAGCTTTATCATATGAGATAAACCTCCTTCGGAAATCTTCATATTCGAATGTATGAATAATACTTGAAACCGGAACAAAGACTTCATGTTCGTGAATATCTTCTTTTTCTTCAATTTCAGGAGGAGGAGGCTGTTCGCTACTGGCATTCATCTCTGCTGCCTGCTGTTCCAGTTGTGCCTGTTTCTCTTCCCTTTTTCTTTTGTCTTCAAGCTCTTTAGCTGTCATATCCCGGTAAAATCCCAAATTGTAACGATGACTCAGTGAAAAGCTTTTACTTCTTACGCGGTTCCATGTACTTGAAAAATAAGTAGGAAAGACTTTTGAATCCCTTTTTTTATTTCCATCCATCATATCATCCGGATGGGTAATATATCTATCATCCGAAATTCCCCCGTTTTCGCTATTAACCATATTGAAATTACGAAAATAGGCATATGCCTCATACCGGTCGGATCGATAGTTTCCGAAAATACGGTAATTAATTAGTTTATTCCCATTTGAATCATAATGTCCACGGCTGTATATATAGTCAAAATCGCCACCTATATTGATTTTCTTTCCGAAATTAGTGGTTAAAAGTATTTTTAGTTGTTCTTCGCGTTTGTCTGTTCCTCCTGCCCGGGTATAGAAGGCGCTAGTATAGGGTATTTTTGTGTCATAAAAATAAGCATTTTGTGGAGTAATGATGTAATAGTCATATACATCTGCAAATATAAAATCGCGTTCTTCTTTTCGTTCGAAAAAAATACGACTTTGAGCCGGTGAAGCTATATTACCGGTATACGCCATAGCAACACCATGTCCTTCCATAAGTGTACTGTTTGCTGTATTGAGCCGGTTTGTATCCAATGGGGCTTCAACCCGGTCTCCGAATGGAGTTAAATGGTATGCATAAATACGTCTGTTTGTTTGTGCACTACTATCAGGTATTAACAAAGTGCTATCAACCTGTTGGGCAGCATTTTTCCCGGCCAGAGAAAATCCCCCACGTCCACTACTACCACCTCTTTGAGCATAAACTATAGAGGAAAAAAGAGTTAAGAACAATAATATGTATATAAATTGTTTCATACATGGCAAAGATATAACAAAGAAGGGCATTTTCATGAAAGAAAAGCCCTTCTTTATATTCTTTTTACATTCTAAATTACATCTTTTGAATAATTTCCATTCCCTTACGAATAGCTTTCTCATTTACTGGAATCAATTTATGATGACGTTCGGGAAGCGTTTTTTTTAATCCTAATATTACGCTTTCCAGCTTCACCATAGGTTCAACTTTTAATAAACCTCCAAGTATGATCATATTAAATGTTTTCTGCATATTCAGCTCTGTTGCCGCATCCATAGCATCAATACGATAGACATTAATGTCTGTGCGGTTAATGGGTTTATGAATACCGTATCCATCGTATATAAGAATACCTCCTTTTTTCACTTTCGATTCGAATTTATCCATGGAAGGTTGGTTTAGAATAACAGCAATATCATATTCATTTAATATAGGTGAACTGATTTTTTCGTCACTTAATATAACTGTAACATTAGCCGTTCCACCACGTTGTTCAGGACCATAGGATGGCATCCAAGTTACTTCTTTTCCTTCCATAAGTCCGGAATATGCCAGAATTTTACCCATTGATAGTACACCCTGTCCACCAAAACCGGCTATAATGATTTCGTGTTTCATGCAATTATTATTAATTATTTTTCAAATCACCTAACGGATAAAAAGGAAACATATTTTCTTCCATCCATTTATTAGAACCATCAGGAGTCATCTTCCATCCGGAGGAACAGGTTGAAACAAATTCCACAATAGATGTACCTTTTCCGTTCATCGAATTCTCAAATGCCAATCGAAGCATTTTCTTCGCTTTTCGTACTGCTGCCGCTGTATGCACACTCTGACGGGTAACTAAACAGGTTCCTTCAAGTTTAGCAAGCATATCTGTAATTTTCAGAGGGTGACCATTAAGTGACACATCGCGTCCGAACGGACATGTTGATGTTGGCATACCGACTAATGTTGTCGGGGCCATTTGTCCGCCGGTCATACCATAGATGGCATTATTAACAAAAACAATTACAATATTTTCGCCCCGGTTAGCTGCATGAATTGTTTCTGCTGTTCCGATAGCAGCTAAATCTCCATCTCCCTGATAAGTAAATACCATTCTATCGGGATTTAATCGTTTAACAGCCGTTGCAACAGCCGGAGCCCGTCCATGAGCTGCTTCAATCCAGTCAATATCCAGATAATTATAGGCAAATACGGCACATCCTACAGGAGATATACCAATTGTTTTTTCGGCCATGCCCATTTCATCGGTTACTTCTGCTATTAATTTATGAATTACACCATGACTACATCCCGGACAATAGTGCATCGTGTTATTGTTCATTAATCTGGGTTTATTGTACACCAGATTTTCAGGTCTGATTATTTCATTTATTTCCATTTTGTTCGATATTTAAGGAAAAAACCGTAAAATATATTGTATGATTCGTAGAATGACTGCTGTGCCACCACATATCATAAAAAAAAGTCGGTTGTCTATGGCAAAAAAACAGATAACTGCTCCAATGGCCATAACCATAAAAATTAGTGTCAACAATTCGTCTACTCTACTACCTTTTTTCATACGAAAATAATTATTTTTTTACATCAAGGTCGCATGGAACTCATATGCTTCGTTTCATTGTAGTTTTTCTTTTACAGCAGAAACGATTTCATCAGGAGTAAAGACAATTCCACCTAAACGTCCGAAATGTTCAACATTTACTTTTCCGTTTACTGCCAGACGAACGTCTTCAACCATTTGACCGGCATTTAATTCTACGGATAACATACCTTTTACTTTTTCAGCATAGTCTGCGATTACTTTTTTAGGGAAGGGCCATAAAGTAATCGGACGTAATAAACCCAGTTTCAGGTTTTGCATCCGTGCAATCTCAATTGCTTTCTGACAAATACGTGCAGAAGATCCAAAAGCAATCAGTAAATAATCAGCATCATCACACATATATTCTTCGTAGCGAACTTCATTTTCTTCGATCGTGCGATATTTCTCCTGGAAACGATTATTCTTCTCTTCCATAATCACAGGATCTAATTCCAGTGATGTTATAATGTTTGGTTGACGATTAGTTGGTTTTCCCTGGGCAGCCCAAGGCGATTCCATGAGAATTTCTTCTTCGGTTTTACGTTTGCAGAAAGGAGGTAATACAACTTTTTCCATGAGCTGACCTATCATTCCATCGGCTAACATCATAACGGGATTGGCATATTTGAATGCCAAATCAAATCCTAGTACGACAAAATCAGCCATTTCCTGAACAGAGGATGGAGCTAAAGTTATCAGACGATAATCGCCGTGTCCACCACCCTTTACTGTCTGAAAGTAGTCAGCCTGGCTTGGCTGAATCGTTCCCAGTCCCGGACCGCCACGCATTACATTTACAATCAGGCAAGGCAGGTCTGCCCCTGCTATATACGAAATACCCTCTTGTTTCAGACTGATTCCCGGGCTCGAAGAAGAAGTCATCACACGTTTACCTGTTCCTGCGCCACCATATACCATATTAATAGCAGCTACTTCACTTTCGGCCTGCAAAACAACCATACCCGTTGTTTCCCAAGGCTTTTCAGCCATTAATGTTTCTAATATTTCTGATTGGGGAGTAATCGGATATCCAAAGTATCCATCTACTCCGCAACGAATCGCTGCATGTGCAACTGCTTCGTTACCTTTCATCAACTGTATATCTTCCATATGAATAAATGTCAATAATTAATAGTTTTGAACAAAGCTGCTTCTACTGAAGTTTTACTTTATATATAGTCAGACATCCATCCGGACAAACAAGACCACAATTTGCACATCCGATGCATGCATCTGGTTGTTTCATATAAACATAATGATATCCTTTATTGTTTACCTCCCGGGGATGTAGTTCTAATACGTCGGAAGGACATGCTACAACACATAAATTGCAACCTTTACAACGTTCCGTATTAACTACAACTGTACCTTTTATTTTTGCCATGGTAAAATTATTATTCGTAATGAAGGTGCAAAGTTATGAAAAAAAGAACAATGAAACGAGGAGAATGCTTGTTTTTTCGTTAAAACCCGAATATGTTACGGGTAACCCAGAAAAGAATGACTATTATAAAAAAACTCCATATGATATACGGATGTTGTAACTTAATCGCAAATTTGGAATACGGATTAAAAAAGTAAATGATTTTTCCGACTATCAATATTATCAAATAAGGAATTGATAGTATGATTAGTGCATTATACGAAAAAGCAGAACGAATGTCAGCATGGAGGAGTGCATGCAATGTGCGTTGTGAACCACATCCCGGACATTTCAATCCGGTCAGTGCCAGAAATGAACATTTCGGAAAAAAGAGATGCTCTTCCGGGTTGAATCTAAAATATATAATACTTCCGATTATACTTATCAGTACAATACATATACTAAAGATTATGATTTTAGGAGTAATTTTAGTTTGCTGCATTTCCTAACATAACGCCTGCGCCTGCTATCGCAATAATAAAGATATAAAAAATAGTGATAAGACCAATAATAATCAGTAGTGTTAAAGCAGACCAGGTAGCCCATTTTTTCGCATCTTCGGATGCTTTTCGTGCCCCTTCATAGTCTCCCATATAATAACAGGTACTTACTTTGGACGCACTTACAATAGAAACAATACTTAATGGCCAGAAACAAAATATTAATGTTAAAATTCCCCAAGCCATATAATTCTCCGGCATAGGTGGGGGAGTATTAAAGCGATTATATTGTTGTGTAAATTCTCCGCCATATCTTGTCTGCGGATTTTGACTTACCGGCGGGACAGGAGGGGTGGTACTCTGTGATGATACAACAAAAAATACCTGTAATTCGGGTAAGGTGCGTGCTTCAACCCAGTCTGATAATGTATTATTCCAAACGAGAGTATCCGGTTTGATAGGAGCATGCTTTAATGTATCCAAAGAAAACGGACCCATTTTAGTATTCCCATTCAGGTAATAATATTGTTTTTCGCTCATTGTATTTTCATAATGAAGCTGCCTAAAAAAACATCATTTTTCATAACGGATTCTTAGACAGCCTCGTATTTAATCGAAATAATTACAATTTTAATATTGGCTGAGCATTGCAGCAAAGAAAGCAAAATATGCAATTAACCAGATAAAAATCAATATTCCTCCGATAACAGCCGTCCAGATGGTGAATTTTTTAGCGTCGTCTGAGGCTTTCTGCGCACCTGCATAATCTCCCGCCATATATGCTGAGCTAACTTTGGACGCTTTAACAATTGCCACAATTCCCAAAGGAAATGCACAAGAACAGAATATTGTTGCTAAAATAGCCCAAACCAGATAATTCTCCGGCATAGGAGGTGCTGTTTGGTTCATGTTGTTATTTCCCATATTTCCGCTTGTATTATAAGTCGGTGCCGGTGCAACAGGAGGGGGCGTTGGTTGTTGAACCGGAGTTGGTTGGGTAACATTATTCACTACAAAAAGAGCCTGTAATTCGGGTAACGAACGGGCTTCGACCCAATCCGGTAATGAGCTATTCCAAATCATTGTATCCGGCTGGATTGGTGCATTCTTTAATGCATCCAATGACAATGGGCCAACTTTAGTTTCTCCATTTAAATAAAAGTATTCTTTTTCTTCCATAACAATAAATATTAAAAAATAAAACTACTTTTTCTGAAATTGTAAATATATACTAACAATAAAATTCAACAAAATGTTTTACAACATGTTATGCTTTTTCTTTGTTTTCCTTGTTTGATAATTTTTCCAGAAAATAAACAATGGCAAAACCTGCTATAGCCAGTCCGATGCTTTCCCATACTAAGGTATCCGGCCAAATATTTACTTCCGTTAATGGTTTGACTATACCATGACTGTCTATAAATGTTTCAGTAGTTTCTTTCCAGGGCCAGACTTTATTTAATGAACCTAACATAAATCCAGCTAAGACAGCTACTGTTACATCATAAAAATTTCGTAATGTAAACGATAAAATCCGTGAAAAAGATGCGATTCCAACTATAGCACCTATTCCAAATACAATTATAACTATAAGATCCAAATTTTTGACGGATTCCATAATGTATGAATATTTTCCTAATAAAAGTAATATGAAACTACCTGAAATCCCGGGTAGAATCATAGCACAGATAGCGATTGCTCCGCAAAGAAAAATAAACCAGAGACTATTGGGTGTTTCAGCCGGAGTTGCTACAGTTATATAAAAAGCAACTATAGCACCAACAATGAAACTGAGTATTGTTTTCCAATTCCATTTTTTGATATCTTTTGAAACAATCCAGGTAGAAGCAAGTACCAGTCCGAAAAAGAAAGCCCATACCAGGATTGGATGCGTATCTAACAAATAAGTAATTGCTTTTGCCAGTGAAAAGATGCTTATGGCTATGCCTGTCACCAAGGCAATCAGAAAATTTGCATTAATGGCTTTCCAGAAGGCTGCAATTTTTCCTGTAAATAATAGCTTTAGAGAAGATATATTTATACTTTTTATTGAATCAAGTAATTCTTCATATATACCTACAATAAATGCGATTGTTCCCCCTGAAACTCCAGGCACGACATCAGCAGCTCCCATAGCAATTCCTTTTAAAGAAATTACCAGATAATCTTTAACAGAACGTTTCATTATTAATTATGATAATATTTATTATTTAAATAATAAGACAGGATATCCTTTAAATCAATATTTTGCTTATCCGAAACAATATCTTTTGACTGCAGATAAAAAACATATTTTTTATCGTGTTCTGCTTCATATGTTTGTATAGCTTCTGCATATAACAGTATTTGGTCAATGTATTTGCTTACTATTTCAGATGAGCATCGGTTATATTGTATGCAAAATTGCTTAATATCTTTATTTATTAAATGATGAATTGCCTGATGTATTTCACTAAATGGTTCGTCAAAACGTTCTCCCATCAATTCATGTGCATCAATTAATAGATTTTCAATGTCAGATTCAAATAAAAAACAGGTAATATCATTTAATGCATCAATATTTTGTTCTTCCAGAAATATCCGGTATAGTTTTTGCAACAATTGCTGAATAGTCTGTACAGCTTCTTCATGTTCATTTCTTACGATGTGAATAAACGCCTGCAACCAAAACAGTAATAAATCATTTGGAAGATTTTTGGCCGTTTCCAACAGATCCCTCGTAGCTTCTTTATCCCGCTCGGTTTCTATACAACAATGAATATAATTTCTATAAACATGCAAATTCTCAGCTACATCAATTTTCTTTAATATATCCCTGAATATAAAATAGGCATTATCAAAATGCTCGGTTTTCATATAACATTCGGCAAGATATGGTTGAATCCGTTCATATAGGTTGCTATCTTCCGAAAGTAATTCAAGATAAACTTCTATAGCTTTTTCATAATTACCATTCATGAAAAGGCAATATGCTTTTTTTATTTTAATCTCCTGGTCCGAATCATCGCATGTCAATGCAAAATCAAAAGACTCTATTGCTTTATCATAATCTCTTTCAAAAAAATACAAACGTCCCTGAGTATACCAATACTCACTTGAATAAGGGTTCTGGTCGATTAGTTCCTTACATACCCGAAGTGCCAGTTTTGTCTCCCGTTTTATTTCGAGATAGTAGCATAATTCTTCTTTAAGAATCAGATTATCCGGAAAAAAAGCTAAACCTCTCTTTATAAAGTCGAAAGCTTCGTCGTCTTTATTCAGATCGTTCAAAACCTGAGTAATATATTCAAATATATCTTCCAGTACATTATTATCAAATTCCTGTGATTCGATGAAAGCTATCACCTTGTCATATTTATCAGTAGCACAAAAACATTCAAGTTGTAATAAGTGCAGATCATGATTCTCGTGATCTCCAATTTTATTGATTAAACGGATAGCTTCACCATATTCCTTTTTATGAATAAGCAATTTACATAAGCGGATTTTGATCTCTATATTGTTAGGATGAAGTTTTCGACCTAAGTCCAATACTTTTTCATAATGTTTAAAGTCGCTCGTATCTTCAAAATGATCCAGCAACTCAATAATCTCATCTGCGTCAAAATACGATTCGGTTCCGCTATTTTCCATTCGTATGTAACGAAGTAGAATCTCTTTCATACTGAATATCCGAAAATAATCTATTTTTAAGATTTAATATTTTTACTCCATGTATCTTTAAGCGCTACGGTACGATTAAAAATTAATTTACCGTTTGCTTCGCTATCAGGATCAAGATTAAAATAGCCTATACGTTGAAACTGAAAATGATCATATGGTTTTGCATTCGCTAAATCTTGTTCTACAAAGCAATTCTTCAATACTTTAAGAGAATCCGGATTTAATAATTCCTCCAATGATTTTTCTTTATCTTCAGATGGATTTTCAACATAAAACAAACGATCATACAAACGAACCTCTGCAGGTAAAGCATGTTGAACCGATACCCAATGAATTGTACCTTTTACTTTCCGGCCACTTTCCGGCATTCCACTTTTAGTTAGCGGATCATATTCGGCATAGACTTCCACGATTTCACCATCTGCATTTTTCTCAAAACCAGTACATTTTACAATATATGAACATCGTAAACGTACTTCCTGTCCCGGAGTTAAACGGAAATATTTTTTCGGCGCATCTTCCATAAAATCGTCTCTTTCGATATATAATTCGCGCGAAAATGCGATTTCATGCGTGCCGGCTTCCGGATCTTCCGGATTATTCACCGATGTCATCATTTCTGTTTGACCTTCCGGATAGTTCGTGATAATTAATTTTATCGGATTTATTACAGCTGCAACACGCCGTGACGTAGCATTTAAATCTTCACGAACAGAATGTTCCAATAAAGCCATATCGATGATTCCGTCATATTTGGTATAACCGATCTTGTTTATGAAACTATGTATTGAAGAAGGAGTATATCCTCTACGCCGGAATCCGCAAATGGTAGGCATACGGGGATCATCCCAACCGTTCACTAAATTTTCTTTCACCAGTTGGAGTAATTTGCGCTTACTCATTACCGTATATGTGAGGTTCAAACGATTAAACTCCGTTTGACGCGGACGATAATCATCATCTCTTTTCAGCAGGTCTATGAAGTAATCGTATAATGGACGATGTACTTCAAATTCTAATGTACATAATGAATGAGTAACGCCTTCAAAATAATCGCTTTGTCCATGTGCAAAATCATACATCGGATACACTTGCCATTGAGATCCTGTACGGTGATGCGGTGTTTTAATGATCCGGTAAATAATGGGATCACGAAAATGCATATTTGTTGAAGACATATCTATTTTAGCCCTCAATGTCATACTACCTTCTTCGAATTCTCCTTTATTCATGCGTTCAAATAAATCTAAACTCTCTTCAATCGGCCGGTTACGATATGGACTATCAATGCCAGGCTGAGTCGGAGTTCCCTTTTGTTCTGCAATCTTTTGAGAACTTTGTTCATCAATATATGCCAGGCCTTTTTTAATTAAAGAATTAGCGAAATCATATAATTGCTGAAAATAGTCGGAGGCATAATAAATATTTTCCCACTGAAAACCCAGCCACTGGATATCTTCTTTAATAGAGTCTACATATTCAACATCTTCTTTTATTGGATTTGTATCATCAAACCGCAAATTACAAATGCCGTTATATTCTTTTGCAATACCAAAATCCAGACAAATAGCTTTTGCATGTCCGATATGTAAATACCCATTGGGCTCAGGAGGAAAACGGGTTTGTACTCGTCCATCGTTTTTACCTTCAGCTAAATCCTTCTCTATTATTTGTTCGATAAAGTTCAGGCTTTTTTTATTGCATGTATTCTCTTCCATTTTGGATGACCTTATAGTTTTTAACGCTACAAATGTACGATTTAATTGTGAATCGTCAATAATAATGAATTTAATCATTCTTTATTATTATAACAGAGTATGTCGTTTTGTTGAAAACATGCGATTAAATCATTCACATTCTTCTTTCTGTAGTTTCTGATTTGAAAATTGTATGGTATTATGCTTTGTAGTTTATTGATTAGTGACAGTCGCAAAGATGGTTCCTTTTGTTAAAAAGAATCGTTTTGTGGAGAAAGTTTTTTTAACCTTTTACTGATCTAATATATTTCGGTGAATGTGAAAGAAATAATTATTTTTGTAATTATTTTTTTTGAATATATGCAGCGTTTTTCCGAATTGTTGCATCCATGTATATGATATGATTAAAACACAAAAAAAAAGAGATTGTGTTTACCGTCTTAAAGGATGAATGAAGCTCAACTTATAGCGGGGTGTTTAAATGGCGATAGAAAAGCACAGAAGGAGCTATACGATTCGTATTCCCGAAAAATGATGGGAGTTTGTCTACGCTACACCAGTGATAGAGAAACTGCCCGTGATTTGTTACAAGAGGGCTTTGTTAAGATATTTACTTCAATACACTCGTATGCAGGTACGGGTTCATTGGAAGGATGGATGAGAATGATTTTTGTAAATGGAGCGCTTGAATATCTGCGAAAAGCGGATGTTTTACGCAATTCGACAGATATTGGAAGTGTGAATGAACAGTTAGGGGAAAATGAAAGTGTTATTTCGAAACTTTCAGCAGAAGAATTAATGAATTTGATCAGTAAGCTGCCAGATGGTTTCCGGACTGTTTTTAATCTTTATGCTGTAGAGGGATATTCTCATAAAGAAATTGCAGAAATGCTGCATATTACTGAAAGTACGTCTCGATCGCAGTATGTTAGAGCCCGGCAATGGTTGCAGGAACAAATTAAGCTAATAGAACAAACATGAGTAAACAAAAGAAATGGGAAGAAATAATCCGCTCGAAATTGGAAAATTACGAGGCGGATACTCATCCTGATGATTGGAATGCCATTCTCGACCGTTTACCGGGTTCGAAGCCAATAAAATTATTTCGGACGCTACGATCTGTTGCGGCTGTGATAACGGGATTGCTCATTTTGTCAGGAGGTTATTTCTTCTTTATTCAAAATATAGAAAAACCTGTTGTCGCAAATATTACGGAAAGTCAGATAATACCGGATTCCGATGAACTACCGGCTTTTTACGAGGAGGATAAAATGTCATTTCCGGAACAAGAAAGTCTGAATGAATTGCCTGTTCAAAGTGATGTAGATCAATATGATTATGAAACTCAAAAGAAAGAAAATATTACTGTAAAAACGACGTGGCGTAAAGAAGAAAATAAAATAAAAACCGCATTTATTGCAGGAGAATTAAAGTCCAGAAAAGTTTTATTAGATATTCATCAGCAGGAAAATATAGGTTTTACAGAACTAAACATACAGGAAGAAATTTCACCCAAAGAGATGATTGCTTATTCCACTATTTCCGGAAAACCATATGTCTCCCCCCCAAAACGGTGGGGCATTGGAATGGGAGGTGGAAGCTATTCTGTAGGTACTGACGGAGGAGCGATGCCGCTTCTTTCATATCCGACCAGTTTACTTACATTTAATTCGGATGCTCTTAAATCATCTGCCAATGTAGCAAACAAGCAAAATGTATCTCATAAACGCCCGGTGTCTTTTGGTGTTGGCATAGGATATGCATTGAGTGACCGGTGGTCATTGCAAAGTGGTTTGTACTATACAATGCTTAAGTCTGAATGGTGGTTTGTGAGCGATTATCAAGGAGTCTCTAAGCAAAAACTTCATTTTTTAGGTATTCCGTTGGGAGTAAGCTACAAAATTGCCGAATGGAAAAAAATCCGGTTATATGCTTCTGCCGGTGGAATGACAGAATTGAATATGTCAGGCTCTATAAAGACAGACTTTTATTCGGATAATCAATTAAGTCATAAGGTGACAAGTAAAGAAGAGTCTATCCGGATGAGCGAATGGCAATGGTCTGTAAATGGGAAAGTGGGAGTGAGCTACCCTTTATTCAAATTTGTGAATGCATTTATCGAAGGTGGAGGGAATTATTATTTCGATACAGGGAGCTCAATCGAAACGATTCGGACGGATAAGCCATTTCATGTATCTTTGCAAGCGGGAATCAGATTAGGATTTTGAAAGTAAAAATGATGATAAATTTAATTTTAAAAGTAAGAAAATGAAAAAAGTGAATGCATTTGGAGCCATTTTTTTAATGGCTATTGTATTGTTTACCTCTTGTTTAGGAGATGGTAGTAATACGCAATCCGCAACAACTGTCGGAGTTGTGCGGTATGATTATAAATCAGGTAAATATCTTTTAGACACCTATGGATGGGGAGTTTTTTATTCTTCTGCATTAAATTCGACAACAGAAGGAGCCTGCTATTATTTTAATTTTGAATTGGATTACGATCTTGCGGACAACAATTCCAGTGTCGTAAATACAACAGGTTATTATACGATTTCGATAGGTACGAAATATGAAGTTGCCAGATATTCGATGTCACCGGTTCTTTTGGATACAACCACTTTGTTAACAAATGAAATTCCACTTGTTAATCCTTTAGCGTCTGTTGATGGTTATGTGAAAGGAATTTTCTTTTTGCAACACACTTACAAACAACCCGAAGATCAGAAATATGCCTGGAGTCTTTCATATGATACCCAGAATGCGGTTATTGAAGAAAGCGGGAAACGGATCTATGATGTATTTATTCGCGCGGCCATATCCGGCTCTGCCGGAACAAAAACCGCTACAGAGGGTGGAGTCGCTAATGCATACAATATGAAATCTTTTTTTGAATCGGCAGCGTATGTAGAGAAAAATCAAACAGATAAAGTGGTAAATGTTCGCTTCAATTATGTTTCTGATATTACAGATGGAAAAATAGTGTGGAAAAAATCCGATATTATATCGGTTTATACAGACTTGATTTTAGCTGAAGATAATTAAGATACATACATTATCGAAACGTTTTTGATGCAAATATTTAGGTACAATATGTAAAAATATCAAAAATAGGGTTGTCCTAACCGGAACAATCCTATTATTGTATCGTAGATTATGTAACGACCTTTATGTAAAAAATAATATATCGTATGAAAAAAACGAATATATTCGGAGTCATTTTTATAATGGCAATTATGATGTTTACCTCTTGTTTGGAGGAGGGAACTGATTCTGATTCAATATCTGATGTCGGAGTTATTGATTCTTTGTCCTCCCCGGGAAAAGTAATGTATTTGTCTGAAAACATATATATATATTCTGAAGCAGGGGAGTTTGCAGATTACAAGAATGGAGATTGTTGCTATGTTACTTATGCCTTGAATGGTGATTCAGCCATGTTTAGCACGAATGGTTATTATACTGTTCAAGTGTTAGAAAGTGGAAAAATTGACCAATATGATTTGTTGTCCGGCTTAACCGATACTTCCAAATTATTGCCGAATGAAACGGCCATTATTAATCCTGTATATGGGAATGAAGGACGTTATGTGAAGGGACGTTTGTTTATAAGACAACAACTTAATTCATTACAAAACCAGCAAACCTGTTGGAACCTTTCTTATGTTCCGGATTTTAACGATGTTGAAAAAGGAAGTAACGGATATCGCATATATGATGTTTTCCTGCGTGCAACAATTACTACCGAAGGATCAGGAACATCCGGTTCTGACTATGTAACGAATGCTTATAATATGTCGGATTATTTTGATAGCGTCGCCAATATTGAGAAAAATTTAGGAAATGAAGCATTCAATATACGTTTTAATTATGTTTCTGCAATTGACACTGTTAATAGCAGAATGACCTGGAAACAGTCGAGTGGAGTATCTATATTAGTAGAAACCATTCTTCCTGAAGAGTAATATCTGCTTTATTTTCACATACCCGCATTTTAGTTAACCTCGTTGAGCAACTTAGTTAACTAAGTTGGGTGTTTTAGTTGACTTAACCGGGCATCTTAGTTAACTTAGTTGGACTACTTAGTTAACCTAAATTTTTTAGCAGGACAATCAAACTATAGCAGTGAATTATAGCCGATTAAAATACAATTTCATTAATCATTGATAAAGCTGCTAAAATATTTAGCATCTTTAATTGCATAAAAAAAGAGAGTTCCTTCACAGGAACTCCCCTTCTCTAAAACAAATTAATCATGGAAAAATCAAATACCTTCTTTCGATTTTTTGATCGCTTCCTTACGTTCTTCAACTGAAATAACATGTTCGAATTGTAAGCGATCGACAGTTGGTTTCCACATGCGGCCTGGCCGGAAATGGAGTTTTACTTTTTTGATCCGTGCTGAAGTGAATTCAGCTTTTGTATCTGCACCTTCACTTGATAGTTGATACTGAAAACGACCGAAATCACCCAGGCTTACCATGTCGCCATCCCCAAGGTGTTCTTCGGTTTTGTGTATTAATGCACGTAATACACTTAGGACATCCCCCGGTGTCAGCGAAGTCTCATATGAGATTTCATCGGAAATACGGTTGATGTCGATAACTTCACGTACTTGCGCTTTGGCATAATACTTCTTAGGATCACCCGGTTGTAATGGGTTCCTCAATTGCATAAGACTAAACTTAATACTCATAATAATTGTTTGTTTAGATTATAATCGGCAAAATTACCAATACAAAGATAGTATATTCTATTGACATTTCCGCATAAAATCGCATAAAAAATAGGTAAAAGTGCGAATATTCGTCATATTTAACATTTTAATCTTAAACACAGCCATAGAATATTAGTGTTAATATTGTTGATTGTTAGAATATAATCAACAATATTTCAGGTTAAGTGTAAATTGTAATTTAGTCTGACATCCGATATCGGATGCCGAAAATACAATGAAAAACGTTTTGCTGTAATAGAGGCACTGCAGTGGTATATCTGCCAACACAAAACAACAATCCCTATATTGCTGCTTCCAACGGACTGCAAACAATATAGGGAAATTACTAAGTTTATAAGGCTGATAACTATTCTGATTCGCAAGAAAAAGAAGAAGCCCTGTTTTTATTCGAAAAATGAATATACGGTTGAAATATTCGTTATTTGCGGATTAAATGACAATCGCCAAACAATTTTATTATCCGGATCAATTTCAACCAGAAGTGGCTGTGACTGATCATCTTTATATTCGTTACTGTTAGCGAGCAATGTATTTCCATTTTTGTAACGTACTATTTCTGCTACATATTGCAATTTTCCCCAATTTAGGCTTGTAGTTTCTACAGTCCGGGTGATTTTCTTAGTTTCCGGATCAATTTCAATGAATGATTGTGCATTTCCTGTAGACACAACCCACTTGCCATCATCAGTCAATTTTATATCATTGGGAGTTCCACCACAAAAAACACTTCTCAGGAACCGCCCGCTTTCATCAATCTCTGAGATTTTTCTTTTACTCATTAATGGAACCAGATAGGTGTTTTGAGGTGTTTTTATTATATGACGAAACTGCTGGGTGATATCAAGTGTTACTGTATTAAATGCCATTTCTTTTAACACATCTCCTTTTTTATCCAATTCCACAATCCGTGCAGGTAATCCGCTAATTGCCAAGAGATAGTTTCCTGATTCCAAGCGGGTAGCTGTGTACAGCTCCTCATTTTCCTTTGTTTTATAGTCCCAGACCACCTCATGATTGCGTTTGATTAGTTTTGCTCCTTGTTTGTAAGCATACAATACTTCTTTTTGTGGCGTCACTTCTACATCATAACACTCTTCTTCCGGCAATAAATCATATGTCCATTCGATTTTTCCGGAGACTTTATCAATAATTGCTATTTGTTGCCAATCAAAACTGCCTACAATCAATTTCTCTTTCTTTGAGCAGGAACAACAACATATAACTACAATTAAATAAATAAGTTGCTTTTTCATCGTTTTTTATATCATAATTATTTATTACATCTGCTTTGGTGCGACAAAAGTAGTATATTCCGATCGAATCACAAAAATCTTTATATTTACTCTTTATTTTATACCTTTGTAAGTTCAATTAAGAACTGAACCTATGTTTAAAGATCTATTTAGTCGGTTAATAAGTCTTATTTTTAAACCTTCGGAAACCTGGGGTAAGCTAAAAGAACGGGGAGAAGATGAAGAAACTTTTTTGTCCCACTTTCTTTATCCCTTAATCGGAATGGTAGCTTTAGCAGCGTTCTTAGGGGTATTGTTTTCATATAAAGAGTTTAATTTCGAAATAGCTTTGAAGTCTGCAATCAAAGCATTAGTCTCGTATGCCGGAGGTTTTTTCCTTTCAGTATATATATTGAATGAAGTTTGGCAAAGTATGTTCAAGCGTCCAAAAGATACGAAGCTTTGTCAATCGTTTGTGGGTTATTCTTCATCAGTAATGTTTTTGGTTAGCATTGTGCTATCATTACTACCGGAATTTTTCTTTTTATATGCCGTCATTTTATATACTCCGTACCTTATTTGGGAGGGTGCTGTTCCATATATGGAGGTAAGTGAAAAAGAACAAATTCGTTTCTCTATGTTGGCCTCATTAATCATCATGTTGCCTCCTATTATCATTGGTTATTTGTTATTTATGATGATGCCGGGATTACGATATTAAATTGTGTTTGTTATGGGAAAAGAGAAGTTGAGTAATAATATACAGATTAAAAATAAACGGGCAACATTCGATTATGAATTGCTCGAAACTTTTACTGCCGGAATTGTGTTGACCGGAACAGAAATTAAGTCTGTTCGTCTGGGAAAGGCCAGCCTGGTTGACACATTTTGTGTTGTGGAGAGGAGTGAAGTGTGGGTGAAAAATATGTATATTGCCGAGTATTTTTATGGTACCTATAATAATCATTCCACACGTAGAGAACGTAAATTACTGTTGAATAAAAAAGAAATACGAAAACTTGAGGGTATAGCTAAAAATAGTGGTTTTACTATTATTCCTACACGTATGTTCATCAATGAACGGGGACTGGCAAAATTAGTAATCGCAATAGCGAAAGGTAAAAAAGAATATGATAAACGTCAATCTCTGAAAGAGTGGGATGACAAACGGGAAATAGACCGTGCTTTTAAAAAATAAGAATTTATACAATGTCAAAACCAAATACATTTTTATTCAAAAACCTTTTAAGGGAACGTATCCTGATTCTTGACGGAGGTATGGGTACGATGATCCAACAATATAAATTAACCGAAGATGATTACCGGGCAGAACGTTTTAGGGATTTCCCCGGTCAGTTAAAGGGGAATAATGATTTGTTATGTATCACGCGTCCGGATGTTATACAGGATATTCATCGTCAGTATCTGGATGCCGGAGCAGATATTTTTAGTACTAATACGTTTAATGCTAATGCCATTTCGATGGAAGATTATGGCATGCAGTCGTTTGTACGTGAGATGAATCTGGCCGCCGGTAAATTAAGCCGGGAATTAGCAGACTCATATATGAATGCTAATCCGGAACGTACGGTGTTCGTTGCCGGATCATTAGGTCCGACAAATAAAACCGCTTCTCTGAGTCCGGACGTAAATGATCCGGCTTACCGGGCTGTAAAATATATGGATATGTATAACGCTTATCAGGAGCAAGTGGAAGCTTTGATAGATGGAGGTGTAGATATTATCCTGTTTGAAACTGTTTTTGATACGTTGAATGTGAAAGCCGGACTGGAAGCTACTATACAGACGATGCAAGACAAAGGGATTGAGCTGCCGATTATGCTTTCTCTTACATTATCCGGTAAAGGAGGACGTACTTTTTCGGGACAGACGCTTCAGGCTTTCTTGGCATCAGTACAACATATTCCCATTACAAGTATCGGATTAAACTGCTCTTTCGGCGCTTCTGATATGAAGCCATATTTGAAAGAGTTATCTGAAATTGCACCTTATTATATCAGTTCACATCCGAATGCCGGTTTACCCAATCAGTTTGGTGAATATGATGAAACACCGGAGAGAATGGCTGAACACATTCGTCCGTTTATTGAAGAGGGTTTAGTCAATATTATTGGAGGATGTTGCGGAACAACTCCCGCACATATTGCGTATTATCCGAAGTTAGTAAAGGAGGCTAAACCGCATCAATTAACTAAACGGCCTGTCTCATTATGGCTGTCGGGATTGGAATTGCTGGAAATAAAGCCTGAAAATAATTTCATTAATATAGGCGAACGTTGTAATGTGGCTGGTTCGCGTAAATTCCTTCGATTAATTAAAGAGAAAAAATACGAAGAAGCATTGTCTATTGCACGTAAGCAAGTAGAAGATGGCGCCCAGATAATCGACATAAATATGGATGATGGCTTACTGGATGCTGTATCTGAAATGACAACGTTTCTAAATCTGATTGCTTCTGAGCCTGATATAGCTCGTGTACCTGTAATGATTGATTCTTCCAAATGGGAGGTGATTGAGCAGGGACTACTTTGTGTACAAGGAAAAAGTATTGTGAATTCAATCAGTTTAAAAGAAGGAGAATCTGTTTTCCTGCAACGCGCCCGGCGAATACGTCAGTTAGGAGCAGCGGTTGTTGTAATGGCGTTTGACGAAAAAGGGCAGGCAGATACTTGTGAACGAAAAATTGAAGTTTGTAAACGGTCATATAAACTACTGGTTGAACAACTCGGTTTTCCGCCACAAGATATTATTTTTGATCCGAATGTATTGGCTATTGCAACCGGAATGCCGGAACATAACCGGTATGGATTGGATTTTATACAAGCTGTGTCATGGATAAAAAAACACTTGCCTGAAGCGAAGGTGAGTGGAGGAGTAAGTAACCTGTCATTTTCGTTCAGAGGGAATAATCATATTCGTGAGTCAATGCATGCCGTATTTTTATATCATGCTATCCGGGAAGGTATGGATATGGGAATAGTGAATCCCTCGACCAGCGTGCTTTATGAAGATATAGATCCTGCTTTACGGAAGTTGTTGGAAGATGTGGTTTTGTATCGCCGTGACGAAGCAGCAGAAGAATTGATTCAATACGCTCAGGAGCATAATCAGGAAATGACCGGAAGCGATAAAGAAAGTGCTCAGAATGTATGGCGTGAGAATTCGTTGGTGGAACGTTTGGAATATGCATTGATTAAAGGTATCAGCGATTATCTTGAAGTGGACCTGGATGAAGCATTGAAAAAATATGATAAAGCTGTAGATATTATTGATGGTCCTTTGATGGGAGGGATGAATAAGGTTGGAGAGCTATTTGGTGCGGGTAAGATGTTTCTTCCCCAGGTGGTAAAAACAGCCCGAACGATGAAGAAAGCAGTTGCAATATTGCAGCCTGTTATTGAAGTAGAAAAATCAATATCCGGCTCACAAAAAGCTGGAAAGGTTGTTTTTGCCACAGTAAAAGGGGATGTTCATGATATTGGTAAAAATATAGTCTCTATTGTGCTCAATTGTAATAACTATGAAGTCATAGACTTAGGAGTTATGGTTCCGGCTGAGAAAATTATAGAAACTGTTATTGCTGAAAAACCGGACTTATTATGTCTTTCAGGTTTAATCACACCATCTTTGGATGAAATGGTGCATGTGACAGATGAAATGCAAAAGGCCGGCCAACGTATTCCCATTATGATCGGAGGAGCTACAACGTCCAAGATACATACAGCTTTGAAAATTGCTCCTCATTATGATTATCCGGTTATTCATGTCGTAGACGCTTCTCAGAATCCGCTGATAGCTTCGAAGTTATTAAACCCTTCGACTAAAGATGCCTATATCCGGGAACTAAATAATGAATACGAACAATTGGAAAGTTTAGTAAAGGAAAATAGCAAATCACTTTTACCATTAAAAGAGGCGCGTAAGTATAGACCCAAAATAGACTGGCGTTCCTATCAACCTGTAGTTCCGGTAAAAATGGGAATATTTCAACAATCAATTCCTGTAAATGAACTTATCCCGTATATCAACTGGAAGTTTTTCTTTACAGCATGGCGATTAACAGGCCACTATGATGATTTACCGTATTTGCATGATTGTGAAGGATGTCATGCCGCATGGATAGCTCGATTTCCTGAAGAAGAGCAAGACAAAGCCAAAGAGGCGATGAAATTATACCATGACGCAAATCGATTACTACACCGGATCATGGAACTTGGGATAGATTGTTGTAAAGCATGTTATAGCTTTCTGGAGGCAAATAGTAATGGTGATGATATTTATATCGGCAATGAAGTTATTCCAATGTTGCGTCAGCAGTCTTTTCAAAATAAAGAAGTTTGTTATTCATTGGCAGATTATATTATGCCGGCATCTGAGGGACGTACGGATTATATCGGATTATTTGCATTGACTGCCGGATTAGGATTTGAAGCACTCAATAAAAGCTTTGAAGAGGAAGGAGATAGTTATCATCAAATGCTTTTGCAGACATTGAAAGATCGTTTGGCAGAAGCTGCTGCTGAATATCTACATGAAAAGATTCGCAAAGAATATTGGGGATATGCCCCAAATGAATCACTTACGATTCAGGAATTGCTGAAAGTAAAGTATCAGGGTATCCGTCCGGCTATCGGATATCCGTCTCTGCCTGATCAACAGCAATTATTTATGTTAGACCGGCTTCTTAATATAAAAGACATAGGTATACAAATCACTGAAAACGGTGCAATGTACCCGACAGCTTCTGTTGCCGGACTTTACTTTGCTCATCCTGAATCGCATTACTTTATGATTGGCAAGATATCAGAAGAGCAAGTAATAGATTATGCCACCCGTAGCAAACAATCCCAGGAAACAACCCGTAAGTTTTTGATTAAAAATATAGGATAATGAGCATGCAGAAGAAAAAAAACTTTACACAGACCGATTATATAAAAGCAAACCGTAAAGGAAGTCGTGAAGCTGAGATAGAAGCTCATGGACACCCTGTTAACTTCAACAAAGTAGTTGTTTCAAAAAAGGTTTATAATCGAAAGCAACAAAAAGAGTGGGAGAGTGAGTGATAGTTACATATTAACTCAATTCATAGGAAGTACTCCGGCCACCACTATTTTTTTTGTGTAAGATCTTTTTATCAATCAAATCCTGAATATCGCGTAAAGCTGTATCAGGAGAACAAAGATTTACAGTTGCCCAATAGGATGTTGTAATTTTACGCTTATTGTTATCTTCCCACAGCAAGTTTATCATTTTAATTTGTCTGTCATTCAGGCGCATTAAACGATATTTTTCCCAGAATTTTGATTTTTCCAATATTCGCGTCAACGAATTTTCAGCTTCAATTAAAGCTGACTCAAGACAATATAGAAACCAGATCAACCACTCGGTTATGTCCAGATTCCCTCTTTGAGCATTTCTTAATACCTCTTCATATATTTCTTTTTGTTTGAAGATTTGTGCGGATAAACAGAATAAACGCTGGGGATGATCGTCAGCGCGTGTCAAAAAAATGTTAGATATGGCACGTGCAATCTGACCATTATTTTCCTCAAAAGGATATATAAAAGCAAAACGTAAATGAGATACTCCTGCTTTAATAACCGGATCTGTTGCATGAACTGTATTGATCCATTCAATAAACCGTTTCATTTCACTGGGAATAAGTAAAGAATCTTGAATGTAAAAGTGTCCTGCAGTCGGATTGATAGGCGTTTCTATCATTGCATTCCGAAAATAAGGTTCTTTATCGGATTGACTCAATGCTTTTTTCCATTTAAAAATACGCTCTTCTGTAATTGGTTGCTTATAATTAAGTAATGCATCAGTCGTAACCTGTACAATTTTGTCAATTTCGGGATCTGTATCTAATGCATTTTTTAAATTACTTATTTTAAAATGCTTTAATACTGAAATGCGCACCAAAGGTTCATTCAGGATTTTCCCTTCTAATGCCGCCGATTGAATAATTTCTTTTGAAATTGCATCTAAAATGAGATCCTTCTTCAGATCAATACCCAATAAACTAGTTTTACCAGCAAGACGTCCTTGCCGGTTTCTAACCTCCCCTAGAATGTAGGATAGCTCTTTATTATTCCATGTAAGATAAGGCCACCCCTTTTGCTGCCATATAAATATTCTCACTCGCTCTATTCCCCGTATTAGTTGCGGCAAATATACTGTTTGTTTTTAGAAAATACAAACTTATTTTGATATGAGAGAGTCTTTTTTTTATTCTTTTTATGACAGTTCTTCCGGATATAAATAATTTAAAATCTGCCCACTTAATTGAAATAAAGATATTTCACAGAGTTTGGTATTATACTCGGCAATAGATTGGCGTTCCTCTGCTTCGAGTAAGTTATTTTGCGCTTCACGTAATTCTATTCCTGATAAATCTCCTAATTTGTATCGTTCAATAGCAATTGCATAGTTTTCTTGTGCAGCAACAAGGTTCTCTTTTTCCAGTTTCCAGAGCGATAAATTATTTTGATAGGCCATCCAAAGATTAGAAAGATCTGCTTTTAATGATAACTCCAATTCCTGAATACGATATTCGCTGTTTTTAATCTGTATACGTGCATTTTGTTGTTCACGCCGACGGTTCATACCATCAAAAATCGAAAAACCAATTGTAACGCCATAATTAAGGCCTAATCGCTTATGGAGATCGGTAGTACCGGTTTCATACCAGTTAGCTGTATATCCATATCCTGCATTTAGTTGCATATAAGGGTAATTACGGCTACGTATTTTTTTATAATCTAATTCGGATAACGTTTTATTCTTATATGAAGCTAATAAAGAAGCATTATTGGATAACGTTTTTTGCCATAAATCAACTTCATCCAATAAATAAGTGTTCAATACTATAGTATCGCGCACACGAATCCGTTGATCAACCGAATCGACCCCCATTAGTTCGTTTAATCGGATTTGAGAGGCATTAAGTGTTTCAAACTGTGTTAATAGTTTGGAACTGTCGGCATTGAAGTCTACTTTGGCTTGTTGTAAATCCAACCGGGACATTGAGCCTATAATATATCGTTCTTCTACAATGCGAAGTCGTTCTTTTGATAATCTAACTGCTGAACGCAGGTTTCTTAACCGGATACGCTGGCGGATCAGATTGTGATATTCAGCAGCAATATTAGCTACTAAGTCTTCAATAGAAATGCGTGTGTTCAATTCACCCATTTGTTGAAGTTCTTTTAATTTATCGTATTCGGCCTGAATATTAAATCCATCAAAAACAGTCCAGTTCATATTCAAACCTATATTGGCAGTTTCACTATTAACTCCATTTATCTTCTCAGATGTTCCGTCTTTATAATCATACGTATTATCATAAATTGATCCGTTAAAACCTCCGCTTAGTCCGAGTGATGGTAAATAACCGGCATTACCCAGAGTTGCATTATTTGATGCTATTTGAGCTTCGTTTCGAACAATATGGATTGAATAATTTCGCTCCAAACCTATTTCAATACACTGTTTTAACGTATATCTATCCTGAGCGATAAGGTTAATTAAGCATATAGATGAAAAATATAATATCAAATAAATTCGTTTCATTGCTTTTCTTTTTTATTTTTCATATTTGTTGAAATAAAACTATACATTGCCGGAACAATATACAATGTCAAGAATGTGGACACCAACATTCCACCTACGACTGCTGTACCCATTGCTATACGTCCATTAGCACCTTCGGCTGATGCAAAAACAAGAGGTAATAATCCGAGAATTGTAGAAACACTGGTCATTAAAATCGGCCGCAAGCGTTGTACGGAAGCTGCCCGAATCGCTTCTTCCTTAGTTAATCCGGCCTCTTGCCGTTGATTAGCAAATTCTACAATTAAAATGCCGTTTTTGGCAACTAATCCAATCAACATGATAATGCCGATCTGGCTAAAAATATTCATTGTAATATCATTGGCGCTCATAAACATCAACGCTCCGGCAATAGCTAAAGGCACTGTGAACATGACAGTAAGCGGATCTTTAAAGCTTTCAAACTGGGCCGCCAGAACAAGATATATCATAATTAATGCGAGAATCATTGCAAACATCAGACTATCTGAACTTTCTCTGAATTCCTTTGATTCGCCGGAAAGTGCAGTACGGAAACTTTCATCTAAAACTTCATCAGCAATGCGATCCATTTCATCTAATCCATCTCCAAGTGTATATCCTTTATTTAACCCGCTGGATATGGTGGCAGAAACGAAACGATTATAACGATATAATTGCGGTGGTGCAACATTTTCTTCCAGGGATACTAAATTATCAAGCTGCATCATGGAACCATTGTCGCTTCTAACATATATCGACTTTAAATCAAGTGGTGTATTACGCTGCTGACGATTTATTTCACCAATTATCTGATATTGCTTTCCATTCATATAAAAATATCCCATACGTTGTCCGCTAAGGGCATACTGAAGGGTTTGAGCAATGTTTCGGGTACTTACACCAAGTAGCGAAGCTTTGTCGCGGTTGATCTCAATCCGGGTTTCCGGTTTAGTAAATTTAAGATTAGCATCAGCCATCTGGAATACAGGACTTTCGTTTACCTTTAACATAAACTGAGGTAAAAATTCCTGCAGTTTCTCAAGACTTGTTGCCTGCAATACATATTGAACCGGCATTCCGCCGCGTCTGCCTCCAAATGTAGATTGTTGTTGTACAAAACCGCGTGCTAATGTTTCTTTCCGCACTGCTGCCGACAATTGATCTGCAATTTCCATTTGAGAGCGTACGCGATCTTTAATATCCGGTAAAATAATTGAGATGAACCCATTTGCACCAAATGCACGTGTGGTAACAACTTTTCGTTCGTAAGCAATTGAATCTGCAATCATTTCCAGTTTGTCGGAAAAATCACGAACAAATTCATATGTTGCTCCTTCAGGACCACGAATGTTTATGGTTACTTGTGATCGGTCTTCAAGAGGTGATAGTTCCGACGGTATCTTTCCCCAGAAATATATTATGGATCCCAGCAATACTAAAACAATCGGAATAGAAATCCATTTTTTTGATAGAAATGCATTCAGTGTTTTGGCATAAAGATTATTTAAACCTACAAAGAATGGCTCGGTCTTCTGATAAAACCAGTTTTTCTTTTCGCGACGTTTTAATAACTTAGTAGATAGCATAGGGGAAAAAGTAAGAGCAGCAAGAGATGAGATTGCAACACAACCTGCAATTACAATACTGAACTCTTTAAAAAGACGTCCGGTCATTCCTTCCATAAATACTATCGGAATAAAAACGGCTATCAATGTAACAGTAGTGGATATCACTGCAAAGAAAATTTCCTTTGATCCTTCAATGCCAGCCTCTTTAGGAGTCATTCCCTGTTCGATACGAACATATATATTTTCAGTAACAACAATTGCATCATCTACTACCAACCCTACAGATAAAACAATAGCCAACATAGTTAATACATTGATCGAAAAACCTGATACATACATAACAAAGAATGCACCAACCAGTGAGACCGGAATAACAACTACCGGTACCAAGGTGACACGCCAGTCGCGTAGGAAAAGGAAAATAACAATAACTACTAAAATAAAAGCTACATAAATGGTTTCTTCTACTTCATTGATGGATGCCCGGATAAATTGAGTATTATCATATACCATTTCAATTGTTACATCATCCGGAAGGTCTTTCTCCAACTGCTTAATACGTTCATATGCTTCATTAGCTATTTCTATATGATTGGCGCCCGGTTGCGGAATGATTACATCTATCACCATCGGTTCACCATTCCGTTTCAATATACTTTTGATATCTTCCGGCGCAAGTTCTGCACGACCTACATCTTTAAAACGAACGATATTATTTTCATTTTCTTTAATGATCAGATCATTGAACTCTTTCGCCGTGTGCATCAATCCCATTGTCCGGATAGATAATTCGACGGTATTACCTTCAATACTACCGGAAGGGAGCTCTATATTCTCCGCATCAACTGCGTTTTTAATATCAAGTGGTGTGACACCATAACCTGCCATTTTAATCGGGTCAAGCCAAAGGCGCATGGAATACCGCTTCTGTCCCCATATATCCACACTACTTACATTCTGGATGGTTTGTAGTCTTTCTTTAACTATTAGTTCGGCAATTTCTGATAGTTCCATCAACGAACGCTGACTACTCCGGATACCAATTTGCATGATAGGTGAAGCATCTGCATCAGCTTTAGATACCGTAGGGGGGTCGCAATCGCGTGGCAGGTAACGTTGTGCACGGGAAACTTTATCGCGAACATCATTGGCTGCAGTCTCAAGATCAACAGAAAGTTCAAATTCAATCGTAATCCGGCTGTTACCCTGGCTACTTACACTACTTAGGGAACGAATACCGGGGATTCCATTGATATTTTGCTCCAGCGGTTCGGTAATTTGGTTCATGATTACTTCTGCGTTCGCTCCGGGATATGAGGTATTCACCGAAATGATTGGTTGATCGACACTTGGATATTCACGCACACCGAGCGATTGATAACCTATCATTCCGAATAACAGAATGACAATCATCATTACAGTAGCTAATACCGGTCGTTTAATACTTAATTCCGAAATATTTGCCATGGGGTTATTCTTTCAGATTATCAATTTCAACTTTCATTCCTGTACGTAACTGCATCACACCGGTAGTAATTACCGTATCACCAGCCTGAAGGCCATCTAATACCTGTACCTCACTTTCGGTGCGGAGACCGGCTATGATTTCAGCTGGCCAGGCTTCGCCGTTTTTATATACATATACAATGTTTTTCCCCATTTCAGGGATAATAGCTTCGCTCGGAACTGCAATTGCATTATTTATTTCACGTTTGGTGACTTCTACGGATAGATACCGGCCAGGTAAGATTGCCTGATCAGTATTCGGATATAGTGCGCGTACTTTCAACGAACGGGTTTCCAATTCAATCTTTCCTTCTACGGCATATACTCTGGCATTGTATTTATTCGTTATGCCACTTGCTCCTTCCATATAGAAAGAAATATTTGTCCCGTTTGAAACATCAGCTGCATAACGTTCAGGGATTGAAAATTCTATTTTGAGTGGTGAAATTTTAGTTAAGTTGGCTATAATTGTCGATGGGGTAGCATAAGCGCCTTCACTTACAAGGCGTAACCCGATAATACCATCAAAAGGCGCGCGTAATTCGGTTTGCAATATATTAGCTTTTACAAGTTCAATGTCAGCCATTAATATATCGTATTCGGTAGTTACCTGTTCGTATGCTTCCTGGCTAACAGCATCTTTCTGAAGCAGAGTGCCTTGCCTGAAGACGCGTTCTTTTGCTAATGGTATTTGTGCTTCTAGTTTTTGTAACTGGGCTTGTAATGGTTTATCGTTAATTTTGGCAAGCAGATCTCCTTTTTTAACATAAGTCCCTTCATTGAAATAGATATCGACAATCTTTCCGGATGATTCAAACGAAAGATCAACTTCTTCATCTGGAATAGTACTTCCCGTACTTCTAATTTGATCGGAAAGAGCTTGTTGTTTCAGTATAATTGCATTAATTATTAATACTGATTGTTGTTGACCTGAAATAGGTCTGGAAGGTAATTGGTTATCTGTATTCGTATTCATTTTTTGTTTAATTTGCGGATAAACAATTATCCCAATAATAAACAATAGAATAACGCCAGATAACACCCACTTTGCCGGTTTTGTCATGTCTCTACAGGTTAAATTTTACATTAAAAATAGTCTTATTTGATATGACAATTAATTAGATGAAAGGTTTAATTTACATTTAAAAAAATAGCAAAAGAATATTCTGATTCATTATTATTCAAATAGATAAATCGGAAAATATTTTACCGGAAGAAAAATGACCTCTTTCTATATAGATATATATTATTTATATTTGTAGTTATTTTTTTCAGTTATTTTAAAAATTGTTTGGATTTCAAAGGCGTAACTTTTTGCTACTTCAACAATTTAAGAGTCAAAATTCAATGATTGAAAAGGGAACAATTTATTCATTTATGCTCGAAGCAGGAGAACCTTTAAATTTCCAAAAAATAAAGGATGTTTCCGATCAATTCATATTAAATCTGTCGAAAGATTTGCAAGAAAAGCTTTTTGAGATGTTAGAACCTGATGTTCTAATGCTGGACTCCGAACCATTAATGGCAGCTCATCTATATGCTGTAGGAGAAGTTCAGGAAGCTCGGCTAAAACATGTTTATTCTTATTTTCCGAAAAGTTTCTTTAATAAAGAAATCGAACTAATAGATTACGGATGTGGCCAGGGAATTGCAGAAATTGTATATAATGACTTTTTAGGGGCAAAAAAACAGCAGCAAAAAATACGGCGTATAACATTGATAGATCCTTCAGAAATAGCAATAAAACGGGCTGCTTTACATGCTAAATTAATTTTTCCGGATGTAGAAATTCGTATGGTTTGTGAAAATCTTGAAAAGTTAAAACCAAAAGATATTCTATCAGAAAAAAAAACAACTAAATTACATTTATTAGTAGATTTTCCTCGTTTGAATACAGATGCGCTAGTTCATATATCTAAAGTAATTAAAGCGAATCTTTCTGGTCCGAATTATTTTCTATGTATAGGTCCATATCAGAAAAAGTATTCAGATTTATTGGAACAGTTGGATCTATTCATTGAAATGATGAATCCTGATCAAAAACTTAGACATTCAGAAGATTTGGATGTTAATCAATTCGTTTCCGGAAAACCCTGGACTTGCTCATTAAGAACATTCGTGAAAAATGAAGCTAAAGATGGTAAAATTGTTACAGAAAAAAATATAAAATACAGGCTAACCAGGGATGGTATTAAATATAGTGCCGACATGGCTATATTAGTCAAATGTCCATCTTCCATAGAGGGCGAATATATTCTGCCCTATACAATTACGTCAATCGAGTCTAAAGCTTTTCGTGGCTGCGAGAAGATGTCAGTAATAGATGCTGATAATTTCAATTTTATATCTAAAGATGGTGTTCTTTATTCGCATGACATGAGCCGTCTGATAAAGTACCCTCAAGCAAAAGCTGCAACATGTTTTGAAATACCTGATGGTGTCCTGGCGATTGAACCATATGCATTTTCCGGATGTGTACTGTTAGAAGAAATTATACTTCCCGAAACATTAACAGTCTTGGGATTTGGAGCTTTTGAATATTGCATTCAACTGAAAAACATAATTATACCAGAGTCTGTTACTAAAATTGAAGGTAGTGTATTTGCTTCATGCAAATCATTATCAACTGTTGACTTTAATCCTATTTGCTGTGAATCGATGGAAAATATTGAAACTGATAGTGAAGGTATTTCATGTCGTGAAGCTTTAGCTTTTGAAGGGTGTACATCTTTAACTACTATCTGGGTTGGCGAGAATGTAACTGTTATTCCGGATTTTGCATTTAGTTTTTGCGAATATATATCTACAATAATATTACCTGAGTCTGTTGTATATATTGGACGTAATTCATTTTCTTACTGTAAGCAATTAGAAAAAATCATATTTACAAAGTCTATCAGAACGATTGGAAAAGATGCTTTTTTTTGGTGCAAGAATTTGCGTACAATTTTAATACCGGCAGGAATGTCTCTCTTTTTCAAGGAATTTATCGCCTTAAAAGATTTTGAAACTTGTATTAGAGAAGAAATATCTAATGAAGAAAATAAAATGATTGTAATTGCTCCTCAGAAAGAGGGGGCTATTTTATCAAATGCAAAAGAAATAATAAATGCGACAGATCAGATGCAAAAGGTGGACGAATTTGATGATTATATTTCCAGATTGCATAAGCTGGCTGATCAGGGTAATCTAAAGATTCAAAATAAATTAGGATACTTATATGAAGTTGGGGAAAAAGTGGCACAAAACAGTATTGAGGCTGTAAAATGGTATCGAATGGCTGCAGAACAAGGTTATGCAATGGCACAATTCAATTTAGCCAATCAATATGCATTAGGACGTGGTGTTGAAAAAAATGAATTGGAAGCAAGTAAATGGTATCTTGAAGCAGCCAACCAAGGTATTGTAGATGCTATGAATAATTTAGGTGCGATGTATGCAATGGGACATGGAGTTGAATTAGATGAAACCAAAGCCATTGAATGGTATTATAAAGCCGCAGAAAAAGGAAATAAAACAGCGATCCGTAATCTTCAAAAAAGAGGTATTGATATTTAATCTATTTCTACCTTTCTTTAACTTAAGGATATTATCCTATTTCGATTCTCAGTAAAAAAGCTTATCTTTGCGGCAATTTTTGAAAGTAAATGAAAGGCGATGCTATGGCGAATCGGTTTGTAGAATATAACGTATTCGATTTATCTGACGTTAATAAGAGAGTTTTGAAGAGATGGAAAGAAAGAAACATCTTTCAAAAAAGCTTGGATATTCGTGAAGGAAGTCCATCATTCATATTTTATGAAGGTCCTCCATCAGCTAATGGAATGCCAGGTATACATCATGTAATAGCGCGTTCGATCAAAGATATTTTCTGCCGTTATAAGACAATGAAAGGTTTTCAGGTAAAACGGAAAGCCGGATGGGATACCCATGGTTTACCTGTAGAGCTTGGAGTGGAAAAAGCTTTAGGAATTACAAAAGAAGACATAGGAAAAAAAATATCAGTAGCCGACTATAATGCTGCCTGTCGTAAGGATGTAATGAAATATACCAAAGAATGGGAGGAACTGACAGAGCAGATGGGTTATTGGGTAGATATGGATAATCCATATATAACATACGATAACCGGTATATTGAAACCCTGTGGTATTTATTAAAAGAACTACATGAAAAAGGATTATTATATAAAGGATATACGATTCAACCATATTCTCCTGCTGCAGGAACCGGGTTAAGTACACATGAATTAAACCAACCGGGTTGTTATCGTGATGTAAAGGATACTACAATGGTTGCCATGTTTAAGATGAAGACTCCAAAACCTGAAATGGCAGAGTGGGGGACATCTTATTTTCTGGCCTGGACAACAACACCATGGACTTTGTCGTCTAATACAGCACTTTGTGTCGGTCCTAAGATTGAGTATGTTGCAGTGCAATCATATAATCCATATACCGGTGAGCCGGTTACAGTTGTACTAGCAAAAGATTTGGTGCATACACACTTTAATCCGAAAGCCTCAGAGTTGGTATTAGAAGATTATAAATCAGGCGATAAACTAATTCCATATAAGATTGTATCCGAATATAAAGGAAGTGATTTGATCGGAATGGAATATGAGCAATTAATACCCTGGTTTAATCCCGGAGAAGGTGCATTCCGTGTTATTTCAGGCGATTATGTTACAACAGAAGATGGTACAGGTATAGTACATATTGCGCCAACCTTTGGAGCTGATGATGCCCGGGTTGCTAAAAATTTTAATATTCCACCATTACAATTAATAGATAAAGAAGGACATTTGCGTCCGGCAGTTGATTTACAAGGGCGTTTTTACAGACTGGAAGATCTCGATGAAACTTATATTAAAAATTACGTAAATGTAGATTTATATAAAGAGTTTGCCGGGAGATATGTAAAAAATAGTTATGATCCTAATCTGACAGATAAGGATATTTCGTTGGATGTAGATCTTTGTGTGATGTTAAAGCAACAGGGTTTGGCTTTTAAGATTGAAAAACAGACACACAATTATCCGCATTGTTGGCGAACAGATAAACCTGTATTGTACTATCCATTAGATAGCTGGTTTATCAAAACAACAGCTTATCGTGAGAGGATGATCAAATTGAATAATACGATTAACTGGAAACCTCAAAGTACCGGAACCGGTCGTTTTGGTAAATGGCTTGAAAATTTGCAGGATTGGAATCTTAGTCGTAGTCGGTATTGGGGTACGCCTTTACCTATCTGGCGAACGGAAGATGGTAAAGAAGAAAAGTGTATCGGTTCCGTAGAAGAATTATACAACGAAATAGAAAAAGCTGTTAGTGCCGGATGTATGAAGAGTAATCCTTATAAGGAAAAAGGATTCAAAACCGGTATTTACACTGCAGAGAATTATGATAAGATTGATCTCCATCGTCCATACGTTGATGATATCGTACTTGTATCGGATAATGGAAAACCGATGAAACGAGAAACCGATTTAATTGATGTTTGGTTTGATTCGGGAGCAATGCCTTATGCGCAAATTCATTACCCCTTTGAGAATAAAGATATTTTTGATAAACGTGAGGTTTTTCCTGCAGATTTTATAGCTGAAGGTGTTGATCAGACGCGTGGCTGGTTTTTTACATTACATGCATTAGCCAGTATGATCTTTGACGGTGTTTCATTCAAGAATGTTATTTCCAACGGCCTGGTACTTGATAAAAACGGCAATAAAATGTCGAAACGTTTAGGAAATGTGATCGATCCTTTTGAAACGATAGAGAAACATGGTTCTGATCCTATGCGTTGGTATATGATTACCAATGCTTCGCCTTGGGATAATATAAAATTCGATATTGAAGGAATTGAAGAAGTTCGCCGTAAATTCTTCGGTACATTATATAATACATATTCTTTTTTTGCTTTATATGCCAATGTTGACGGATTTGCTTACAATGAACCGGATATTCCATTAAATGAGCGTCCGGAAATTGACCGATGGATTTTGTCGTTATTGAATTCATTGGTGAAAAATGTAAACGAATATTATGAAACATATGAACCTACCCGTGCGGGTCGTGCAATTTCGGATTTTGTGAATGATAACCTGAGTAACTGGTATGTCAGGCTAAACCGTCGTCGTTTTTGGGGAGGAGGTATGACCAGCGATAAATTGTCTGCATATCAAACCTTATATACCTGCTTGGAAACAATCAGTAAACTGATGGCTCCGATTGCACCTTTTTATGCAGATCAATTGTATCTGGATTTAATGGTTGTTACCAAACGTGAACAATTTGAATCCGTACATTTAGCAGATTTTCCGGTTTCGGAGAATAATGTTATTGATCCGTTACTTGAGGAACGGATGCAAATGGCACAGGATATATCTTCTATGGTACTTGCACTTCGTCGTAAAGTAAATATAAAAGTACGGCAACCTCTTCAGACTATAATGGTTCCGGTGTTGGATAACCAGCAAAAAGAAAATATTGAAGCAGTGAAAGATTTAATTTTAAATGAAGTAAATGTTAAATCTATAAATTTTGTTGAAAATGCCAGTGATATTCTTGTGAAGAAAATAAAACCTGATTTTAAAAAGCTAGGACCTCGTTATGGAAAAATAATGAAGCAATTAGCTGCATCGATTCAGTCTATGACACAACAGGATATTGTATTGTTTGAAAATTCCGGAACATTTTCATTTAATATTGAAGGAGAAAATGCTGTTGTTGAATTAGCTGATGTTGAAATTATATCAGAAGACATACCAGGTTGGTTGGTTGCGAATGAAGGACGTTTAACAATAGCTTTGGATATAACAATATCTGAAGAATTAAAAAAAGAGGGTCTTGCCCGTGAGTTGGTGAACCGTATTCAAAACCTGCGAAAAAGTAATGGCTTTGAAATTACTGACAAGATTGAGGTTGTTGTAAGTTCTTCGAAAGAAATGAATGCTGCACTTGAAGAAAATAAGACATATATATCTAATCAGGTTTTAGCAACATCAATCAATATAGTAGATGGTTTGAGTGATGGAGAATGTTTTGATTTTGAGGATTTTAAACTTTTCGTAAAAATAGAAAAAATATAGTTTTTCATTATCGTAGTGATAAAAACTAATTTATTTATATATTTGAGAAAAAAAAGAAGTGTATTATTTAAAAAAGAAGTATTATGGCAGAAAAAACAAGATATTCTGATGCAGAATTGGAAGAATTCCGCATTATCATAATGGAAAAATTAGACAAAGCTAAAAAGGATTATGATTCATTGAGAGCTGGTCTTACTAATTCTGATGGAAATGATGTATCCGACACATCTCCAACTTATAAGGTCTTAGAAGAAGGAGCTGCTACATTGTCAAAAGAGGAAGTAGGTCGTTTAGCACAACGTCAGATGAAATTTATTCAGAATCTACAGGCAGCATTGATCCGCATCGAGAACAAGACATATGGAATTTGTCGTGAGACTGGAAAATTAATTTCAAAAGAACGTTTACGTGCTGTTCCTCATGCAACGTTAAGTATAGAGGCTAAACAAGGCGGTGCGAAATAAGGTTTTACTTCAATTTCATAATAAAACAGAAATCATCTTTTGTGGGAGATTTAAATCAATTAACCAAAAAGCAAAAGGCTTGGGGAGCAATAGCTATTGTATTGTTGTTATTGCTCCTTGATCAGGCATTTAAAATATGGATAAAAACTCATATGCATTTACATGAGCATTATGATGTTTTTCCATGGTTTCAAATCTATTTCACTGAAAATCCAGGAATGGCTTTTGGCTGGGAGATTTTAGATAAATGGCTTCTATCTGTTTTTCGGATTGTAGCAGTTCTTGTCATAGCTTATTATATTTTCACCTTAATAAAACGGAATTATTCGTTTGGTTATGTAGCCTGTATGGCACTCATATTTGCCGGAGCGCTTGGTAATATTATTGATTGTGTATTCTACGGTGTTATTTTTGATCATAGCTATGGACAGATTGCGACATTTATGCCAGAAAGTGGGGGATACGCAACTTTATTACATGGGAAAGTTGTGGATATGCTGTACTTTCCATTAGTTCAGACTGTATTGCCCGAATGGTTTCCACTTTGGGGAGGAGAAGAATTTGTATTCTTTCGTCCGATATTTAATATTGCTGACTCTGCAATTTGTGTAGGAGTTTTTATATTACTTTTATTTTATCGTCATACACTTTCCGGAAGTCTTTCGAAATAAGTTATCTATGTCGAATCAGTCGCTAAAAAAAATACTGAAGTTCGGATTTTCTACTCTCTGCGTTATTCTTCTTATTGCATGTAGCAGAACTCCAAAAGGAATTATCTCAGAGAAGAAAATGCGTCATGTATTGGTGGATATGCAATTAGCAGAAGCTATGATCAATATGAATCCACAGGATTACAGAACAAATGAGGAGAAAGCTGTTCTTTATCAATCAGTTTTTGAAAAATATAGTTTAACAGAAGCTGAATATGATAGTTCTTTGGTATGGTATGGAAGGAATTTAGATCTTTATATGCGGATTTATAATCTGGCATTGACTGATGTCAAGAATAGAATTGAACTAATGGGAGATGTAAAACCTGAAGCTGTATCAACCTCGGATAGTGATTCTATTGATATCTGGATATATCGCAGGTATTATGAATTTTCTCCACTAAATTTATCTAATACAATAGTATTGGATTTTAAACCAAATAGAGAATATACTTCAGGAAGTATATTTTTATTAAGCTTTCAGGTCTGGGGGCTTTCATCTGCAATACCACAAACGATTGATATGAAAATTTGTGCTGATCAGAGTGATACGACCTTAGTTATGAATAAAGTAATAAGAACTGATGGAAAGCATGAATTGATGCTGAAAACACTTCCGACAAAGAAAATTAAACGGCTTTATGGATATATCCGTTTCAATGAAAAGAAGGAATCGTCTTATCATAAAATTTATTTAGATGATTTTCAGCTGATGAAATTCAATTACGGATCAGCATATATTGAGCAAATGGACTCTACTACTTATAAAGATAATAGTATTGATCAATAAATCACTTTTCTTCTGAATTCTGCGCATATAATGGCTGTGGCAATTGCTACATTTAAAGATTCGGATGTTTCTCTGTTTGCAGGATAATTAGGTATATAAAGACGTTCTTCTATCAATGTTTCTACTGCCGGACGAATTCCGTTACCTTCATTTCCCATTACAATTATACCATAATTAGAAAGAGGTTTTTCATAGATATTCTCTCCATCCAGAAATGTTCCATATACAGGAGTTTTATATGTTTTTAGATATCTATCCAGTTCTGTATAATGTATATTTACATGTGTTAAAGCACCCATTGTCGCTTGTATTGCCTTAGGACCAAAAATATCTGCTGTATCAAGACTACATACTATGTGTTCTATCCCAAACCAATCTGCAGATCTTATGATTGTACCTAAATTGCCCGGATCTTGAATCCCATCTAATGCTAATATTAATTGATTGGATGGATTTGCGTCTTCTAATTTACATATTGGATGCTTAAAAATAGCCAAAACATCCTGAGGCGTTTTAAGCAAACTGATTTTACGGATTTCATCGTTTTCATCAATGAAAATTTCTTTTGCAGGTATATTACCTTGTGTTGCCATCCAGGATGTTTTGGCAATCATCCATTCACATTCAAAAGTTTGGATCAGATCTGAAACTAATTTGTTACCTTCGGCTACGAAAAGTTGGAGTTCGTCTCTGTTTTTTTTCTTTTCGAGAGAACGAATCAGTTTTATTTTTGATTTACTTAGCATGTTTACACTTTTTGGGAGTCCCAAAAGTACATAAAATTTTTATTTAGCGTATTTTTGTAATCTTAAAGTTCAGCTGTGGTGAAAAGGTTTATCCGTTTTTTATTTTTCTCTGGTTTTATTACATACTTTATGTCATGTAGTACGACTAAGTTTGTAAAAGAAAATGAATACCTATTGGATAAGGTAAAAATCACAGTGGAAGACGATAAGATTAAAACCGGTGATATAAAACCATATCTTCGTCAAGAACCTAACTTTAAGATCTTCGGAATTCTTAAATGGCCTTTATATGTATATAACTGGTCTGGAAAAAATGATAATAATTGGTTGAATAAGCAGCTCCGCCGGATAGGAGAATCACCGGAAATCATGGATACAATGCTCATTGATCAGTCTCGGTCGCAAGTTGAACAGTACATGATCAATAAAGGATATTTACATTCGCAGGTAACTTCTGCTATTGATACATCCAAAAGAAAAAAGGCTACTGTAACCTATCATATCATTCCAAATGAACCATATAGAATAAATAATTACAAAACATCTGTCGATGACCCGAAAATAGATAGTATCATACATCTAAAACCACCAACTATATCTTGGTATAAAGCTCTTTTTCGTTCTGTAAATGAAGAATATACTTCTTTAGTGAAAAAAGAAAATTTATTTGACCGGGATATTCTGGATAAAGAACGTCAACGCATTACGAGTTTGTTACGCCATCATGGATATTATGCTTTTAATCGTGATTATATTAATTTTCTTGCCGATAGCACTAAGCGAAATTATGTAGATTTGGAAATGTTTATAAAACCAGTCCAGGTTGCCAGATCTGAGGGGATTATAGAAGAGTCTCTACATCGTCCTTATTATATTAATCGGGTAAGTATTGTTACAGATTATGATCCGTTAAACATAAATGATAAGTTTACCCCAGTAGATTCTGTATTAATTGATGATGTTTGGATCTATTATGGAAAGAAGAAACAAAGCATTCGTCCTAATGTTTTAAAAAGACGATCCTATTTTAATAGTGGAGAATTATATGACGAATGGAATGTTCAACAGACATATTCAGCTTTTTCTGCATTGAGAGCGCTACGTCATGTAAATATAAAATATCATGAGTTTGAAGAAAATGATACGCTGAAATTGGATTGTACAATACTTACAGCTCCAGCAAAAACACAAAATTTCGGAATCGATATTGAAGGTACTAATTCTGATGGAGATTTAGGCTTTGCAACCAGTTTGAATTATCAACATAGAAATCTATTTAAAGGTTCGGAGGTTTTTTCATCAAAAATAAAAGGTGCTTATGAATCTTTGTCGGCCAATAAAGAGTCCGGGCTTGGCAATTATTGGGAATTTGCAGGCGAAGCTTCCATTCTTTTTCCGACATTCGTTTTCCCATTCGCATCAGAACAATTCCGGCGAAATATAAGAGCCACTACAGAATTAAAACTAAGCTACAACCAGCAAAGACGACCGGAATATCAGCGTGCTATTCTTGCCGGTGGATGGAGTTATATATGGCAGGAACGGGTGAATTCATTAGCCAGACATACATTTAAATTATTGGATGTTAATTATGTTTATTTACCTCGTATTAATCAGGAATTTAAAGATTCTCTTCCAGCTAATATAGCTTTATATAACTATTCGAATCAATTTATAGTTAGTACGGGGTATGTATATTCCTTTAATAATTATGATCCGTTAAAACGGGAAAGAAATACATACTCTCTTCGTCTGGGTATTGAATTGGCAGGAAATGTATTATATGGATTATCTCGTTTATTTGGTGCTGATAAAGATGAAAACGGCAGATATAAATTATTCGGAATAAATTATTCCCAATATATAAAAGGTGATGTTGATTTTGCCCGTAGCATTATTATTGATGAACGAAATTCATTCGCCTTTCATATAGGTGGTGGAATAGGTTATCCCTATGGTAACAGAAAAGAAATGCCTTTTGAACGAACATATTTTTCTGGAGGAGCTAATAGTAACAGAGGATGGAGTATACGTTCATTAGGGCCTGGCAGTATGCCGATTGATGAAAATACAACGTTTGTAAATCAAGTCGGAGATATTCGTTTTGATATGAATATAGAATACCGATCTAAATTATTCTGGAAGTTTGAAACTGCTGCATTCGTTGACGCCGGAAATATTTGGACTGTTAGAGCATATGAACATCAACCCAAAGGCAATTTTGATCTTACCCGTTTCTATAAGGAAATAGCAATGTCGTATGGTTTAGGGTTACGACTTGATTTTGATTATTTCTTAATTCGTTTTGATACAGGTCTTAAAGCTTATAATCCACAAGAAAAAGGAAGTAAAAAATGGGCTATTACCCGTCCCAATTTACATGACAATTTTGCCTGGCACTTTGCTGTAGGGTATCCTTTTTAATTTAATAGAAAAAAGACTCAAAGGACTCCTTTTATTTAAATTTTAATGATATATAACAGTTTAAGCTGAAATATTTACGACTAAAGAATGCTATAGTTCATATTTTTTATATCTTTGCATATTAAATATAAGCTAAAGTCTACAATGAAGGGATGTCATACAAAAACTTTGTGGGGAGGTATATTCTCTCTTTTTATTATTATTTGCTTTGTTAGTTGTGAAGAAGCAACATCCAGCCTACTTGAAATTGACGAAAATGGAAATGTATCTGATAATTTAGATATAAATATTCAAAAATCATTGGTTGATGCAGGAATAAAAGGTTATGCCATTGATTCTTTATATACGGAATTTGTTTTTACAGAGAGTAAAAATCCAAGAATCAAAACATTTAGAAAAGGTACTGCGACATTTGAGCCGAATGGTAAATTAAAATCAATTGTGTTTAATAAGTCAGAAGCAAATATAGCATATGGAGAAAAGTTATCCTATGTTTGTAATGGAATTAAAACTGAAATGGTTTTGAATCAGTATGGTTTTGTTGAAGAAAAAACCAGCCGGTATAGTGATGGTAGTCTTCATTCTTTGATTTATTATCGGTATGATAAAGTAAATGGCGGTTATTTGAACTATGTTCACTTGGAAAGACCAGGTGAGGAAAGGGTCACGATTTATTATACTTATCCGGATGAAAATGGTGGTCTTACTATTCGCGAAGGAAATTCTGTCTATAAAATACCTATGGCAAAAAATAAATTAAGTAATGATGGATATATTTGTAATGTATTCAGTCATACAAAAGCTCCTTTAACAAATCAATATGTAATTAATCCAGATCTTTATTATTTTGGTGTATATGGTACGCCTATTAAATATTTACCTGATGTAATTATGGAAAACGGAGTTACTACAGAAAATGGAATTAAGAAAAGTGTGATCGTTAAGATAGACGATTATCGTTTTTTTTATAATTAAACAATAAGAAGCCTAAAGAAGAAGCCGTTTCAATTTATAGTAATGAAACGGCTTCTTTTTTATTTCTCAGATTTTGTTCGTATACTTTTTAGCTAAATTAAAAACATTTTCTTATCTTTGCAGCCGTAATCAGAAAAGGGTTCCGTAGCTCAGCTGGATAGAGCAACAGCCTTCTAAGCTGTGGGTCGAGCGTTCGAATCGCTCCGGAATCACAAAAAAGAGCCTTTAAGAGGCTCTTTTTTGTATAATACCATTTATCAGATTTCACAAGCACCGCAAATTGTAGGGATTAGATTGCGGTCTCCATAAGCATTATTTACCCGGGCAACATTAACCCAGAATTTATTTTCCAAGATCCAGCTTAAGGGGAATGCCGCTTTAGATCGTGTATATTCATGTTTCCACTCATCAGCAACTACTTCGTATTGAGGATGTGGAGCATTTTTTAATACATTATCATCTTTAGAGGCTTTTCCTTCTTCAATCTCGCTAATTTCGGAACGAATACATTGCATCACTTCAATAAACCGATCTAACTCTTCTTTACCTTCGCTTTCGGTAGGTTCAATCATTAAAGTACCATGTACCGGAAATGATAACGTAGGAGCATGGTAACCAAAATCTATCAATCGCTTAGCTATATCACTTTCATCAACACCGGATTTTTCTTTAAATTGTCGGCATTCTAAAATCAGTTCATGTCCAACACGTCCTTGGGTTCCGGTATAGACAACACCATATGCCTCCTTTAGTTTTACTGCAAGGTAATTTGCATTTAATATTGCTATTTGTGTTGATTTTGTAAGACCATCGGCACCTAACATGCGGATATAAGCATAAGTTATAGGTAAAATCCCTGCACTACCATACGGAGATGAAGCAACAGTATTTTGCATACTTCCAAAAGCGATCGGGTGGGAGGGTAGGAATGGTTTTAAATGGGCAGCTACACAAATTGGGCCTACTCCAGGTCCACCTCCTCCATGAGGAGAAGCAAATGTTTTATGTAAATTTAAATGACAAACATCAGCCCCGATAATTCCCGGATTTGTTAAACCAACCTGAGCATTCATGTTCGCTCCATCCATATATACCTGTCCACCACAAGTATGTATAATATCGCACATTTCCTTTATATCTGCTTCAAAAATGCCATGAGTTGATGGATAAGTAATCATACTGGCTGCCAACTCATTTTTGTATTCTTCGGCTTTAGCTTTGAAGTCATTTAGATCAATATTTCCATTCTCATCACATCGTATTATTACTGTTGAATATCCACATTGAATAGCACTGGCCGGATTGGTACCGTGCGCAGATGCAGGTAGCAATACAATATTTCTATGTCCCTGATTAATACTTTCCAAATAAGAACGAATAACACGAAGACCAGCATATTCGCCGGCTGCTCCGGAATTCGGTTGTAAACTAACTCCTTTTAATCCTGTAATTTCACCCAAATATTCGGAAAGATTTTCAATCAATTCAATGTATCCTTCCACTTGTTCGATTGGTGCATATGGATGGATGTTTTGAAATGCAGCGTGATTTAATGGTAATAATTCTGATGCAGCATTCAGTTTCATTGTACATGATCCTAATGAAATCATGGAGTGAGCTAATGAAATATCTTTTCTTTCCAATCGTTTTATGTAACGCATCAATTCTGTTTCCGAATGATATTTTTTGAAAACATCTTGTTGCAGGAAATCAGAAGTCCGAGCGAATTTTTTATCAAAATAAACTCCACCAGAGATATTGTCTTTCATTTGATAATCTATACCCGCCGCACCTGAAAATATATATAATAATGTACCAATGTCTGTAATTTGCGTAGTTTCGTCAATGCTTATCCCGACCTGTCCTCCATCAAAATATCGCAGGTTTACATTACATTCCAGCGCTATTTCATGTAAAGCATTAACAGATGCATTTGCAGGAAGTTCAATTTTTAATGTATCAAAATAATTCCCATTTAATTGTTTGTAACCTAGCCTTGATATTTCTTTTTCTAGAAATCCTGCGTATGCATGAATTCGGGAAGCAATATTCTTCAATCCTTCAGCACCATGATATACGGCATAAAATCCGGCCATTGTAGCTAATAAAGCCTGTGCAGTACATATGTTAGATGTTGCTTTTTCGCGTTTGATATGTTGTTCGCGTGTTTGAAGTGCTAAACGATAGGCTGGATGATTGTATGCATCAATAGAAATTCCAATAACCCGCCCGGGAATGTTTCGTTTATACTCATCTTTAGTCGCAAAATATGCTGCTGAAGGTCCACCATAGAACATTGGTATTCCAAAACGTTGAGTAGTACCAAAAACTATATCAGCTCCCCATTCTCCAGGAGGTGTTAAAAGAATAAGGCTCATCAGATCAGCTGCAACAGCTATTCTTGTACCATTATCATGCGCTTTTGACACGAATGTTGTATAATCTTCAATAGAGCCATCACTATTTGGATATTGAATGATTGCCCCAAAAATACGATCATTGAACGTGTAATTTTGATAATTTCCAGTTACAATTGAAATATTTTGTGGTATCATACGAGTTTGTAATACCGCCAGCGTTGATTCAAAGACTTTTTCATCAACAAACAGTACATTTGCATCAGATTTTATTTGTTCACGGCTACGTGTTGCATATAACATTGTTGCAGCCTCGGCTGCAGCAGTTGCTTCGTCTAACAAAGAACAGTTTGTTAAAGGTAAACCTGTCAGTTCACACACCATTGTTTGAAAATTAAGCAATGCTTCTAAACGTCCCTGCGAAATTTCAGCTTGATAAGGTGTATATGAGGTGTACCAAACCGGATTTTCAAATATATTCCTAAAAATTGGAGCAGGACATATAGCATCGTACCATCCCATTCCAATATAAGACGTAAAGACTTGATTTTTTGAGGCTAACTCGGCTATGTGCTCTGAAAACTCTCTTTCTGTCATTGATTCGGGAAGCTCCATTGATTTTTTTAAACGAATATTTGAAGGAATCGTTTGATTAATCAATTCGTCAATTGACTGCATTCCAATTGTTTGAAGCATTGATGCCTCGTCTTTCTCTGTAACACCAATATGGCGATTTACAAATTTTGTAGTATCCATGGAATTAATTTATGTTTATAAAAAAGGGTTATTTAATTTTTCATTGATTACAGTTGTAGAAGGACCATGTCCGGGATATATAATCGTTTCATCGGGTAGTATTAGGATTTTATCTTTTATAGCAGCTATCAGAACATCATAATTACCTCCCCATAAATCAGTACGGCCAATACTTCCATTAAATAAAGCATCTCCAACAATTACGAAACCATCTTTTTTGCTATAAAAAGCCAAACTCCCCGGTGAATGTCCCGGAACAAGTAAAGTTGTTAATTCGGATTGGCCGAATAAAATAGTTTCATTGCCAACAAGATATCCTCCTATATCAACAACTTCAATAGGAAAAGGGAGGCCCATGGATTTTATTTGTTCTTTAATAGTAGGAAGCATTTCTACTTCTTTTTTATGCGCCTCTGGTTTAATTCCATATTTTCTATAAATAAAACCATTTCCCATTACATGGTCAAAATGTAAGTGGGTGCATAATAACCGTTTTAAAGATAAACCATTTTGAGAGATAAAATCCGATAATAAACTTTCTTCTATAGGAGTCATACACCCGCAATCAATCAAAATGGCTTCTTTTGTTTCATCATATAGTAAATATGTATTTTCTGCGATAGCATTAAATTCAAAAACTTTTATATCAATCATAATGGTATATATATTACTTTTTTTGTATTAAAAAATGATTCCTGATAATAATTATTCAAATTAAGGCTTATAGCCTGTTTGGAAAATGGTGCAATTTCATGTTGAAGTTCTCCACCTTTTAAACAAATTAAACCATTTGGTAATACATTTTGTTGCTCTTTCCGAATATTTTTCCTCACCAATTTAGCTAAATTTTCTAATGGCATGACCGCACGGCTTACAACAAAGTCAAAATATTGTTTTTCTTCTTCAACTCGGCAATGACGTGTAGTTATATTCGTCAGTTCGATTTCATTAGCTATGGCTTGTACAACTTTAATTTTCTTTCCAATACTATCTATCATATGAAAAGATACTTCAGGAAATAGAATGGCTAAAGGGATTCCGGGAAATCCACCTCCTGTTCCTACGTCCATTATAGATGTGGATGGATTGAAGTGTATCATTTTCTCAATCCCCAATGAATGCAAAACATGATGTAAATAAAGATTTTCAATATCTTTGCGTGAAATCACATTAATTTTAGCATTCCAATCTTTATATAAAGTATAAAGCGCAGCAAATTGCTGTATTTGCTTTTTGCTTAAATCGGGATAATAACGATGTATAATATCCATTTTTAAAAAGCAATATTTGCAATTGGGCTATCTTTTCGCAGAAGATGTTGAATTTTTTCATACGGGAGATGAACTAGTATTGGTCCCACAACATAGGCAGCAATTTCATATTCGTTAAACGTATAGTTAAGTCCTTTGTCATCAACATAAAAATTTTTATTCGGATAAATTTCGTTTATATTGAAAAAACCAATATTTTCTAAATCATCCACATCATTTATGTTATTTAATATTGCTATTTCACGAACAATAATAGTTGCAAGATTATCCTGATAATCATCAATAAAGATTTCACTTTCCGTTATCCGTTTACCTGTTTCTAAATTAAACACGTAATTAAGGTAACTGTGAGCATTATGAGCTCCACCTTTATAATATTCCTTATTAATTACCAGACTCAATACATTGTTCTGATTATATACAATCTGATTATATGAAGTTTCATTACTTGAGTACCAAGATTCGTTAGGTTCTTCCTGATGGTTATGCTGATCAGCTAAAAAATCTTTTTCTTGAGCTTTAAAATCGTTGATGTAATACTCCAGATATCTATTTGCAGCATCTTCAGGAGGTAAGTTTGTATAATCTTCTCCAAAATAACAAGCAATAAATTGTTGTTGTAACAAACTTAAGATTTTTTTATCACTAAGATTAACCGGATAAATAAATTTTATTTGCAACGAACAACTAGGGTTGGTTTCAATATCCATCATATGATAAATTTTGTCAACTGTAAGAGAATCAAACTGAATATTATTTTCTACGACTTTCTTTGAATTATTATTACAACTAATAATTGTGAGTGTGAAAAATAATAACACAAAACTTTTAAAAAACAATGTTTTCATTGTATATATAAATTTAGAATATAACTTATGTGCAAATTTAAGAGATTCTCTTTTGAATAACGAAGAAAACCTCTTAAGATTATTCAAAAAATATCATTATTTTCTGTTTATATGAACACTATTCAGACTATCATTATATTATAAATTAAACTTACCTAATTCTATTTTTCTTTACTAAATAGATGAATACTCTTGGCGTTTTTTAGGTCAAATACTTTTGTCATGAATTGAAAAAGCTGTACATTAGCATGTTTTTTACAATAGACAATAATGGAATTTATTAATATAAAACTAAATGACTGAACAAGACAGAATTATTTCGGTTAACATTGATGAAGTGATGAAATCTGCTTACATTGATTATTCAATGTCAGTAATTGTTTCGCGTGCACTTCCTGATGTAAGAGATGGATTCAAACCGGTTCACAGACGTGTACTGTTTGGAATGAATGAACTGGGAAATACATCTGACAAACCTTATAAAAAATCTGCCAGAATTGTGGGAGAGGTTTTGGGTAAATATCATCCACATGGAGATTCTTCCGTGTATGGCGCAATGGTGCGTATGGCACAGGCCTGGTCGCTTCGCTATCCTTTAGTTGATGGACAAGGAAACTTTGGTTCTGTTGATGGCGATAGTCCGGCAGCAATGCGTTATACAGAAGCACGCCTAAGTAAGATGGCTGAAGAAATGCTTCGAGATATAGACAAAGATACTGTAGACTTTCAATTTAACTTTGACGATACGCTAAAAGAGCCGACAGTTTTACCTACCCGTATACCCAATTTATTAATCAATGGAGCATCAGGTATTGCAGTTGGTATGGCAACGAATATGCCTCCTCATAATTTAAAAGAAGCGTTGGACGGATGTGTTGCATATATTGATTCAAATGGTGAAATCACTATTGAAGAATTAATGCAGTATATTAAAGCTCCGGATTTTCCTACCGGAGCAACTATCTATGGATATGCAGGTGTAAAAGACGCTTTTGAAACAGGTCGTGGACGTATTGTTTTGCGAGGAAAAGCTGAAATAGAAACGGAAGGTTCCGCAGAAAAAATTATTATATCAGAAATACCTTATTTAGTTAACAAAGCTGAGTTAATTAAACATATTGCAGATTTAGTTAATGAGAAGCGAATTGAAGGCATATCGAATGTAAATGATGAGTCTGACCGCCAAGGAATGCGTATTGTTGTTGATGTAAAACGTGATGCAAATTCCAACGTCGTTTTAAATAAACTATATAAATTAACAGCATTACAATCTTCATTCAGCGTAAATAATATTGCGTTAGTAAATGGTCGTCCCAAGCTGTTAAATATCAAAGATATGATCTCCTCGTTTGTAGAGCATCGTAAAGACGTTGTAATCCGTCGTACGAAATTTGATCTAAAAAAAGCCGAAGAGAGAGCACATATTTTACAGGGTTTGATTATTGCCTCGGATAATATCGATGAAGTTATTGCAATTATTAAATCTTCAAGTAGTCCTCAAGACGCAATCAGCCGTTTAATTGAACGTTTTACTCTTACTGAAATTCAGGCCAGAGCAATTGTGGAAATGCGTCTGCGTCAGTTGACCGGTTTGGAACAAGAAAAATTACGTGCTGAATATGAAGAAATAGAAAAATTGATTGCCAGATTAAAAGAAATCCTTGAAAATGAAGAAGTGTTGAGACAAGTCATCAAGGATGAAATGCAAGAGGCTAAAGATAAATATGGAGATGAGCGTAGAACGGATATCATATATACATCCGAAGAACTTAATCCGGAAGATTTTTATGCTGATGATGAGATGATTATTACAATTTCTCATATGGGATATATTAAACGTACACCCTTAAGCGAATTTCATGCACAAGGACGTGGTGGAGTAGGGGCTAAAGGTTCTGAAACCCGTGATGAAGATTTTGTAGAATATATCTATCCGGCGTCTATGCATGCTACAATACTGTTTTTTACTGCAAAAGGACGTTGTTTCTGGAAAAAAGTATTTGAAATTCCCGAAGGAGCTAAAAACTCGAAAGGTCGCGCTATCCAGAATTTATTGAACATTGATTCGGATGACAGCGTAAACGCATTTATTCGAGTAAAAAATCTCACAAATGATATTGAATTTATCAATTCTCATTATCTGTTATTTTGTACTAAAAGAGGAGTGATAAAGAAAACTCTTTTGGAAGCATATTCACGTCCCCGGCAAAATGGAGTAAATGCAATCACTTTACATGAAGGTGACGGATTGATACAAGTACGTATGACAAATGGAAATAATGAGGTCTTAATTGCAAATCGTAATGGCCGCGCTATTCGTTTCCATGAAAGTAAAGTACGCGTAATGGGACGTACTGCAGCAGGTGTGCGTGGTATGACATTAGATGGGGAAAATGACGAAGTCGTAGGAATGGTATGTATTAAGAAACCGGAAATAGAAACAATTTTAGTCGTTTCTGAAAAAGGATATGGAAAACGTTCCAAAATAGATGACTATCGAATAACAAATCGTGGCGGTAAAGGAGTTAAAACCATTAACGTAACAGAAAAAACGGGTAAATTGGTTGGAATAAAATCTGTAACTGATGAAGATGATTTGATGATTATTAATAAATCCGGCATTACTATTCGTATGAAAATATCAGATTTAAGTATAATCGGACGTGCTACACAGGGAGTTCGTTTAATTAATCTGGAAAAACGTGGTGATGAAATAGCATCGGTATGTAAAGTATTATCTGAAACTGAAGAAGATCAAATATTGGATGATAATAATGATAATAACGACTCAATTAAACCCAATGTGTCTTCAGAAGTCATAATAGAAGAAAATAATTCTTCAAATACAGATGAAGAAGATTTGCAATAATATTAAACACAAAACAACTGAAAACTAAGAAAAAAGAGTATTAATTTCAAATTTAAACAAGGATGAAACAAGTATTATTAACAATTGGTTTATGCTTTGTAACTATAGCGGCTTTTGCACAGAAAAATGCTGTAAGTGGAGCAGAGCGCATAATCAAAGATGCAAAACCAGATTTTAACGAAGCCAGAAATTTAATTAAAGGGGCATTAGAAGATGCAGAGACAGCGAGTGATGCTAAAACTTGGTATGTTGCAGGACAGATCGAAGACACGCAGTTCAGTACAGAAAACACAAAACAAATATTAGGACAGCAACCAAATGAGCCTGTGATGTATGAAGCTTTAGGGAATATACTTCCTTTCTTTTTGAAAGCGTATGAACTTGATCAGCAGCCTAATGATAAAGGGAAAGTAAAGCCCAGATTTGAAAAGAGTATAAAATCTACATTAAGCGCTAACCATATTTATTATATCAATGGTGGTGCTTACTACTTCGACCAAAGAGATTATAAAAAAGCTTTAGATTTCTTTGATCAGTATGTAGAAGTATCTAATTTACCAATGTTTAAAGGTGAAAAAACAGCTGAAAGAGATTCAAACTTTATGATGTGCCAGTTTTATGCTGCTGTAGCTGCTATGCAAGTAGAAGATAGCAAATTAGCAATTGAAAAATTAAATCTGGCAAAGAACTCTCCATTCAGACAATTTGATGTTTATCAATACCTTTGCTATGAATATGAACAAGCAAAAGATTCAGTTAATTTAGAAAAAGTATTGAAAGAAGGAATGCAGGTATTTCCGGATTCAAGCTATTATTTATTAAGTTTGATAAACCTTTATATCTACAGTAACCGTAATGACGAAGCTATAAACTTATTGAATACTGCAATTGCACAAGAGCCTAATAATTCACAATTATACCATGCAATGGGTAGTGTATATGAAAGTGGAATTAAGGATCCGGCAAAAGCTGAAGAATACTACACTAAAGCTTTATCTCTTGATCCTAATAATCCTGTTGCACTTTCTAATTTGGGACGTATTTATTATAACCAAGGTGTAAATAAGTTAGGTGAAGCAAATTTGATTTCTGATGCTAAAAAGTATAATGAAGAAAAAGATATTGCAAAAGAATTTTTCAGAAAAGCGTTACCAAATTTTGAAAAGGCACACCAAATTAATCCTCAAGAAAGAGAATATATGACTGCTTTAAGAGGCATTTATTATAATCTGGATATGAGTAAAGAATTTGATGAAATGGAAGCTAAAATGGAATAAATAATTTGAATATATTTTCTCATATAAAAAGAAGCTTTCTAATTGTGGGAGAGCTTCTTTTTATTTTTTCATAATTTAATTTAACATAATAGTAATTATGGCAAATTGCTAATCTGGAATAACTAACAACGGAGTATTACTATGAAATAGCATTTTACGTGTAATACTAGGATTAAAAATCCGCATAATTATACTTCGGCGATATGTACTGAATGCAATCATATCAATTTCTTTTTCTTCAACAAATTTTTCAATCGCATTGATTAAATCTCCATCGGATAATACACTAAAATTAATTACTAGATTTGGATATTGTTTTTTTAGATATTCACAGAAACCGGTTAAACGAATTTCATTCCATTCATTTTTACTCGTTGAAATATTAAAGATGTGGATATTAGCATTATATCCGTTAAATAGAGAAACGAACTTATCAAAAGCAAGAATATCAGATTCATTAAATGAAGTTGCGAATCCCAGTTGTTTTATTGTTCCAATATCATCAAAAGGCATATTTTCCGGAATAGCTAAAAGTGGAACTTTAGTAGCTTCAATGACTTCAGCTGTTACACTTCCAATCAAATCCATATTTTTTTGTTTATTACCTCGTGTACCCATTACGATAAGTGTTGGATGATATTCTTTAGCATAAGCTACGATCTCTTCTTCTGGCAACCCTTCACGAAGTGTATAATTATATTTTACTTTAGGAAATTCTCCTGCTTCAATTTTCCTATTAATTATTGTACATATGTTTTCTATATCTTTTTGTACACGCTTATATATTATATGAACCGATTCTTCATCTCTACCTCCACTATTATCATATATAGCAAAAGGAAGTGAAGATGGCAGGTAAGCACTAAAATACGCGTGTAATAGCATTACTTCTGCACCAACCTTATATGCATAGTTAAAACCAATCTCACAAGCCTTAATTGAATAATCGGAAAAATCGATTGGTATTAATATTTTTTTTTGAGTATAAATAGCTCCTGTATTGTCTTCTTCCGGTTTATCATTCAACCATTTAACGCCTTCTAATATCCGCAATGCGTGCGGCAAATCACTCTCTTTTATTCGAACACGTACTCCTGCAGATATAACCGGTTGAATCTGGTTCACATTATGAATATAAACATCAATACCTTCTGATTCCAGAATTGTTTTTAATATTTGAGCCTTTTCATATGTATGAATAGCTAATGTAACTAATTTATCTTCCATATAATACTTTCTTTATAATTACAGAAAAAATCCTATAGTAAAACCAAATAGTTTCACTTCAGGATTTTTTTTATTTGTACTAACCAATTGAATTTCAGGCTTCTTCTGCAATCGAAGTTCTTTTTTCATTATTTGCAGCTTCCTCCTGTAGTATTTCAAGGGCTCGGTCTAAGATAGATGTATCGCTTAAAACAACAATACCACCATTAGGACCCGGTTCTATATGTAATCCACAACTTTTTCCTTCTTTGTAATTATGCCCACCAAAATAATTCCGGACGGTTTCAACTGTTATACCTAGTTCATCTGCTATGCGATGAGTTGTGCCGTCCGGCAAACGGTCTTTGATATCCCGAAGCTCATTGAATGTGATTGTTTTTGTCATGGCCATCTCTTTTTTTAATTAATAATGCATTCTATTATTCATGCCTCTAATGTAAAAAACAAATCTATGAAAAACAAATAAATCAGATGGAATAAGTCTTCCTTATTTATGCTTTACAACAGAGATATCAGTTTTATTATAAAAAATAACAAAAAATATTATACGAAGATTTTAATAAGGAATCACAATTTTTATCAGGCTAATAACTAGCATTAAAGAGACTGTAGCTAAAATGCCATAAACAATCATCTGTTTTTGATGAATTGTATAAAGCTGTTCCGGGGCATTTATAGGTTTGAGTACTTTGTTTCGTGTAAATATATATAATTTATAACATATATAACTAAAGCCCATACCGACTACAATACCTGGTATTATATCTGAAATGAAATGTACTCCCAAGTATATACGTGTATATGCCATAAAGAAGCTCCAGATTAATATAAAAAATGTATAAAGCCGGTGTTTGAATAAAAGTAACGTATATAATGCAAATCCAAAAGCATTGGCGGCATGGCTTGAGATAAAGCCGTATTTTCCACCTCTATATCCGAATACGGTATGTACTTCCTCCATGAATTCAGGATGTCGTGTTGGGCGGAATCGTGCAAATAAGGGTTTACATATACTTGATGAAAATTGGTCGCACAATGTTATTACTAAAACTATTGTTAACAAAATCAATACAGACTCTTTCCAGTTTTTCTTATAGCAAATGATGAATATAATAAATAATGCAATAGGAATCCAAATGGCTTTACCCGTATAGAGCCAAACAAACTGATCTAAATATGGGGTATGTATACCATTTAAAAATAGAAAAGCCTCTCGTTCAAAATCTAAAATTCTCTCAAGCATATATAGAAAAAAGAATTATATTTTTTCAATGTTTTTTTGATGAATCCAACCTACATTTCCATCTTCGAGTTCTATTTCGTTCCATTCACCTAATGAGCTTTTAATAAAAATTTTTGTGCCTTCATGCAATACAAACAAATCGGTTCCGCTTGTGTCCGGAGAGCTTTTGATTGTTACTGTCGGAACAAAAACTATAGCTCCGTTTCGATCCACCAATGCTTTCTTTTGATTATATGCAAAGATATTTGAAAAAATAATCATTACAAGCAAAACGCATCCCAAATAAAAGCCTATTTTTTTCAGGCGCATCCATTTAGAGAAAAAGAATAGTACCAAACAGCCAATGAATAAAATAAAGCATGTAATACCTACAGCAGCCCATGTATCTACACTGAATATATTTTGGACAGAACGAAACCATTTGATCAAAAAGAATTCACCTATAGGTTCGATCTTATCAACAGCTTTCAATTTAGCCATTTCTAAATTAAAACGAATATCCCCATCACTAGGATTAATTAGCAAAGCCCGTTCGTAATTTAAAATAGCCGGAGCTATTTTTCCGGATTTATAATATGCATTCCCTAAATTATAATATACCTCATAAGAATCACCATAATTTAAAAGGACATCTTCATAGATCTCAATTGCTTTAATATAATCTTCACTGGTATATGCCGTTTCAGCTTCTTTTATTTTCTCTTCCTGCGCGATTAGACAAAAACCAAAACCTTGAATAAATAACAGCAAAATAAGTTTTTTTATAGTTGTCATAATTTTCTACTTTTAATCGTACTTTCCATCTTTCCGATAGCATTGACAGTCTGTTTAAATAGAGAATCCATAGCATCAGAAGCTTGACTTGGTGCATATCGGGCAAATTCACAGGTATTCAAAATCTCCATGTAATCATTAATCAGTATTTCATCGACTCCGTATTTTGATAATTCGGATTCAACATTATCTTTTGTCAGGTTTGCCTGAGGGATATTTAATTTATCACTTAGATATCCCCATACGGCACGAAGCACTTCATCGTAAAATTCTTCTTTCTTATTTTCTTTTAATAATTTCTCTGCTTTCTTTAAGCGTTTAACAGCAATTTTATTTGCTTTTTTCGTACGAACAAGGGCCAAATTGGCATTTTCTTTTACCTGTTTCCGGTAAATAACAAAAAAGGCTATGAACAAAATTGCAATAATTATGTATGCAAACACATATGTAAACGACCCGAAAAATATTTCCTGATTTGAAACAAAATGCGGTTTCGTTACTTTAATGTAACGTATATCTTGTCCAAGATATTTTAGGCTTTCCTGTTGATTGAAGTTAGAAACGACAGGCGAAGTCCCCTCTCCTCCTCCTGCACCTTTCTCAACGTGTAATTTAAAGGGCTCGGAATTGAGTGTTTTATATGTACCTGATTTCGGATCAAAGTATGAAAACTGGATAGCCGGAATTTCAAAATCACCTGCATAGCGTGGAATCGCCATGTATTCGATTGTTTTTGTTCCACTGGTTCCGGTCGTAGTAGTTTTAATATTATTGTTTACTTTTGGATCATACACTTCGAAATCATTTGGAAATACCACATCCGGATTTTTCAGTAATTTAATGTTTCCACTTCCATTTAATGTTACAGTTATTGTTACAGCCTCATTTGTTTTAACACTATTCGAATTAATCGTCGAATTCATTGTATAATTACCCACTGCACCGGAAAATGAAGCCGGTTTACCGGAAGGTAATGGTTTTACATCAATTGTAACCGGAGCAGATGTTATTTCTTTATTTACATCATTATATGAATCAAAAAAATCATCGAAAAAGCTACGTACTTGTTTTTGAGTTCTCACTCTAACAATAATATCATATTTTCCGGATTCTATTGTTATTTTTCCCGGACGCTGCGGATATAAAACGGTTTGCTTCAGTATAGCAGTTTGATAATTTTTACCATTATAGTTCTCAAGTGTCCATTTTGAATTTAATTCGATATCTTGTGCTAAAAATCCTTCAAATTCAGGAAATTTCATATTTTTAAATCCTGTTTCAGTCAAAGTATAGATCTTAAACGTAACCAAAAATCCTTCCTGTTCATATACGTTCCGGTTAGAAACATTCATACGTATAAATACATCATCGTTTTTAATTCCAGAGGATGAACCAGATGTAGAAGGAGTGGCATTTCCACTACCACTTTGTGTGGAATTATTTTTGCCGGATTGATCTGGTGGCAAAACTTTTACAACCAACGAATTGGAGTTATAATTAGCATTTTTCACCTTAATTGTTGCAGGAGCCAAATTGAAAGTACCTTCTTTTTTGGGCATCAAAATATAGGTGAATGTTTGTGTGAATACACTCGAAGATTGTCCATTAATAACTTGAATACTTCGATTGGTTGATGTAGAAGGCCCCATTAATACATCAAAGTCGCTCATATCTGGAGTGCGCAATTCTCTTCCTTCAGCATTGACTGTGTATGTCAACCGAAATTGTTCACCCATCGCTACTGCATCAGGAGCTGATGCCTTAAATGTCACATCATCTGCCTTCAAAGACAAATTTCCGATGGATAATAGCAGTGCAAATAAGAAAATCAATTTCTTTTTCATATTCAATATTTTCACCATTGTTTGTCTGTTTTCCTGCGTTCTTGTTGTTTAGCTTGCGCTTGTTTTACTTTTTCCTGTGTATCTTTTTCGTCTTGTAGGAATGCATCCAATATCTGTTGTGCATTATCCTGACTCATTTGTTCATTCTGTTGTTGCTCTTCCTGTGTCTTGTCTTCCTTTTGATCATCTTGCTGTTGATCCTGATTCTGCTCTTCATTCTGATTTTGATCTTGCTGCTGGTCTTCTTGTTGATTATCTTCGTTTTGATCCTGATCCTGGTCTTGTTCCTGATTTTGTTGATCTTCTAACAATTTCTGTGCCAAAGCAAGATTATATCGTGTTTCATCGTCTTTCGGGTTCATGCGAAGCGATTGTTTATAAGCTTCAACACTTTTGGCATATTCTTTATTTTTCATGCCAATATTTCCTAAATTATGGAATACTTGTGCCAGACGATCTGTATTTGCAGGATTTTCAGAAAGTAATCGCTCTTTTTGTGCGGCAATTAATTGATATTGTTCAGCAGCTTCAGGATATTTCTCCTGGCGATATAAGGCATTTCCAAGATTAAAAAGTCCTTCTGTCGACCGTGGGTTTACTTCTAAACTTTTCCGGTAAGCAATTTCCGATTCGGTAAATTTTTCGCTCTTATATGATTTATTTCCCTGACGGACCTGCTTACGTTCTTCTTTTTGTCCAGATACAGCATTCGAACAAAGAAGTCCAATTGTAATTCCGATGATTATTTTATATCCTACTTTCATCATTCCAATTGTTAAGAAAATAATTTTATTTTTCTGAAAATCCGATTTTTACGTTCTAACATCAAGAATTCAATTATGAGTAATATCAGGACAATCCAGGCTAATAACTGAAATTGTTCATCATATTCAGAATAAACCTTGCTGTCTAATTCGGTTTTATCCATCTTATCTAATTCATTTTGAATGGCTTTTAGAGCAGAGTTTGTATTATCAGCACGTACATACATTCCTTGACCAGCTGCTGCTATCTCCTGACACATTTGTTCATTCAAATGTGTAACAACAACGTTTCCTTCAGCATCTTTCATAAAGTTGTTAGTTCCACTGATTGGTATTGGTGCTCCCTGAGGTGATCCGATACCAATCACATTAATCTTAACATTTTTACTGGCTGCTGATTGAGCTGCTTTTATTGCATCTCCTTCATGATTCTCTCCGTCTGTAATCAGCAAAATAGTTTTACCGGATGCTTCATTGGGAGTAAAAGAACGCATTGCTAAGTTAATCGCAGCACCAATAGCGGTACCTTGCGACGAAACCATCGATGGATTTATAGATGATAGAAACATTTTTGCTGAAATATAATCCGAAGTAATTGGTAATTGTGTAAAAGCATCACCAGCAAAAACGATTAATCCGACTTTATCATTCGAAAAACCATCTGTCATTCGTGATAACATTTGTTTGGCTTTCTCTAACCGGTTCGGACTAATATCTTCAGCCAACATGGAATTGGATACATCCATACAAACCATAATTTCAACGCCTTGTTTTTTTACCGTCTCCAGCTTAGACCCAAACTGCGGTCCTGCAATTACAAAAATGGCTACAGTTATAGCTCCAAACATCAGCCAGAATTTCAAATGTTGGCGCTTTAGCGACACTTCAGGCATCAATTGTGAAATTAACTTAGGATCTCCATATCTTTTGATTGCTTTTCTTCGAGAAATTAATGTATATATATAAAAAACAATCAATATGGGAAGTATCAATAATAGATATAAAAAGTCCGGATTTGCAAAACGAAACATAACTTTCTATTTTATGGAATCTTTCTTAATAATGTATATCTCAGTAATATTTCTAAAAGCAGTAATAAAAATACAACAATCGCAACAGTTTTATATTCTTCCTGTTTTTTACTGTATTCCTGTACACTGATTTTAGTTTTCTCCAATTTATCAATCTCAGAGTAAATCTCTTTCAAATTGCGGTTATTTGTTGCACGGAAATATTGACCTCCGGTTGTTGCCGCAATTTGTTGTAAAGTAGGCTCATCAATATCTACTTCTATATTTTGATATTGTACTCCTATCGCTGTTTGAAAAGGATAAGGAGCCATACCTCTCGTTCCCACACCGACTGTATAAACGCGTATTCCAAACGCTCTTGCAATTTCGGCTGCTGTTACCGGAGCAATTTCACCCGCATTGTTAGAACCATCAGTTAATAAAATAATTACTTTTGATATTGCCTGGCTGTCTTTGATTCGACTTACTGCATTCGCTAGTCCTAATCCGATAGCTGTTCTATCCTGGATCATTCCGACGCGAATATCTTTGAAAAGATTCAGCAGTACTGTATGATCCGTTGTTAGCGGACATTGTGTAAAACTCTCTCCGGCAAAAAGGACTAAACCAATATTATCATTCGGACGCCCATTGATAAAAGATGCAGCTACATCTTTGGCTGCTTCCAGTCGATTAGGTTTTAAATCTTCTGCCAGCATACTGGTTGAGATATCCAATACCATCATGATATCAATACCCTCGGTCGTAGAATTTTGCCAGCTATTTGTTGATTGTGGTCTGGCTAATATAACAATAATCAATGCTATTGCAATCATTCGGAGAACAAATGGCAGATGACGCAAATAAACTTTATATGTAGTCATCTTTGGTGCTTCAAACGCCTGGGAAGATGATACCTGTATACTAGCCTGATTTTTGCGAATCTTCCAGATATACCATCCGATCAACGGAATAAGCAATAGTAATAAATACAGATAATTAGGATTTGCAAATATCATATTATTTCTCCGTTAAATTTGAATCAATAGGATTATTTTCAGTCTGTTCATTAACTTCGTTGGTTTCGGTAGGTTTTACAAACTCTACATGTTTTGTTTGATTAATAAACAGATATGCATTCATCATACTTAAATCATTTTCATCCGGTAGCGGATGGAATTTTGCGAATTTTACGTAATCAGCCAATTGAAGCACTTGTTTCAATGTTTCATAAACCGAATTTGCATCATTTTCACGTTGAATAACCTCTAATATTTCATAAGATGTCATTTCCATCGCATTTGTACCATAACGCCTTAAAATATATCGGCGTAGGGTATCTGTAACTTCCGTATAATATTCTTTTTCCCGGCCTTGTTGCCACAATTTTTGTTGTTTTATTTCATCCAGATGCATGATAGCTTCTTCGTGCGGAGGTAATAACGGGACTTCTTTTTTTGTTGGAATCAACGATTTCTGATTACGTAACCGCTGAATAATATAACCAACCACACAAATCAGGAATAATGTTAATAGTATACCAAAAATCCATGGATAATAATCAGCCAGTACAAATGGCGGTTTCCAGACATCTTTAATGTCAAAAAACTCATCCGGTGTATCAGCATTCACTTCCAGAGTAGATACTTTTAATGCTATTTGATTGGAATAGATTGTATCGTTTTGATCTATTACCATAAAAGGCGGTAAAAGATACAAAGACGAATCGAATGAAGTTACCAAAATATCTTGTTTAACAACCAATCGGTTGTTATCTATCAATGTAGTATCCGGTTTTGAGAGAGACAGTATTTCTACACCCGGCATAAGCATATCGGCAGGAATCGACCAATATACAACTTTCCCATTATCAATTGTAATTGTCAAATGAATAGACGTCTGCTCACCAATCATAATATCGGCGACATCAATTGTTGCATCAATTAGCGTTTCCTGGGCTCTTAAATTAGTCCCCAGTAAAATAATTGGAAGCAATAAATACAACCACTTATATTTATTTAATTTCATTTGTATACTTAGTTTCGTTTACCAAAGAGTGTAAGTAATGCTTTTACATAATCATCCTCAGTTCGAACAGAAACAGAATCAACCCGGCTTCTTTTAAATGAATTGTTCATTTCTTCCTGGCGTTTGTTCCACCATTCCAAATAAGCACCTCTTACTCGTTTGGATGAACTATCGATCCAGCGTTCAGCACCCGTTTCAGCATCTTTAATCTTGATAAGTCCAACTTTCGGTAATTCTGTTTCGCGACGATCATATACCTGTATAGCAACAACATCATGTTTCCGGTTAGCAATGGTCAACGCATCCTGGTAATTACCTTTATCAATAAAATCAGAAATCAAAAAGGCTGTACACCGCTTTTTAATTGCATTTGTTAGGTATTTCAATGCCTGACTAATATCTGTTTTTTTTTCGTCCGGTTGAAAATCAATTAATTCACGAATGATGTATAGAATATGCCGTTTCCCTTTTTGAGGCGGAATAAATTTCTCAATCTTATCTGAAAAAAAGACAACACCGATTTTATCGTTATTCTGGATAGCTGAAAATGCAAGTGTTGCTGCCATTTCAGTAACGATATCTTTTTTCATTTGATGAATAGAACCAAAATCTTTGCTACCAGAAACATCTATTAATAACATGACTGTTAGTTCGCGTTCTTCTTCGAAGACTTTCACATACGGACGTATATAACGAGCTGTCACATTCCAATCAATGTCCCGGATATCATCACCAAATTCATATTCACGCACTTCGCTAAAAGCCATCCCTCTACCTTTGAAAGCTGAGTGATATTGCCCTGCAAAGATATTACGTGATAATCCACGGGTTTTAATTTCTATTTGTCGAACTTTTTTTAAGAGTTCACTTGTTTCCATAATTATATATATTCTATTAAGAAACCGTTTCTAATTAAGGAACTTCAACTTTATTCAAAATTTCACTGATAATTTCTTCAGATGTTAAATTATTGGCTTCTGCTTCATAACTCAAACCGATACGATGACGCATTACATCATGACATACAGCCCGGATATCTTCAGGAATCACATAACCACGACGTTTAATAAATGCGTATGCACGTGCCGCTAAAGCCAGATTAATAGAAGCACGCGGTGAAGCAGCAAATGCAATCATACTGCTCAGATTTGATAAGTTATATTGTTCCGGATAACGGGTAGCAAATACAATATCTACAATATATTGTTCGATTTTCTCATCCAGATAAACATCTCTTACTATTTTACGGGCTTCCAATATTTGTTTTGTATCCAAAACCGGTTTTACATCAATCTTCTCTCCGGAGATATTTTGACGAATAACTAATTTTTCTTCTTCTTTTTTCGGATAATTGATTACCACTTTCAGCATGAAACGGTCAACTTGTGCTTCCGGAAGCGGATATGTTCCTTCCTGCTCAATCGGGTTCTGGGTTGCCATAACGAGAAATGGTTCCGGCAATTTATATGTAGATTCACCGATTGTTATCTGACGTTCCTGCATTGCTTCCAGTAAAGCACTTTGTACTTTAGCGGGAGCACGGTTAATTTCATCCGCTAATACAAAATTAGCGAAGATGGGTCCTTGTTTCACCAGGAATTCTTCGCTTTTCTGACTATATATCATAGTTCCGGTTATATCGGCCGGTAATAAATCAGGGGTAAACTGTATCCGGCTATATTTGGCATCAATTAATGATGAAAGAGTTTTAATCGCCAAAGTTTTAGCAAGACCGGGGACTCCTTCTAAAAGGATATGTCCGTCAGAAAGTAGTCCGATCAATAACGATTCTACTAAATGTTTCTGACCTACAATCACCTGATTCATGCCCATTGTAATCATATTAACGAACGAACTGTTATTTTCAATTCGCTCATTTAATTCTCGAATATCTACCGTTTGATCCATAAAATTATGATTTATATAGTTATTTAGTCTACACTTGTTTTTCGAAATACAAAAGTAGAAATGTTAAATTTGTATTCTGAACTTTGGCAGTTAAATAATACTAACTGCCAAAGTCAGGTTTTATTTATTTTTACAAAAAAGTTTTTATTTTTTTCCTGCCATTAACTGTGCCTGAAGCTTTCTGGCTTTTTCTAGTGAACCTGCGTTATTTGCATCAATGCCATATATTTCTTTTGATGGAACCATTATTTCCATGCCTGCTTTTACATTATCCGGGTTAGCCCCAATTTTATCTTTATTAAAATCGTAAATATATACCCAGAATAATTTATTCCCGTAATACTTTTCAGCTACTAAAGTTAAACGATTGCCTGACTCCATCTTTATCTTAGCTAATACTTTAGTATTATTAGAAGTTGCAGGTTTTGCGTTATTTGTTTCTGTAGTCGAAGGCTTGTTTGTCGTTGTCGCAGCAGGTCTGGATGGAGATGTTGCTGACTGATCAGCCGATTTAGATGTAACAGCTTCACTAGTATTGGCTGGAGAACCACCAATGGTATTGTTTGTGCTGTCTTTAGAGGGTATTTTAGCTTTTTCCAACGCCTGTTGTTCAGAAAGAGTATCCCCAGGTAGCACAAATGTATCATTTGAAACTTTCGTACTATAGTCTTTATCAAATGAATTAAATGAACGGCTATATGCAAAATAATACCATATACAGCCTGCTAAAATAAATAATAATAAAATCAAAACGAGATATAAAGCCATCAATGATGATGATTTTGATTTCTTCTTTTTATCAGGACTCTTTTTTGATTTTGTAGGTAGTTGACTTGGCATCGGAGGTGTTATAATTTCATCCTGTTGATTATAGTTGGCTTGCAACGAGGTATCATTTTCTTCATTATCAGAAGTATTGACATTCATAATAGGTTTATCTTCTTCTGATGGAAGTGTATTTTCCTCATTCTCATTTACAGATAAAGATTCTACCTGTTGATTCATATCCGGAGTTTCAATAGAGGGAATAATATTTACTTCCTCTTTTTTATCTTCGGATGAATTTTGTTCGGGTTCATCATCTACAATTTTATAATCAGATATCAGAGATTGAGTATTTGTTAATTCCGCATTATCAGCATCTTCTTTTATTTCTGACAGAGATAGATCCGCATTCTTTTTCAGATTTTCATCTGTTGCTTCAACAGTTTCAAAAATAGAAAAAGGTTGATTTATTAATTCTTTTAATTCTTCTTCGGGCTTAAATGATAATTTGTGATGTGCCGGAATTACAATACGTTCTCCGGTATTAATATGAACACTTTCCCTTTCTTTTACAAGAATAATTTTAAATGTACCAAAACCTTTTACTTTTACGAATCCATCTTTCCGGATACCTTCATTGATTAATGTTATTAATTCAATGATGAATTTTTCAATTTCATCCGTTTCTACACCGGTTTTCTCTGCCAGTAACTCGGCTATATTATATAATGAAAGTTTATCATTCATTGTTGTCTAATGTTTTAAGGTAAGATTTTATAGTTGGAACAGGTTTGAAAATAGGGACTAATTTAGGAGGAACAATATATCGTTTTCCATTAGTCGGATTGGCAGAAACCCGTTCAGCTTTCTTTTTCGGCTCGAATTGTCCTAAACCGTGTAAACTAATCATATCATTATTTGCCAATTTATTTCCGATAATATTGCTAAATGCCGTCAACATAGACTCAACTTCTTTTTTTTCCCAATTCAATCGGATAGATAGTTCGGTAACTACTTCTGCATCTTTCATATTAACATGTTTTTGAATTTGCTACTATATTAATTATTTTTTTATAAACGAACAACTGTTTTATGTTTTTTACGATTTATACAACTTTGCCGTATAATTCGAACGCTTCTGCAGATTCGATTTGTACCTCATAAAAATGACCCGGCTTTAACGTTATATTATTATTAGTGATTAAGACTTCAGGATCAACTTCAGGCGAATCAAATTCTGTTCTTCCCACATAATAACCATTTTCTTCGTGATCAATGATTGTTTTAAATATTTTTCCTACTTTTAATTCATTTGATTCCTGAGCTATTTTCTCCTGAATACGCATCAGGTAATCCAAACGCTCCTCTTTTACGTCTTCCGGCACATTATCTTCAAAATGCTTATATGCATATGTACCGATTTCATGGCTATAGGCAAAAGCCCCCATTCTCTCGAAACGAACGTCTTTTGTGAATTGAACCAATTCTTCAAAATCTTTTTCAGTCTCTCCCGGAAAGCCAACCATCATCGTTGTACGCAAATGAATACCTGGAACTTCTTCCCTGAGGCGGTGAATTAGTTCCAGTGTTTCTTGTTTACTAGTATTTCTATGCATTTTTCGTAACATCGGATCACTTATATGTTGCAAAGCGATATCTATATATCTGCATACATTCTTATGTTCACGCATTACCCTAAGTAATTCAAACGGAAAATCCGAAGGATAACCATAATGCAGGCGAATCCATTCCACTCCAGGTAAGTCAGCTAATCGCTCAACCAACTCAGGAAGTGTCTTTTTTTTATAAATATCAAGTCCGTAATAAGTAAGATCCTGTGCAATCAATTGAAATTCTTTTACACCTTTTTGTGTCAGTTGCTGCGTTTCTTTTAATATGTCCTCTATTGCACGTGATTGATGTTTACCGGTTATGATCGGAATAGAACAATAGGCGCATGTTCTGTTACATCCTTCTGAAATTTTCAAATATGCATAATGGCTGGGTGTTGTAAGTATCCGTTCCGCAGCATGCTCCTTATAATATATTTTTTGAATATCTGTAAGTAACTCCGTCCAGTTAAATTTTCCGTAAAACTTATCAACCAGTGGCAATTCTTTCTGAAGCTCTTTAAGAAACCGTTCGGAGAGACAGCCCATGACATATAATTGTCCGATACGTCCTTTTCTTTTTTCTTCTTCAAGTTCTAATATGAGATTGATAGATTCTTCCTGTGCATCACCAATGAAAGCACACGTATTAACCACTACAATTTCACCATTTATTTTTTCCGGATCATGTACTACCTGAAAACCATTCAACTGAAATTGGTGCATCAACTGCTCTGAATCAACCAGATTCTTAGAACAACCTAAGGTGATAATATCGACTTTATTTTTTTTCATTCTCCGAATAAAGAATCAACGAATGCTTTTTTACTAAACACCTGTAAATCTTCTAAACCTTCTCCTAAACCAATGTATTTAACCGGAATGCGAAAATGATCTGAAATACCAATAACGACTCCGCCTTTTGCAGTTCCATCAAGTTTAGTTATGGCCAGGGCATTTACTTCTGTTGCTGCAGTAAACTGCTTGGCTTGTTCAAAAGCATTTTGCCCAGTAGAACCATCTAGAACCAATAGAATTTCGTGAGGAGCATCCGGAATAATTTTTTTCATCACATTTTTAATTTTCGTCAGCTCATTCATCAGATTGATTTTGTTATGTAACCGACCGGCCGTATCAATAATGACAACATCCGCATCATTTGTTTTAGCCGAATTTAGTGTATCATAAGCGACTGATGCCGGATCAGCCCCCATATTTTGTTTAATTACAGGCACATCAACGCGTTCTCCCCAAATGGTTAGCTGTTCAACTGCTGCAGCTCGAAAAGTATCTGCCGCTCCTAAATATACTTTTTTCCCATTCTTTTTAAATTGATAAGCCAACTTACCGATGGTGGTAGTTTTTCCTACTCCATTCACACCTACTACCATGATGACATAAGGTTTCTTATCTTCCGGAAGTGTGAAGTCATCCATATCCTCGGTTTTATTTTCCGTCAATAAAGCAGCGATTTCTTCACGTAATATAGTAGTTAATTCTTCTGTAGTAACGTATTTGTCGTTAGCGGCTCTTTTTTCAATACGGGAGATTATTTTTAAAGTGGTATCAACTCCCACATCCGATGTAATCAGTATTTCTTCAAGCTCATCCAGCACTGAATCATCAACTTTGCTTTTACCGACAATTGCTTTAGTTAGCTTGGTAAAAACACTTTCTTTTGTTTTGGATAACCCTTTATCTAATGTTTCTTTTTTTTCTTTATTAAAAAAACCGAATATTCCCATGATTCAACGATTATAAAATTGGCGCTAAGGTACAAAAAATAACGAATTTATCAACACATTCTCGACTTATAATCTTCATATGAGAAATTTCGAAGAATTACCAATTCATCAGACGTTGTCCATAATGCGATCGATGGATGCGAAATACCATTGAACATCGTCGTTTTTACAACAGTATAATGAATCATATCTTCAAAAATTAAATAGTCCCCGATTTTCAAAGGCAAATCGAATGACCAGTCTCCGATGTAATCGCCGCTCAGGCAGCTACATCCTCCGATTCGGTAGGTAGGTTTACCTGGTAATGGTTCGGTCGCATTTCGGATAGTCGGTTTATAAGGCATTTCCAGACAATCAGGCATATGGCAACTGAACGATGCATTCATAATAGCTGTTTGAATTCCATTGTTTTCAACGATATCCACAACATTCGTTTTCAGGAACCCGGTTTGCCAGGTAAAAGCACTCCCCGGTTCCAGAATAATCTGTAAGTGTGGATATTTGGCTTTAAATGTTTGAAGAATGCGGACTAAATGTTCCACATCATAATCTTCTCTTGTCATCAAATGTCCTCCACCCATATTCAGCCATTTAATCTGGTTTAACAGGTGTCCGAATTTTTGTTCTACAACTTCCAGCACTTTTTCCAGATCATACGAAGATGATTCGCAAAGCGTATGGAAATGCAATCCATCGATACCTTCGGGCAGTTCTTTTAATTTGCTATTTACAATTCCTAAACGTGAACCGGGTGTACTCGGATTATATAAGTCTGTCTCAACAACTGAAAATTCGGGATTAATACGTAATCCACATGAAATACGATTCTCATTAGCTGATATTGCCGGCCTGAAATGTTCGTATTGCGATAACGAATTAAATGTGATATGGCTACTGTATTTTAATAAGATTGGGAAGTCTTCATCCGTATATACCGGAGCATATGTGTGGGCTAATGTCCCCATCTCTTCATAAACAAGTCGAGCTTCCTGAATCGAACTGGCTGTAGCATAAGGAATGTATTCGCGAAAAATCGGAAATACTTTCCACATTGCGAAGGCTTTTAAAGCAACAATAATTTCAACTCCGGCACGTTCTTTTACCTGTTTTATAAGAGATATGTTGTTTCTTAATAATTTCTCTTCAATCACGTAACAAGGTGATGGTATCATATTCAAATCAGTCATTTGCAGCTTTTTTTAAAATGGTTAGTTTTGCATATTTCAGAAGTAGATTTTTTTGCCCTAAATGTTCAAATGAAATAATTGCTTTGGCATCTCCTCCGCTTCCTTCGAGAGAGGTAATCTTTCCTTCTCCGAATCGATTATGACGTACAGTATCACCGACCTGAAATTCCCCAAGTACAGTTACCTGTTTATTATCCTGATATTCATTGCTTACTAATTTCTTTAGTGAGCTTTTTTGAGATATTGTTTCCTCTTTTTGCGATGGGAAAGATGAAGTTGTATATTTTTGGTTATAAGTCCTGTTTTCTGAAAATTGTTTTTCTCTTGTTAACTCTTCCGGCTGTTCCAGATATTGAGGATCCAGATCACCTAAAAAATGGCTGGGAATACAGGATTTACTCTGTCCGTTTTTAAAACGACTCTTAGCGTATGTGATTGTGCAATTTTTCCGAGCCCGCGTAATTGCAACATAAAATAACCGACGTTCTTCTTCAATCCCCTGAATGCTGTTTGTCACCATAGAAGATGGGAATAACTCTTCCTCCATACCAACAATAAAAACATTATCAAATTCCAGTCCTTTAGCCGCGTGTACGGTCATTAAGGTTACTTTATCTGCCTGTTCATCTTTGTCATTATCCTGATCGGTAATCAACGAAACTTCAATCAGGAAATCACTTAATGAAACATGTTCAGTGCCTTCTTCCAGTCTGATTTCAGTAAATTCAGTGATAGCTTTTAATACTTCCTGCATATTTTCCTGCCTGCTGATTCCTTCTACCGAACGATCCTGGAATAATGCAGCAGCCATCCCGCTTCGTTTTACAATCAGTTCTGCCATTTCAATAGCCGATAACCGGGTATTTTCTGCGATTAATTCCTCCATCATTATTCGAAAATCCTGAAGTTTTTTAGCAGTACCTCCATTGATTTGAACCCCATAATCGATAGGAGACGAAAGTACAGCCCATACACTTTTTTGATGAGCCGTAGCGGCCATTAAGAGTTTATTAACCGTGGTATTTCCTATTCCGCGAACCGGATAATTAATGATTCGTTTTAATGATTCTTCATCGTTCGGATTAATAACCATCCTGAAATAAGCGATAATATCTTTTACTTCTTTTCGCTGATAGAAAGATTGCGAACCATATACTTTATATGTAATATTCCGTTTGCGAAGTGCTTCTTCCAATACACGTGACTGCGCATTTGTCCGGTATAGTACCGCAAAATCCGAATAAGAGCTCTTGTCTCTTATTTTTCTTTCAAGAATCTGAGATGCTACGAGATATCCTTCCTCATAATCGGAATAGGATGAAAAAATACCGATTTTATTACCCATTTCATTCTCCGAATAAACCGTTTTGGGTATCTGGCCTTTATTTTTGAGAATCAAACTGTTTGCTGCATTTACAATATTTTGTGTAGAACGATAATTTTGTTCCAGTTTAAAGATCCGGCATTCCGGATAATTATCTTTGAATCGTAGCATATTATCTATATTTGCACCCCGAAAAGAATATATACTCTGTGCATCATCTCCAACAACACATATCCGATGATGTTTTTCACACAAACGGGTTACAATCAGATGCTGTGCAAAGTTGGTATCCTGATATTCGTCCACTAAAACATATTGGAATTTATCCTGATATTTTGCCAATATATCGGGATGATCACGAAATAAGATATTTGTTTGTAAAAGTAATTCATCAAAATCCATAGCGCCAGCCTGGAAACAACGTGCCTGATAACGCTTATAAATTTCACGAAGTAACGGTACTTTCGACTTTAGATCATATTCGATCAATTCTTTATGCTGATCATATGCACTACTTGTAATTAATGCATTTTTAGCATTAGAAATACGACTTTGAATCATCCCGGGACGATATATTTTGTCGTCTAACTGCATTTCCTTAATTATGCTTCGGATCAGACTTTTCGAATCGGTCGTATCATATATGGTAAAATCAGAAGGATAACCTATTCGTTCAGCTTCATACCGTAATATCCGATAAAAAATCGAATGAAAGGTACCCATCCATAATCGTTGTGCCATGTATTCATCTGTAATGGTACCAATACGACTCTTCATTTCGCGGGCTGATTTGTTAGTAAATGTCAGTGCCAAAATATTGTAAGGCGAAAACCCTTGTTGTATTAAATATGCTATTTTATAAGTTAATACACGCGTTTTCCCGGATCCGGCACCAGCAACTACTAATGCCGCTCCATCCGAATAAATCACAGCCTCACGCTGACTTTCATTCAATTGATCTAAATATGATTTTTTTGTTTCCATCGTAGATAAGTTATGCAAAGGTATAAAATTCTATTCATTCCAAATTCTACTCGCCAAATAAACTATGCGAATTAATGGGATCTTTATACGAGAATCAAGTGGAAACAGGTTGGAATAGTGAATAATTGAATTATTTCTCCTCTTCTTTATTTCTATAATTACAGAGAGTGTAGCTTTTAAAAAAAAATCGTACTTTTACGGAATTTTACAAGAAGCTAATTATCGATTATGAGTAATACAAAATCATTAAAGCGAATAGCCTTATTATTATTTTCTGTTTTTTTAATCATTTTCTTAATTGGAGGAGGCATCAGCGCTTATTTTTTATTTAAACCCAATTTTGCGCCTCAGAAAACGTCATATATTTATATATATCCGGATAAAGACTTTAGCAATTTGTGTTTACAGTTAGAATATTCTGCTAATTGCAAAAATATAAAGACTTTTAAAGAAGTAGCTAAATATTTAAAGTATCCTGAAAAAATGCGTACCGGACGTTATGCTGTAGAACCAGGCATGAACAATCTGGATTTAATGCGGAGTTTACGAAACGGGAATCAAGTACCTGTACGGGTTACATTTAATAATGTCCGGATAAAAGAAGATCTGGCAGATCGTTTGAGTGAACAAATTATGATTCAAAGTCATGAATTGTTGGATTGGATGAATGACAATGCGTTGTGTGAATCTTTAGGATTTGAACCTCATACTATTAAAGCAATGTTCATACCCAATACATATGAGGTTTACTGGAATATATCGGCAGAAAGTTTTATGCAACGGATGAAACGCGAATATAATACATTTTGGAATGAATCGCGTCAGTATAAAGCCAGTAAAATTGGAATTTCTCCTGTAGAAGTATCTATATTGGCTTCTATTGTGGAAGAAGAGTCGGCTGTAGTTGAAGAATATCCCATTATTGCAGGACTATATATCAATCGTTTGCATAAAGGTATTCCATTACAGGCTGATCCGACAGTCAAATATGCACTTGGTGATTTTGCAATCCAACGTGTGTTAAACGAACATTTGAAAATTGATTCTCCATATAATACATATTTACATGCAGGTCTACCTCCGGGACCTATTCGGATACCTTCTATTAAAGGAATAGATGCCGTACTTAACTATCGACAGCATAATTATTTGTATATGTGTGCGAAAGAGGATTTTTCAGGTCGGCATAATTTTGCTGTAACACTTGCTGATCACAACCGGAATGCTAATCGTTATCGGGCAGCATTGAATCAGTTAGGAATACGCTAAGCTGATAATAAAGTAGTTTAATCAGTAATAGAAAATAGGGTAAGTGATTTTAAAGATTAATTTTTAAATGTATCTTTGCCCGTTGTAAAAAGTATCATAAAACCAAATAAATGGAAAAACGATTGTTTTTGGGTGATGAAGCCATTGCTCAAGCAGCTATAGATGCTGGATTATCAGGTGTTTATTCTTATCCGGGAACTCCCTCTACGGAAATAACCGAATTTATTCAGGATTCTCCGATTGCTAAAGAAAGAGGCATTCACAGTCGCTGGTGTGCTAATGAAAAAACAGCCATGGAAACAGCTCTGGGTATGAGTTATGCCGGTAAACGTACACTTTGCTGTATGAAACATGTCGGATTAAACGTTGCAGCAGACTGTTTTATGAACCTGGCAATGACGGGTATCAATGGTGGGATGATCATTGTTGTTGCGGATGACCCATCGATGCATTCATCTCAGAACGAACAGGATAGTAGAGTCTATGGCAATTTTTCAATGCTTCCGATGTTAGAACCTTCGAATCAACAGGAGGCATATGATATGGTATATGACGGCTTTGAACTTTCCGAAAAACTAGGCTATCCGATTTTATTACGCGTCACTACCCGTATGGCGCATTCACGTGCCGGTGTAGCCATTCGTTCATTAAAAACTGAAAATGAAACGAATACTCCGGTTGATGGCAAACAACGTTTTATTTTACTTCCGGCATTAGCACGTCAACGCTATAAAAAATTAATAGAAGCTCAGGATGAACTGGTAAAACAATCAGAAATATCTGTTTATAATCAATATTTTGATGCTCCTAATAAACAAATGGGTATTATTACAACAGGAATAGCATTCAATTATTTATCAGAAAATTATCCTGACGGTTTTGAATATCCTGTATTAAAAATATGTCAATATCCGTTGCCTATCTATTTGTTAGAAAAGTTAGCAGACGAATGTGATGAAATCTTAGTGCTTGAAGAAGGATATCCGGTAGTAGAAGAACAACTGAAAGGTGTTTTAGGACGTGGTTTAAAAGTAAAAGGCCGGTTAGATGGAACTCTTCGTCGTGATGGCGAGTTAACTCCTGACCTTGTAGGAAAAGCTTTAGGAAAAGAAATTTGTTCATATTATCCTGTTCCTGATATTGTAGAACAACGGCCACCGGCTTTATGTCAAGGTTGTGGACATCGCGATTTATATGACGCATTGAATGCTGTATTGGAAGGATATAAGACGCCAAAAGTTTTTGGGGATATTGGTTGTTATACATTAGGAGCACTCCCTCCATTCCGTGGAATTGATACATGTGTTGATATGGGTGCTTCTGTTACTATGGCCAAAGGCGCTTCGGATGCGGGGATTTTTCCATCTGTTGCGATGATTGGTGATTCCACGTTTACTCATTCCGGGATGACTGGTTTGCTGGATTGTGTGAATGAGAATACGAACGTGACAATTATCATTTCGGATAACGAAACGACAGCAATGACCGGCGGACAGGATTCAGCCGGAACAGGCCGTATAGAAAGTATTTGTGAAGGTATAGGAGTTGCAAAAGGACATATACGTGTTTTTGTTCCGTTGAAAAAGAATTTTGAAGAAATGAAGAGAATTCTTCGCGAAGAAATCGAATATAAGGGGGTATCTGTAATTATACCTCGTCGTGAATGTATTCAGACTATAACCAAGAAGAAGAAAAAGGCGAACTAAAAGAAAACAAATAATTATGAAAATAGATATTATACTATCAGGTGTTGGTGGGCAAGGAATTCTTTCTATCGCTGCAGTAATTGGTGAAGCAGCACTGAAAGATGATCTGTATATGAAACAAGCAGAAGTACACGGAATGAGTCAACGGGGAGGCGATGTACAATCAAACCTTCGTTTGTCAGATAAACCAATTGCATCTGATTTGATTCCATTAGGACAGGCTGACTTAATTATTTCATTAGAACCAATGGAGTGTTTACGTTATTTACCGTTCTTAAAAAAGGACGGTTGGCTGGTGACAAACGCCCAACCATTCGTTAATATCCCTAATTATCCTGAAATAGAAAAGATTAAAGCTGAAATAGATAAATTACCTCAGAAAGTGATATTAGATGTCGAATCCATCGCAAAGGAGTTAGGTTCTGTGCGTATGGCCAATATAGTTATGTTAGGTGCAGCTACACCTTTCTTAGGCCTTCAATATGAAAAGATTGAAGCCGGTATATGCTCCATATTCGGACGAAAAGGAAATGATATTGTTGAAATGAACCTGAAAGCATTGAAAGCAGGCTATGATGTTGCTCAGCAAATGAAGTAATAATACCCTAAATCCCTGATGGGGCTTTTAATATGAAAAATAGTATTTTATTTTGTTTTTTGCTTCTTATTCCCTTTATCGGAAAAGCACAAGATGCAGCCAGTGTTATTGAGGTTGGGAGCGCGATGCCTGCATTCACGATTGTTTCGGATGATGGAAGCCAAATATTGTCTTCTCAATACGAAGGAAAAGTTATTTTAATTACTTTTTTCGCAACCTGGTGTCCTCCTTGTCAATTGGAGCTGACAGAAATAGAAAAAGTATTGTGGCCCAAATATAAAGAGAATAACGACTTCGTATTATTAGTTATAGGTCGTGAACATTCGGATGCAGAATTGCTTAAGTATAATGAAAAGAAAGGCTTTACTTTTCCTTTATATCCGGATAAAAACCGAAAAATATATGATTCATTTGCTTCTCAGTTTATTCCCAGAGCTTTCCTGATTGACAGAGACGGGAATGTTGTTTTTGAGACACAGGGATTTGATGAAAAGGTTTTTGGACGATTATTGAGGATAATTGATAATACTTTGGTGTTATAAAATTTTAAATAAATAATCAACAATGTTTGAGTTTCTTGATGCATATCCCTGGTTACTGCCTGTCATCATTTTTTTTGGTCGTATTTGTGATGTTACATTAGGTACTTTACGTATTATATTTGTATCGAAAGGTGAAAAGAAAAAAGCGCCGATTGTCGGTTTTTTCGAAGTATTTATATGGGTTATTGTTATTTCCCAGATATTCAGAAATGCAAATGATATCATTGCTTATTTAGCATATGCAGGCGGATATGCTACCGGGAATTATGTGGGTATTCTTGTAGAGAATAAAATAGCATTCGGTTTTCAGTTATTTCGTATCTATACAAAGAAGAGTGGAACCGAACTCACGAAAATATTAAATAGTAATGGCATTGGTTCTACTTATATAAAAGGTGAAGGTGCTATATCTGAAGTATCAGTAATAGAGACTGTTGTGAGTCGTAAACTCGAAAAAAAAGTTGTCAGTATCATTAACAATTTTGATGCTGATGCGTTTTATCTGATTGAAGATATTCGCTCGAAAGAGAAAGGCATCTTTTCTGCTGCCGGAGCTCCACGATTAGGAAAATAAAAAATATGCAGAAGCCAAAAATAAACTTGACTTCTGCAACTATTACCTAAAACGTTCAATACGTTAACTCGTTTTCTTATTTAATAAAAATCAGAATCGTAAAACGGGTTTAATTGTTATACCCTTGTGAGAGTCCTCAAATGCTGTATGTATATCCTTGAAATCGTAAAATTTCACTAACTTATCGACAGGAAGACGCCCTTCTTTATAGTATTGTACTAATTCGGGAATAAACGTTTGCGGATTGGAGCCTCCTTCACTTAATCCGGCAAGCGTTACACTGGGATTCATTATATATGCTTCTAAAGGGAGATCTATTTTTTCCGGACCTGTAACACTGAGTAATACAGCAATTCCTTCACGTCGCAAACAAGCTAAGGCTTGTAGTGTCATTTCAGCAACTCCTGATGATTCTATACTACTATGAGCTCCACCTCCTGTTATCCGTTTGATTTCTTCAACAACATCTTTTTGATTGAAATTAATAACATGCGTAGCCCCTAGTTTTTTAGCTAAATCCAACCTTTCAGGAACAATATCCACACCTATGATTGTGGTGCACCCTGCGATTACTCCGGCCATAATTGCACTCATACCTACGCCTCCACATCCGAATACGACTAGTGATGAACCTGGCTTAGGTTTAATACGATTTAAGACTGCACCAGCTCCTGTCTGAACACCACAACCAAGTGAACACAGATTAGCCAGATCATCGTCAGAGTTTATATTTACTTTTACTGCATTCCGGGCATCAACGATTACATGGTCAGCAAAAGATCCCTGTCCGAAAAACGATGAGATCTCGATGCCATCCTGTGAAAAACGTTTGGTTCCATCCATATAAGTGCCGTCAAAAAAAAGTGTATTCAAATTATCGCAGGCATATGGATGATCTTCGTGGCAATAATCACAATGACCGCATGAAGGAAATGACATAATTACACGATCACCTTTCTTTAATGTTGTGACTTCACTTCCAACTTCTTCTACAATGCCAACACCTTCATGCCCTAAAATGGCCGGAAGTGTAATCGGTATAAATAAATTCATTGCTGCCGCATCGGTATGGCATACTCCGCAAGCAATCGTTCTTACTAAGACTTCTGAGGCTTTAGGTGAAGCTAATTCGACTTCTTCAATTGATAATTCTCCTTGTTTATGAGTAACAGAGGCCAGTACTTTCATCTTTATATTATATTGGTTAATTCCGGACAAAAGTAAGTTAGTTTTTTTTCTTAACAAAGAATGTTTTTGTGAAGTAATGAAAATCTGTTTATAGATAATGGTAAATTATTCCTTTTTTTCAGGATTAAATATCTCATACGTATTATCTGAGTAAAAAATCATTATTTTCTCGATTTTTCTTATAGGACTTTCTTTTATAATAAGAACCTCTTTTTCAGTGGATTTTGGAGGTATTGAAGTCCTTTTATCTAACGAATCTGTGCGATATTCAGTTTTTTTTTCTATTTGTGGCCGAATATTCGAAGGATTTGCGAATAAATCGGGTGTATTAACTAAAGGTTGAGATCCGGATGTGAATAAGGTCGAATCATCTTTTACCGAATTTGCTTTCATATCACCAGTTCCAAACAATAACCAATTAGGATTAATAGATGGAAACCGTTCCAGAATTCTAGTAACAACATCTAAACTAGGGTTATTTCTGCCGGAAGTAATATGTGACATAGCGGCACGTTGAATACCGATTTCTTCTGCAAATCGAGAAGGTGTTAAACCTTCTGCATTCATTATTTGGATAATTCGATCTTTCATATAAATATAACAGTTGTAAACTGCCAATTTGACTTATTCATAGAGAATACAAAGGAATATACAAATATAAACATTAAAAATATATTTGCAAATTACATTTGTATATTAATTCAATTTACAAAAGTAATACATCATTGATACAAACATAAACAAACAAGATACGGTCTAATAGAATATTGTAATAATATAGAAAAGTAAAGCTTTAGAAAAATAGATTAAAATGCTGATTTATAATAACATTAATATCAATAATACCTGTGATATGGCTTATTACAAATGTATTTCGATATGATTTACTTTTAAAATTTAAACTAATAGTTTAAATACAACGCATAAATAACTGATATTATGCTCAATAATTAATTTATATTGCTATAAATACATCCATTCTTATTGTATTAGCATAGTTTACATGTATAAACCAAGTCGTTGTGTTTATTTTTGTATACACTACGCTTTGTTATACAAATGTAACGACTGAAGATTTTATTAATTAATATTGTATACAAATATCACATGAATATTTATTCATCCTGATTATATGAAGATTTCGAATGCGTCATTTTGTCACATTGCCTTTATAAATAAACCATATATTTTTCTTGATATCGAATAAATCGCATATTTCCGAACAATATCTTTGCTATGTTCAAATATTGAATTCTCATGATGCATACTCAGGAATTTATCATAGTAATGCAGAGTTCTATCCAGCATCATAACTTATATGCTTAGATAGCTATTTATCACTCTATAATTGAATAAAAAGATAAAAGGCATAGCAGATCAGTTATATGGATATAAGCTTTAAAGCACATCTATATGACGCTTAGAGTTACCTGGATTCGTTCATATACATAATTAATTTCCTTTGATAATAAGTAATAGCAGAATATTGTCTGGTTAATCATGGTATACACATGCAGACTGGCTTGTAGCCTTTCTGCTTATAATAAGGTAAACAAATAAAGGATATATAAACTTATGCAGTTAAGGACTGTTTTTATAAATTTAATTTGGTAGCTACGGTTATATCAAAAAAATCTTTCAATTTTGATAAAGTTAGGTAGAAATATATAAATCCTGAGGTTCTCCTTTTTAAAAAGGAAGGATATTTTAATAAAATAAGAAAGAGTTTTAAGAAACAGTTTTTATTTTGTATAATTGTACTGTATGATTTCATCAAAAGGTATTATCTGATGTTATCTTTTATTTAAGAGGAATAACTATAAGACTATACTGCTTTATAATTACAAATGTTATTAATATATGAATTTAACATGATAAACAAACATTTAATTTACATGTGTATATTCACATTTCTGTATACATCGCTATACAATTGTATACACGCACAAACATCTGAAAATGATATATATATGTTTTCTTATTTTACCGGAAATGGTGAAGACGGATTGCATCTTGCTTATAGTTTAGATGGGCACCGTTGGTTTTCTTTAAATAACGATTCTTCTTATTTAAAGCCTCAGATCGGAAAGGATAAGTTAATGCGGGATCCGAGTATTGTTCAAGACGAAAAAGGAATTTTTCATATGGTTTGGACTACCGGCTGGTGGGATCAAGGTATAGGTTATGCATCGTCGCCCGACTTGATTCATTGGTCTGAACAAAAAAATATTCCGGTAATGGAATCATTTAAAGGAGTCAAAAATTCATGGGCTCCCGAATTATTTTATGACCGAACTGAGCAAGTCTTTTATATTTTTTGGGCATCTACTATTCCCGGAATGTTTCCTGAAGTTCCTACATCTGAAAGTGAAAAAGGTTTGAATCACCGTCAGTTTTATGTAACAACTAAAGATTTTAAGACGTTTAGCGAAACAAATATTTTCTTTGATCCGGGTTTCAGTGTAATCGACGGTTCTATTTTAGAAAAGGAAGGAAAATATTATTTATTTGTGAAGAATGAGAATTCTGATCCTCCGGAGAAAAACATTCGTTTTATTTCAAACGATAAGCCATATGATTTTCCGGTTATTACATCTGATCCGATTACAGGTAATTATTGGGCTGAAGGACCTGCACCTTTACAGGTTGGAGAGTATGTATATGTTTATTTTGATAAATATCGTGATCATACATATGGCGCGGTTCGCTCAAATGATATGATTATATGGGAAGACGTATCGGATATTATTTCGTTTCCGAAGGGAGTTCGACATGGAACAGCTTTTAAAGTTTCAGAGGCTATTTTTGAGAAATTAAAATCCAAATAGTTAGTCACGTAAAAGAGTACTCCCCCACTCTATCATATATATACTATTGATATTCAGCTATATAAACTTACGCCAATACTACTATTTGGTCTGAAAAAGTTTTTTACACTATAAAAAATCAGGGAGTTGTATTCGATATTCCGTTATATTGAATCTTCTTGAATTTTTTCCCAACAGGTAAATCAACGATATTGAATTCCAATGTATTATCCTCATGTATTGTCAAAATGACCGACGGCCGCATAGGTTCTTCCAGTCTACATAAAAGGATTTCGTTTTTATCGTTTGTATTGTATATATAATCAAATACCTGAGATGGTTTTCCTTCTCCCATAAACCCAAGTGTACATATGGCAACTTGTTTGTCGAATCTTATAAAAGAATCATGATTTAACTGTCCATCGACAATATTGTACCAAATTGTACCTGCATATACAGGATCTGGTTCTGCAGCTTGTACGGCATAACAATTAAAAGTGATTATGCTGACAAGTAATAGTATAATTTTTTTCATCTTATTCTAAAAAAAAAGAGGTATATCAGACCTCTTTTTACTTGTTTTGTTAGTATTTTCTTGGACCGTTAAAACTTCTTCGATTATTATTATTTGTCCTCGGTTTGTCTTCTCTTGGTCGAGCTTCGTTCACGTTGATGGTTCTTCCATCATATTGCGCTCCGTTTAACTCCTTGATAGCATTTTTTGCGTCGTCATCGTTTGGCATTTCTACAAAACCAAAACCTTTTGATCTTCCCGTAAATTTATCGGTAATTACTTTTGCAGAAGCAACTTCTCCATAATCTGAAAATACGTCCCTTAAATCTTCATCGTTAACGTTGAAGCTTAAACTTGAAATGTAAATGTTCATTAAATAATAAATTTGAATAAATAAATATTTTTTTGAATGAGCTGAACGATTAAGGAACACTTCTTAAGATGATTAATAAAAAGGAGAATAACTATAAAAATTCAACACTCATATTGGGAGCAAAGATAGTTTAATTCTTTTATGAACCCAATTATTTTATGAAAAATAAGAGACTCTAAAATTTATTTCAATGCAGAATTTTATACATCAACTCTTTTAATATGTCTCCGTCAGTAAGCGATGATGTTGCTTCAATGCCTTTGGTACGAGCGTCAGCCATACGAATTTCATGAATAATAGAAAAAACTTTCATTGCGGGATAACTACGTAATCCTGTTATATAATCTTTTACCTGAATGGGAAACCTGAACCCTAAGGTTGTCATTAATGTCTTTTCTGATTTATCAGGTGAGTAATAGCAAATCAATAGGTTGGAGAAGTAATTAAATAAAGTTGATAATGTCATAGTAACCGGGTGGTTATTCGGATTCTTTTTAAAATACGCTATGATACGGTTGGATTTCAAAATGTCTTTATTTGCAATCGAACTCTGCAATTCAAAATTATTGTAATCTTTACTGATTCCAACGTTTTTTTCTATTAACTCGGGAGTAATTACTTTCTTAGGTTCATTAGCAAGTAAAATGAGTAGTTTGTCTAACTCTTTATTTAATAAATCCAAATCGTTACCTAAGTAATCGGCCAACATCAGTGCAGCTTTTCCATTTGTTTCGATGCCACGTTGGCGCATAATTGAAGTTATAAACTCCGGCATTTTATAATCCGGAATTTTTTTCGAGTCAAACAATACTCCATTTTTTTCTATAGCTGCAGTAAACGTTTTTCGTCTGTCTAATGTTTTGTATTTATAATTAATGACCAGAATTGTTGATTGCAACGGGTTATTTACATAATTAAGTAACAATTCCAAATTATTTACAAGTTGTGCCTCCCTGACAACAACTAATTGGTAATCAGACATCATTGAAAATCGGCGAGCAGCATTTAAGATATCTGTTGCTTTTGTATCTGCACCATAAAGGATTATTTGGTTAAAATCCCTTTCATTTTCTTTCAACACATTTTCGATCAGCAAATCTGTTAGCCGATCGATAAAATAGGGTTCATCTCCCATTAATACGTAAACCGGATGAAATTTTTTCGCTTTAATTTCACTGCAGATTTCGTTGTATGTATACTCTTTTTTTGCCATGAATCACTTTTTACCAGCTGAACAAAATGTGCCGGATGGTTTGTTTTCCTTCAATAATCTGATTTAATGCTTCTATACCTAATTTTACATGTTCTTTTGCGAACTTCTTGGTTACCATACGATCACTTTCTTCCGTTTTAACACCATTTTCTTCCAATGGTTTATCTGAGATCATCAGTAATGCTCCTGTTGGTATCTTATTTGCAAAACCTGCAGTCAGTAATGTAGCTGTTTCCATATCAATACCTGTAGCATGAGTTGAAATGAGATATTCTTTGAATTTGCTGTCATATTCCCAAACTCTACGATTTGTAGTATAAATTGTGCCTGTCCAGTAGTCTTTTCCCTGGTCGCGGACAGCCGATGAAATCGCGCGGAGCATAGAGAATGCCGGCAAAGAGGGCACTTCAGGAGGTAAATAATCATTAGAAGTTCCTTCACCACGAATAGCTGCAATCGGCAACACATAGTCACCCAGATTATTTGCTTTTTTCAATCCACCGCATTTTCCCAGGAAAAGTACAGCTTTGGGCTTAATAGCAGATAGCAGATCCATGATTGTTGCAGCATTCGAGCTACCCATACCAAAATTAATGATTGTGATTTTTCCCGATGAAGCATTTGGCATGGAGCTTTGTAAACCAACAATAGGAACTTTAAAATGGTCGGCAAACAATTCCACATATTTAGTAAAGTTTGTCAACAGGAGATAATCGGTAAAGTCCTCTATTTTGCGTTCTGTATATCTGGGTAGCCAGTTCTCTACAATTTCTTGTTTTGTTTTCATAAACGGAGTATCTTTGAAGAAATAATTTTAGCAAGCAAATATAAGAAATGCTGTCATTAAATCTGCCATCATATACTCCTAAAGTGTCTCAAAAAAACGGGAAAAATTTAATTTTCGATCCGATTCGTCGTAAACACGTAGCATTGACCCCTGAAGAATGGGTCAGGCAACATTTTGTAAATTATCTGATATCCGAAAAGGAGTACCCGGCCGGGTTAATTGCAAATGAAGTGGCTATATCAGTAAACAGTTTATCAAAACGATGTGATACAGTTGTTTACAATTGTTTTCTTGAGCCATTAGTTGTGGTCGAATATAAAGCACCTTCGGTTCCGATTACGCAAAATGTGTTTGAACAAATTGCTCGTTACAATATTTCTTTGCGTGTACAGTTTTTAATCGTCTCAAACGGGTTACAGCATTATTGCTGTGAAATTGATTATATCAATCAAACTTACACCTATTTAGAAGAAATTCCTTTTTATAGTAGTTTGGTTCAAAAGTAAAAACATTTGAATCGGAATTTTCAAACAGCTATATTTTAATGGTTTAATCAAATGTAATACTTCTATCAAAAATGAAAACAGAAAAACAAAAAATGTTGGCCGGTGAGTCTTACGATGGCGGAGACCCCGAATTATTAAATCGTTGGCATAAAGCAAAACAATTAACTCAATTATATAATGCTGCTGACACTACTGATCATAAGAGGTTGATGTTGCTCTTGGACGAATTACTCGGATCACATGGTGAAAAGGTTTGGATCACAGCTCCTTTTTTCGTTGACTACGGTGAAAACATCCATTTAGGTGAAAACTGCGAAATTAATTGCAATTGTGTTTTTTTGGATTGTAACACTATTACGATTGGTAAAAATGCATTGATTGGTCCGAATGTACAGATTTATGCAGTAGGCCATCCTGTAAAAGCGTCGGATCGTTTTCCTATATCACAAACTGAAGATTTTGCTTTTTGTCAATCAATCACAGCACCGGTTACTATTGGAGATAATGTGTGGATCGGTGGTAATTCTGTTATTCTACCTGGAGTATCAATTGGTAATAATGTAACAATCGGTGCCGGTAGCGTGGTAACTAAATCCATTCCTGATAACAGTCTTGCCGTCGGCAACCCCTGTCGTGTTATACGAAATTTATAAATAGCCAAAGTAAACTATTACTACTAAAAATAGTCATAAGTTTATAATAAACCAATGTATGACTGTATGTGTTATTATAAAACCAACTTATTAATATATTAAAGCATGAGTTTACTATTACAAATACTATTATCAAGTGTGGCTGTATATTTTACGGCATGGTTGTTACCGGGTGTGTCGGTAAAAAGTTTTGGTGCGTCAATTTTAGTCGCAATTGTTTTAGGAATATTGAATGCAATATTAAAACCTATTCTGCAGTTTATTTCGTTTCCTGTTACAATTATTACGTTAGGGCTTTTCTTGTTCGTTATTAATACAATTATCATTTTGATAGCCAGTGCTCTGATGGGCAATAGTTTTCATGTAGAAAATTTTTGGTGGGCATTGCTTTTTAGTATCATCATGAGTATAGTTGTCAGTATTATGGAAAGTTTCGTCTGACGTTTACAAAATCTTATCTAAAATGAAAAATATAAGATATATATTATTAATTTGTCTGGTCTTTGGATGTGCCTGGTTAAATGCACAGTGTAAGGTTGAGAACAAATATTTTGCTGCGGGGGAAGAGTTGTCATATGATATGTATTTCAAATACGGTTTAATTAATACCAAAGCCGGCAAATCTTCAATGACTGTATCGGGGACAAAATATGAAGGGAAGGAAGTTCTGAAAATGCATTTGATAGGAAATACCAAAGGTATGGCCAATAAACTTTTTTCTTTATCAGATACACTTTCATGTGTTATGACAAAAGAACTTGTTCCGTTAGCCTACCAGAAAAATGCACATGAGTCAGGAGATCATACAATAGAAAAAGCAACTTATTCGTATGCCGGTAGTAAAATCACGATAAAAACAAACCGGATACGCAATGATCAACCTCGTTTTGATGAAGAGTTAATATCCGAATCGTGTATATATGACATGTTGAGTGTTGTATATTACGCTCGTACGTTAGATTATTCAACTATGATGAAAGGAGATAAGGTTAGCATCTCTTGCTTATCAGGAAAGAAAATTGCCCGTATGGACATTGAAGATCACGGCATAGAAACTATAACTGCGAATGACAATAAAAAATATGACTGTATTAAGTTAGTTTTGGTAATTAATGCTGATGCTTTCGAAGATAAAAAGGAGGCTATGACGGTTTATATTACGAATGATTATAATCGTATTCCTATTCGTATAGATTCAAAACTTAAAGTGGGTTCAACCCGTGCTATTCTAAAAAGCTACAAAGGCAATTTATATCCTGTTAAATCAGTCAATTGATATTAGTGGCAGAGGGTGTCTTTTCTGAGGAGGCTTATTGTATTTTTTAACATATACAATCACTCCATTTCTATATTTTTTATCCTACATTTTATCCGGATAAAACGCGAAATCAGGCCCTTGGCTCAAACCCTTTTGTTAAAAATACGTAAACTTTTTTCAACAAAAAGCAGCATCACTATTAACAAAATGAAATTTAAAGGATGCAATTAGTTGCATTTTGTTACTTTTGATCCACTTGGAGGAATGTTACGACTTTGTTGCTGCAGACTTCTTATTGGTGTATGCTTTATTTTTACATTTTGACAGTACTACTTCGAAGAACCTATGACATATTTATTCTTTCCGTAGGGATCGTATAAGTATCGTATGAGTATCCTATGAGTTGGTTGTGTCAAAAAAAATTTGTACCTTTGTATATACTATCCTTATTGTATGCATACCATTTTCATCTTTTCACGGTACACTTATTGTCTCTTCACCTTATTGTATTTTTCTTGCAAAAAATCATTGTGATTTTTTAGAATATTCTTAATTTCCAGTTGTTATAAAATGTCGGATTATGTGTATTAAAAATCATATCGGATACCTGCACGGATACTGAAGTTCAAAGGATCTTCAGTACGTTTACTTAACGGTTGATTGCAATCAAAATAATATGATATGGTAGGTTCTACATATAAATTCATATCCTTATAAAGATTGTAAGAAATACCGAGACCTCCATTCAATGCCCATTGCAGTCCTGAAATATTACTTTTATTTTTATCCTGCAAAAAATGATAATTAACTTTACTTTTTTGCTTGTATACAGCTTGTAATCCTTTTTCAACCATTCCACCACCAGATAAATAAAGATTCCATTGTCGTTTATCCCAGAGGTTAACAATAAGATTAGCCGGTATCCCCAAATAATGTAAGTTTAATGTTGCTTTGTGGGACTGATTATCTGTAACATCATAATCTGTTGATAAATACGTATATATAAGTCCGGTTTCTATTCCAATCGTTTTATTTAGTTTTTTACGAACTGTGAGACCAACAGATATAGGAATTGCATAATCTATGTTTGTAATACAACTACTTGATGTTCCATTTGATAAGCTATTATCACTATTCCCAAATTGCAGGCCATTATTTCCTGAAGCAAAGTCATTTCCTGGGGGTTGTCTGCCGGGAGAGTTTAATAAAGAGTTTGTAGCACCTGCTCCGGTACCAAACCCTGCATTTATTTGCCAGCTTTTTCTTCTTTTTAATTTATCTGATGGCAAATTATAGGCATACTGATTTTCAGACATTTGACATTCATCTTGTTTTTTATTTTCATAAAAATCAGCACTTTTTGTTTTATCACCTTCACTATTTTCCGTACTTTTTTCCTCCGTCGTACATATTGTTGGCTCTTCTTGTTCAACCGCATCTTCTTTATGTTCGTCAGTGACAACAGATGCATTGCTGTTATCTATCCGGTTTTGTGGAAAACCGATATTTGCCTTATGTTCCGTTCGCTTGTCGATCTTGTCTGTCTTCTCTCCTGCTCTATTTGCAATTATAGTATGTGTATCTTCAGGTATAGGATTTTGGATTGAAATGTCATTACTTTCTACAAAAGCATATTGTGTTTCTTGCTCATTATTGATGATTATATGATATAATAGTAAAACTGCACTAAGAACAGATGCTGCAATAGCTATTGCAGCCCGAACCGGAAAACGTTTCCTTTTTATTTGTAAACGGGCTTCAATCTCATTCCAGCAATTTTCATCCGGAGGAATGGAATGCGTTTTTAATCGTTTTCGGATATATTCGCTGAAAGGATCAGCTGACTTATTTGTTTTTTTATTATCAGACATGTCCATTTTTGGTTAATAATTCAACACTTTTTTTCAGGGCGTTTCTGGCTCGTAAAAATTGTGTTTTTGATGTTGTTACACTAATACCCAACATGTCTGCTATTTCCTGATGCGAATAGCCTTCTATCGCATATAGATTAAAGACAGTCCGGTAGCCTGGAGGGAGAGCTTTGACACAATTCATTAACTCATCAGCCGACAATTGATCTAAAACGGAGACTTCAACATCTTTGAGTTGTTGACTATACTCCGTGATATCAGTCGCTGACTTCAATGCGTCTGTTTTTCGAAGATATTCGAGAGCTGTTGTAACAAATATCCTGTGTATCCAACCGCCAAATGCACCTTTGTAAGAATACGCATGGATATGAGTGAACACTTTTATAAAGCCATCCTGTAATAAATCACGCGCTGTTTCTTTATTACCAACATAACGTATGCAAAGACTCATCATGGTAGGAGCGTATGTTTCGTAAATCTCTTTACGAGCCCATGACTCACCCTGCACACATGCCGTGATTAGCTCTTGTTCCCTCATAGAATGTTACGCTCTCTTTTATATGATGCAAGAGAAAAATGAAAGGTTGCATCTGTATTGTAAAAATACAGAAATTCTTCTGAAATTATATTCTGTTTGTATTTTCTTTTGCCAGAGGATTCGATTTGCATAATATTTTCAGAATATAGGCGGCATCTCAGCAAAGACAAATGGAAATTTATTTTCATTTGTCTTTCCATTCGATTTGCACTAAATTTTCAGAATATAGGCTGCGCCTCGGTTATACAAAATAAAAGCAAGCTTTCATTTTGTATAACTCTCGGCTTGCACTATCTTTGCCGCTCATTTTTAATAGGTGCATTATGATTTCAGTTGATTCGCTGGCTGTTGAGTTTGGAGGCCAAAGTCTATTTAAAGACATATCTTTTGTTATAAACGAGAATGACCGTATTGCTTTAATGGGTAAAAATGGAGCAGGGAAATCGACTTTATTGAAAATTCTGGCTGGTGCACGCGAACCGTCGCGGGGAAAAGTTTCAGCTCCTGAAGGTGCAACTATAGCTTATCTCCCCCAACACTTACTAACAGAAGATAGCCGAACCGTATTTGAAGAGGCTTCGCTTGCATTTGCTGAAATTCAACAAATGGAAGCGAAAATCAATGAGATCAATGAACAGCTAGAAACACGAACGGACTACGAATCAGACGAGTACATGCAGCTGATTGAGCAGGTTTCGACACTTAGCGAACGTTTTTATAGTATAGAAGAACGTAATTATGATGCAGAAGTAGAAAAAAAACTGATTGGTTTAGGTTTCAAACGAAGTGATTTTACACGCATGACTTCCGAATTCAGTGGAGGATGGCGTATGCGTATTGAATTGGCTAAAATGCTTCTTCGTGAGCCGGATCTTATCCTTCTTGATGAGCCTACAAATCATCTGGACATAGATTCTATCCAGTGGCTGGAGAATTTTCTAATCAATTCGGCTAAAGCAGTAATTGTTATTTCACATGACCGTGCATTTGTAGACAATATTACCAATCGTACAATAGAGGTTACGTTGGGGCGTATTTATGATTATAAGGCTAAATATTCGCATTATCTTGAATTGCGTCGCGAACGTCGTGAACAGCAACAGAAACAATATGACGACCAGCAAAAAATGATTGCCGAAACAAAGGAGTTTATCGAGCGTTTCAAAGGAACTTATTCTAAAACTTTACAAGTGCAATCACGTGTAAAAATGCTTGAAAAACTGGATTTGGTTGAAGTTGATGAGGAGGATACGTCTGCTCTTCGGTTGAAGTTCCCTCCTGCTCCACGTTCAGGTAATTATCCGGTAACGGCTGAAATGGTTTCCAAATCATATGGCGACAAACTGATCTTTGACAATGTTAATTTTATGATCGAACGGGGTGAGAAAATTGCTTTTGTTGGTAAAAACGGAGAGGGAAAATCTACGCTGGTTAAATGTATTATGAATGAAATAGAGTTTGGAGGAAACCTCCAGCTTGGTCATAATGTAAAGATAGGATATTTCGCCCAAAATCAAGCAGCGACCCTGGATGAGTCATTGACTGTTTTTCAAACGATTGATGATATTGCTGTCGGAGATATCCGTACAAAGATCCGGGATTTACTGGGCGCATTTATGTTTGGCCGGGAAGATATAGATAAAAAGGTAAAAGTGCTATCTGGTGGTGAACGCCAACGATTGGCAATGATCAAATTATTACTGGAACCCGTCAATCTATTAATACTCGATGAGCCCACGAATCATCTGGATATGAAAACCAAAGATGTACTGAAACAGGCATTAAAAGATTTTGACGGGACGTTAATTGTCGTTTCACATGATCGTGATTTCCTGGACGGGTTGGTAGCTAAAGTATATGAGTTCGGTAATCAGCGTGTAACTGAGCATCTCGAAGACATCTACGGATTTTTGCGTAAGAAAAATATGGAGAACCTCAGGGAAATAGAAAAATAAAGTTTTTTCACTTTTTCTTATAAATTCCGGTATCTTTCAGGAAAAACAAGGTACCTTTGTAGCGGTTAAATTTAGGTTATGAATAATGGCAAACAAACAGCTCCCAGGTTGTGGACTGGCAGTTTTATTGCTGCATGTATAGGTAATTTTTTGTTATTTTTCGCTTTTTATCTATTGCTCCCCGTACTGCCAATATATCTTATAGAGACATTTCACACGAGCAATTCAATTGTTGGGATAATTCTTTCCAGCTATACAATTGCGGCATTGGTTGTACGACCGTTTTCCGGATTTATTCTGGACCGTTTCCGACGTAAGCCCATATACCTGATTGCTTATTTATCATTTATTCTGGTATTTGTCGGGTATGCTGAAGCGACCCTTATCAGTTTATTTATCTTTATGCGTGTGCTTCACGGATTAACATTTGGTTTGGTTACAACAGCCGGAAACACAATTATCGTTGATATTATGCCTTCCGAAAGACGTGGTGAGGGATTAGGATATTTCGGAGTAGCTAATAACCTGGCAATGGCTACAGGCCCGATGATCAGCTTGTTTTTGATTGAGAATTACAGTATCCTGTTTATTTTTTATTTTGCTGTAGGGATGGGTTTGATTGGTTTCTGTTTTGCCAGTTCGATCCGTATGCCCCAAAAACTTCAGTCTCCGGTTATCACAGAAGAGCCTAACCCTGCCAATTATCATTCATACGACCGATTTTTCTTAGTTAAAGGTTTACGCGCGGGGATTTGTCTAATGCTACTGGCAATCCCTTATGGCATGGCAACCAGCTATGTGTCCATTTACGGTAAACAATTGGGGCTTGAAAGTGGAATGGGAATTTTTTTCTCGTTAATGGCTGTCGGTTTAATTGGCTCACGTTTGTTTTCCGGTAAATTAGTTGATAGGGGTTATTTGACTAATATTATATCCTGGGGCGCTTTGATTTGTTCTATCGGTTTTTTTATACTGTCTTCATTAAAACTTTGTGAAACTATTTCGGAGGTGTTGCCTATTATTGGCTTTTATCTGGTTCCTTTTTTGCTTGGGATTGGCTATGGCATGTTGTTTCCCGCATATAATACTTTATTTGTAAATCTGGCTCCTCATAACCGGCGTGCGACAGCCAGTTCAACTTATCTGACGAGTTGGGATGTCGGCATCGGAATCGGACTGGTTTGTGGTGGTAAAATAGCCGACTCGACAGGAGGATTACCTTTGGCTTATTTAGTTGGGGCAATTGCTGCTACTATATCTTTACTTATATTTATTAAAGTTGCCGCTCCACATTTCTTACAGAATAAATTACGGTAAACAGCTGTTGTGTGACTAAATGCAGGTATTTAGTTTTGTTTATTTGTGAATACGTTGATTCGTTTAAACGACTAATAAATTTGCCGGTTTTAATAAATAATACTAATCTGTAGTAGCTAAAGAGGCTATAACATACTACATTTGCTGGTAATCAAGCATTTATAATAATATAGTTCTACCAGTATATCAGAAAAATAAAAGATATCGGGGTGTTTGTTTTTTATATGCTATGTATTCATCTCCGAAAATATCCGGCAAATGTCTTTCTTCTTCAATAATCTGAAAATGCATCATCACAATACCCATGCATGAAACAATCAATAATATCCAATTAGGGAAAGCCATTGTAATTCCAATGTATAGCAGATCAAAACCCAGAAAGGCCGGATTACGGCTATAGCGATAGATCCCATTTATTACCAATTGTGTTTGTTGGTCTTTATCAACTCCGGCACGCCAATTATTTCCCATAGCAAAAATAGCTGATATAAAGAATATGATTCCTAAACATGCTACACCCAAGCCTATATAACGAATAATCTCATTTACAGATATACTCATATTCGGATCAGTGATAAAGAGGCTGCAAATCTGAATAACAGCAAGCGCCACTGTAGTTCGTTTTAATGACCGTTCGGCATTTATCGTACTAAAGTCTTTTGTTCCTTTCCCAAGTCGGTCTGTCTTAATACCTTTTCGTTTTTGAGAGAATAGTTTGAAATAATAACTGCCATAAAATACCGTTAAAATTACGACTCCAGCTATTTGAATTTGATTCATAGGATTTGTCTTTTATTGTTGAGACAAAATTAATCAACTTCTACCGGGAGACAAAAAATAATGAAAAACATTCGTTTTTTCAATACAAATATATCTAATATTTTGATTTAACAAATCCGCAAAATAAGCGGAGAATAAATATCTAAACTTTTTATTATAAGTCACATAGATACAATTTATTTAAATTGTAAATAATATTTTATAAAGAGATGAAGTATGTTCACATAACATGTCATATTAGTTCGTAAATTCACAAATAAATGTTTTCTTTGTAGCTACATAAATTGATTGCATAGTTATAATTCAGACCATAAACACATTTAATGTCTTACGCCAATGTCATTCATTATTGTTATTTTTTTTATTGCTGCATTGATTCTGCTAATCTCCTATTTTAAGGTAGATACGTTTCTGTCATTTGTCATCGTCTCTATAGGAGTAGGTCTTGCTTTGGGTATCCCGTTGGATAAAATGCCGGATGTGATTAATCAGGGTATAGGAAAAATGCTGGGAGACTTGACGCTGATCATTGTTTTCGGTGCAATGTTAGGAAAACTGATAGCCGAAAGTGGAGCTGCAAAAAGTGTTGGAGCGTTGATTGTAAGTGCATTTGGTGAAAAATACATACAATGGGGGTTGATGATTGCCGGTTTCATTGTCGGCATTCCGTTGTTTTATGGTGTCGGATTTGTACTGTTGGTACCACTGATTTTCTCTGTTGTGAATCAATATAAGTTGCCGTCCGTATATGTAGGGTTGCCAATGTTGGCAGCCTTGTCTGTAGCACATGGTTTTTTACCTCCAAGTCCTTCGCCTGTTGCGTTAATCGGTCAGTTTAATGCTGATATTGGAAAGGTACTGATTGTCGGAATCGTAGTCTCTATTCCGTCCATAATCATTGCCGGTCCGGTGTTTGCCAAAACGTTGAAGAATATCAAAGCTGGTCCAGTGACCTTATTTGATCAAAAAGATACGAGTTCTCAGTATGGAACGCCTGGGAAATTTAACAGTTTAATGAGCGCATTGCTGCCTGTTCTGTTATTGATTTTGGCTACTGCAATTCCTTATATGTTTCCCGGTTCAGATCAAAATCCGGTTTTGATATTTTTTAAAGCACCTTCGGTGGTAATGTTGATTTCCTTAATTGTAGCTACCTACTCGCTGGGAACTTGCCAGGGACGAACCATAAAAGAGGTCATGAACATTTATCTGGAAGCCATGAAAGACATTGCTCCGATATTATTAATTGTTGGTGGTGCCGGAATTTTCAAAGAAGCAATGGAAACAAGCGGGTTTAGTAAGGAGTTAGCTGACAGCTTAAAAGAACTGCCTCTCCATCCGCTTATTTTGGGTTGGCTGATCACAGCCATTATTCGCGTGTGTGTGGGGTCTGCTACAGTTGCTGCCATAACAGCAGCATCATGTTTAGGCGAGCTCGTTATAGAAGCAGGTGTCGACCCAACTCTGATGGTATTGTCCTTAGGGGCAGGAAGCCTTTTCTTCTCACATGTAAATGATTCGGGCTTCTGGATGTTTAAAGAATATTTCAATTTAAGTTTAAAAGATACGTTTAAATCCTGGACTATGATGGAAACAATTGTTTCGATAGTAGGGTTAGCGGGCGTATTAGTATTGGATATATTTATGTAATATATTATAAATAAATTAATTATGTATAATGCAGATGAACAATTTGAGAAATTAGGATTAAACTTACCTCCTGCCCCTGCTCCAAAAGGAGTTTACAAACCCTGTCTAATCGAAGGAAAATACCTGTATCTGTCGGGACACGGACCGGTTCAAGACGATAAATCATTGATTATAGGACGTATCGGACGAGAGTTGACACAGGAAGAAGGTAAACTGGCAGCCCGTCAGGTAGGTTTGACAATGCTATCTACCATCAAAACAAATCTTGGTAGTCTGAATAGGGTGAAGCGGGTAATTAAAGTATTAGGAATGGTTAATTGTACACCCGAATTTGAATACCATCCTTACATCATTAACGGATGTAGTGAATTGTTTGCCCATGTTTGGGGTGAAGATAACGGTGTGGGTGTACGAAGTGCGGTAGGGTTTGGATCGTTACCGGACAATATTCCGGTCGAAATAGAAGCGTTATTTGAATTATATGATGAGTAATGCAAAAGTGGTATAAAATTAATAACATCGGACAGATAGACTCACCGGCATTGGTGGTCTATCCTGATATTATTGCGTCCAATATAAAAAAAACGATTGATATTGCAGGAGGAACAGCCAGGCTTCGTCCGCATGTAAAAACCAATAAGATGGGCGAAGTTTGCAGTATGATGTTGCAGGCTGGTATTTCCAAATACAAATGTGCAACCATTGCTGAAGCTGAAATGCTGGCTATGATTAGTGCGCCTGATGTATTACTGGCTTATCAACCGGTCGGACCAAAGATTGCTCGCTTGTTGAAGCTGATAAAAGAATATCCGAATACTCGTTTCTCATGCCTGGTTGATCATATATCCAATGTGGCAGCTTTGCAGGCTTCATGTAAGGAAAATAATATAGTATTGGATGTATTTATTGACCTGAATGTGGGCATGAACCGTACAGGTGTCTGTCCTGAAAATGCGGTTGATTTAGTCAATCAGATTCGTATGTGTAGTAATTTACGTCTGGTGGGAATTCATGGTTACGATGGTCATATTCATCAGGAGGATATAATAGAAAGGACAATTGCCGCTAATGAATCGTATGAAACAGCGCATCTGTTGCATCAATCTATTCAACCACTGTTTGCGTATTCGTTGACGATTGTGATGGGAGGAACTCCAACTTTTCCAATCCATGCGAAGCGTCCGGATTGTGAATGTAGTCCCGGGACCTTTGTATTTTGGGATTGGGGGTATAAACATATGCTTCAGGATTTACCATTCGAATATGCTGCATTGGTGGTTAGTCGTGTTATATCGATTGTTGATGAGCATCATATTTGTATCGATCTGGGGTATAAATCCGTTTCTTCAGAAAGTCCGTTACCCCGCGTTTATTTTTTGAACGCTCCGGAGGCAAAACCTGTTGCCCACAGCGAAGAACATTTAGTATTGGAAGTTCCGGATAGTTGTCAGTATACAATCGGCGATGTTTTTTACGGGGTACCCAAACATATTTGCCCGACAGTAGCTTTGTATGATAAAGCATACGTTATTGAGAATGGAGAAATGACAACCCTATGGAAAGTTATTGCCAGAAACAGGTCGATTACAATATAATAGACAAATTGAAGAGAAGTTGTTCTAATAATTAATCTCTCTCAGGGAAAGACTTCTCTCTCTTGAAAGAGGTTAAGAGTGTATTTTGAGAACCCAACAATTTAACAAATCAACGCATAAATAAATAGACAATGAACAAACCGTTAATTATAGATTTACATCTTGACCTGAGTATGAATGCTTTGGAATGGAACCGTGATTTACGTGTTTCGGTTGAAGAAATTAACCGCCGGGAAGCCGGCATGACTGATAAGCCGGATCGTGGCAATGCAACCATTTCGTTTGATGAGCTACGTAAAGGAAACTTCGGCATTGTTGTGGCAACACAGATTGCCCGTTACGTCACACCTGACAGTACAATGCCGGGCTGGAAATCACCAGAACAGGCCTGGGCACAGACACAAGGTCAATTAGCCTGGTATAAGGCGATGGAAGAAGACGGTCATATGCTTATGATCCGCACAAAAGAAGAATTAGATGCTCATTTAGGATATTGGAATGATGGTGAGCCTACGGATAAGAAACCGATTGGATATGTGTTAAGTATTGAAGGAGCTGATTCATTCATTACGGTTGAACATGTGGAAAGAGCTTATCAGTACGGATTAAGAGCTGTCGGACCAGCCCATTATGGTCCGGGACGTTATGCTAACGGAACTGATTCGTCGGGTCGATTGAATGAAATGGGTCAGGCATTATTGAAAAAGATGGACGAGTTAGACATGATTCTGGATGTAACCCATTTGAATGATGATGCCTTCTGGCATGCCCTGGATATATATAAGGGAAACATATGGGCAAGTCATAATAACTGCCGCGCATTTGTTAATCATAACCGTCAGTTTAGTGATGAGATGATTAAAGCATTGATTGAGCGTGATGCTGTGATTGGTCTGGCATTGGATGCCTGGATGATGGTACCCAATTGGGTGAGAGGTATTTCAACGCCGAAAGGTATGAATTGCAATCTGGAGATTATGGCGAATAATATTGACCATATTTGTCAGATTGCCGGAAATACAAAATATGCTGCAATTGGAAGTGATCTGGATGGTGCATTTGGGACCGAGCAATGTCCATACGACCTGAAAACAATTGCCGACATTCAGAAAGTGCCTGATATCCTGAGAAACAGAGGTTATAGTGATGCTGATATCGAAGCAATATTTAATAAAAACGTAATAGACTTTTTACGAAGGGCATTATAGTAATCAGATATTTTATATTCGGAAATGTAGATAATCAAAATAGATTTTCTACATTTTTTTATGCAACCTTTTGATTGGTGTCTGCATCTTTATATATAGTAGCAACAAATAATCTATTTATGAAATCCGGCATGCGCACTGTCAATACATTTATTTTTAGCATTATAAGTATATTTGTTTTTATAACATGCAGTAATGATGACGACGAGAAAGATACAAGCTTATTGGTGGGGAACTGGGACTGTCGTATAATTTCTGTTTATGAAAACGATGAATGGGTTATTGAACATGAAACTACTTATTCGGGAGAACTCTATTTAGTCTTTGATGGCAAATATTTTGGTTGGGGTGGAATTGCTATGAACACGTCCGGCGATAATAGACAACCTTATTTTTATGATGCAGAGAACCAAGTCATTTCTTTCTCTAGTGGCGGAACAAATAAAGTGTTAAAGTTAACAGAAACGGATTTAGAGATAGAAACAATATGCAAAAGTGGAGAACAATGTACTATAAGAAGATTGACTCTCGAGCGCATGATAGAATAATGGCTTACTCACGAAACATATCTTTGCTCATTTTTTTTAATTTACTCTTTTAATGCAACCTTTTGGTTGATACTTGCATCTTTATACATAGTAACAATAAATAATATATTTATGAAACATAGCATAACTTTTTTTAAGATACTTATTTTAAGCGTTATAACGTCATCCTTTTTATCATGTAACAAAGATGATACAGAAACAGAAGTAGATACGAGCTTATTAGTTGGAATCTGGGATAGCCGACTTATTTATTCATATCATAAGTCTGAAGGTGAAGAATGGACTGATTATAATGAATATCCAGGATTTGTATCGCTGAGCTTCGATGGAGTATATTATGGTATGTGGGGGCCTACAATGAATACAAATGGAGCCGTTAAAAGAACTTATTCATATGATGCTGAAAAGCAAACAATAACCCTTTCGGATGGAACCCAAATGAATGTTTTGAAACTGACCGAATCAGAATTGGAAATAGAGGGAATTTACGAAAAGGAAGATATATATCATTTACAAAGAACTACTTACGAACGTAGAATTGAATAATATCTTTCTTTAAATGTTAAAATCACCACATATTTTATGGATTGATATTTCTAAAAATTAAAAGAATATCATTCGCATATTATCTTTTTACATTCATTTATTATTGCTTAATAGCGCAGGAAATAGAAAAAGGCTTTTATCTTTGCACGATTTTTTAAACTAAGTGATGATGAAAGGTCTTTATTCAATCCTATTATTGATTGCCTCCAATACGTTTATGACATTCGCCTGGTATGGGCATTTGAAATTGAAAGATTTTAAATGGTTTGAAAGTCTTCCGTTGATTGGTGTAATCGTATTTTGCTGGTGCATTGCTTTTTTTGAGTATTGTTTTCAGGTTCCTGCCAACCGGATCGGATTTGATCAAAACGGTGGTCCGTTTTCTCTTTTACAGCTAAAAGTAATACAGGAAGTGATAACACTTGTTGTTTTTGTCATATTCAGTACGATCTTTTTTAAGAGCGAAACATTCCGGATCAATCATCTGATCGGTTTTATCTTTTTGATTTTGGCTGTTTATTTCATTTTTAAAAAATAAAAAGGGGACTTTGGTCCCCTCCTATTCTACATTCGCCTGATATTAAACCTGTTTAAAATTGCCATAGATTGTATGCCAGGGAAAATTGAAATGCTCTATTTCGCATATGAAGTCCTGAGTCCATCATATCTGTAAGTCCATGGCAATACCGTGCATTTACAGAAAAGCCACTACCCAGATAAAACCCTAATCCACCTAATAATTGAAAATCAAACGTATTAAATTCCGGTTTTAATTCATTCATCGCCCGCTCCACGTCTTTATCATTACATGAATATTTATTTGATAAAGAAAATCCCAATTGGACTCCTCCTTCAAAAAATATCCATGGACGACCAAGTAAGTTATATTTTACTAATAATGGCACATCTAAATTATGTGCTATAAGTTTATAATTAAAATTTTCAAATCCACTTCCATCGTAATCGAACGTTGGCATATTATCTTTATAACCCAACTGAGCATATAATAATTCGACTTGAAGATCAAACGAATTATTGATGGAATATTTACCAAAAAAACCTGCATTGAGTCCGGTTTTGTAATCCGCATAATCATCTACTTTTGTACTGTGTACGGTAGATAAATTTAACCCTGCTTTCGGACCAATGGTAAACTGCGCATATGAATGCAAAGACATAGTTAATGCTATTATAGTAACTAAAATTACTTTTTTCATAGGATTTCTTTTATAATATGATTTTTATGGTTTACTAGTAAGTTTTACTGGCGCCTGTGATTCTTTTTACAAAATTCTGTTCAATATAAAAACGCTATTCATAAATAATTATTGTTTGTAACAATAAAGAATTCGGAATATCCGTAACTCATTACAGTTTGTAAAAATGCATTATTTTTGCCTTACAGGGTTCCTGGACTTTTATTTTCTTATTTATTTATGGAAAAACAGCTAGTTTTGCATCTAATAAAAAACAAGTAAAAACTATCGATGGACTTATCTTTTTTGGGTTTTGAAATTTTTAAATACTGGGATATTCTGGTTCAGTATATTAATCCTTTACTTATTCTGTTGTGGGCTATTATCGGCGGATTAACCGGAATCGTTTTAGCTATCATATTGTTACTTGCTTTACGAAAACAAATTTTTGTAACACGACGTCATTGGATATTGAAATGGTTATCGTATGCATATATTATTTTTCTGCCATTATTTATAGGTTTTTCATTTGCACAATGGTCAGCTTTACACAATTGTGAAAGACAAATCATCCAAAATATACCCAAATATCTAGGAGACACCCACATGCTTTACAATACATATTTGAAAGCTGAAGTAGAAAAAATAGTTGCTGAAGAAATCTTGAAACAAAGTGGGAATGAATTATTAGAGGGTGCTGTTAATATTGCTCAGTCTTATGTCGGAACAACGTTAAAGAGCGACTCAAAAGATAAGTTACAAGCTGCATCATATAAAGACAAGATCTCCGAATATCTTGTGCAAACACTCTTAGAAAGTAGTTATGTGAGAGAACTGATTGTTTCGGAGGCCAGAAATCGGATTGGGAAAGTATTACTTATGGATAAAGAGCTAACGAAGGATTTTTTCGATACTGAGATTCAAAAGCTCCTTGATAATGGTGTTATTAATACGGTTTTGGAGAAACATGTTAAGCATTTGTTTGGAGGGTTCAAAATGAATGTTCTACTTATACTTTTATTAGGTGTTTTAATACCTGCAATAGAGATTTTTATAGCTTGCCTGCTTCACAGAAAAAAGCTACGAAATCAGCCTCCTCCTATTCCGGTTACTCAATAAGTACACCAAAAGGGACAACCAATCCTTCCAGGTTACTACGTGAAAAGCGGGCATTTTTCAGGCGATTATTCTGTGGATCAATCACGAAATGATAGGCTGAAGTGAAATCTGCTTTTTCCAGATTTGTATGTGAGAAAATAGTACGACTCATTTCACATTGCTCAAATATAGCTGAAGATAGATCAGCATCGCTAAAATCGGCTTCTTGCAAATTGCAATTAATGAAAGGTGTTGCTTTTAGTTTCATTTGTGTAAAAGATGCGTATTGAAGGTTTGAGCTGTCAAAATGAAACGAAGAGAAAGGATTACTTCCGGTAAAATCTGCTCCCACCATTTTACATTCAGTAAAATGTACATTATGCCATGACATTTTAGTAGTCTTGACTAAACTGAAATTACAGAATTTAAAATGACATTCTTCGAAAACAATATTTTTAAATAGCAGTTGTTCAAAATTACAGTTCACAAAGGTGCAGTCTACATATTCTTTATCTGGTAAAGCCTCGGTGAAATCAATCTTCTCAAGAGTTTGATTCTCTAACATATTCAGCTTTTTAGCGTAATAAAAAACAATACCGGATTATCAGTAACAGTTCTTTCCGGAAATGATCTGAGAACATCCTGTCCGAATTTATAAAAATAAAATTGATTATTATATATATCTGCAGATTGCAGATCTGTCACCAGGCCTGTTTGATAGAAATCGTCGTTAAAGCCATGAAATGGAAATGCTTTTTGTTCTTTACGGTCGTAACAAAACAAGTAATTTTCTTCTTCCCTACTATTGGTCTGATAAGAAGCAATCATGTAGCGTTGGTTCATTCGAAAAGGTAAGGTGTACACAGACTGGCTTTTATCGATTGTATTGTTAATCAGATTTTGCGAAAGTTGGTTACTTGAAGCTAAATATAATGTATCCTGCAAGATGGTTTCTTTGAATGAGAAAGGTGAATATACATACAACATATTATCCGCAACAGATAATTCAGGAGTAAAGCAATTATTTAAACAAAAACGCCCCATTTCGACATTTGAAAGCATAATCCTTTCCTGTAAATTAAAGTCAGCATCAAATTTATAAAGCCATTTTTCAAAACAATTACTTGCTGAAATATTCTCACCTATAGCCCAAAAACTGCTATTATGGTATGCGACTTTATATAATGTTTTACAAAGTAAAGAACTACTTAAATCTTTTAATTCTTGCTTATGACCGCTATAAGAAAAGTAGTGAAGTTGCTGCATACTATCTAATACTGCCAACTGCCGGTTTTCAGGATTAATTGTATAGCTATATATAATAGCATCGTTATCAAGGGATATTTTATTCAGATAATTACCGGAATGATTAAAGTGGTAAATTTCATTTTCATTTAGTAAAAATATATCTGATCCGGTTTGTTGTACCTGCTTTACTTCTTTTATCTGACATGCCGGAGTCGTTTCTAAAGGTACTGCAATGATTTTTTTTGAAATATCTGAAAGGGTATTTTTAGTAATTGCTTTATCATTAATATAAATATTTTTTTCATGGTAGGTGCATGAAAATACACCAAGAAAAAGTAATAATAAAGGAACATACGGGATTTTCATTCTTCGCTTAGTATATAGCCTGTATAATAGAAATCAACTAAATTTTTTGCATAAAAAAAAGAATCCGGCACCTGGCGAAGAAACGAATCGTGTGCTTCCGACTGAATCGTATAGTTTACCTCGTCTACATGCATATGACGTTCTTTTCTGTCAAAAAACAAAGAATAGCATAATATTACAGCGAAAAAAGATAATAACAATTGTTTCATAATAATTTTTTGATGCTTTATCTCTATAGATGTAACTTTGTACTAAAACGCTGCATACAACATAAAAATTGTGTCGATTTAAAAAAAAATTACATTTTAACAAAGAAATTAAGCTCCTACTATATTAATGTAATTTTCCATTTTGCCAGAACTACCTCATTTATAGATAACAACAACTCATCATATATATTGTTCACATATTTGTCATTCTTTCAATATAGTTAGAAATTGTTCATAAATAATCTACAATTCTTAATACTGAGTTACCAGATGCGACGCATTTTTATATACTATCAATAGAGTATTATGCGATATCTTACTCCTGATTTCTGATACTTTATTATCAATTTATGGTAAGTGCTTGTACTATTTCTTGGTTTTTAATGAATCGGTAGAATTATTTTTATATATTTGTTGATTATGAATCTAACAACCTGACAAAACATAGTAAGTCCCATCTAATCTTAATATTGAACGATTAAATATTATAGTAATAAAGAAATTTCTACATAAATTAAAACTTTATCAATATTTTAATTTTATAAATCAATGAACGAAGAAAACAAGAAGAAAGTAATTAACAGGAGACAATTCCTGAGCTATTCTGCGTTAGGATTGGCTGGTTTAACAATTTTGCCCAGTTGGTCTATAGAAGGTCTCCGCATAGCTCCAAGTGATCGTGTCGTATTAGGATTTCTGGGTTTGGGACGTCAGGCTTTAAGTGATTTCAGCGGATTTGCAGCTTGTCCGGGTGTACAGGTCGCAGCTTGTTGTGATGTAGATTCTATGAAAATCACACGTTTTCAAAAACGGGTTGCAGCCTGGCAAAAATCGAAAGGGATGAACGAACGTTGTGATGGATATGAGTTTTACGAAGACTTATTAAACCGTAAAGACATTGATGCGATAGAAGTGGTTACACCAGACCATTGGCATGCATTGATGACAATTCATGCTTGTCAGGCGGGTAAAGATGTATATTGCCAGAAGCCATTAGCTTATACTATAACTGAAGGATTGGAAATGGTAAAAGCTGTTCGCAATAACAAACGAGTATTGCAGGTAGGAAGTCAGCAACGTTCAAGCAAAGAATTCCAAAAAGCCATTGAGTTGGTACAAGCCGGAGCTATCGGACATATCGAAAAAATTTATGCCCGGGTCGGAGAACCTCCTGTAGCATTAGATCTACCGGAAGAAGTTGTACCTGCTAACCTGAATTTTAATCAATGGATGGGTCCTCTGAATGATCCGAAAATTCATTATCATCCGGATTTGTGCCCTCCTATTTCATTGAATCCGGAAAAGGAAGAAACCTTATGGGGTGCATGGCGTTGGTATCGTGAAACAGGAAACGGGTATACCGCGGATTGGGGCGCTCATATGTTTGATATAGCTCAAGCTGCCATTGGCATGGATGGGTCAGGTCCGGTTGAATATATTCCAAAAGGATATAATGGTGCACAATATGCTACTATGAAATATACGAATGGCATTGTGATGACAGAGCAACCTTATTTAGATGATAATGATTCGGCACAAGGAATTAAATTCATTGGGACAAAGGGATGGATTGAAGTTGCCCGTGGCTACCTGGCGTGCTCTGACGCATCAAAAGTGCCAGCAGAATTGGCTGGTGAGCGTCCTTTGACACCAGCTCAACAAGAGGCAAAACGTGCGGAAACAGCAGCACAGCGTTCCCGCCAGAGTGAAAAGAATCGTGGCCAGGCACTACAACATGAGATCAGTTCACCACATATGCAGGACTTCATTGATTGTGTCCGTTCGCGTGAAAATCCGATTGCTCCTGTTGAAGTGGGATGTAGTACAAATACCTTATGTTGTATTGCCAATATTTCGCTCGAATTAGGCCGTCCGGTAAAATGTGATCCGGCTACATTAAGTTTTGGTAAAGACAAAGATGCTACTGCACACCGTCTTTACTATTACCAATACAGAAATCCTTATTCACTTTATTAAAAACAATATATCATGACAAACAGAAGAAACTTTTTAAAGAACGCTTCGTTGCTAACAATTGGAGGCGTTTTGGCTGGTAAAGGTAGTCAGGCTATGGCATCCGTGAATGCTACAACTCATCAAACCGCATCATCTGCATCCAAAGAAATCGGTTTACAGATTTATTCATTAGGAAAGGAATTATATGAAGACGTACCGGGCGGATTGAAAAAGCTGAAAGATTACGGATATACTTATTTAGAATTAGCAGGTTACAAAGATGGAAAGATCAATGACATTGAAATGGCCGATTTCAAAAAGATGTGTGATGATGCCGGATTGCGCATTGTCAGTACGCATGTAAACCCACCCGTTCGGGAATACAATGATGGAAATAAACAGGAGATTCTGGACTTCTGGAAGAAAGCGGCTGATGATCATGCTAAAATTGGGGTAAAATTATTAATTCAACCTGGTCAGCCATCTACCCAGAGTGTGGAAGAGACATCATACGTTGGTGAGATTTTCAATGAAGCCGGAAAAATAGCAAAAGCAGCCGGTATGTCGTTCGGATATCATAATCACCACATGGAATTTGCACGTGTTGTTCCGGGTGGTACGAAAATGGATTTTGGGTATCGGTTTTTTGGTGAAAAACCGGAAGGTGAAGAAGTTGTATACGACTGTTTGATGCGCAATACAGATCCATCGTTGGTTTTTTTTGAATTGGATGTCTATTGGGCTGTAATGGGCCAAAATGATCCGGTTGAATATTTGAAAAAATATCCAAATCGTATTACTGTGCTTCATATTAAAGACCGGGCAATTTTAGGTCAATCAGGAATGATGAATTTCGAGCAGATATACAAACAGGCATATGCAAATGGTATTAAGAATTACTTCGTTGAGCTTGAAGGTATGAAAGGCGGTACGCAGTTTGAAGGCGTAAAAGGATGTGCCGATTATTTATTGGTAGCCAATTTTGTAAAATAGCAAATATATAAAAAGGGCGCTCTCTCCATATTTTGATATGGTAGAGAGTGTCTTTCATAAACTAATATGAAATAGTTGCAGAGATCAGAATAGATTTTAATGCTATCGTGCAGCATTTTTCTGTTTATTGCCATCTTATAAATAAACACCTTTGTTTTACCCTAAAAATTTAATGATATGAGAATCTGTAATATTTTATTGATATTAGTAATTTGTGTAAGTATAAGTAGCTGTCAAAAAGACGAATCTGACACATCAGGAAGTCCGGATGTAGAAGCATTCATTAAACAATTAAAATCAGGTAAATACGATGCAATGGCTTTGCCCGAATTCACCTATCATGACATACCTGCACTACTTGAATACAGGGATAAGACCCAACTTATTTCCGAATATCCGGTTAATCCGATATCCTCTTTTTGGGGCGGCGAATGCGAACTCGGAACATATGCTTTGTGGATAATCGAATCTATCAGAGTTCGTGCCATAGGAAGTAATACAATGGGATTTCCATCCCAAAACCCTATTTTTGAGTTAAAAGGAGAAGGGATGCAATTAGTACCCAAAAAAGAGTCGCATCGTATTGCTTCAGATGCCTATTATAATTGGTGGATAACAAACAAACATAATCACTTTTACGAATTTTGCCACATTGATCCTCTGGCAGATACGAATTTCAGATGGCATTGAACGGATATTTCCTCTTGCTATCCGCAATAGAAGTAAGCATTGACTAATTCGTGCATTTTAGACGGATTACTCTCTACGTCTTTACGTAAATCGGCATCGTTATAACTCTCCAACTTTTTAATAATGCCATCTATCATAGCCGGGCTGAATATATCATACTTTTCATAAATAGTGCGTTGTTGCTGTAGTTGTTTTGCGGATGCAGCAGAGCTATCAGGCAAATGATCCAGGAGATTTGCTTTATCCTGATGTTCAGCCGAATGAATATTTACGTCTACATATGTTTGTCCGGCAATTGTTAATGCATCTTTCATTTCAAGTCCGTAACGACATGCAACAGCTAAACCGGCTAATAGCTGATAGATATCAGCAGATCCATCGGCTGAACGTATTTCAACCGTTTGCTTTTGAGCAGTATCAATACTATTGTTTATTTCAAAAGGATTTACTTTCGAACACATATTCGCTCCTGATGTCCATCCAAGAGGTACACGCACCAATACTGACCTATTCCTGTCTCCCCAGCAAATATTGGTTGGAGCTTCCTGGCGAGGGACCAACCTAAAATAGGATGTTGGATTGGTATTACCAAAAGCTGTGATAGATGGTGCCAATACCATCATTCCGGCAATAGCTCTTTTTGCAATATCCGACAGGACTCCTTTATCCAGCATTTGATTTTTGCCATCTTTCATAATACGCATGTGTACATGTAATCCGGAACCGGCTTTGCCGGATGTAATTTTGGGAGCAAAAGTTACATCCAGACCATATTTATAGGCTGCGTTCCGGATAATCCATTTAGCTAGCACCAGCTGGTCAGCTGCATCTTCAACCATTGTTGGAAGGAACTCTATTTCATTTTGTTCGTAAATCTTCCCATCAAGTGTAAAATTACCGACTTCAGAGTGTCCGTATTTAATTAATCCTCCTGTTTGGGCTATCAGGTGCATACAATGAGTACGAAACTGATTAAACTTGGCAAAGGGCTCTGATTCGTGATACCCCCGCTGATCGGTTGCAGGAAATATATTTTCCTCATTTGCAATAACATAATATTCCAATTCACCCATAGCCTCAAATGTCATCCCGGTCACCTCTGTAAATGATTGATTTGCCTTATGTAAAGTATATTCCGGTGAACTGTTTAATAATTCCCCGTCTTTATTAAAATAAGAACAAAGTAAACACAGGGTTGGTATTTCAGAGAAAGGATCAACAAACGCTGTACGAAAACGAGGTACAACATATAAATCACTACTTCCGGCTTCAATAAAGGGAAACAGGCTCGATCCGTCAACCCGTTCGCCACAAGTTAGAATCGTATCTAAATATTCATTATCGTTTACAACAAAATTCAAGGTTTTTAACCGGCCATCGCTTGCAGGATACATAAAATTCACCATTTGAATATCTTTTTCCTTGATGAATGAGATAATATCTTTTTTAGTAAATTCATATGCAGGTTTCCCTAAAAAACGTGCCAATTCGTTTAATGATTTCATGGTTATTATGTATTGATCAAAAATTGAGTAATGTCTGCAAATATAAAAAAATCAGATGACATGAAATTATAAAAAGAGCGAAGAAATTAATCTCCGCTCTTTTAATATCATAATAAAAAATATTGTTTTAAGCTCCGAAATCATCGAAATGAAGCATTTCACGCGGAACCCCTACACTATCAAGCATACCTTCAACAGCTACAGCCATCGGGCCGGGACCACACATATAATATTCTATTTCTTCCGGTTCGTCATGATCTTTCAGGTATGTTTCATATATTACCTGGTGTACAAAGCCAGCTGTATATTTTACCCCGGCTTTATCAGCTACCGGATCCGGACGGTCAAGCGCCAGATTGAAAGTAAAATTCGGAAAGTCTTTTTCAATAGCTAAGAAATCTTCCAGATAGAATACTTCATTCAGTGCACGTGCTCCATAGAAATAAGACATTTTACGGTCTGTTGTACGAAGTGTTTTAGTCATGTGCATGATTTGTGCACGCAACGGAGCCATACCGGCGCCACCACCAATCCACATCATTTCACGTTTAGAATCGAATATAGGATGAAAATCACCATAAGGGCCACTCATCGTAACTTTATCTCCCGGCTTTAACGTAAAGATATAAGAAGACGCAATACCTGGTTTTACATCCATAAATCCAACCTGTGGTTTCGGTTTGAACGGAGGTGTTGCAATACGCACTGTCAACATGATACGGTCGCCTTCAGCAGGATAGTTAGCCATTGAATAGGCACGGATCGTTTCTTCATCGTTCTGGCATTTGAGGCCGAATAATCCGAACTGTTCCCATGCCGGCAAGAAACCTGCACCGATAGTATCTTTATCGATATCTTTATTATAGTCCATTGAGAACTTAGGTATCTTAATCTGTGCATAAGAGCCCGGGACAAAGTCCATATGTTCACCTTCCGGCAATGCAACAATGAATTCCTTGATAAAAGTAGAAACATTTTTGTTCGAAATAACAGTACACTCCCACTCTTTCACTCCAAATACATCATCAGGTACTTTAATTTTGAGATCTTCCTTCACTTTAGCCTGACATCCCAAACGCCAGTGATCCTGAATCTGTTTTCGTGAAAAGAATCCTACTTCCGTTGGCAGAATATTTCCACCTCCTTCAAGAATCTGACAGCGACACTGTCCGCAGCTTCCACCACCACCACATGCAGAAGACAGGAAAATCCCCTGGCCTTGAAGTGTATTTAGTACTGTTCCTCCCATCGGAGTTTCAAACTCTTTTTCACCATTAACTACCACCTTTACATTACCGGATGGTATCAGTTTTGCTTTGGCAAACAACAACACACCAACCAAAATCAACGTAATGATCAAAAAGATCACAGCTCCGGTCATGATTGTTAGTCCGCCTGACATTAATATTATCATTTTACAATCTTTTTTTATTAATACATTAGATACTAAGTCCTGAGAAGCATAAGAATCCGAGTCCCATCAAACCGGTAATGATAAAAGTTATACCTAATCCTTTTAAAGGTTTGGGGATATCCGAATATGCCAGTTTTTCGCGGATAGCAGCCATTCCTAAAATAGCCAGTAACCAACCGATTCCGGAGCCGAATCCATATACCGTCGCTTCTCCAACATTAATAAATGCTTTTTGCTGCATAAATAATGAACCACCCAGAATAGCGCAGTTCACAGCAATCAATGGGAGGAAGATCCCTAATGATGCATATAATGCCGGTGCAAACTTTTCAACGACCATCTCTACCAATTGTACAAATGAAGCAATGATCGCAATAAAAAGGATCAATGACAGGAAGCTCATGTTCACATTTGCATATTGCGGCCCCAGCCAGCTTAATGCGCCTTCTTTCAAGACATAGTTCTCCAACATATAATTAATCGGTAATGTACAAACAAGTACAAATGTTACCGCGATACCTAACCCTAAAGCAGTCTTTACATTTTTAGAGACAGCCAGATACGAACACATACCCAGATAGTATGCAAAGATCATGTTCTCAACAAAAATAGACCGTACGAATGTGCTTAATATTTGTTCCATGCTTTCGTTATTTTTTTATGATTAAGCATTATTTTTCCTGAAGGTCTTTATTCCTTGAACGATGTACCCATATAATAACAGCACAGAGAATCAGTGCCATCGGAGGCATAATCATCAATCCGTTATTTACATAGCCCCAATCGTAGCATACCTTTGGAATTACTTGAAAACCCAATAAGGTACCCGAGCCTAATAGCTCCCGAAAGAAACCAACAATAATTAAAATAATACCATACCCTAATCCATTACCAATACCATCCAAAAAAGACTCCCACGGACGATTGGCCAAAGCGAAAGCTTCCAAACGTCCCATTAAAATACAGTTTGTGATGATTAACCCGATAAATACGGATAATTGCTTGCTTACATCATAAGCAAATGCTTTCAATACTTCACTAACTACCGTAACTAATGCTGCAACAACAACTAACTGTACAATAATACGAATACGGTTTGGAATAGTATTTCTTAACAATGAAATGATTACGTTAGCAAAAGCCACTACAGCCGTAACTGAAATAGCCATTACTATCGATGGCTCAAGTTTTGCTGTTACAGCTAATGCAGAACAAATACCCAGCATCTGAACAATGACCGGATTATTCTTGCTTAACGGACCTAACAGAATTTCTTTATTTTTTCCAGATAATAGTCCCATAATTATTTAGTCGTTTTTAAAAATTCCACATAATGTCCCAGGCTGTTTTTGAGCATACGATCTACCCCGTTACTGGTGATTGTACCTCCCGAAATACCATCTACATAATCCTGTCCCTGAGCTGCTTTTCCCGGTTTCACAATTGCAATACTCTTGAAATCATTATTTTTAAAAATCTCTTTACCTGCAAATTGAGAACTAAAAGCATGCGTCACAATCTCTGCACCTAATCCCGGAGTTTCTCCCTGATGACTGAAATCTGTTCCATAGACTGTATTTTTATCATCGTTGAAGGATATATAACCCCAGATTGGCCCCCAAAGACCTGTTCCATACATGGTCATGATATATTTTGATTGTCCATCAACAGTTGCAATAAAAACAGGAAACGTTTTTTCCACGAACATTTTTGATGCATCAACAGAAAATGCGTCTCCATCAATTCTCTGACCTTTGTCATTCACTAAAAATGCATCTTTGATCAATTCGTTATATTTCGCTTCTGTTTCATCACCAGACACTGATACATTAATAGACCGCAGGATTTGTTGTCTTTTATCATTTGCTTCATTTTTTTTCTGGAAGTCCCTCAATGATTCAGATGTAAATGCCAGCAAAACTGCAACCAAAACGACCATTACAGAGGCGTATATTATTGTGTATACATTACTATCTCTATTCATAATCTTTTCGTATTAAATTACTTTACTGATACCCTTTTGAGGCGACGTTTTATATTACCTTCCACCACATAATAATCAATCAGCGGAGCAAATGTATTCATCAACAGAATAGCCAACATCATACCTTCGGGGTATCCCGGATTCAATGCACGAATAATAATAGCAAATGCACCAACTAAGAAACCGTAAATATATTTACCGGTTTCGGTACGTGCTGATGTAACCGGATCGGTTGCCATAAATACAGCACCAAATGCAAATCCTCCTAAAAACAAATGGTCAACAGGAGATACTGTCATTACAACCGTAGTTCCTATCAGATTGAATACTGCAGCCATTACTGCTCCTCCTGCAAAAACAGACACCATTGTTTTCCAACTGGCTACTCCTGTAAATATAAGTATAGCTGCTCCGATCAAAATAGCCAGAACAGATGTTTCGCCTATTGATCCGGGAATCAAACCAAGAAAGTAGTCCCAGGTAGATAGCGGATTACCCAAAACATCTATGGTATGAAATGAACCGATTGTTTCTTTGGCTGCTGTACCGATTTGACCGAGTGGTGTTGCTCCCGAAAATGCATCAACAACCGGAGCACCTCCGATTCCAAATGTTGCATCAGTGCGAACAAAAACCTGGTCGCCCGACATAGCTGCCGGATAAGCAAAAAACAAAAAAGCACGTGTTACCAACGCTACATTAAATATATTATAGCCTGTTCCGCCAAATACTTCTTTTGCAAAAACAACAGCAAAAGCAGTTGCTACGGCTATCATCCATAATGGCGTATCAATCGGCACAATCATGGGAATTAATATACCCGACACAAGAAATCCTTCCTGTATCTCTTCTTTTTTCCATTGAGCTACAATAAACTCAATGCCTAACCCTACTACGTACGAAACTATGATCTTCGGCAGTACTGCCAGAAAACCATAAATAAATGTCATCAAGAAACCTGGGTTCAAACCTGTCGCCAGATTGTGTTGGTAACCGGTATTATACATACCGAAGAGCAACGCCGGCAACAACGCTATGATAACCGCAGACATCGTACGTTTCGAATCAATGCTGTCGTGAATATGAACACCCGATTTTGAAGTGCTATTCGGAACGAATAAGAATGTTTCGAATCCATCAAAAACCGATTGAAACATCGACAACTTGCCACCTTCCTCAAAGTTAGGTTTAATCTTGTTGAGAAAATTTCTTAACGCTTTCAATCTTCTTTATTTTTTATAGTTATTAATTCATTTCCTTATACAATAAATCTAATCCGTTACGGACAATTTTTTGTATTTCGATTTTCGATGTGTCGACAAATTCACACAAAGCAAAATCTTCTGGCGCGACTTCGTAAATGCCCAGGTTCTCCATTTTGTCAATATCAAATGCAATAATGGCTTTCAGAAGGTATTCCGGTAAAATATCCATCGGAAATACTTTATCATATTCATTGGACATAATCATGGCACGCTTTCCTCCACGTATGCGTGCATCCATTGCATATTCTTTGTTTCTTCCTAATAACCAGGTGAAATAGGTATGGCTGACACTGTATTTACCAAATCCGGGAGTTGCCCAACCAACAAATTCGTCAACATCGTCACCTTCGGGTATCGCTGTAATCTGGTTATCATATGCCCTCAGATAATCATTGCGTTCTACTTTTGTCCCGGTCAAAACATTTCCACTGATCAAACGTACATGTTTGTTCCCTTCAATAACTTTACGTCCGACAAGACTTTCAATTGAACATCCTGCAATAACTTTTGCATATCCCCGTTCTGTCATTTCCGAGCCCGTTAATGCAACCATACGGGTAAAATCAACAGAACCTTTCTTAAATAAACGTCCAATATATAATACATCGGCCGCGTTCATCGTCCAAACGACTTCTCCTTTATTGACCGGTTTGGTATGGTTTATCAAAACTCCTACATTTCCTGCCGGATGCGGTCCATCCAGTTCAATAATTTCAACACCTTTAGGAACAATTGTTGCACCTCTCTTAACGCCTACATAAATTTTGCCGTCTGTAAGCTTTTTTAAGGCATCAATTCCTGTTTGATAAACGTCTTCTTCTCCTTTTGCTACAAAATCAAACGAAGGCGCTAATGGTGCAGAATTATAAGATGTTATAAATATATCACGTGGCTCTGTATCCGGAGAAGCTACAATATCATATGGACGTTGTTTAATGTATGGCCATAAGCCAGCATTTAATAGAATCGATTTGACTTCATCTTTACCCATAGACGACGGTTCTTTTACATCAAATGATTCATACACCATTTCTGCGTCTGGTGTTACAACGATACTCAGGATCTTGCGTTTCTCCCCTCGATTAACTGCAGTAACTTCGCCACTAACCGGCGATACAAATTTCACATCAGGATGGTTTTTATCAAACATTAAAGGCGTGCCCGCTTTCACTTTATCCCCTACCTTTACAGCTAACTTAGGAATAATCCCATTGTAACTATCCGGAATAATAGCATATGTTTCCGACTTGCCAACGTCAATCAGCGCCTCGGTAGCTTTACCTTTTAGGTTGATATCCAAACCTTTCTTAATTTTAATCAGATTTGCCATACGTAACCAAATATTGTCATTGTTTAATTGTCCCGCAAAATTACACTTTTTTTCATGTTCTAAAACAGATTCAGGAAATAAATACAGAAAAAATTCTTTAATTCATGCATTTGTTTTTCTACCTCTCATTTTTCTATTAAAAATGTATTTTAGTAATTGAGATAACCTTCACCTTATGAAGGCATTTTTCCTTTTTTCTAAGTGACAATCATTCAACGTCCCTAGAGCGTATCAATGTCATTTATATACGTATATATCTACATTTTTTTTCAATACTTTCCGGATGTATGCAATCTATACATTCATAACCAACAAATTAGCAGATGATTCATCACCCCATATATGGAATTGTTAATAAAATCATATTTAACCACATGCATATTCTTATCTTTTTTAAATAACATTATTTTATCCATGATTTCTGTATTATATTCTTGAAAATATCTTATTTTTACAGGCTGATGTAATACTCACAAATATGATTATAAGAAGACTTTGGGATGCATTTCTGATACTAGTTTTTATCTGCAGTAATGCAAATGCACAAACTGTGTACGAAACAAAAATATTCTCCAGCCAGGTACGAACTCTTCAACTTAAAACAGATGACCAACCCAATTCTATGCCTGTAATCAATCTGGATGGAGGTCTTCTGGAAATAAATTTTGATATATTGAATTATAGCCGGGGACGTTATGCGTATTCAATTACATACTGTGATGCTGACTGGAAAAAATCATCATTGTCGCCTATTGAATATATGAATGGCTTTCAAGGAATGATCGTTGAAGATTATACCCAATCAATAACGACTACAACACTCTACCGAAACTACCGGTTATTTTTACCAAATAACGACATAGTTTTAAAATTATCAGGAAATTACATCGTTGAAGTATATGAGGAAGACGACCCACAAAAGGTTTTATTCGCCGCTCGATTTGCGGCAATAGAATCATTGGCAGAAATTAACGGAAGCATTAGTACCAGTACGGATATTGATTTCAACAAAGAGCACCAACAGCTTGAATTTGAGATTGATTACAAAAAAATCCCTATTGCATATCCACAAAACGATTTAAAAGTTTTTGTATATCAAAACAATCGGATTGATAATGTAAGAACTGGTTTTCAACCACAATCCATGACCGGAAATAAAAGTATATACAGGCATATCCGGGATTTAATTTTTGAAGCGGGAAACGAATATCGCCGGATGGAATTTTTAACACATCGTTTCAGTGGCATGGGGATTGAACGCATCCAATATTTCAACCCCTATTATCATGCAGATCTGATGATTGACAAAAACCGCTCAAATCAGGCATACCAATATGATCAGGATCAGAACGGGCGATTCTATATAAATTGTAATGATTGTAATGAACCGGAGATAGAAGCAGATTATTATGTGGTACATTTTAGTTACAAAGCTGATCTGATGCCTAAGGGCGATATTTATTTGAATGGGGATCTGGTACAAAATCAACTGGACGAAAACAGCCGGATGGAATACAACAGTGAAACAGGGTTGTACGAGAAAGCGCTTCTATTGAAACAAGGACTTTATAACTATCAGTATTTATATGTACCAAAAGGCGAATCTTCGGCAACCGTAGCGCTAACTGAAGGCAACTATTATCAAACGGAAAATGAATATACCGTTTTCGTATATTATCGTCCGATGGGAGGACGATATGATCGGTTAATCGGCAAACGAACCATACGAAATATGCAATAATAAAAGTGTACCGGTAATGGAAAATGATAAAAATGAACCTGAACTAAAAACAATTCAGGAAGAGCAGATTCCTGTTCCTGAAATTAAAAATGAATTACCTTCAGCTCCTAAAAGCAATAAGAAACTTATAAAAAAACTGATCTGGCTGGTCGTATTCATTATACTTATATATAGTGGATACCACTTTTTTTCATTTTATATCACTCCCCACAAAGCAATTCAACAGATTTATTTAATACCCAAAGATGCCATTTTCATTATCCAGTCCGAAAGTCCGGTTGCTGACTGGAATCAGTTCAGTAAAAGCGAACCCTGGCAATGCTTGAAAAAAAGTCCGTCGTTTGCCGAAATAGCACAGCGAGCCGAAACAATGGATTCTATTCTGCATGAAAATAAACGGTTGATGTCACTTGTCGGAAAAAGAGATTTAATGATTTCTGTTCATAAAGTGCGCTCTGACATGTGGGATTTTTTATATGTAATTGACTTACAAAAAGTGTCGGAAATAAATGCTTTGAAAGAACAAATTGAAACCGTTTATTCCCTGATGAATTACAAAGTTACTTACCGTAAGCATCAGGGAGTAAACATTCTTGAGTTGACAGATCCCAAAACGCATGAAATCCTTTATACTGCATTCGTTGACAATCATTATATTGCTTCTTATACGTCAAAACTGGTAGAAGCTTCGATTGATGAACGCAACCATCCTGCAATTGGCCTGGATCAACTTTTCATTGAAGCAAACAAATCTGTTGCGAATAAAGGTCTGTTTCGTATGTATATTCAATATGCCTACCTGCCTCAATTACTGGATATTTATATAGGAAAAAACAATGAATATTCACCTGTTATCAGTCAATCCATGGCTTATGCCGGGTTAAGTTTTCAAGCAAGCAGTGACAAATTTGAATTAAAAGGATATACATTTCTGAATGACACTGTTAATCCATATATTACAGCACTTTTGCATTCGGGAAAAAAAGATATTCAAGCATATACTATATTATCCGACCGGACGGCTTTTTATTCTCACATCGGATTTGACAATCCATCCACTTTTCTCAAAGAATTAGAGAATGCTTTGTCTGTAAGCAATACATCTTTTTATGATTCTTATAAAACATCCTATAGCAAGATAGAATCCATGTTCGGCATTTCATTAGCAGACGATTTTTTTAGCTGGATGTCTGGGGAGTTTGCCATTACGGAGATGGAACCGGGTCTACTTGGCCACGAAACAGAGATGATTTTAGCAATCCGTGCAAAAGATATTGATCTGGCAAAAGAAAAGATGGCTTACATTGAGAAAAAGATTAAACGCCGTACGCCGGTTAGTATAAAGGCTGCTTTATATAAAGGATATTGGATCAATTATGTAGAGTTAAAAGGCTTCTTTGCATTGTTCTTCGGTAAAATGTTTGATAAATTCGAAAAGCCTTATTACACCTATATCGATGACTATGTTGTATTCAGTAATAAACCGGCAACAATCCTGTCTTTAATTGAAGATTATGAGCAAAAAAATACGCTGAAGAATGATCCTGGCTTCAAACAGGTATTAAAACAAGTAGAAAAGAACTCGACATATTTCGTTTATACGAATACACGTAAGTTTCTTCCTTTGCTAAAACCTGTTTTAAATACCCAATCCTGGAATGATCTCTATGCTAATAAGGATATTGTTTATTCTTTCCCCTACTCTGCTTTTCAAATTAACGGGAACCAAAAACAAGTAGGTATGCATGTTCTTTTGAATTATATTCCTTATCAGGAAGCTATAAGTGATGATGTTACGAACGAAAATGAAGAAGATTCAGAAGAAGTGGAAAATAACGAAATCGATGAATTAAATCGTTTTTACGCAGAGAAATTCCAAGGGAATATTTACCGCGAATTTTATCCTGAAAATGCTTTAAAAAGCGAGTGTGAGATTCGTGAAGGCCGTCGTCACGGAAAATATCATGAATACTACGAAGACGGCAGTTTGAAAATACGGGGAAAGTATTCAAAAGGACAGCCTAAAGGTACCTGGAAATATTATAGCAGGGAGGGAGAATTAGAGCAAAAAGTGAAAATGAAATAAATATAAGGCATATGAACATCAAATCACCTTTAGTTAAAGTCCGGATTTTAATCGGGATTTTTATTACAGCATTACTGGTTGCAGGATTTACTGCTTTCCCGTTAGAATCGGAAATAAAGTTATTATGTAAGATCTTGAATATTTCGATCGATAATCCTGCAGCGAATGAAGGCTTTTTATCCTATTGGTTAGCACTTGTTGCCCAGGGATTAATCACAACTAATGAAGCTTATCCATTTTTAGCCTATGGTTTTGACTGGATGGCTTTTGCACATGTTATTATTGGAGTATTGTTTATTGGCCCGTTTATAGACCCTGTCAAGAATATCTGGATTATCTACTGGGGTATATTTGCCTGTATAGCGCTTATACCGACAGCACTTATCTGCGGTGTAATCAGGGAGATTCCGTTCTTTTGGCAGTTAATTGATTGTTCATTTGGGGTATTTGGTATTATTCCCTTATTGCTATGCCTGAAATATATCAAACAACTTCAATTAAAGTAGATGTTAAAAAAAATGTAATAGTGATCGTTTGAAAATTCTTTTTTTTAAACTTTGGAAATCTAACGAGGTGCTTCTAAACAATCACGGTAATGACCCTTACTGCCTTTTCCGATGAATGAGTGGTATAATGAATCTTGGACAAAGGTCCGGATGAACAAATTTGTGGATGCATTGGTTAATAATGGAAAGACCTTAGAAATAAATGCACGTTATAAATACTCAACCAGGCTTATCTAGCAAGCAAAAAATGCAGGGATTTGAAACAAATAATGCTGCAAATGATTTAGGGGAACTGGAATATTGTATTGAAATGAAGAAAGCATGTCGCATAACAGCAAAAGATATGTGTAAACCTAATATTAAAATATAACTGGATTATAAAATGAAACATATTAAATTATTTTATCTGGCTAGTTGTCCGTTTTGTAAACAAGCTTTTTCGTATATCGAAGAGCTTAAAGAACAGGAACAATATAAAGACATTGAAATTGATTTAATTGAAGAATCAGAAGAACCGGAAGTGGCTGATCAATATGATTATTACCGTGTCCCAACATTTTATATTGATGACAAAAAATTGAGTGAAGGGATAGTTACGCGGGAAAAGGTAGAAGAAATTTTTCAGAAAGCTTTACAGAGTGATTAAGACTTTATTTTAAAATAAATTTCCCCACTGATTGTTGCAAGGAATTAAAACCAAAGAGATTAAAATAAGTTTTTATATATTGCAGATTTCAAAAAAATCATATCATCTTTTTTCATACCTTTGTGTCTAAATAAGAAATAGACTATGGCACTTAAACGTTTTGGTGTTTCGTTAGAAGATGAATTATTAGAGTCGTTGGATGAGTTTGTAGAAGATAATGGTTTTGCAAACCGTTCGCAGGCAATTCGTTTTCTGGTTGAAAAAAACGTTGCAGAAAAAAAATGGCAATGTAATCATATTGTTGCAGGAACAATTGTCCTGATGTATGATCAGGCAAAAAAGGAGATTGTTTCAAAAATTACATCTATCCAGCAATTATATCATGATGTAATTCTGTCTTCTTCCCAATATTATTTGCAGGAAGGTTTTTGCCTGCATATTGCAACTGTTACAGGTACCGCTTTCCGGTTAACCGAACTATCCGATCATTTAATTGCAATAAAGGGTCTTAAGCATGGGAAATTAGTAATGAGCCGTGCTGATTGATTTTTTTTACCCTAAAAGTAACACGATATCGCAAAAACGTGTTACCTTTATCCCCCGAAATAAAACATAATATCAGATTTTCTTGTATAAAATATGTCTGAAACGAAGCATATAAATTAGTAGTTAATGATTAGTTATTAAATAACCACTAACCGTTAATCACTTGTCAGGCTTCTTCCATACATCCTTAATGTGAAATATAATATATCGTATGAAAAAAACTATCATTTTTGTATTCGGGGTACTACTATTTTGCCTGCATATACATGCTGTAGAGGACAATAATAAAATTGATACTATTATTCAATTAAACCAGGTAGTTGTCTCTGCAACCAAAATACAAGTAAATCGAAACAATATACCTCTTTCTATTTCTGTCATCGGACGGGAACAAATTGAAGCCAGTAGCGAATCAGCATTACTACCAGTGCTGTCTCATCGTATTCCAGGTTTATTCGTTACACAAAAAGGAATAACAGGGTTTGGAGTATCATCCGGATCTGCTGGAACAGTTAATATTAGAGGTGTAGGGCAAGGAAACAAAGTATTGATGCTTTTTGACGGCCAGCCCCAATGGGCAGGCCTTTTCGGTCATTCACTGCCCGATACGTATGTTGCTTCGGATGTTGATCGTGTAGAAGTAATCCGTGGACCAGGTTCTTTGTTATATGGTTCGAATGCAATGGGTGGAGTAATCAATATTATTACCCGCCAACACCAACGACAGGGTCGCCGAACACAAGCCCGCATAATGTACGGATCGTATAATACACAGAAATATATGATCAACAATGGCTATAACATTGGCAATTTCAGTAGTTTTATTTCTATAAATCATGACCGTACTGACGGGCACCGTGATGATTCGGATTTCCGTATTACAAACGGTTTTGCTAATTTAGGATATCGGTTCAATGATAATTTCAAAACTACCGGCAGTGTAAGCTTAGCAAAATCTATCGGCCAGAATCCCGGAACAATTACGGAGCCGATTTTAGATAACAAATTTGATGTTCTACGTGGTACGACCTCATTGGCTGTCGAAAATACATTCAAAAAAATAAGTGGAGCCGTTCGTTTTTTTTATAATTGGGGTAACCATGAAATCAATGACGGTTATTACGAAGGAAGTAGCCCACGTACTTATCTTTTTCGTTCTGACGACCATAATTATGGCGTGTTGATGTATCAGACTTTCCGCTTATTTCAAGGTAATCATTTTACATTGGGCATTGATTATAAAAACTGGGGAGGCCATGCCTGGAATGCCAATAATGATGGTAGTAAAGATGAAATTATTGACAAGAGCGTAGATGAAACAGCCGGCTACTTCATTATGCAACAAAATTTGTTTGACATTTTGAGTCTGAATGCCGGAATTCGTTACGAACATAATAGTACGTTTGGTAATGAATGGATTCCGCAAGCAGGATTTACCGTACGTCCGTTTGAAGGAAATGCAATTAAGGCATCGTTATCTAAAGGATTCCGCAGTCCGAATATTCGTGAGATGTACATGTTTCCTCCCCAAAATCCGGATTTAAACCCGGAAAGTATGATGAATTATGATGTATCTATCGGACAAACATTATTAGACGGTATATTATCATTTGAAATAACTGCATTCTTTATTGACGGGAAAGATATGATTCAAACCGTAATGACTGACGGTAAACCTAAAAACATAAATACAGGCTCATTTATCAATAAAGGAATTGAATTCGAAACCGGACTCCAAATTCTAAAGAATCTTTATTTCGATATGAACTATAGTTATCTGCATACGGATAAACCATTGTTGGCAGCACCTAAGCATAAATTGTTTGCAAATTTAACCTACAATCCTGGTCGTTTTACTTTCGATGTTAATATGCAATCAATATTTGACCTGTATATTAATACGACTGATAAAATAAAAGAAGATTACACAGTATTAAATGCGAAAGCATCCTATTTATTCGGAACCAAAGAAAAAGGGGCAAGTGTATTTCTGAAGGGTGAAAACCTGACTGCTACACGCTATATGATTAATGAGGGTTTTCCAATGCCAAAAGCTGTTTTTATGGGAGGTGTAAATGTTACGTTCTGAAATCATTATAATTATTCTTACATGCATGTGTAATTTTGTCGCCTTTTCACAAGACGCTTTTGACACGGCTGTTAAAAAGGCTGTTTATAGTCAAATAGAGATATACCCCCACTCCACCTTAAAAGACATATATAAAAATTTCTTCCAGGATAAATTCGGTCCGGGACATCTTATTCAGGATACCGTTGCAGCAGGGAATTATCTTCGTAAAGAATTAACATCTTACAATGAAACAAGAGGAGCATATTTCGAACCTACAGGTTGGGAAAGCAATTTTTACAGGGTAAATCTTTCTGTCATTAAGGAAAATATTATTCCATATAATCGTTTTTTCGATGCATTTGTAAGAAGTGTAAATGGCATTATACCTATTCCGGTGGAGACATGGGAAAAAGAATGGCATTTGATCGACTCGATAATTCAGACTATGAGCTTATCACTTGTTAATTATGAAACCGACCGTATTGAAATATTCAACCTTTTAAAGAAAGGGAATTATGTGATGCATCATAGTCCACAATTCGAAACGGCATATGATCCACATTACCGTATTATTGAGAAATCCATTTTCGAAGAGGAAATACTACCTTTTCTTCCTAAATAATTTTTAACAAAACAAGCCATTAAACTTATTTGTGAACTAACAGTCTTATGATCGAAAGGTTATTATTTAGATGTTTAATTAAAAAAGATTGTATGATCATGAAAAAAGTATTAGTAGCAGGCGTTTTGTTTTTAGCCGCAACACTGACCATCTTTGCTAAAGATAATAAAAAAAATAGTGAGAGAAGTGAAAGGGATCATTCGAAACGATATGAGTATTTATCGCAGAAATTAAATTTGAATGAACAGCAAATTGAAAGTCTCAAAAAGATTGATGAAGGTCATTTTGCAAAAATGCAGGAGCAACGAAAGCAACAACAGGAATTACGGGAGAAAAATCTTGCAGTAAGGAAACAAATGAATGAGGAACGAGACGAACAAATTAAAGGCGTTATGACTGAAGAACAGTATAAAGAATATTCAGAAATGAAAGCAAAAAATAAAGAACGTTCGTCTCATAGGCAAAAAGGTCATCATGGCGGAAAAAGACATCAGCGCAACGGATGATGTAATATTAAAATTCTGATTAATTAAAAAAACAGGTAACAGAGGGTTGTTACCTGTTTTTTAATGTGGTCATTCAAACAAATCGGTTTTATTTAAATCATTAATCGAATTTTTACGAGCCCGAAGATAAAAAAACAAATGAACCAAGAGAAAAAAGCCCCAGATAAGCGCAGTCGTATGAACAATCTTAATTGATTCATTAGGTGAATTAAAACCTAAATAAAACCAAAGTTCAGAAATCCCATTGAAAATAAGATATGTCGTGAAATGAAACCGGAATCCAACATCATAGATAGGTAAATATTCTCCATCTTTTTTTCCAAAATACCATCCGGCAGAAAACATTGCAAAAAAATACAAAATAGCAATAAGCCATATACCAGAAAAACTATGTTGACCGATCATATAACTTAATGAGTAACGAAAAACAAACGTTAAAACTAATATAACAAGGGTAAACCGTAATAAATAAGGAGTTATTGTTTTCATAATTTATAAATTTAAAAAGTTTCTAATTTCTTCTGAATAAAACAAATGGATATTTCGCTGAACGAATTGTTTAAATAATAACTGGCCTAAACCTGTTAAATAATAGTATTTTCTATCCGGACCTTTACTTCCTTTACGTAACTCGTAATCCAATACACCTACATGTTCAAATTTTCTTAACACACGGTACAAACTCTGTTCCTCACACGTCATCGTATTTTTGGACATTTCTTCAACAAATACTTTAATCTCATCTACATATTTCTTGTCTTCCTGTAACGACAAGAAAATCCAAAACGTGAGCTGTCCCTTTTTATAAGTTTCCTCCCAGGCTTGTAGAAGCACATCTAATTTTTCTTCATCTTTCATAAGCAAATAGTATTATTCAATTTGTATAATACAAACATATTAATTATATATGATATAAACAAGCTTTTCTTTGAAAAAAATAAATAAAATATCAATACACTATTAATATGCTTATTATCAGATATTAAATTTAAATAAGCAAACGATTTATATTCATATAGTGAGAAAATATTTGGAATAAAATATTTTTTTCTTACCTTTGCAGCCAGAAATGGGTAAGTCCTATACGGCCAGCTCCTGATGAATCCTCCAGGGCTTGATCGCAGCAAAGGTAGTTGGTTGTAGCGGCGCGATATAGTAAGCTTGCCCACCTGCCTCTTTAGCTCAGTTGGCCAGAGCACGTGATTTGTAATCTCGGGGTCGTTGGTTCGAATCCGACAAGAGGCTCAAAAAGGAATCCGGATCTTAGTCTTGGATTCCTTTTTTGTATTTTCCCAATTAAGTAGAAATGTTTTTACCTAATGAAAAACGATACCGGCAAACGCGCACTTTATTACGGATTAGCATTATTATGTATTGCACTTATCAGTAGATGGTTCGGGGTTTCTAACCTTTTTTGGATACCAGCTTTATGTTTAGCCATCCTGTTGAAAATGATTTTTCTATTTACTGTATTCAGTTCTAAAGATTTTAAAATGAGTTTATGGTTACTTTTCATTATCATAGGAGTTATCATGATATTTCTTTCTCTCCTGTTTAAATACTCTTTCCCGAACCTCCTACTTCGTAACATTTTGTTTTATGGCGCTATTACTTTTAAAATCACAGGGCTCATATTAATGCTCGTAAATAAATTCAGGTCTTCAGGAAAATAAAGAAACAAACTATCTGCAAGAAATAAACCTGAGGAAAAGTTCATTTTCCATGTTTTTTCAAATTAATTTTGTAAATTTGTCTATAAAGAATTCTCAGAAGTATTTATATGGAAAATCGCTTTTTAGGGCTCATAGAAAAAAGTATTAAAGCGCATTGGGAACAACCTGCGTTAACAGATTATAATGGTTCCACTTTTCACTATAAAGACATTGCAAAAGAGATAGCAAGACTTCATATTTTATTTAAACATGCCGGCGTACAAAAAGGAGATATAATTGCACTAATCGGCCGTAATTCTTCCCGCTGGGCAATTAGTTTTTTTGGCATATTAACCTATGGAGCTGTAGCAAATCCTATATTGCATGACTTTAATTCGGATAATGTACATCACATTGTAAATCATTCTGAAGCAAAAATTTTATTGGCAGCTGAACAGAACTGGGAAAAGCTTTCTGAAAAAGAGATGCCGGAGGTAAAAGTTTTTATGTCTTTGGAAAACTGGGAGATTTTCAATTCATATAACGATTCGATAAAAGAAGTCTCCAATAATATCGACATCATTTTTAACAAACACTATCCCAATGGATTTACACAGGAGGATATCGTTTTTCATCAGGAAAATCCTGAAGAATTAGCATTACTAAATTACACGTCAGGAACTACAGGATTCTCAAAAGGTGTGATGATACCTTATCGAAGTCTGTGGAGTAATACTCAATTTGCAGAAGATCGTTTACCTTTTATTTACTCAGGAGATAATATGGTATCGATGTTACCAATGGCTCACATGTATGGTCTTGCTTTTGAAATACTGAATGGCATTAATAGAGGATGCCACATCCATTTTCTGCCGCGTGTACCCAACCCGAAATCCATTATTGACAGTTTTGAGAAAATCCGTCCCACATTAATTATTGCCGTCCCATTAATTATTGAAAAAATAGTTCGAAATAACATATTTCCGGTGCTGGAACAACCGGGTATAAAGATATTATATAAACTTCCGATCTTCAAGCAGATAATCAAGAAAAAAATTCTGAAACAGTTAAATAAAGTATTAGGCAACAATTTTTTCGAATTAGTTATCGGTGGAGCAGCTATTAATAACGAAGTAGAATCGTTTCTGAAATCTATAGGTTTCCGTTATACAGTTGGATATGGGATGACCGAATGCGGACCATTAGTAGCATATGAACAATGGGATACATTCAAACAAGGTTCGGTTGGAAGAATTGTCGATCGCATGGAGGTGAAAATAGATTCGGCAGACCCAGAGAATGAGGCTGGGGAAATTATGGTTTGTGGGATGAATAATATGCTTGGATATTATAAAAATCCACAGACTACAGCCGAAGTAATCCTACTTGATGGCTGGATGAGAACCGGTGATTTAGGCACTCTGGATAAAGAAGGATTCCTTTATATTCGCGGCCGTAATAAAACGATGATTCTAAGTTCGAATGGACAAAACATATATCCGGAAGAAATAGAAAGTCTTTTAAATAATTTACCTTACGTGGCAGAATCGCTGGTTGTTTCGCTAGAAAGGAAATTGGTTGCATTGATTCATCCTGCTTATGAATTAGCTGCAAAAGATAATATTTCCGAAAAGACGCTTGAAACCATTATGCAAAAGAATCTGGAACAGCTAAATCTGAAAATACCGGTTTATAGCAAAGTTTCAACTATCCGGATTATGAAAGAACCCTTTGAAAAAACACCAAAACAAAGCATTAAACGTTTTTTATACCAAACAGAATAATTATATTTTTTACGTGTTAAAAAATTTCTAATAGAATTCATTATATAATTATCCTTCCATACATAAGTCTGCTATTTCTCACATATACAACAAACATCTTTTCGCCATAATAAACAATATTTCACTTTATTGAAACGCATAATCTGTTAATATATACATATATTAACCTTTCTTTTTTTTTAAAATAAATACTTCTTTGTATAATTGTACGTTTTTTCAGGTTAACATTATTTTGGTTATAATAATAATGTTGTTTTTTTATATGCAAAACGAGAGATAAAAATAGTAATTAAAAAAGAACTATTCTGAAATAATTACTATTAGTATAAAATATTTATCAAACCAAATAATACAAGAGAGATGAAAAAGAATTTACATTTTTTCATGATACTACTATTCTGTATAGTATCATCATTCACTCATGCTGCTATCGTTGTGGACATGGGGAACAGTGTAAAAACAGGGAGTTATTACACGTTTCCGGATCTAACGGTAACAGGTAATGCCGGAGACAAAGGATATGTGGTACGCTTCATGTTCACCCGTGCTGTAGAGACCGGGGATAAAATAGCTTGGCCATCGTTACCTGCAGGTTGGGCTGAAAATGCAAACAGTTCGGAGTTTGTCCGGATGATTGACATTTCGGCTGGTGCTACGACTGCCGATTTGCAAACCTTTTTACGCTCTGTCCAGATATCTCTAAAAACAGGTAAAAACGGACATGCGGTAATGGTATTAATCAGTGAGAGTTCGGCTGATGCCGGACGTACCATTTACTATTCATCAGATACAGAGCAATGGTATGAATATGTACCTGCACAAAATATCCGATGGGATGATGCATATAACGAGGCATTAGATAAATCTTTTCTTATGCAGAAAGGTTATTTAGCTGTGATTACCCAAGCTGTCGAAAATCAGTTTATTCACTCCATAAAAGGCCCTACCCGATATGGTTGGATTGGAGGTACCAGAATGGATATTCGTACTGTTTTAAATCCCGTAACCGGTAAGTTAACCGGTGAACCCGGACCAAGTCTCGACTATTGGTATTGGGCTTCTGGTCCGGAATGGACAGGTGATCCTTCTGAAAGTGTATTTTTCAATAAAAAAACGGTTTCAGACCCAGTACAACCAGTGACTATTGAATATTCATATAATAATTGGGCAGGAGGAGAACCCAATGGTGCTACATGGGGAGGAGAAGAAGCTTACACCCACTTATATGGTAACGCCACCTGGAATGACTATAAAGTTGATAATTCAAGTATTAATGGATATATTGTAGAATATCCGGGAACCCCGGTAGCCAATGCCATTGGTATTGTTGGATATAACAGTACAAAAAGTGCATCTTTGAACGAAGGTGCGATTGCCAATGGAACATCATCCAGTCCTATCCAACTGCTGGGAGGAGATGTAATAACATACACAATTACAGCAGTCAATACTTCAGACGAAAACAATACAACCGTAATCGTACGCGATACGGTGCCGGTTGGGTTAGAAATTGTAAGCGGAAGTGTCAGCGATGGTGGTAGTATTAGTTTTTTCAACCGTTTAATAACCTGGAATCTGACTCTGCAAGGAGAACAATCATATAATGTAAGTTATAAGGCTAAAAAGACGGTAGGAGCATCCGGATCAATGGTCAATACGGCTTATGTAACCAGTAGCGGAACCATCATATCCAAAACAAATAGTACTTATCATAAAGGAGAAGTCTGCAATGTTACTTTCGCCACAGGAACAGGAGGCACAATCAACAATGGAAATCCGGAAACTGTTGATTATGGAAGCACTCCAAGCACTGGTGTAATTGTAACTGCTGATCCCGGTTATACTTTTAAGGGTTGGAGTTATCCTGGTTATTCTGATCTGAAAGGAACACCCCGGACTGCAGGAAATAATATTATTGATTATACTACAATTGCCATATATGGAGACATAACTTTAACAGCCAATTTTGAGAAAAACACTTACAATATCGTTTATACGCTAAATAGTGGTACAGTCGCGGGTACAAATCCGACAACTTATGATGTAACAACACCTACTATCACATTGATTAATCCGACCAGACCAGGGTATACATTCGACGGATGGACAGGAAGTAACGGGAGCACTCCACAAACGAATGTAACAATCCCTACGGGTAGTACAGGTAACCGAACCTATGAAGCAAACTGGACACCGACATCTTATAGTATTACGTATCTTGTAGATACAGATGTCACAAATCCTCCTTCAAATCCGGTATCATATAATACCACACAAACTCCTATTACATTGAGCGACCCGACACGTCCGGGATATACCTTTCAACATTGGAAAATTACCAGTGATGCAGCAGGTGTAACTATTCCGAACGGTAAAAGTATCACTTCAGGCACGTATGGTAATTTAACCTGTACGGCAGTCTGGACTATTGAGACTTATACAATCGATTATACCCTAAATGGCGGTTCGGTAGCTATATCAAATCCAGTGAATTATAAAGTGACCGATTTACCTATCACATTAAATAATCCGACCAGACCAGGCTATACATTTGCCGGATGGACAGGGAGTAACGGATCAACTGCTCAGACAGCAGTAACAATTACAACAACATCAAACGGTGTTCCGGGTAACCTGAATTATACAGCGAACTGGACACCTATTACATATTCGATCACTTATAGCGTTGGTGCAGGGGGTACAAATCCGACAACAAATCCGGTATCGTACAATATCACACAGACTCCTATTACATTGGTTAATCCTTCACGACCCGGATATATATTTACTAACTGGACAATTCAGAGTGATGCGTCAGGTGTAACTATTCCAACAGGTACAACCATCACTTCAGGTACGTATGGTAATCTAACTTGTACAGCCAATTGGACACTTGACACTTATAATATTACCTATACATTAGATGGCGGTTCGGTAGCTATAACAAATCCAACTACATACACTATAGCAAGTTTACCTATCACACTAAATAATCCGACAAAAAGTGGATGGACTTTTGCCGGATGGAAAGGAAGTAATGGAACAACACCTCAGACAACAGTAACGATTACAACAACATCAAACGGCGTTCCGGGCCACCTGGATTATATAGCTGTTTGGACAGAAGATGACTACCTGATCAATTACAATTATAATGGTGGAATAGCCCCGACTACATCGAACAAATCGAGCTATAAAGCCGTAGATGCACCTTTCTCTATTTCAAATCAACCGACACGACCGGGATATACATTTACCGGATGGACAGGGAACAATGGTACAATACCACAAACAACAGTAAACGTTGCTGCCGGTACAACAGGAAATCTGAGTTATTTAGCGAATTGGAGTGCTATAAATTACAATATTACTTATGTCTTAGGTTCAGGTGGAGTGAATCATGCATCCAATCCTACAAGTTATAATATTACAACACCTACAATTACTTTGGGAAATCCGACACGTCCTGGATATACATTCGCCGGGTGGACTATTGCAAGTAATTTAATACCAGGATGGTCAGGCAATACCATTCCGATTGGTACAATCGGAAATCTGACCTGTACGGCAATCTGGAATGCGGATAGCTACCCTATATCTTATGATTATAAAGGGGGAAATGCGCCGGTAACAGCCAATCCGGTTTCTTATGACATTGAAGATACACCATTCTCTATTTCAAATCAACCGACACGACCTGGATATACATTTACCGGGTGGACAGGAAGCAATGGTACAACACCGCAAACAACAGTAAACGTTGCTATCGGTACGACAGGAGCGCTTAATTACGATGCAAACTGGACAACTATATCATATACTATCACATATAATGTAGGAACAGGAGGCACTAATCCAGGTTCAAATCCGACATCTTATGATATTGAAGATACTCCAATCCCATTAGCAAATCCGACACGACCGGGATATTCATTTTCTCACTGGAGTATTACGAGTGATGCAGCCGGAGTAATCATTCCGAATGGAACTACCATTACTACAGGCACATATGGCAATTTAATATGTACAGCAGTCTGGAATGTAGCCACCTATACAATTTCATATGACTATGATGGTGGTACAGCCCCGGTAGTGGCCAATCCGGTCAACTATGATATTACAACGTTACCTATTACACTGAATCCTCCGACACGACCAGGGTATACATTCGACGACTGGACTATTACAAGTGTGGATCCGATCACAATACCTAATGGAAATAACATTCCAGTTGGGACAACCGGGAATCTGGTTTGTAAAGCGAACTGGACAATTGTTTCATATAATATCATTTACAATCTGAACGGAGGTTCTGGTGGAAGTTTAAATCCGACATCTTATGATGTAACTCTAACACCTTTCAGCATTACAGACCAGCCAACAAAATCAGGTCATACATTTGTTGGTTGGACAGGTAGTAACGGAACAATACCAGAAACGACCGTAAATGTACCTCTCAATACAACCGGAGATTTAACCTATGACGCAAAATGGAGTTTCCATTTTGCTGATGATACGGTTTTTAGTTGTACGCCTCCTCTATTATTACAGAGTGGACACGACGGGTTAAGCTATGTATGGATTTTACCTGACGGTAGTAGTAGAACAACAGCAGATATATATGCAGAAGCTTCAGGAGAATATATCCTACGCACCAATTATGGATCGATGGTAATTGCAGATACAATTTATGTGTTACTTGCTTTTGAAGCCAATACAGCTATAGAAAATATATCTACAACCGGCCCTAAAGTTGGAAAACCACAGATATTTACGGTAAATCTGAATCCGGCACTTACCAATGTTACATATCAATGGACATTTAACGGTGCTTCTCCTGCCACTTCGACTGCAGATACAGTTGCAGTTGTATTTGGAGGAGCTGGATCAAAACGTGTATCTGTTAACGTTACGGTAACATTAGGTTTATTAGTTTGTCAGAAAACGTTACTTCTTGACTTAGATATCCATCAAAGCAATCGTAACTTTTTCGTTGATCAGCATGTTTATGGCGGATTAGAAGATGGTTCTTCCTGGGAAAATGCATATCGCAGAATACAAGATGCGCTTGTTAATGCAACAGAAGGCGACTGCATTTGGGTAGCTAAAGGTGAATATACACCACCTACAAACAGTTCGTACCAACTAACCCGTGACAGTATAGAGATATATGGCGGATTCGGAGCATGGGAAGAGAATCTATACGAACGCAATTTTGCAAATAATCCTACGATTTTACGTGGATCAGGTACTTCGATTATTGTTAATACAAATGCCGGACGAGATGCTCGCTGGGATGGTTTCATAATAGAAAACGGAACTGCGACTCAAGGGGGCGCTATTTTCAATAATAATTCATTAGTGACTATTGCAAATTGTATTATCCGTAGCAACACTGCAGATGAAGGAAGTGCTATTTATTCGTTATCAAGCGATCCGCTCCTTTATAATGTAGAAATCAGCGGTAATACAGCCCAAAAAGGAGGAGCTATGTATAATCTTTATTCAAATCCTTCGTTGATTAATGTAACAATCAGTGGAAACAAAGCTACTACTGGTGGCGGTCTTTATAATGAAAATTCTAATCCGGTAATTCAGAATTCAATTATCTGGGGAAATCAAGCTGAAACTTTTTCTGATATAGCAAATGAAGCCTCTATTCCTTCTTATAGCTACAGTTTGATCGCAGGATCAAAAGCCAGTGGAAGCTGGAATACAGCATTGGGTACAGATGGAGGCAAGAATTTAGATGGAAATCCTTTATTCAAAAAGAAAGGATTTGATGATAATGGAAATATGCAAGCCGGTAATTATCATCTAAGCACTTCCAGCTCTGCCATTGATAAAGGTCTAAATAAATATGTATATAATGTAGCAGTTCGTTGGAGTACCTATCTCAAAACGTTATCAGATGTAACTTATCTCACAGGATTCCCCAACGATTTATCAAATAATGAACGTATTACATACGACAGAGTTGATATGGGTGCATATGAAACCAGTTCTAACACCATAATTCCTGACATCCTACGTGGAGTTTTTATACCAGAAGTTGAAGGTCTTATTACAGATCCTATTGCAGGCATGCATTATATACCAAGTCACAGTAATTTTGTATTTACAATAAAAGCTGCTCCTGGGTATAGTCTGGATTATTTAACAATAACAACAGGCATTGAAATACGTGATAAAGAAGGCCTTATAATAGTAAAAAATGAAGATGGGTCGGTTATGGTCACAATCATCCAAGTAACAGAGCCTATCACTTTGACGATTAATGGCGTTAGTCCAACTTCTAACAATTCTATAAATGAACAAAAAGTTTGGTCTTATAATAGTAATTTATATATAAATACAGATAAGCAATCGAATGTTCAAATCTTTACTATGGCGGGTCACTTATATATGCAACAAAAAGTTAATGCCGGAGAAACGATTATTCCATTAGCACAAGGTTTTTACACAATCAAGATGAATGACAAAGTATATAAAATTGTAAATCAGTAAAATACCAGCTTTTTACTAATTTAATAATAAAATATTATCGACTAAGAAGTGAAGGTGTCCTTTTGGGCACCTTCTTTTTTTGTTCCTGCCCTTTAATAGTGCTCCGGTAAGTAATATCCTAGTCATGTGATTGTTCCTACGGTTATTATTTTACAATTTAAGTGGTGAGAAACTGGAATATAGATTTGGTTAGACAGCTGGTAATTCCAAACCGTAGGATTAGAATTGTTCTTCTGAAGAGGGTGTATACAGAATAACCGTTTTACATGCATCCTTAGTCCATCATTTTTAATATAGAGAAGCTTCATGGTAACATTCGAAATATAGTATGAAGCATAGCACTTGAAAAAAAGGACTATCTATTCTGCGGAAACCATGATGCTGTAGGAGTCTTTGCTGAATTATTGCCACATCAATGGAAAACCAGAAAACGATTAAATAAAAATTCTGAGATATCCTAATCGGGTCCAAGTGCTTAGGGTATAGTTTCAATTTCAGCTCTTTTAAGAGACAAAAGAACTCGGGGTTACTTACATAAATATTTCAAACTATATAAATACTTCGTTTCTTCAAAGTTATTGGGCAAGCTTTACTACTCTCATAATAGGCTTACACTACCATGTTATTAATCATGCATGATACACATATAAAAAATGGCCAGAAGATTTCTTCCAGCCATTTTTTATAGTAAGACTTTTCTTATCTTTCAATTTTAGAGTATTTCTATTTTTTTATTATTTTCCGGACCACATCTCCTATTTTCACAACATACATTCCTTCTTTATAATTAACAACAGAAATACATGTGACTCCATCTTGGGCTCTTGTCTCAAAAACCAATTGGCCAGAAGTTGAATATATATATATATTATCTGATTCTTTTGTACCTTCAATATATAATTCATCTTTTACAGGATTCGGATATAATTTAAGTGCATTTGATTCGACTAATATATTTGAATTTGATAAGTGTCTTTCATCTATAACTATTACTTTAACTTCAGAGAATATTTCACTGTTCTCTGCTGCTCTTACAATAACAGTCGTTTCTCCCAGATTATGCCCATAAACAGCACCTGTCTGATCTACAGTAGCAATATTTGTATTATTTGACCCCCAAATAAGACTCTTATTTGTTGCATTATAAGGTAAAGTCCGAGTATAAAGAATTTCCGTTCCATTCTTCGACATTATTACAGTCGATTTGTTGACTTGCACATCTGTCATTTTTATTATTTCACCATCTTTTACAACCATTACTATACACTGACTGGTTATTGAACGATCTTCTGACGAAGTTACTGTAATAATTGCTGTCCCCAATTTTAAAGCCTTCATATATCCGGATTGATTAATTGTAACAACATCTATATCACTTGAACTCCAGCTTACTTTTTTATTTGAAGCGGTTCTTGGATATATCACAGCTTCCAGATATTCAGAATCCCCCACATACAACGCTAATTGCGAAGGTTCAATGCGAATATCCTGAACTGCAACAGTTTCAGTTGTACCAAAAACAGTTACACTACAATAGTCTGAAATGTTTATATTATCATCCGAAACAATAGTAATTTTTACGGTTCCTTTACTATGTGCCGTTACATACCCATCAGCATCAACAGATGCAATAACCGGATTATCCGATATCCATTTTACATTTTTATTACTAGCTTCTGTCGGTAAAATTTTATATGAAAGTTTTTCACGATTACCAATATTTAATGAAAAAGCTTTCTGATTTAAAGTAATACTGTTTACTGAAACATAAGAAAGAGGACGTTTTACCGTAATCTCACATTCTGCATAAAAGACATTACTTTCCGCCGAATAGGCTGTGATCGTTACCGTACCGGCAAGGAGTGCAGTTATCAAACCATCTTCATTGACTTTGGCTATATTTTCATCATCCGACTTCCATAGTATTTTTTTATTAGTAGCATTGGATGGTTTTACATTCGCAAAAAGTATCTCTTCTTCACCTTCGTACAATGTCATAGAATATCGGTTTAATTCAATTCCCGCAACAGAAACAATCGGTTCTTCTTTTTCCAGTACAACAATTGTACATTTAGCAACATATGATTCATTTTCTGACGAAATAGCAGAAATTTCTGCACTTCCCACATTTAATGCTGTTAGTTGACCTGTATCATCTACTTTCACAACATTTTCATTGCTGGACTTCCATTTCACAGCTTTATTTGTCGCATTTGTTGGTTTAATTGTTGCGACAAGCGAAAATGTCGTCCCCTTATGCATAGTCAGTCCTGTACTATTCAAACTTATACCGGAAACAGAAATATGACTACCGCTACTTTCCTCGATATCTACTTTACATGTTGCCCGTAAGTTATTATTAGAATAAGCATTTATATAAGCACGACCACTCTTAAGTGCTGTGACATTTCCATTTTCATCAACAACTGCAATTTTATCATTGCTTGATCCCCACCGAATAGCTTTGTTAGTTGCATTTGTGGGAGTAATGGCCGCCGTAAGCATAGTTGTTTCTCCAACCGTCAAATTTATTCCATATTTTTCCAAATCCTCACCAAATGTAATATCTTCAACAACAACAGTACTTCCTGATGATTTGATCTTTACTGTACAAGTTGCAGTAATATTTTCATTTTCGGCAGACGTAGCAATGATATTAACAGTTCCTGTTTGGAGAGCTATGATTTTGCCATTATCATTAACAGTTGCAATTGCTGTATTTTCCGACTTCCATTTAATATCCTTATTGGTAGCATTACTCGGATTAACTGTTGCTGTAAGTGAAGCACTTTCATTTATATTTAAATTCAATGAACTTTTATCCAAAGATATAGAAGACACATTAACATAATCACCAGCAGAAACTGTTATAAATACCGGGCTTCCGGTTAGCGTAATTTTATTACCAGAAATAGCGTTTGGAGAAGTTCCGTCCCACTGTGTATACTTTATTGAAGTCACACTTGAAGGGAATTCATATACTGCACTAGCTGATTCATCCAAATCTTTAGTCGTTTTCGCCCATAAAACATAAATATAATCTTTTGTATCTGATGAATAGAAAGCACCTCCATCAATAGTTGACGGCAGGTTTAATTTTTTAGTTTCCGATTCATTATATTTACGCTTAGCCATTAGCTTTACCATCGTACGCCAAGCTTTACCACTGGGTTTTAAAGTCAATACTGATCCTGGTTGACCTGGAAGATCTTTATAAAATCCCATAACATCATACTCACCTTCCGAACCATTCTTGTTATTATCATATGGGCAATAAACATAAATTGCATCGATATTATATTTCTGACATGTTACTGCTACTTTAGTCAGGTAATTCCGCTGAGCTTCGTCTGAACCAATAAACCATTTCTTGCCATTATCGTCACTGCCTTTCACGCGTTCACTGGGAATATTCGTTTCAGAAAGAATCCATTCTTTTTTAGGATATTTATTTCCATTGTAACCATGCTTAATTAATACATCTTCCATCTTTTTTTGATGATTAATAGCTGCACTTATGGCTGCATCTGTATGGCGAAAATAAGTAAAACCATCAGGATGTGTATTGTCTTTTCCTGTCCATTCGCGCAAATAATACATCGGATATACATGATAACTGACACAATCAAAATAAGCACCTCCTTTATTAGGATAATCCGTAGTAACTTTTCCGCCATTTGGATTATCTGTATTACGCAATATAGCATCTAAGAAACTAGCATAACCAAGGCCTCCGGTACAAACAATAGCTTCCGGATCAATCGATTTTATCACTTCATAGGATATACGAAGTAAACGAATATAATGTTGTATTGAAGAACGTAGGTTATGCAATTCGCAAGGATCCGGATCTGCATCCCACCAGTTACCAGTTTCTCCTGGGTTTTTATCTCCATTACCTTTATATGTCAGATCCGGTTCGTTCCAAATTTCCCAGAAACGAGTATATGGTTTAAATTTCGTGACAACATCATGTACATATTGGGCATAATAATTTTCCGGATTTACGACTTTACTACCATTTTTTGTAATCCAAATCGGCTCATAAACATTTTTAAATGATGCAGGAAGATCATACGAAAGATTTTGTTCTGCCGTAGTCAAAGGACAATCACGATAATAGTAATCTTTTCGCGGGCCTGACAGAAAGATCGTATTAACTTTAGCTCCTTTTGCTGCATAATGTTCAAAAGTTGGTATACGATAGTCAATACCATACTGAGCAACAAACCGATCATAAAGAGCCGGACGAAGACTATTAGCGTTAGGACCTTCGTTACCATACTCGGTTGGGTCTGAACACAAGATTGTCCCCATTATTTCATCACTCCAGGCTTGATTTTTCCACGCCATATTTGAACCATACAAGAAATATTCACTAGACTTTTCACCATAACGAGTAATCTTCTCGTTTGCCGTATAATTAACTTGTGCAAATACTGTCGACTGCTTTAATATACAAAAAAGCAGAATTAATAAACATAATAAATTTTTCATTTTAAAAAACATTTCGGCAATACAGCCAATGATTAATAATGGTAAATTAAATGGTAATTATTTTCTTTTTGACTTTTCCCAAGCCCCAGTATTATTTTTTCTTTTTTATTAAATAAATAATACCTTTAAAAACATTTATATTCATAAAGACAAAATAATATGGAATATATAAAAACTTGTATTTTTTTCCGTAAATATTTCCCAATATAGCAAGAAAATAAAATATAAACTGTGCTACAAGAATGAGACCATATAAAAACAAATTTCCCTGCAAATATAGAAAAAATGTTATGAAAAGCAAAGCAAAAAGCAAAAAAGGAGTAATTGTCCAACGTAAAACACGATGAGAAACATATTGAAAACTTAGAATCCCATACCGAAAAATATTTAGTAAAGAGCGCAATCGCCAAACAGACTGTAATCCACCGGCAGCTATCCGTACCTTCCTTTTACCCTCTTCTTTCATATCTAACGATCCGCCTTCTACAGCGTATGCCTTTGGACAATAAGCATTCTTATAACCCTTCATCGTGATTAACATAGACAGCATAAAATCATCCAATAAGGTATCATCCGGTAACTGTTGATATAATTCCGTACGCAAAGCAAAAAGTTCTCCGGCAGCACCAACAACAGAATAAAGTCGCGAATCCAGTTCTTTTAAAGTTGACTCATATTTCCAGTAAGCACCTTCACCTTTAGAAGAAACTGCATCATCATCCTGAGCTTCAACTCGTTTTTCCCCTGAAACACAACCAACTTTAGGATTCGAAAATTTTAAAACAATTTCTTTTAATGCATCTTTATTCAACATTGAATTTGCATCACTAAAAAGCACCAATGAATCTTGTACAAAATCAATAGCTCTATTCAATGCTGCAGTTTTACCTCGTCGCTCAGGCTGATAATAAATTTTAGCATCCGGATATTGTTGCAATAGTTCATTTGTTCGATCATCACTACCATCTGTAATCCAAAGAATAGTAATCTTGTCGGCCGGATAATCCAACTCTCTGCAATTTTGCATCTTAGCTTCGACATAATCTTCTTCATTATAAGCAGCAATCAGCAATGTTACCGAAGGAAGTTCCTGTGGTAATACTGTCTCTTTATATGGAATAAAGAGTTCTTTTATTCTTACCAGGCACCATAATAAGATCCCGTATCCAATGTATGTGTAAAATACAATGGATACAGAGACCCAAAATAAAATTTCCATCATTAAAATCTACTTCAGTTTAGATATTTCCAGCAGATTAATTGCAGGTCGAGCTGTAAATGAACTTCCTGTATTATATATATATACGACAACATTACCTGCACCCTCTTCATCTACGACTACATTGTCAATTTCTGCATTAAACTGAGTATTATTCAAGCCTGTAAAACCTGTATTTCCAACATTAACAGGCTCACCTTTAACCCCTGCTACATCAACCCGGTAAAAACACTCAGGTAGCTGATAGCTATTAACAGTGGCACTTGCACTTACAGACATAATAAACTTAAACTGATAAGTTCCTTTAGGTAAAGTAAAGACCAGCCTTCCTTTACCTTCATGACCTTTTGTTTTTAAAACCCATCCTCTAGCAATAAATGAATCCGGATAAGGTCCTGTATTTCCATTCAATGTCGGTGAATAATAAGTATTAGATGTAATATTATTACCTTCAACAATAGATTCATTTGTTTTTGGATAATATGTATTATTTAATTCAAAAAACCACGGAAGCATTTCATTTGTTTTTGAAGCCAACTGTTTCGAAGTATAAGATGTATGTATGTCTGCCTGTACTAAGTTAACCGTTAAATTACCATCAGCGATTGTATGGTATTCAATTTTATTCCAAATCCGGTCTCCTGCCAAAGATAAAACAGCCGTCGTATGAGTATAAGGACGTAGGTAAATATTTCCGGAAAGTATCTTTGATGATATCTGGTTATCGTTCCTTAATTGTACATAGATTGTTTTCAAACCAATCGAAGAATCTTCGATAGTATAGTCAATAGTATCGGAAGTGTGTAAAATCCAACTTGCTGATTCAAAAGAAGGATCTTCACTAATCCTATAACTTGTGACCAGACCTTCATAATTCATTACGATTTTAAGATCAACACTTTCTGTTTCATCTATACCAGAGTTTATCTTAATTGAAATCGGATTTAATACAGAATCATCATAATAAATCGTACCGTTAACAATCTCGCTTTCACAGAAACTATTCCTTAATTGTGCATAGATAGTTTTATTACCAGCTCCTTCAGACAATCTATATTGAATCTGTTCGGTAAATGGAAGCCAAGGCGAATCATCCAGATTTTCTCCTATACGATATTCGACTGGTATTCCGGAATAATGCAATTTGATTTCATTATTTATAACACTTGTCGTATCCTGACCATTACTGATCTCAATTTTTGTAAGTGTGGTACACAAATTAGAGGATGAAAGTCGATTTATAAAACTTGTTTGCAGTTGTGGTTTTAAACGCTGAACAAAATATTCCGCATCTTGCTGATACTCTTTGGTTAGATCAATAGAACCATTCACAGACAAACTTTCTTCGAATAATGAAGTATATTTTTCAGCCCGATCCAATAGTGTTTCGTCAAAATTGATATTCACCATCATTTTTCCATCTGATCCTCCAAAACTAGCACCAATTATACTCTCATCTGTTATAATATCTGTAACTGTATTCGGGACAATACCATCTATCAACAAAGTGTACTCATGCCAATAAAAATCCTCTATTTCCGGAACAACTAATCTGATCTTTAGATAACCATCTTCTATTGTATATGAATATTTCGTTATCTGACTTAAATGTTTATATTGTAACACTTCATCATTTGTAGCCACCCAAAGTTCATCTGTGGCAGCCTCTGTTCCTGCACCATATGTATCACATAGCCAATTAAAAAACTGAATCTTGTTAGATGAACTTATATTTGACGATGTTATCGTTCCGTTTCCATACAATCCATGAAGTCCAAATTCTCCATACATATGTACTCCATTTTGTGACGGTTTTACAATATCATTATTAAAAGATGTTATATATGTCTGCAAAGAACCTGAGTCATTGATAAACCGACCAACTTTTATCTTATTAAATTTAAGATTTTTATCAGCTAAATCAACATATAGAAAACCTAAATCCTTACTTTGTTGTCGGGTAATCATTCGTATAGACGCAGAAGCCAATGCTGCTTCTGAATAGTTTGAATCGCCATTTGGTTCAGATAAAGCCATTAAACCTCTACCGAGTCGCTGTTTTACATAAGCATTCGCATCCGATATACCTCGTTTTATCATTTCAACATCTCCCCCCACTACATCAATTGCGGCATTTGGATCTTGGACATCATGCAATGTACATCCTCCGTCAAAATCATTGATTTGAATTTGTTCATCCCAAACCATATATGGCCAGTCTTTCGTCGGATTTAGCTTATCCATCGGATAAGACCAATATTGTCGCCGGAGATTATACCAGTTTGCACTATTTACCGGAAATATACGTTTTACTCCACAACCATCTGTATAAGTCAATGCCCGTGATGCATATGCTCCCGTCGAACGATCCATATTCGAGTGACTATTTGCTACATCATCAATCCAGCCACCTTTGAAATATTGAAATAGACGATTCCAGGTATCTATCCGTGAATCATCAGAAGTAATACTATATGCAAAGCGTTTATTATATTTTAGTGGAGCAAAACTGAATTTTATATTAGAAAGATCTGTATCCGATGGTATTTTAATCGATATTACTCCAACATATTTTCCTTCAAACATTGAATTCGGATATGCCATAGAATCATCAAAATAAATTGAATCAGAAACAATAATACTCTCTCCAAAACTATTTTTAAGTTGTGCATAAACCACTTTTAGTCCGGCTCCTGCAGATATTGTATATTGAATTTCATCAGAGAATGCCTGCCACTCTGCTTCTTCTATATTCTCCCCGATACGATATTCTAACGGAATTCCTGTATAATTAAAATGAATATCATTATTCAAAAATTGCGTTGTATCCAGACCTGCATTAATTTCTATTTTTGAAAGATGTGGTAACAAGTCTGATGACAGTCTCTCAGTAAAACTACTTTGCAGTTCTGGTTTCAAACGCTGTATAAAATATTCCGCATCTCGCTTGTATTCTTTTACTTGCTCGGTTGGTCCATATTTCTCCATGCAAGTTTCAAAAAGAGAAGTGTATTTTTCAGCCCGATCCAATAGTGTCTTATCAAAATTCACATTTAACATCATTTCTCCGTCCGACTCCCCATAACTTAAGCCTATTACATGGTCATCAGACGATACTTCTGTTACATCCTCTATATTTATCCCATCCAACAACAATGTGTATTCATACCAGTAGAAGTTTTCAACTTCAGGCACTTCTATCCAAATTTTCAGATGATCACCTTCTATTTCATATGAATATTCTGTGACTGTATTAAGATATTTATATTGAAGAACTTCATCATTTGTTGCAAACCAAAGTTCATCCGTAGCAGTTTCAGTTCCTGCACCATATGTATCACATAACCAATCAAAAAATTGGAGTTTCTTCGAATTTGAGATATTGTTGGAAATAAATGTACCATCCCCGTATAATCCGTGAAGCCCAAATTCTCCATACATATATACACCATTTATAGACTTCGACGGAGTTACAATATTATCAATAAACGATGTTTTGTGAGCTAATAAACTTCCGCCGTCATTAAAATAGCGAGCAATTTTCATATTATCAAAACTAAGGTTGGCATCTCCCATATTGACATAATTAAATCCCTGATTTTTATCATACTGCCTGGTTATTACATTTATAAATGGTAATTCCTTAGCTGCTTCTGAATAATTAGAATTACCATTGGGCTCAGATAACACCATCAAACCTCTGCCTAGTTTTAACCTTACAAGAGAATCCGCATCCACCAATCCTCGTTTTATCATCTCAATATCCCCACCAATATTACCTATTGCAGCATTAGGATCCTGTACATCATGAAAAGTACATCCTCCGTCAAAATCATTGATTTGAATTTGTTCATCCCAAACCATATATGGCCAGTCTTTCGTCGGATTTGGCTTATCCATCGGATAAGACCAATATTGCTGTCGGAGATTATACCAATTTGCACTATTTACCGGAAAGATGCGTTTTACACCACATCCATCTGTATAAGTTAGCGCCCGCGGTACATATGCTCCCGTCGAACGAACCATATTCGAATGATAATTGGTTATATCATCAATCCATCCGCCTTTAAAATATTGAAATAAACGGCTCCAGGCATCTATTCGTGAGTCATCTGAAGTAACTCCGTAAGCAAATTGTTTATTATATTTCAACGGGGCAAAACGTATACGTATAGACGAGACATCTACATCTGCAGATAATTTAAAAGAAATCAAAGAAGTACATTTTTTTTCGAAAACCTCGTAAACTTTCGAAAAATAACTGAGACCTTCATTTTCAACTTTAGCCCTGTAATATTTTCCTCTCGGCAATCCTGGAATTTTATAAGCTATTGAATCTTTAGAATCAACCAAATCATTCCAAACTATACGATCATTGGATACTTGCCAAGAAATCGTTCCGTACTCATATCCATCCAAACATAGTGTCTGTGAAAAGCAAATATTAGATATAACACTAAAAAACAATGTTATAAATATGATTTTTATTGTATTCATTTAGATATGTATATTTTTTGAGTTTTATTATAGTTTGCACCTGTCGCAGAAACAATGTATACTCCCGAAGAATAAACACCTAAATCAAGTTCCAGATATGGATTTGCCATAGGATCTTCAACAGTAAAAGAATTTACTTTTTGTCCCTGAAGATTATATATACTAACAGATATAACCTCTGCAATATTTGAAAAAGTCAAACTAAGCCTTTTTTGCAAATCAGAATACCGAATATCTATCTCTGAAAAAAAATCGATTTGGTTCCCTGAATTTGTTATATCCACACCACGATATAAAGAGGGTAATTCAGGCTGTTCTATAGTTAAATAAATAACTTTTTCATGTTGGGCCGAAATTAATGCACCAAAAGCGATAAAAAAATAGAAAAATAAGTAAATCTTTTTCATGTAATCTTTATTTTAATAGTTAGTAAATTTATAAGTAGAGTTAAATTTATTCTTAGGTAGGCTCTCTTTATTAATTATGATAGTTATATTTTTTTTTCGTAAGACTATTTTGTTCAGCATACAAATATATATTAAAAAACAAATAAATCACATTATTTCAATTTGCTTTTTTAATTGTTTTCCAAACTCTTTAATATTATTTGTCAACCCAAATTCAGCCGCATTTTTCCCACAAGATATAATTAATTCAGGTTCATTGACAAATCGATTCATTTTGTCACACAAATCATTTACATTTCCAGCTTCGTAAACAAAACCCATTTTTTCTCTTTCAACAATGTCTGTTAAAACCGTATTATTTGCTGTAATAATAGGTATTCCCATAGCTACTGCATCTAAAAAGCTTGTTAAACCAATCGGACCAAGTCGTTTGTCACTCGGATAAGTCGGTATAACAAGTACTGAGCAATTACTTAATAACTCTACCATTTTAATATCATCTGGTTTATTTTGATAGAAAATACTTGTATAATTACATTTCTCTTGATTGTAATTTGCAGGTAATGTCTTTTCATCGCAAACAATAATCGCATGATTTCCAGAAAATTCTGCAGCTTCTAATAAAATTTCATGGTCCCGATGCGTTTTCCCATTACTGATAAACACAATTTTCTTATGTATTTTTTCAAAATTACACAGCGGAGCATATTTTCTATAAAAATGTAAATCAGGTCCCCACTGCATAAATAACATTCGTTCTTTTAGTCGGGGAAAAGCTTCTGTCATCTCCTTAAAGGCAAATTCACATAGAAATATAATCTGATCATATGTGGCAATTTTGAGCCTAAGTTTAAATGGGGGATGATGAAAAATAGTTAACAGCTTAGGTTTGAATAACCCTATCTTTTTCATAAATCCCATAAAGTCGACCGTAAAATCCGCAGCACCATATACATAGTCATATTTTCGAGCCTTCCGGTATGCTTTCAACCAAACAGGTAATAAAGACATAATTTTCAATATACGGGAATTACTTTTTTTAGGTGCAACCAGTAAATAATCCACAACATACTCACCAGTCTCCATTAATTCATTTGTACCGAACTGATGGTAACTAGGAGACATTCCTTTTAGATATGACTGTCGTGTCTTAGCCATATCATAATTATTGATTAACAAAATCGTTTTCATTTTAGACAAAAGCTTCATTAATTACTTTCTGCATCTGACTTTCCCAGGATAAATGACTAATTGACTCTCTGATTTCCTGTGAAGTTTGCTGTATATTCTCATAGAACCGGATCAACTGCTCAATATCAATGGGGATTTCATTTGCCGGAACTTTCAAGATATAAGGCATATCTTCAAAATCAGTATCAAATTCTGAATAAACAAATGGTATGCCACGTGCAGCATATTCTCTGTTTTTCAGCGTCTTAATATTATATATATTACTTCGATGGCGCGCTAAACTAGCAATTCCCATATCAGCATCATCAAAAAATGCAGTTAATGCATCACCATATTGCGGACCATGAAAGTGTACGTACTTTTCTATATTATTTTTCAAGACAAGGCTTTTTAACTGATTTACATAATCGGGGGCGCCATAGCCAATTATATTAAAATAGACTTCAAAAGAACGATTTGTTTTATAATACTCACCTAATCCGGCTATTAATCTGTCAAAACCATGCCAAAGGTGAATTTCGGCAACTCCTAATAAATTCAGTCGGTTTTGCTGTTTATGGTTCCTTTTCTTCAAAGGAACTGATTCAAAATCAACGCCATTAGATATATTAACTGTAGGTACTCCAAAAATCAATTTATGCTCAGAAAATGTAATTATTCGACTAACCTGCTTTGCTAATCTTTTTCTAAAACATTGATCTTGCCATAAATGAAACCGTAGTTTCAATCCTTGTTTCCAATATTCTTTATCATATGGATATGTCGGAATTTCCAGGACAATCTGTGTGCCCGTTTTTTTTATCTTTTTTAATGCTGAAATAAATGAGGGGCTGGCATTATGTTCATATCGGATATAAAGAAATTTTATATGTTCTTGTTTAATATAGTGCACTAAAGAATCAAAACTAAAGCGTTTCTTGAATTTTGATATAAATCCATTGCCGAAATCTTCAAGAACATCATTGTCTATCATTCGTTTACTTGAATTATTAACATCGATTATCTGATAGCAAACCTTTACATTAAATCCGTTCGTCCGAAGAGCATCAATCTGGTATTTCATTTTCTTACTAATACCATTAAATTCATCAAATCCACGAAAAGCCAGATATAATAGTGTCATTTTCTTCTATTTTTAGTAACCAACATTTTTACTCTGCCCCAAATATCATAATAACCTCTCAGTTGCACATAGGAAACTACTCCGATCAAAATAACAAAACCTTTAACAACTAACCCTAATACAAGATTCAGATATTCCTGTTGAAAAACAGAATATGTTTGCATACCAAACATAAAGAATAATACGATAGCTATTAATAAACACATACAAAGTGGCGAAACCAGTTGTTTCAAAAAATTTGCTAAATATGTCATATTATAAAATGTGAAACGAAACATCGCATAATAGGTTACAAAAAAATTAATTGCAAAAGCAATTAAAACAGCATAAGCAACAGCCTCAATCGTTCCAAATAAAAATATACTGGTAAATAAACCGGAAATATTTATAGCTGCCGTAATTAGACTGGTAAAAAACATGACCTTTGTTGAATTTGCAGCCTGAAAAATAGAGCCGGCTGTAGATAAAATAATTTGAATTCCTACAGATAATGATAGAATACGAAAAACACCAACCGAAGGCTCCCATTGTAAGCCAAAAATCAATAAAACTAATTCACGTGCAGCAAAAAAAAGCAACAATGTTAAGCTAAATCCGACAAAAGCCAATGTCCGAATAACTTTCATATACGATGTTGACAAACGATTCAAATCATTTTGAAATTCTGAAAACACAGGCAACATTACCGGATTAATTACAAAAGTGATATTTTCCAATGGAAGCATCATCATGCGGTAAGATTTTTCATAATACCCTAACTGCCCACTTCCCAGAACACGCCCTATCACTAATTTATCCAGATTACGACTAAAATAATTCACCATATTAAAGAAAAACTGATAAATCGAAAAAGAGCGTATTTTTTGAATAGACGTAAAACGAAAGAACAAACGCAATTTTTGAGGAAACCTGGCATAGCTTATAAAAAACATGACAATCGCTGTAAAAATAGGATTTACTAATAATGCATAAATACCAAGTCCGTTTAATGCTACTATTACCGCTAAACTACCTCCGATTAACTGAACAATCAAATTACGATATGCCAAATACTTAAACATCTTCTCTTTATAAAGAAGTGCATTCGGTATAATATTCCAGGTTACAAACATTATATTTACAGAAAGTAATCTGCAAATATGAAGTAATTGCTCATTTTTATAGTATGCCGAGATAAATGGAGATATAATAAAAAAAAGAATTGCTAATATAACCCCAATCCATATCGTAAAGGAAAAAATATTGCTATAGTCTGTACTATTTAGCGATTTATTTTGAACAATAGCTGGTGCTATACCCATATCCGAAAGCAAATTAAAAAAGTTTATCAATACTGTTGCAACTGCAACAATACCAAATTCCTCCGGTAATAACAGCCGGGATAAAACAGCCGTTATTATAAATGAAATAGCAATCCCTATATATTTAGCTATTGCCGTATATGCAAAACCACTAATTAATTCTTTCTTAACAGACATATCATCAATATGCTTTTACCCATTCTTTCCGATCTAAATCATACACTTTTATCACCCTTGCCGGATTTCCCAATGCAATTGAATAATCAGGTATATCTCTTGTTACTACACTCCCTGCGCCCACAACAACATGCTTCCCAATTGTAACACCTGCTAAAACAACAGAATTTGCACCAATCCAGACATCATCCCTGATAACAATAAGCGATGTATTTACTCCTTGTGCTTTAATTGTTCGATTGACATCCGAATAATTATGATTCAGACCCGATACCACAACATTTTGAGCCAGGTTTACATTGTTACCTATATTTACAGGACCTATGATCGTGTTTCCTAAACCAATCCGGCTTCTGTTACCGATATGAATATCACCCATTGCATTTGCAATTGTTGCAAAATCTTCTACAATAGAATAATTTCCTAGTGTAAACTGGTGCGAAGGAAAAATGTCCTTTCGTACACTTCTATAAATTACGGATTTCTTTCCTCGCTTTATAAAAATAGGAAGCAATAATCGAAACCACTGGCGAGGACGATCCTTAGTTGAATGAATACATAGTCTCCAAAAAAACTTTTTAAGACGGTCATTTGATTTTATTGTAGCAATAAGACTCATTATCAAAACATACTTAAGAATAATTATCGACTAATTTTCTGCTTTATTTTCTTTATGATCCGTGTGTACAAATTTCCCATACGCACCTTTCATTCTAAAAAAATTCAAAAACATCAAAACAAAAAGAACCGGAATCTGCCAAATAGCTTTTAACAATTTTCTATTCCAAAAATTTGGGGGTATTGCCAATGCTAATGCCAATCCTAAAATAATTAATATTCCCCACCATTTCACAGAATGATAAAAATTAAAAATAGTCCAAAACAACGTGACTATACAGGTCAAACCGATCAACATAATCCGGGGAAGCATCATCCACTGTACTAACTTATTACAATAATCATAGTTCCTGGTTTTCAATGCTTCCGGGAGATCTTTGATAGATTTATATAAAGTTCCATATTGTGCTGCCAACCATCTTCTACGCTGCTGATAAAAAGCACCTGTTTTTTGAATCTTCTCATCATATATATATATCTTCCAGATATTTTATCTGATTTTTTTTGTTTAAGAAGTAATACTTCCAGTTCCTTATCTTCACCACTTGATGTTAACTTAGCAACATGTTCTTTAAACCAATTCATTTCAAAAATCATTCCGGAGCCAGAAAGTGTAGCCGAGAATCCTGCATTAGCAAAACCTTTTCTGAAAATAGAATTGTTTATTTCCTCACTAACAGCATCAAGTACTGAGACTGTTGTATTCGTATTTTTTGCAACCCGATGTGCCTGATAAGCTTTCGTCTTAACAGTTACACAGGCTTTATTTACTTCTTCTAAAAAATTAGGTTCAACCAAATTATCACCATCTACAATGATAACTGCATCAAATTTATCACAATCCAGTTCTTTTATAGCAAAATTCAAAGCTCTGGCCTTTGTACTTTGCTCAAAATGGACTTCTAATAAACAAATCGGCATCTGACGTAATATGTCATTAGTTTCTTCCTGCATTTGATCAGAAATAACAACTAGAGTATATCGCTCAGAAGGATACGTTTGTTTTAAAAATTCATTCACGCTTTTCACTATAACTTTATCCTCTTTATATGCCGGAAAAAGTATTAGATAACGCATTAGTTCATTTACAGGAGGATAACTTTCTGCTGATTTTTTCAAAGAAAATAAGGCAAACACAAATAAATATAAACATGAAATTGCCAATATTATAAATATGATATAATCTATTATATAAATAAAATTCATTCTTAATTTAATTTGTTTTTCAATTTTATAAACGCAAGACCGCCGCAAACGACAGATCTAGCCAAATCCAAGTCTCCTCTCAGCAAGTATTTTATAGTATTTCTTGTTGCAGCCACTCCAAATAGATAAATAAAAGACAAAATCTTAGCCAACCCCAATCGATTCCGCCAAGCATATAATAATCGATTTCGCGTCATATAATATATCTTCAAGGGACTTTCGCTTCCGACACTGCGGCTTTCTTTATGATAAATCGAACAAACCGGATTGTACCATAATTCAAAACCGTTCTTTTCTATCTGGGTAGACCAATCGATTTCTTCATAATACAGAAAAAAGACTTCAGGCATTAATCCGGCCTTTTCAATAGCTTCCCGACGGATCATCATGGCTGCACCGTGAAGAAATGACGTTTTTTGAGATTCGTTGTATTGCCCTTTATCAATCTCTCCCTGCCCTATTGTCTTATTCCGAAGTGTTACCATAGATAATTCTGTAGCACCGGCATATTGAATGATATCAGGAGAAGCTTCCGCATATAATAATTTAGGAGAAACACCTCCTATTTGCGGATTAGCATCCATAAATGTAATCAGTTTTTGCACAGAATCATCTTTTACTATAGTATCATTATTTAGCATAAGTATATAGCGTCCTGTTGCCTTTTTTATACCTATATTATTACCTCCTGAAAAACCTATGTTTTTATCATTGGCTATCGTAATACAATCCGGAGCCATTTGGTTTATAATACTCACCTCGTCATTATCTGAAGCATTATCAACAACAATAATTTCATATTGAACTGTTAAATATTTTCGAAGGGAATATATTAATTCAAGAGTATCCTCCACTCCATTATAATTTATTGTAACAACAGATAGTTCAATTTGTCTGCTCATCAATCAATTCCTTATCTAACCGTGGACTAATAAAAATAAATGCGAAAAACGTATAAATTATAATGCTGTTTGAAAATTGGGCAAATATTTCATTCGATGAAGAGGCTAATAACATAGCAAAAATTCCCACCGTAAAGCTACTGACATATGCCTTTAATTGCCTGTTCTTTAATTTAAAAACGATAAGATATACCCCATATCCAATACATGAAAACATTAATAGTAAATATAAAGTCAAACCAACAATACCTGTTTCAACCCATACCGAAACAAACCAGGAGTCCGTAGGTATCTTTGCAATATATGAATCTGGGGTATATTCCTGTGCTCTTACCCCTCCTAATCCCAAACCAACCCCAAAAGGTTTATCCGCCATATATGTTCGGATTAATTTCTGATTCTCTACGCGAACATTTTTTGATGCATTATTTGAATCAAATGCACTCCGCATACGACGTATATCCGGATGTCCCTGCCCTATATATGTGAATTTAAAAAAACAAAATATAACCACCATTAGGGAAATTATAAACGTCGAAACCTTCCAATTTCGACAAATGGCAGCATATAATACAAATGAGAAAAAAGGAATGGCCATAGCTGTTCTAGTTCCCGAAACAACCATCCCATAAATTGCAGCAACTACTACAAACCAATAATAAATTCTCACCCACCCTTTTTCAAAAAAGGATGTGATAAGAAAAACAACAGCTGCAAATGCTAAACCGGTTCCAAAATTAGAGGCATCAGTAAAAAATGAAAAATACCTTGTTCCTGTTGCTAATAAATGGGTTGTACCACCTCTTTCCATTAGCCAACGCCACTCAGCATCATCAAACCCTACATTTTTCTGAATATAAGCCTTTGCTGCTGCAAAAAATATCAAGACTCCCCAAACTATAACAAATGCTTTCATTTGTTTATAATTCATGATTATAAGCGGAACTAATATCGCTACAATCAGCATATAAAATGCCATTCCTCTAATAGCAGTAAACCATGCACCTTTTGAAACAGATTCCGGATTCCATAAACAACAGTAACAATAAATCATCCAAATTACTGAAACCAATGTCCACCCATTAAATGAATATTTCCACGGTATCCTTTTATAAGTAGACTGAAACAATAATATGATTAATAATAAAAGTAAAGATCCATCAATTATTACCCCACCAGGAATTGCAGGAATATAACGATTGAGTCCCATGACGAAGTAATTCAATATAAAAATAGTAAAATATAATCCGTAAGGATTTTGGATAGAATAATATAAGCTTAACAACACAAAGGGCAACAATGCTATAAGACAACTACCAAACAACCCTATTGTATCTTTTGTTATAGCTAAAAACAATATAGCAAGTAGGCCTGTAAATAATAGAATATTTTTCTTTACGGAAACATATATATTTTTGGCAACATCCATTATTCCTGCTTTAAAAACCTATATTCGGCCTGTAAATTCTTTAAAAACGGCTCTGGTTACATCATACAATATAATATAGAATGGAGCACCATCTAACCGAGAAGTAACATTTTCCATATACATTTGATCACTCGGCGACCATTTTTTATTTGCACTTACAACCAATAAATTAATAGAAGCATTCTTTATCATATTTTCAGGAGCCATCGCATCTTTAAGATTCTGGAAGTCAACAATCAGTACGTCTTCATAGCCTTCATATAAATCAAATATATCATTCACTAAAACAAAGTCTTTAGATTTTTCATTATAATTCTTTTGAGGTTCAAGTATCTTTACACTAAAATCGTAAAGGCTTAGCCCATTCTGAATTTTCTCTCCTAAAACAGAAACGCTCTCATAATCATCAACAGTAAACAAGTTTATGACATTCCGCTTTCCCGGCTTAAAATAAGTCATAAGAGCATTACATAAATACTCATCAGCTTTTTCTTCAAAAAAAGATCCTTTTTCTGAATTTACATACTGGGGATATACACTAATGACTTTCTGAGACAATAGGTTTTCTGTTTTCCCCGGATATTCCAATTTACGACTAAACAATTCCAACGCAAAAAAGTATCCAATAACAAGAACCAAGCTTAGAACGACAGTAAATAATATAGTCATCTTTCTTTTACTAGCCGAAGGTTCATGTGGATATATGGGTGCTGATACTAACTTCAGATTCGAACTTGTTAACTGCATGTTTTTAACTCGCAATTTAGCTTTATTCAAATTGTCTAATAATAATAGATAATTTGCTTCTTCTGCAGTTACACTACGGTTTTTTTGTTTTAAATCTATACCTATCGGACCTAAATCAGCACTCTGGTTAGCCAATCTGCTTTTCTGCTGATTAATTATAGACAATTCAGCTTTAGCTTTTTCGCCCTTAATAGTTTCTTCCATCCATTGTTCTAATATCAAGGAACTCTCAATACCAGCTTCAGTACTCTTATTTTCATTAATTATATTAGATAATAATTTCAATTCTTGTTCTTCCTTAGCTAACTCCTGTTTTTTCTGATTTAATTTTACAACATTTGTTCTATCTATTGATAAAGAATTTTGCAATTCTGCTACTTCATGAGTGATTTTATTTATAAGTTCCAGTTTTCTTAGAAAATCCTGAGAATTTTTTAAATTATCAGTCTGTTTTGAAATTTGATCAGATAATTTCTTTGCTGCTGCTATTGAAGCATTATATTGAGCTAAAAGCTCTTGGCGTTTTTTCTCTAGTGTTTCATTTTGGGAAATTGCAGATTGTTTCTGCAAGTCATAATCAAGAAGTTTATTATAATTATAATAATTTTCCAAATCCTTCTCCGAACTTCCGAGTTTCTGTCCCTGTTCTTTTAATTCTTTCTCTAATATAGAAATTAACTCATTCGCCTGTCCAAATCGTAATTCATCATACTCCCTCAAAAATTCTTCATAAAGAAAAGACATTGTATAAAAGGTTATCCCCGGATCATCATTTTCATATTTAAGATTAATCATGTCACTCATTCCATCCCTATTTACAGAAACTCTTGATAAAGACCTGACACTATAATGAGGCAACCCACTATTAAACAAAGATCTCAAATCATTACTATTTGATGCATCATAATACGCTAATAGTGCATAAAATGTATTCTCTTCCGATGATTTATCGACAAGCTTCAGGACTGTTTCAGGTAATTGCTCCAGCAATTTCTGATAATGTTCGCGACTTATATATTCATTATGCTGTTTTTCTCCGTAAACCAGATGTTGTGCTAATAAACGTAAAGAAACTCTCCTTAAGACATTTTGAGAAAGCATGATATTTTCTAAATTCTCCTGTGCATTTACAAGAACATTCCAGTTTGAAGAAGGAGGACCGTCTGATGTCAAATTAATTCCTGATACAACTGATGTATATATTTTAGCTCTAACGGTATAAGTTTTTGGCATATCCTTTGTCAAAAAGATAGCGATTATGCCTATAAACAAAGGTACTATTACTATCCAAAACCGGATTTTATAAATAAACCTTACTATATTTGATATAATATTCATTAATTGAAAATCTTTGTTTGTGAGAGTATTTCTAGTTTCAAAATCAGACTCTCTATTGTATATTTAGAATTAAGACATTGTACAATTACTCCATTATACAGGTCTTTCTGATTCGAAAATTCCTGTATACTGATTTTATTTTGAGAGAAATCAAGCCGGCTTTGCTCATAATTAGTTTTGGCAAGAGTAAACTGTTCTAGTTGAAGTTTTAGTATATCAATTTCCTTTTGTACCTGTGTGTAAAGCTCTACTATTTCCATTTTAATTTCACCATAAGCTGTTTCCAACTGATGATCGGCCGATTGTATTTTCAGTTTCTGCCTCTTAACCTTACCACCCCGGTCAAATAAATCGTCTAAAGGAACTGCTAATGAAGCTCCTATGTTATACCAATCTTGAGGGTCTTTTTTTGGTACAAGCAAAGAACCATCCATAGACTGAACAGCATTCACACCATAATAATATAATCCCCCAATTTGAAAATATTTTAACCAACTCCTTTTTTCCGCACTCAATGTCTTTTTCTCATATTCCCTTAATGATTTATAATATTCAACAGAAGACGTATTATATGCATTTTCAAATAGAACATTTAAAGGAGGCAGATGCATTTTTGAATATTGATATATATTATCATCAATTGTTTGTGCTGATATTGCACTCCAAATCAATAAATAGAAACACAAAGATATCAGTTTGATTAAATATTTATTTTTCATATACTTACACATTTTCTTTTTGAATAAAAGAAGTAAATGTTTTCAACAATATTTTAACATCCATTGCAATGGAATGATTTTCTGCATAATAGACATCCAGATGTTTACGTTCTTGTGCAGATAAACGTCCTGAATCTCCTCTCTTTTCAACCTGCCATAAACCAGTCAGACCTGCCGATGCAAAAAAGCGCTTAGCACTTTCATCTTCTGTCAGTAGCTCTGCTTCATATAGTGGCAAAGGGCGATTCCCGACAATAGACATATCACCCTTAAGCACATTTATCAATTGTGGTAATTCATCGATACTATATTTACGAATAAATTTCCCAACATTAGTTATGCGTGGATCCTCCTTCAATTTTATAAAACTTTCTTGTTGTTGATGATTTTTTAATTCTAAATATTCATGTTCCAAAAGTATCTGATCATCCGAAACATAAATCGAAACGCCAGTCTCTACACATTTCGAGATATCTAACTGCCTTTGATTAGTAATATCCTCTTCTTTTTTCTCAACAATATTATATTGATTTAAAGACATATAGTCCTTTAACCTTCTATCAGCATCCGGATACATTGATCTGAATTTCAGAAAATCAAAAATTTGATAATTTTCTCCTACTCTTTGGGATTTATATACCACAGGTCCCTTACTTTCTATTCGAATTGCAATTGCGGCTATTATCAAAATAGGGCTCAATAACAATAATGCAATTGTTGCCAAAATAATATCAAATACTCTTTTTGTCACAGAACATTTATATAACTTTTGTCTGTCATTGTTGTCTGCAACTACTACAAATGTATCATTTACATTCAATATAAATCGAGTCAAATTAGCCATTTTTTAATTTTATATGTTTGATTTACTAATATCCATTTTTAGCAACATCTTGTGTGCTGGTTTTAAGATACTTGTCAACACGAACTTTCAATTCTACCGGATTAAATGGCTTCGAGATAAAATCTTCAGCACCCTGCTGTAATAGTTCAATTCTGATGCTACTATTACTCTCTCCGGAAAGTATAACAAAAGGAATTTTTTCATAAACATCACGACTTTTTATGTAAAATAAAAAATCTTTCCCATTCATTTCAGGCATATTCAAATCCGACAAAATTAAATCAGGGATATTACCCTCTTCCAACCATGACAAAGCTTTTAATGGATTTTCAAAACAATATACCTCATATTCCGACAAATAAGCACAAACTATCTTTACTACAGTATCCTTATCTTCTAAATATAAAATTTTTTTTTTCATAAAATCATAGTTCTTCTTTTTGGCAATATTAAATATTAAAAATTTAAATAAACATAAATTTTCATCCTTTTAAATGATCACGATTTACTATTAACATTCCCCTGTAGACATAATCATCGTGTATTGAAATCACAGCAAACATGAATACATAACAAGCTAACAAAAAAAACATTTAGCTATATTATTTGCTGTTTTAACTGATAAAACCCCGAACCACATAATTTCAATGTATTTTTTTTTTCGTTTAAACTTATAACAACGTGGGAAACACGTTTACTCTCAAAACTATAAAAAACAACTATTTACCAAATGATTAACGATATATCGTCACATTCATACAAAACAAGTGCAAATATATAACACTATCTTAAATTTATAAAACAAATAAAAGCAATTAACATTTATTGTGATATTATCTCTAAAAGTAGCCTACCCCACTATTTCATAAAAAATAAATTCAAATCCTAAAATATTCTGTAGAATTAAAAAAATAAAATCAGCTATATATAATACAGCCATAGAGGTTTTAGTTTAAAGTATAAAACTCAATTTACAAACACGCCTGATCATAATTCAACATAACAAATAATAATCGAGCGTATCCTAGAACTTCATTTATAAATATTTCTATAATTCATATATATAAATGAACTAAAATTCTAATATTAATTTAAGATTAAATAAATTGACATAATAACTATAATACCCCCCCCTAATAAAAGTAAAAGAAGAATAATATCTTTTTTCATTCGATATTCATCCTGCCTTGACTTATTTTTAAGCTCGTTCGCTATACGATCAAGTTTTTCAGGTGTAATATCTTTATAACAATCCTGATATTTACCAATAGGACTGTTGTGATCTGCTTTCAGACGTTCACGAAGGTTTTGCCGTAATTCACGATTCTCCTTATCACGACGAATCATATCGTAAATATGTCCGGCAAAACTCATTTATTATCTCACTACTTAAAAACGTTCAAATACTTTACGCAGGTTTTGTTTCTTTCGCTTTTGCCGGTTCTACTGCAACTTTTACGGATTTTTGCTTTTCGATTTTCCCTTTTAACGTAATAACATCTTTCTCCAATTCTTTGATTTCGTCAGCTTGATTTCGTATTGTCGTTAATAATGAATTTAACTCTTCATTCTCTATAGACGATGGAAACTGAGCTTCTACACGTAAAATAAAATCAGATAAGACATTCATGTAGTTATTAAATGCATCATACGGACTGTCATATGGGCTAAACAAATTATAATGCTTCGTATTCATGTAGTAGAAATGATCACTACTCTGCAGGTAAGTCCAGTCTTGTTTTATGCGGCGGTCTTCACATAAACGTACCCGCTCACTGATTTCATTAATTTTCTGAAATGCTTCCTGTTGTAATATATTACCTAACCATGAACTAGTATCTTTTTCTTCATCAACCCACGACATTGGATAGGGTACAATGATAGAGTCGACAGCTTCTTCTGTTTTAAATATTTCGGAAGGTAAAGCAAACGAAATATTATTTTTTTCTGCATACTGTGGTAATGCCTTAAAAAAGTCGAATATTCCCGTTTCCGCTGAATGCATCGAACCTAAGACCTCATAATTCATAAAAAGATTAATTATCTTCTCTGATGCGGGAGTTGAAGCAATCCAGGCCATATATTTATCAGCTGTGAGCGGATATTCACTCCACGAATAATTGGCAAAACGAATTGATAAATCTTCACTAAAGCGATCATTTTTCAACAATAACTTCAACTGAGGACGTGCAGCCGAAGAATAAACATAGTTCGGACTTTTCCATCCTAACACATGCTTGGCACCTTCTGTCAGCATACCATGGAATCCCATCTTATGAACCAATTCAGAGATTTCATCAGAATATATTAATTCAGTATTCCGAAACACTTTAGGACGGACGCCAAACAGGGAATAGATCTTTTCTTTATGCATTTTAACCTGCGCTTTAAACTCTTCAGCATCTCCCAAAGAAGAAAGAGAATGTGCATATGTTTCAGTTAAAAACTCAACATTTCCCAATTGCACAAGTTCCCTGAAACTATCAATAACTTCCGGAGAATAAATTTCCATTTGCTCCAGGGCTGTTCCTGAAATAGAATAAGCAACTTTAAATTTGCCTCCACTCTTTTTAATCATTTCCATAACAGCACGGTTAGCCGGCAGATAACACTTCTCTGCTATACGACGGAAAATTTCTTCATTCTGAAAATCATCATAATAGTAATGATTATTACCTATATCAAAAAAACGGTATCTCCGTAAACGAAACGGTTGATGTAATTGGAAGTAAAAACAAATCTGTTTCATATCTTTTGTGTTTTATTTCTATCTGAATAATACTTGATCATAAATCTGACGAACCTTTTGCCCTGCATATTCCCATTTTATATTATTGACTTCTTTCAGGCCTTCATCTTTCATAAATTCATGAAGTTTAGGATAAGAGATCAAGCCATAAATAGCATCAGCTATTGCCTCAATATCCCAATAATCAACTTTTACTGCATATTCCAGAATCTCAGCACATCCCGATTGCTTCGAAATAATAGACGGTACCCCACATTGCATCGCTTCCAATGGCGAAATCCCAAATGGTTCCGAAACAGAAGGCATTATATATACATCACTGGCTTTAAGTATTTCATATACTTGCTTTCCTTTCATAAATCCGGTAAAATGAAAACGGTCTGAAATATTACGCGATGCAGCCAGTCGTATCATCTGGTTCATCATATCTCCACTGCCCGCCATAACAAAACGAACATTATCAGTTCTTTGTAACACTTTTGCGGCAGCTTCCACAAAATATTCCGGTCCCTTTTGCATGGTTATACGTCCCAAAAATGTTACAACCTTATCTTTTACCCCACGCTTATCAGATATAGACAAAATTTCTTTGCTTAAAGGCTCTACAGCATTATGAACTGTTGTTACTTTTGCCGGGTCCTGATGATATTTTTCAATTACAGTCTGCCGTGTCAGGTTACTAACAGTTATAATATGATCTGCATGATCCATTCCGTTTTTCTCTATACCATATACATCGGGATTCACATTCCCCCGGCTACGATCATAATCTGTAGCATGCACATGTATCACAAGTGGTTTTCCACTTAGCATTTTCGAATAGATCCCTGCCGGATAAGTCAACCAATCATGGGCATGTATAACATCATATTCCACACTACGGGCTATTACACCCGCAACGATTGAGTAATTATTGATTTCTTCCAGCAAATTATCCGGATACCGACCCGAAAATTCAATACATCCAAGGTCGTTTACATGCCTGTAACTGAAATCATCATATATATGATCACGCAATGTATAATACATTTGCGGGTCCATAAATTTCGATAAACGTTGAGACACATAATCATATGGGACATCACGCCACACTATAGGTGTGTTTGATGCACCAATTATTTTCAAAAAACTCTGGTCTTCATCCCCTCTTGGCTTAGGCATCACAAATGTGATATCCATATCCGGCTGCAAAGACATACCTTTTATCAAGCCATAACTTGCAGTTCCTAATCCACCCAGAATATGAGGGGGAAATTCCCATCCATACATTAATGCCTTCATCTTAGTACAACCATTTTATTCAACACTGTCGTAAGCCTTTATTTTATCCATAATATCAAGAATAGAAGCGACACTCATTAGGAATGAGATTGCTCCACGACCTGCAAACGGTGGATTCCCGTCAAATACTTCCGAAATCGTACCAATACAATGCAAGGACATTTCTTCTTCCATACTAATCAGCATTCGCTCTGCGAATGAAACACCGCTAACCTTGAATAAGTTCAAATAAGCCGTTAAATATACACCCAGCATCCAGGGCCAGACAGCACCTTGATGATATGCAAGGTCACGTTCATATTGAGGACCTGTATAATTCGGTTTGTAACCTCCACTCTTAGGACTTAAAGATCGTAATCCTTTGGGTGTTAATAACTCTTTTGTTGCGACATCTAATACTGCACGCTTCTGCGAGCGCGTTAAGGGCGAATATGTACATGCTAACGCTATCACCATATTCGGCCGCACGCTCCAGTCCTGATTAGGACCATCAACATAATCAAAAAGATAATTGTGTACATTTACGAATACTGCCGGAAACGATAAATTTAAAGATGAGATTAGATTCTCGATTTTTTCCAGCCAGGTTTCCTCATTCAACTCTTTGTAAAAACATAATGCGTTATACCAAAGCGCATTAAACTCAACAATATACCCTGTACGTGGAACTACAGGTTTTCCATTTAAAACGGAATTCATCCATGTTGCCGGTTTATCACGTCCGTCAGAATAAAGTAAACCATTATCTGTGAGCTTAAGATTCGGATGTTTCTGTGCTATAATATATTCTATGATTTCTTTTACTAAATCACCATATAACTCTTTGGCTTCTTTTAATCCGACTTTTGCCCGGTATTGCTGAATGCACCAAACAACCCAAAGCAATACATCCGGTTCATTGATTTCCCGAATAACAGTATCCGGCATACCATCGCGCATAAATGTTTGCAAAGCCGGTATAGCGGTTTGCATTAACCGTTCATAATTATGTTTTTCATCAACACTTAATGTTGCTCCCGGCATTGCTATAAACATATCACGTGCACGTACCTTAAACCACGGATAACCTGCTAATAAATAAAGATCTTCACCTTTGGGATTATATAAAAACTGATGTGCTGAGTTTTTCAGACAGTTATAAAAGCTTGAACGTGGTGTCCTTAATGTAACTTGCTCATCAAAGAAAGCCGGAAGTTTAGCTAATCCTTTCTGTTGAATATCTCCTCCACAAAAAACGATCGATTCTCCTTTCTTTATCGGTACTTCGAAATAGCCTGGAACGAATAAATCCTCCTGATAAGGGTATCCCCTCTCCTGCTCTTTCGGATATTCCAATCCATGATACCAGTTTGGCTCATAAATAAAATTCGTTTTCTTACTGAATTGCATGTATAAATCAGGATATCCTGCATACATACACATTTTTATTCCGTGTGGAATCTCCTGATATGACAAATTCGCATCATTATTAATATGCGTAAGGTCTTTCACACTCCGGAATGCCAGAAACGGTCGGAAACGAAGTGTGGTAGGCGAATGAGCATCCAATAATGTATACTTTATCATAATCTGGCTATCCGTCTGTGAAAATATTTTCTCTTTCGACAAGATAACGCCTCCTACCCTGTATATCGTACGAGGAACCGTTTCCATTGTGTACTCACGGATATATTTATGACCATTCGGACTAAAACTCCCTCCTTCATATTTATGAAGTCCTAAATTAAACTCTGCTCCATGCTGGATTACCGTTTCATCCAATGAAGATAACATAACATGATTATCATCATCCAGCTTGGGAACAGGCATCACCAGCAGCCCATGATATTTCCGAGTATTACAATCAACAATCGTAGTACTATGATATGCCCCTTTCCGATTGGTACGAAGAATCTCCCTTGATAAAGATTCTTCGAGATTTATTATTAACGTTTTATCAAACTTAAGGTAATTCATATTTTTACCATTATTAAAACCTTTAACATCAATATCCAAACTTACACTTTTTATTTGATATAGATTTTTTTTTAGTGTGTTCTTCAACATTTTTTAATATAAAGCATGATCAATTGGAAATTCGTTGCCACCCCATGCTTTCTTCTGCGTCCAGAATGCCTCAGGGGCATTCCAGAATTCGTCTTCCGGAGGAAGTCCCAAAGCTAATAAACCAACTGAACATAAATAAAGACTACCCGTACATATATATGTCTCTCCGGCACAAAGCTGGGAGCCACAGAATCCAATTCTCAACCAACCATTTTCATCGAAAGTACCAACAGCCGTCATTTGTCTTTTCATAACAGTAGTTAATGCACAACGTACCTGAGCCGGAGCAATTTCCTTTGGCAATAGTTTCATCAGAGCCATTTGCGACAATGACTGCAAAGCACCCATACGGTAAGCAAGCGAACGGCCGATAGGAGGATATGTTCCTTCAGGAGAAATCATACGTTCTAAAACAGTAGCATAACGAACAGAACGTTTTAGTATCTCCTGGTAATTCTTTTCGCTTAACAGATCATGCTCCCGTAAAACTTTACCTATATCAACCATCATCGGCTGAATCACAAAACTATTATAATAATCCCAGTGAAAATCAGGACCATCTCCATACATCCCATCACCTTTATACCACTGTTCGTGTTGACGAATGGCATAATCTATACGCATTCCATCCCATTCTTCACCTACATGCAAAAAAAAGGCTTCAATCGTTCCGGCAAATAATAACCAATTATTATGGTAAGGTGTAATTTCCCTGGTCTTTTTAAAAGCATCAATAACCATTTGTTGTGTTTCCTGTGTTAACCCCTTCCACAAAACATCTGGTGAACGGAGAAACGCTTGTGCAAGAAAAGCAGCATCAACAAGCGGTTGGCGCCCGTATTCTCCGGTAAAATTCATATAATCCGGTGAATTGGGGTCTACTGCCTGACGTATACCTCTTAAAGCCAAAGCTGTCAATTCTGCACGTTGTTCACCCTCTTTTCCTGTTCCCACTCCTAATTCAAGCCACGGAGCTATTCCGCAAAGCAACCTGCCAAATCCTTCCAGATGAGCAAAATGCTCGCGCCCGCTTGCATTAATCTGCTGTTCTACAGGCATCTGTTTTTTCAGTTCTCCTTTACTCAATGCATTGAGTAAAGGATATGAAATCTGATATGTCAAATCACACCAATACTGGCGTTCAGACACTTCTACATCCTTCTTTTTTCGTTGGGCATTTAAAGGTAAAATCTGAATTACACAGAAAATAAATGCGAATACTGTAACTATTCTTCTCTTCATTTTTTTATTTAATTGAAAGTGCACATTCAATAATAATTATGCAAACATATTTTCATTCTCACTTAGACGCACAAAAAAACAAGTTTGATTTCTGCTCTCACGACTTAAAACGTTCGAATGTAAGAAAACTTTTTAAATAAGCGATGGTTATGATCATTTTATTCGTAAAAAAACTTAATATAATTATAATGATATTTTCTGTCTGACACATAGAAAAAACAATCAAATCCGATCAAAAGTTGAAAAATCATTACTTATTAAAGCAAAGCAATGTATACCTGTCAGGTTCTCAACATCTTGAATTAAGTAAAAAAAACCTACAAGATACAGATCAAGTACAGCAAAGATACTTTTAGTCTATACAATATATATTATCCAACACCTTTTCTATATCAAAATCAAGATTGCCGACAAATGTATATGACTTTTCAACAAAAAAAAATGAGGTTATCTGGCAAACCAGACAACCTCAGTCAGTTTTAGTTATTATCCCCTATCAGGCAAAAAGTAATATTAATAATTGAGCAGAAAGCACCCTTAAAAACATGGTCAATGGATAAACTGTGGCATAACCAACCGCAGGAGCATCATTACCTGCTGTTGCATTTGAATAAGCCAACGCTGGTGGATCCGTTGTACTTCCTGCCAATAAACCCATTAAAGTAAAATAATTAATCTTGTAAAAATAACGACCTATTGCACCTATTATTAATAAAGGAATCATTGTTATAATAACTCCATAACCAATCCAGGCAAAACCACCTTTGTACACAATTGTCTCAATAAATCCTGAACCGGCATCTATCCCCACACAAGCAAGGAATATGGTTATACCTATCTCACGAAGCATTAAATTAGCACTCATCGTAGTATATGTAACCAACTTGTATTTATAACCAAAGCGGCTAATAAGAATAGCCACGATTAAAGGTCCTCCGGCTAATCCGAGTTTAACAGGTTGTGGAATGCCTGGAAATGTAATAGGAATACTACCCAATAAAATACCCAATGCTATCCCTAAAAAAATCGGGACTAAATTTGGTTCATTAAGGCGCTTCATTGAATTACCCAGCAATTCTTCTGCATTTTTGATAGCAGCTTCTGTACCCACTACATTTACCCGGTCGCCTACCTGTAATGTCAGATTTGGTGATGCTACTAAATCAACGCCGGCCCTGTTTATTCTCGTTATATTGATACCTAACATTCTACGTAACTTAAGCTCACCCAGGCGCTTTCCATTCAGGCTTGGTTTTGTTACAATAATCCTCCGGTTGATAAGCTGACTCTCTTTTCGTATCCACTGTTTTCTTTCCATTGGAATTTCTTCGCCAATAAATACTTTCACAACATCAATATCACGTTCGGTAGTAATGACAAATATTTTATCATTCTCATGCAAAACAGTATCAGCAGAAACCAATTCTATTACTTCCTTTTTATCATACCAGATCCGGGAAATAACAAAATCATGATTACCGATCAAAACAGATACATCACCTACTTTTTTACCGAAAATTGCAGGATTTTTCACAACAAGTGATACCGGGTGAGGTTCATTTATATGCGTATCATCGTCCCTGTTCAAACGATCGGTCTCTTTTTCAAAAGAAATACGAAATACGAAACGAATAAATATGATTGAAAGAATAATACCAACTACTCCTAACGGATAAGCGACAGCATAACCCAGTGCTATCGTGTTATCCATTTCTCCATGTATATCAGAATAGGCCTGTTGAGCAGCACCCAAACCGGGGGTGTTAGTAACCGCACCGGATAAAATACCGACCATCGTCGAAATGGGAAGACCTGTTATATAATGAATAACTAATGTTGTAATAACTCCCAATGCTACAATCCCCGTTGCAAGCATATTGAGTGTAATTCCCCCTTTCTTAAATGAAGAGAAGAAACCCGGACCAACCTGCATACCGATTGAATAAACAAAAAGAATCAGGCCAAATTCTTTAAAAAAGTGTAGTATATGGGAGTTTATGGAAAAGCCAAAGTGCCCGAAAAAAATCCCTACAAATAAAACAAAAGTTATTCCTAACGAGATTCCACCAATCTTTATTTTACCCAACAGAATTCCTAATACAATAACAACCGACAATAACATCACTGAATGGGCTATTCCTTCTCCCCATAACAGTTCCTTCATCCATTCCATAATACCCTTTTTATTAAAACCGCACAAAGGTACACTTTTTTGGTAGAAAAACTTCTTTTTTCTATCTTTACGTCTTTTCCATATTCAACATGCAAATGAAACGATCTTTATTCTTTCTAATCTGCTTTTCTGTTTACTATACTTCGTTACCTGCGCAAACATTTGTAGAAATAAAAACCAATGTGGGGACGATGAAAATAATGCTTTATGACGATGTTCCCAATCATACCCGCACTTTTATTGCTCGGGCGAAACAAGGTCTTTTCAACGGAACTTTATTTACACGTGTGATTCCCGGATTCATGATCCAGGGAGGATCTCCTGATTCAAAAAATGCACCTGCAGGAGCAAGAGTTGGCTATGGTGATAGAAAGTCGGAAATTATGCCCGAGTTAAACAAAGGGTATTTCCATAAAAAAGGAACCCTGGCAGCACCCAGGCAGGATGTCAGTATTAATCCGAATAAAAAATCGGATATGTCGCAGTTTTTTATCGTACATGGAAAAGCTTACCGCCCAGGAGAGTTAGATACACTGGAACTTGCTGCCAATCAGAAAGCACGAAAAAAGGCGCTTAATGAATTTTATTACCCCGTTAAGTCTGAAATGGATTCATTGAAAACAGCAGATCCAAAAACGTTTAATGAGAGAGTTGTTGAAATCAATTCAAAAATAGATTCGGTTGTACGTGCTACACCGGGACATTTAATTTTTACACCCGAACAACGTGAAGCATATACAACTATCGGAGGATCTCCCCATCTGGATGGAGAATATACCATTTTTGGTGAATTAATTGAAGGATTTGATGTGCTGGATTCAATAGCCAACCAAGCAAAAGATGCTTATGATCGTCCTAAAAAAGATATTCGCATCACAAGCATCCAGGTAACCCACTCATAATCTTATAGCAACAAAAAAACATCATTTTTTTATTCAAAAAGTGTTGCATATAAAAAAAACTTCCTCTATCTTTGCATCGCAATTCAGAGGAATAGCAACAAAACAAATAAATGGTGTGGTAGTTCAGTTGGTTAGAATACCTGCCTGTCACGCAGGGGGTCGCGGGTTCGAGTCCCGTCCATACCGCCTATATTAAAAATAACTCATTGATAATCAATGAGTTATTTTTATTCTAAAGCCTACTGTGTTGCATTTGTGTTGCAAATTATCTCCTACTCTCCTTTTCAGAAACTACAGAAAACTATCCGAAATTATCAGAAAGTATAAAAAATTTTACTATTTTTAGCTGTCAAATCTTGTTACAAATGAATAAGTATCGTAAAATGTATAATGAGAATTTACTAGGCACATCGGATGTTTCCATTCTTAAATTCTATTATGCTAGTTTTAAATTACAATACAGTAAAGGAAGGATAACAGACCTAAGCGCCTTTTTAGATGATTGCGCTAGAATTTCTGAAGAAACTAATCTTATGTTAAAGATTTCTAGTGTTATTCCTTTTTTCAATTTACTTTTTGGAACAGGAAGAGAGCAAAAGCATATAGCTGAAATAATAAGAACTAAGCGTGAAGAAGTTGAGAAACTATTCGTGCAAGATGATATTTCAGATGAAGATATAAAATCTTTGTTATATGGTATATCGCCTCTTACACAAGTCAAAAGCTTGACAAAAGAAGAAATGCTACTATTAGTCAAAGAGAAGATTCTTAAATGCTATTCCTTAGATGGCAAAAGACAATTAGGCGACCGTATTTTTGGCTATTTGCTAAAATCAGAAATACTTCCACCTTGCTCTCGTAAAGACCACCTTAACGTATGGTATGATTTTCTTGAACAAAAAGTAAAACCATCTAACGATAGGCTTTTTGCCAACCCTGATAAAAATGGAAGCCAAAACAACGGCTGTACACGAAAACTACTGAAAGACCTTTATTCCATTCGAGATTTCTACGATAACATAGGACTGACAAAAATCGTTCGTATTATCGATAGAGACATAAAAGACATCCCTAAATAGGCTAAATTTCTTCCTTATTCAATTTGTAAGATAATCCCATTTCGTAACAAGTAATCTCATTTCGTCCCAGTGAGATTACTTGCTTATTTACAGAAAATTTAGTATATATATTTGTTGTTCGAAATTTCTAAAATTATTGAACAATGAGAACAAATTTTGTACGATTCCGAAAAAAATCGGAAAATGGAGAAACTGTCAAAGACAGTATTTCAACAAAAGAAATGTCGCCCGTTGATATGGCGATGAGTAAACTTATCAAGATGAAAGAAGCGACCAAGCTTCTCAGAGCCTCCGCTCCTACCGTCCGCAAATACGCACGTTTGGGACACTACAAAGAATACCGTTTCGGTGAAAAACTTGTCTTTTATGATAAAGAGGAAATTTTGAATTTTATTCTTAACCAGTGTGATACCTCAAAAGAACCTACCTTATGAAAGAACAAGAAGAAAAGTATCAGCGTGTCGGGACAACCCTCTTTAAAATCGTCAGACGCCCGTTATTGAGTGGTGATTTTATAGAGGAACGCCGACCGTGGAACTATGAAACGCTTCGACAAGACCATTCAAAAGACTATATTTCCCAAATCGAGAAATACGACGGGTTTTGTTCCGTTCCCGACCATATCAATTATCAGAGAAATCTTGAAAAGTTTCTGAATTTGTACGAGCCGATAAACTATCAGCCAGTAAAGGGGAACTGCGATAAGATCATTGATTTTCTGACCCATATATTCGGGGAACAAATTGAAATGGGATTGGATTACATGCAATTACTTTACACAAAACCGTTGCAGAGATTACCTATTTTGTTGTTGGTTTCCAAAGAACGTAATACGGGCAAAACCACCTTTCTGAATTTCCTCAAAGCTATCTATGCAGGAAATATGACGTTTAACACCAACGAGGATTTCCGTTCGCAATTCAATTCAGATTGGGCGAATAAATTGATAATCGCCGTCGATGAAGTGTTGCTCGACCGAAAGGAGGACTCGGAGCGCATCAAAAACCTGAGTACGGCAATATCTTTCAAATCCGAAGCAAAAGGAAAAGACCGTAACGAGGTCGAATTCTTCGCCAAATTTATTCTTAATTCCAATAACGAACATTGCCCTGTTATTATCGAACAGGGCGAAACTCGTTACTGGGTGCGTAAAATTCAGCCGTTGAAAAAAGAAAACAGCAGGATTCTGGACGAGTTGAAAGAAGAAATACCTCATTTCCTTTATTTCCTGCAATATCGGGAACTTTCGACCAAGTGTGAGTCCCATATGTGGTTCAGGCATGATTTATTGGTTACGGATGCTTTACGGAAGATTATTCAATACAATCGTGGGAAGGTCGAAATCGAAATGCTGAATATCATTTCGGAAATTATGCAAATAAAGGAAATGGAAATATATTCTTTTTGTGTGAACGATATACTGGATATGCTTACCCGCATCTCCATGAAAACAGAGCCGACCCAAATCCGACGGATATTACAAGATAAATGGGGATTATCACCCGAAGGGTCAACTCGTTATACGGCTCATGTATTCGGCTCAAACAATGATATCCTTGAAATAAAGAAAACGGCAAGGATTTACCGTATCTCCCGAAAGCAGATTGACGAAGTGATGTTACATTGATAAAGTCCTATTGTAAAGTACTGTTATCTATACTTCTACAAGTGTAACAAATATATAACAAAGGCATAACAAACTATCTGATGTTACAACCTGTAACAATCTTTTCTTTGTGTTACAAGTTCGTTGCATCAATAATCTACTGAAATACATTAAATTATCTGTCAATTGCAACAAAGTGACAATTTTTATCCGTGTCATCACAGCTTTTTCTGTAATCAGATTCTTGCTGCTGAAAGAAAAAGAATTATTCACCCATTAATACAAATCATTATGAACGCGATACAAGCAAAACAAATACAAATAGCAGATTATCTGCACTCACAGGGAATATACCCCAAAGAAATCAAAGGGAACATCTGTTGGTACTATTCCCCGTTCAGGAACGAAAGAACAGCATCTTTCAAAGTCGATAACGATAAGAACGCATGGTACGACCACAGTTCAGGCGAAGGCGGGAATATTCTCGACCTTGTGATGAAATTGCACAACATACCGAGTATATCGGGTGCGTTGGCTCACCTGTCAGGTAAAACCATAACCACCCAACCCGTTCAACCTTTTTCTTTTCAACAGCAGGGAAATTCAAACGGTTTTGAAGAAATCAACACCCAACCGTTGACAAACCCACAGTTAATCCGATATCTACAAGAACGGAAAATACATATACCGTTAGCGGAAAAGCTTTGCAAAGAAATCCATTACAAAGTAAATGACAAGCCATACTTTGCTATTGGCTTCGTAAACGACAAAGGCGGTTACGCCCTTCGCAACGGCTTATTCAAAGGCCAGTACATCATCCGATATAACCACCATCAACAAAGGTAAAACACATTGCTGCCTCTTTGAGGGTTTTATCGACTACCTGTCCTTTCTATCCCTCAAAGGTATACAAAGTATAGAAAGCAATGTTATCATACTTAACTCGGTCAACAATCTGAACAAAGCAACTGAATTTCTAAAACGGCACGATACAATTTACACCTTCCTGGATAATGACGAAGCAGGAAGAAAATGTCTGAATGAAATCCGAAAACTGGATAAAACAGTTTCCGACCAATCACAAACTTACAGCGGATATAAAGACCTGAATGATTATTTGTGTGGTAAAAAACAAGTTCAACAAAAACAACCAAAACGGGGCATGAGATTTTAAACGCAACGACCGCAGGCTTTTGTTCAAGAAAAGCCATAGCTTATTAGGGCATTTTCTTTACGCTCAGTTACTCTACGCTAAAAATGCCCCAATAAGCCAAGGGGTCACCCCCCTTTGGAAACCCCGAAGGTCGTTAATATATATCCAATTAAAACATCAAAAAATGGGATTCGTAGTACTTCATATTCAAAAAGCAAAGGGAAACGATGCTGCCACATCGGCGCACATCGAACGTACCGTCAATCCGAAAAATGCCGACAAAGAGCGCACGCACCTGAACAAAGAATTGATAGAACCGCCCGAAGGAATGCGTAAAAGAACGCAAACGATACAACACCGTATAGAAACCGCAGGTATCAAACGTAAAATCGGTAAAAACCAAGTCCGTGCTATCCGTATCAATCTTTCGGGAACTCCCGAAGATATGCAACGGATTAAAGACGAAGGCAAACTGGACGAATGGTGCAAAGACAGCATGGATTGGGTGAAACTGACTTTCGGCGAAAAAAACGTAGTTGCCGCCACACTACATTTAGACGAAAAAACGCCCCACATTCACGCAACAGTTGTTACAATTGTTACGGGTGAAAGAAGAAAAGCCAAGCAGGAACAGCAATCAGGGAAAAAGAAATACCGAAAGAAAGACTCCCAATCCGCACGGCTGTGCGCCGATGATGTTATGACAAGGGACAAAATGGAAGAATATCAGGACACATACGCCCTTGCCATACAGAAATACGGATTACAACGAGGTATCAAGGGATCGGAGGCAAGGCACATTTCCACGACACAATTTTATCGGGACACACATTTAAAGAACGAAGAACTGAAAGAAAGCGTCGATAATCTTTTAATTCAGGAAGAGCAAGCCAAACAAGAACTATCCCGCATCAAAAGCGAAATCAAGACCGACAAACTGAAAAGTTCGGCGGTTGATATAGCAACGTCAGCTATTGATAGTATCGGTTCTGTTTTCGGCAGTTCCAAAGTAAAACGGCAGCAACAGGAAATCGAAGAACTGAAATCGGAAAATACATCACTCCAAAAGGAAATCAAAACCTTAAAAGAGCAGATGCACGCAGCAGAAAAAGAGCATGCGAAAATAACCGACAAACTCCGTCAGGAATTGAAAAAGATTTATGACCTGTTCCCGCATATCCGTGAATTACTCCGTATCGAAAACCTTTGCCGAGTATTGAACTTCGGAGAAAGTATTATTAAATCGCTTTTGCAATTCAAACCCGTAGGTTTCAAAGGAAATCTATATTCGCCCGAATATCAACGAAATTTTAACACCGAACATTCCGTTGCTAAAGTGGAGGAAGATACCAAAGAAACAAATAAATTCCGACTGACTATCGACAACTTAGACCCGACACAATGGTTCAGGCGGAAACAACAGGAGTTTTTGCAATCTATCGGAATCAAACAACCAAAGCAGGAGCAAAAACAAGGTATTAAAAGATAAACCTTTCTAAACCTTGCATTTTCGCAATACGTGCCGTAATTCTTTCAGGTTAAAAAGAAAACTTTCAGCGTCTGGATGAATATAAAAGTCATTTTCATTTTCTACTTTTTCTAATCGAATAATCATACGGGAGTAGTCAAAAGTTAATTCTTCCAACAATTTTGCCAACTGTTTTGGAGAAATAACTTCCGACAGATGTATTTTTAATGGCTTTAGATATATTTTTTCTTTCATGGAATTATGGATATTTACTTATACAATTTGTCATTAATTATCAGCAAAGAAACGGCATATCGCTTTTACAGCCTATCACTTCGGGTTATAAGATATTTGAAACGAAATAAAATATTACTCGGATTAATTTCGTATTTTTGCGGAGAACAAGTCAATACAGTATAAATTTATGGAAACAGCAACTGTTAAGAAGAATAATCACGGAGCTAATGTAAGGCGTTGGAGAGAATGGAGAAACATCAACCAAGATGTACTTGCAGAGCAAATCGGTGTATCACAGGCTACCTTTTCGGGTTATGAGAAAAAAACAAGCTGGAACAGGAAATTTTGGAGAAGATTGCCAAAGCCTTGAATATTCCAGTGGAAGCAATTACTGAAATGGAGGAAGGAAGTTCTATAAATATAATATCGAGTACATTCAATGATAGTTCTATCGCTTCTATGATGTACTGTCAGCCGACATTCAATCCTATAGATAAAATCGTTGAACTTTATGACGAGAAAAACGCTTTATATGAACGGATGCTGAAAGAGAAAGATAGTGTTATCGAATTATTACAGGAGATTGTGAAGGATAAGAAATGAGTTTCTGTTTTTTATTCCACTAATTTAGTAGTATTTTTGCACTCAATTATAAATAGAAAAACAATGAGATTGTTATCAGTACAATATGAGAACATAGAACAAGAGTGGAAGTTTGACAAAATTATTATTTTTGATTTAACCCTTCTTGTCGGTATTTCTGGCGTTGGAAAGACACAAATTTTACAATCCATATATGATTTGAAGCGCATAGCCAAAGGGGCTAGTCCAAACGGAATAAAATGGGAGGTTGAGTTCCAAATTTTAAGTGGAAAAGAATATATCTGGAAAGGAGAATTTGAAAACATTAAAGATAAAGATGATTTTTTGATCAATATTGCAGATTCTGAAAACGAAAATGCAAAACCTAAAATTATATTTGAAGAGCTTTTAGATAAAAATAATAATGAACTTATAATAAAAAGAAATACTGATTCTTTTATTTTTAATGACAAAGAAATGCCCAAGTTAACTTCTAATGAAAGTGCATTAAATATTTTAAAAGAAGAAGATTTGATCAAAGATATATATAATGGATTTAAGCTTATAATCCCAAGGGATCATACTCAAAAAGAAGGTGTTAGATATAGCAATTTGAGTGTAAAAAAGTTAAAAGAAAAGTTTGATACTTTCGAAAAAATAAAAGATAGCGATTTAGATACATTCCATAAGTTAGCATTAATATATGATATTTCAAAATCTACATTCGATGATATTAAAAATAGATTTATTGAAGTTTTTCCTCAAATTGAAGATATAAAAATTGAACCCATCCAAGATCATGAATTTTCAAATTTCATTTTTGAAGCTACTGTTATTCAGATAAAAGAAAAAGGTGTGAATAAGTGGATACCTCATAATAGAATGTCTTCTGGAATGTTGAGAACTTTATTACATATCGCTGAAATGTATTTATGGAACACAGGCACGGTTGTTCTAATTGATGAATTTGAAAATAGTCTAGGTCTAAACTGTATTGATGTTTTAACCGAAGATATAATGTATGATAATGATAATATTCAGTTTATTGCAACTAGCCACCATCCATATATTATTAATAAAATCCCATATGATTATTGGAAAATTGTAACAAGAAAGGGAGGTCAAATCAAAACCTTTGATGCTAAAGATTTTGATTTTGGGAAATCACATCATGACAGGTTCATGAATTTAATTAATCATCCCTTATTTAAACAAGGTATTTCTTAATAATGAACTTATATTTTGTTTTAGAGGGAGAGAAAACGGAAATGTTATTATATCCTAAATGGATTAATTACATTATACCACAACTAACTCAGGTTGATCAAGAATCGGATGTGTTAGCAAATAATTTTTATATTTTCTCTGGGGGCGGTATACCTTCTATTTATAATCACACAGTTAATGCTATAAAAAATATCAATGATAATCCCATCTTTGATAGACTTATAGTTTGTTTAGATGGTGAAGAAATTGGAGTCGATGCACGAGTTGATGAAATTAAAAATTATATTGAAAAATCAGATGTAAAACTAAACGATAAATGTAAAATTGACTTTGTTATTCAAAATGTATGTATTGAAACTTGGTTCTTGGGCAATAGGAAAGTTATCAAACGGAATCCTGCAGGTGATAAACTAGGAGAATACAAGAGACATTATAATGTGATAAATGAAGACCCTGAACTAATGGAGAAAATGGAAAACTTTAGAAATAAGGCACATTTTCATATCTCTTATTTTAAGGAAGCTCTAAAAGAACATGACCTATCATACTCAAAATCCAACCCCAAAATTGTCACTGAAAAATCTTATCTTGATGAACTAATTAAACGAGTAAATGACACTACACATTTATCATCCTTAAAGAATCTTATAATAATTTTAATGGAAATAAAGCTAAATTTTTCGTAGTTTCCCCCTTAAATAATTAGTTTTATTACTTGTCGATATTTATCGTTCCAGCTCTTTCCTGATAAACTCTTCCAGTATCTTCTTTTCAGGCAACTTAACCAAATACTTGGAAACAAACATCTGGTCATCCATTCCCGATGTAGCATATTTGACTAATGTATCGTTTTTATCACCACACAAAATAATTCCGATAGGCGGGTTATCTCCTTCCGACATCTCGTTGTCTTTGTAATAATTCAAATAAACGTTCATTTGTCCTGCATCCGCATGGGTAAATTTACCTATTTTAAGGTCAATCAAAACATGACTTTTCAAAATACGGTGATAGAAAACCAAATCTATCCGATAGGAAGTGTTATCAAACATAATCCGCTTTTGTCTGGCTTCAAAACAAAATCCAGTCCCAAGTTCAATCAGAAACTTTTGTAAATGGGTTAAAATAGCCTCTTCCAAGTCCGATTCAGTGTATTCTGGTTTTTCTTCCAATCCGAGAAACTCAAGGATATACGGATTCCGAATTACATCCACAGTGTTTTCTGGTTTCAGATTTTTCATTTTAGCAATAACCGCCTGTTTGTTTTTTGACAAACCAGTCCGAACAAAAAGCGAAGTTCCTATTGCCCGTTCCAGTTCCCGAACACTCCAATTATTTTTAATTGATTCGACTTCATAAAACAGGCGTTCCAAAGAGTCTTCAATACTAAGCAATTCTATGAAATGAGAATACGAAAGTCTTGATAACAGCAATTCGGGAGCTATATCCATTTCCTTTTCAAATTCGGCGGACGGTGTCCGCAAAATCTCTTTACTATTTACAGAAATCAATGCAAATCTCTCATTTTCATTCGCTTGTAATTTGGCGGTCACTGTCCGCCAAATTTGAGGATAAGTAATATAGAATTTCCTGCAAGTATTCAATTCTCGACTTCTTAACCCTTTTAATCCTTTTGATTTCAGACTTTTTGCCATTTCTTCCAACAGCTTTGCACCATATTTTGCTCGGTCTTCTCCGTTTTGCTCATATTCCACAATATAGCAACCGACAAGCCAATTTCTAATGGTAAGATTCTGGTTGATAATTTTCACTGCATTTTCCTGCAATGCACAGTGAGCTTGATAAACATTGTTTATCAATTGGTCGAAATTTTGTTGTTTTACTAAATTCATACTTGAAAGAAAAATAAAGATATGCAAAAATAATAATTTCCAGAGTATTAGTATTGTTTATGCAAACTTTTTCTCAACGCTTTCAGCCTGTTTGCCGCCTGTTGGTTATCGACTTTGATATATCGCATAAAGGCTGCAGGACTTTTATGTCCTGAAATTTTCATCAGTTCTTCTGCAGGAAACCCCGACAGATACATATTTGTACAAAATGAGCGTCTGCACGTATGGGATGAAATCAACTCCCATTTTTTATACACATCCCGTACTCGGTTATTTCCCTTCTTTCGGACTATCTCGACTTTCTGATTGAGTTTTGTCTTTTCTCCCAGTTCCTTAATTCGTTCGTTAAACTTGTAACTTGGAATTTTGGGTAAATCATAATCGTATTTTTTCAATATATCGGGAACATAATCTATCATCGGAATTACAACGGCTTTATGCACCTTGCGTTGTTTGATGTTTATATTCCCTTCCAGTCGGTCGACATGCTCAGGACTTAAAGTCGATAAATCACTATAACGTAATCCTGTGTAGCAACCTACGACAAACACGTCTCGAATCTCATCCAGTTCTTTATCATCGGATAAATCAAGTTTGTATATTTCAGCAAGTTCCTTTTCATTCAAATAGATAGCGTCTGTTTCTTCCTCGACCACCTTAAAATTTTTCAAATCAACAGCAGGAATTGTGCCTTTAGCAACCTGATAATTGACAAAGCCTTTCAACAAACGCACAACCTTTCCCGCAGAGTTTGTTACCAATCCGACCGTTCCGTCTGGTTTTACAGCCTTGTAATACAGATAATCCATAAACTCATTGTAGAATTTCAGGTTGAGATTACGGAACGTCACAGGCTGAGAGGAATATTCTTTGAAGTTTGTCAGATGCTTACGCAATGATTTATAATCTTTCACTTGGTCGGAAGAAACCATTGGCTGTTTTTCCACAATATATTTTTCTAATAATGCAAACAGATCAATACGAGCTTGCTTTTGCTCATATTCTCGTTCTGTAGCTAATTTCTTCAGGACAAAATCAATCGTAGGTTCTATGTCATTTTCATTAGCATAATCTAATATATTAGACAAACGAAGATTTATTTTGTTCAGAACAACCTGTATCTCTTCATAATCAGGGCATGCTCTTTTAACACTTTTCTTTGTATCATCCCAATGCTCAAACTTAATGGAGAATCCAGTTGCTATCAGAGCCCTGTCGTAATTATATCGGACATACAAAGGTGTATATCCCGATTTGGACTTATAGTCTTTCTTAATATACGGATAAAAATTTGCCATACCGCCAAATAATTGTGTTGCATTTGTGTTGCAAATCCACAAAAACTATTCGAAAATACAATGATTTTCAGAAAATAAAATTTTATAATTTACTGATAATAAGTAGTTATTGAAAATTAGTGGAAGCTATGAGAAAATAAATAGAGTCCCGTCCATACCGCCAAAAACCTGTTAGTTGGCCAACTAACAGGTTTTTTTTATGTATAGTATCTATGTTGAAGATCCCATTTTGGGATCACCGCCAAAACTTGAGGGATTTTTGTATTATGCATACAATTTACTCAATCTAAACAAGAAAAAGGCTTTATCTTTCCCCCCTCTAAAAACTCTCCTAAATGCTTTAATTTTTGCATTGAAAGATTCGGATGCTGCATTAGTTGAACGCTTATCAAAGAAGTTAATGATGTTTTGGTAATGCAATTGTATTGT
>JAITVY010000003.1 GCA_031285565.1 Tannerella sp. | reverse complement strand
TTGAAAGGCTAATTTATTATAATTAATAATCAATACATTAATAGGAAAATCAAATAATTTGCTACTATTTTGCTATTACTTCATGAAAAGATCACATCTCATCCTTATTCCCTCCGAATAGTCGCTTGTATATATTTCTTCTATCATCCCCAGTCCCATCATCCCCGAAATCTTTCGGGCGTGGAATAACCATTTTTACTACTTCAACGTATAACCTTGCCCGGATTGATGGATCTGTAATTCTTCTGCAATCATCCACAAATGTATCAAACATTTCTTCCACATACACACATAGCTGTTTTCTTATATTATTCTGTGACTTACGCAAGTTCATATTTTGATTGAGTGTTGTAGCCATTCTGTATGGGACTGTAAGCGTCACATCTTTAGGATCGACAGTTGTTACCTTTTTTTTATTACCTTTTTTCTTTTTTTCTATGTTTTCGATCCTATCCCTTGTGGCCTCTACAACCTTTTTTCTTTTTGCTTGTTTTTTTCTTGCTTCCGTCATAAATATGTTAATTTTTAAGCAAATGTAAATTGTTTTCGCACGAAAGAGTAACATTTTAGTAGAAAGTTTTTGACACAAATGCTATATAGTAACAATAAGGGTATAAAATTTATCCGGCTCTGCTTTCTTTTGCGGGATTGATAATATAATGATGTACATATATGGACTGGATTGAATTGATATTCGGAGGGGGTGGTGTTATGATGGCCATACTTCCTGTACTCGCCATTGCAGGGTTAGCTGCCGCTGGGGCTGGGGCCATCGGGAGTGGTATAACAAGAAAAAAACAAAAGCAAGCATTAAATAATATGCGTGCTGGAGTTGCGAAAGAACAGGCAGAAAACAAATCATGGTATAATGCAAACGCCTTATCGGACTATACTCAAAGAGCTGACACACAAAATCTGTTTAAAAACTTGCGCGATAATCTGAAACGAAGTAGAGATACCACGACGTCTACTGCGGCTATTACTGGAGCAACTCCTGCAGCTGTTGCCGCCGCAAAAGAAAGAGATACAAAAGCCGTGTCAGATACGTATAGTAATGTTGCTGCTATGGGCCAACAGTGGAAGGATAATATTACAAGTCAATACCTAAGGCGAAAAGACTACCTAAGTAATAAAATGCTGGGGTTAGATCAACAAGGATTACAAGATTATGACAGACAATCTCAAAACTGGGGAAACCTCATGAATTCAGGGTTGAATGTTGCAGCCGGATCGGCCATGTCTGGATACTCAAGTATGATACCTTCAAAATAAAAAGGAGCATGGCAATATTAGAACGATTATTAAATAAAAGCCAGGGAGAGTGGTTTGACTCCAGATATTACAATAGTGCAGATCCGAGTAAATCCACACTGCAGAATCCGGTTGTTCCCGCTCTGCCTAATCAGGACTCCTCAAGTGATTCGCAGAATATTCAACCAACTCAGGCAAAAAATCCGTCAAATATTCAAAATTCGGTTACTGGACCCGTAAATCTATCAAATACTCCTGCCGACTCGTCGGGCGAACGTCAAATATTACAAGGAGATGGAGTTGATGGCGTATCTGTACCACAAAATCAAGGAATTTCTGGCGAAAATATGGAATATTTGAAAGGACTTGGATTTTCTCCGGAAGATATTCAAAGTGTAGCTGCTGGATATTCTCCCGAAAAGGGAGGTTTCTTTCAGCAGCTTTATGAATCCACTATGCGAAAGCCGAAGGAGCTTGACGAAAATCAAATAAAAAGGCTTAAGGGGCAATCTTCCGTTATAGATGCACTGGGGTTGGTAGCTCAACTTGTGGCAGCTGCAGGTGGTGGTGATACAAGAGAAAGAAAATTGTCAGAAACTGCTACCGGAATGGGTGTAAATGCAGAACGTGATTTGCGTAATACTTACCGGCAAATGTTAGATCAATATAATAGTGGATTGTATTCTTCTGTTGGACAAGATTACAAAACTGGATATAATAAATACCTCGCAAACAGAAAAGCGATCCTTTCTGCATTAGAAAACAAGCGCAAGGGCGAACAGCAAATGTCGCTCGAAAATTTAAAAAATGAAAATTCTACAAATAGAATAATAATTCAAGAAGAAGGAAGAAATAAGCGTAATGATGACAATAACAGGGCTAGACGCGAAACTGTTGAGTACACACAAGGAGAAATAGCTAAGCGAAATGCTTATAATCAATCACAACAAAATGCTCGTGCGGCAGCTAGTAGAGCCGGTGTACAGCGAAGATTTGATACGAATCAAGAACGATTAAGAAATGCAAAGGGAAGATCTGGAACAAATAAAGATAAACGAATATTATTTCCGACCTCACAAGGAATGCCCGGATCTACCGTAGATGCTAAAACCGGACAATCTTATATTCCGCTGGACTTAACGCCGGACGAGTTCTCTATACTAGCACAAACGGCAAAGAGTGCATTATCTAATAGCGATGCGCGCATAAGAGCAGGACTAACAAAAGAAGCCGTTTCAAAGCTCAAGGACGACGAAGCTATACGTTTGTATGTGCAAAACGAAAATCCTGATATTCTTTATAGTGGAAATGGAAATATGCCAATGAAGGCATTCCGTGAATTATTAAAAAATCCGAATTCCGGAATGTTTTATAGTCCGCAATCGGTAAACGCAAACATAGGGAATATTCCTGCAATGATTGAACAGGATATGCAGATGCTGAACAGTATGTCCCTAGACGAAGTTGCGGATATGGCCTACAAAGATCTGCCATTTAAACAAGCTACGGGAATGAGGAAAAGCCCAAAAGAAACTGATTTGCAATTCAAAAGTAGAATTGCGACGGCCTACAAAGAGTGGTACTCAAATCCAGAGTCATGGGAAGATGAAATACCAGAACCGGACATTACAGATGAATATGATACAGGAGATTATTTAATTCAGTAAGATTATGCCTATTTACGAATCAAGAGGGAAAAAATACAATATACCAGATGATAAGGTTAACGACTTTACTTCTAAAAGGAGTGACGCAAAACTAATTAAAGATTTAGCCATTGCTCCTGCGCAGACATTGGATTTGTCGCAGATTGAAGGCGAAACGGCTACGGCCGGAGAGAGACGTGTTCATAAAGAGCAGCAAAAATATATTGATTTTGCAGATGGCCCTTCGTTTTTCGGAACAAAACCATACGGCGTCACAACATCTCCGGCTGGTGTTGTACCCTTGAATGCTGCGCAAATGCAAAGGGGGGAGGGTACAACATACGAGGGTAAAAATAAATGGGGAACGTGGTATGGCGATATTGCAGAGAAGCTTGGCGGTGGTATCGTTGGGCTTGGAGCCGGTCTTGAGACTATACGGGAAGAGGTAAAGAAAAATCCAGTCGGCCGGGTAATGCAATACTCAATAAATCCAGCAGAGGCGATAAGGGATGTCGGAGAGCATATAGTCGAAAAAGTCACTGGGTCTAAGGTTCCGAGTGCGGCCGAAATACACGATTTTGCAAGAGAATTAAAAGAAAGAGGTGATTTTGGCGGGAATATCATCGACGAGGAAACTGGGCAGGTTAGAAAAAAAACCTATTCAGATCAATGGAAGGAGGGTAATTATGGAGCTGCAATAGGTGACATTATGCTGACTGGGATAGAATCTGCCCCTACATCTGTAGCTGCTATGCTTCCTGGAGGTCTTGCTTTGGTTTCCGTCTCCGCTGCCGGTCAAAAGTATAATCAATTAAACTCTGATTCTGAAACGAAGGATATCCCTGAATGGAAAAAGTGGCTAAACGCTTCCACTACCGGGGCACTTGAAGGTCTTACAGAAAAGTTGGGTGCAAAAGTAGATGCAAAAATGATTGAGCCATTTTTATCTAAAATGACGGAAAAGACGGTTAAGCAAATTCTTGCAAAGGGGGGCGTTAATGCACTTATTCAAACCATCACGGAAGGCGGAGAAGAAGTATTATCTCAACTCGGAGAAAATGCAATTGATGCGGCTACTGGGATATCAGATACATATAGGCCATTCGAAGGGATTCAGGATGCATTCGTGTACGGAGCTGGTGGTGGTGCTCAGTTTGGCGGAGTAACGCTCGGCGCCTCTGGAGTTCGTGCAGGGCAGATGGCAAATCAAAGAAGAAGCGTAAGAAATAATTTTGATTCAGCTTCAAAGAACCTGTCTGACAATCTTAAAGAAGAGGCACCGGAAATAAAGACCTACATTGATGATTTCCTCATGAAGGAGGATATATCAACGGGTGAGGATTTTATACAGAAAGTCTTGGATGATGGAGAGTTGACGGATCAACAAAAGCGGTCAATCTTGACATATACGGCATCAGCAAATAAGGTATTCCAAAATAGTAAAGATAGGAAACAAAAAACAGAGCAGGCGGTTTCGAATATTACACAAGCAGTCGATTCCGAGCTGAATGCGTCTACAGGAACGTTGATGACTGTAACCTTAGGAGACGGAGACAATGCTACGGATATTCAAGTAAAGAAGGGTAATATCGTTCAGAATGAAGATGGCTCAATAAACAGGGATCAGTCTGATAAGGAGATATATTATACTGACGAAAACGGAAATACTCAGGTTGCGACTATTGATCTGATAGGGTCTGTTGTCGAAAATGTTTCGCGTGACGAAGCGATTATTCAAATAGCTTCTCCTGTGATTGAGAGCGTGCAGAATGAATCGTTGAATGAAGATGCATTGGCGTCGCAGGATTTTAACGAGGGAGATATTATTTATTATCGTAATCCGGATACAGGAGCGGCTGTTGATGTCGTATTGCAAGACGTGAATGAAAGTGGGATGTATGTCGGTACAGACGCCTCCGGAAGTCAGATAGAAGTAGAGCCGCGTTTGGTTCAATCAGAACAGGAATATCTATCTTCTATGAGCGTAGAAGAGATAGAGCAAAGTATAGATGCAATTAATCAGGGGCTATCGGCGGGTGTTTTGAGCGGAAATATGTCGGAACGTGCGCTTGATCAGCGTGCGAAATTAGAAAACGAACTGAATAATCGTGCGCAAAATGTAAACCAAAACGGGGCTGAAAATATCAAAAGTGAGGGTGCGCCACCGAGCGAACAAAAACAAGTGTCACAAAAATCGGCAAATGAGCAGCAAAATGTCAATGCCGAAACAATCCAAACAGAAACGGTGTCCCCGACTGTCGAAGCGGATCAATCCGTGCAGAGCGAAGGGGAGACTATCTCTAATCCAGACGCGCTTATGCGACAAATGGAAGAGAATGCGGAACCAGCTCCCGTATTAGAACTTACTCCTGAAAACTGGTATGCTGAATTTGGAGAGGACGGAATGGTTTCTACTCCTATCGGTGAGGTTAAGATGGGAGAAAATCAGTACCTGAAGCTACAAACGAGGGATCGGGGCGCTCAATTCGGAATGATAAAGCCTACGCTGGAGAATCCGGATGTTGTGCTTGAGGAGGAGAGTCGGAATACTTCCGATGCAGATAGAGGTACGAATCTTTTATTCATAAAGACATTTGACGGTGGCGATGGGAAAAAGTACACACACTTTGAGAGCGTAACTGTAAGCAGGGATAAAAAAGAAGTAGTTGTCAGTAATCATATAATACGATCCAAACAACTACTTGATAAATTAAAGGCGGGTCGTGTCGTTTATAATTCGACGGCACTAGATGCTTCCGGTCAAACATCCGCCGAGTACACTTCCCCTACAGAATCCGGTGCGCCTTATTCCGATAGCAAAGATAATACACAAATTCCCGGAATGCAAGAAAATGCGCAGGAAAATACACAGGATCCGTTTTCTGACTTCCCGCGCGACAAAAAAGGCGATATTGATTTCGACAATCTGAACGCCGAACAGCAACTGCGTTATGCGGAAGTGTCGTCCGGTGAAGATTTTGCAGTGCAGCAAGCAACACGCTCCATCAAAGGGCTTGAAAAGAAACGTGCTACACTTGAAAAGAAACTCGAGAGCGAAACGAATATCGCTAAAGCTGCAAATATCCAAAAAGAGATAGATCAGATTAATAACTCTATCGGGATTTATAAAGATTATCAAGAAGCGCGGAATTACCGTGAATCGAACGAAGAGCGTTCCGTATCATTTGCTGATAGACTTCGCAATTTGCCTGAACCGGTAAGTATTGAAGATGCTATTGCGCAGTGGATAGCCTCCGGAGGTAAGATAAAATGGTCTGATAATATAGAAAACGGCGCTATAACATCACGTGGATTTGGGAATCACTTAGGATATAGTAATGCGGAAAGAAGAAATTTTCTCGGCATTACAAGTAATGATGGAATGACTCCGGAACAGCTGACGCATTATATCTATGAGAATCCGGATTTTGCTCCCTATACTCAGGGAATGGACACGCAGGACATTCTAAATACAGTGTTGGATATTATCCCTCAAATAAATACGCGCAAAGCGGCCCTGGAATATAGCGAAGCGATTCGCCAAGATCAGCAAAATGATTTAGCGGAACAACAACAAGCGTTTGAAGAATCAAGGATAAGTGATACACAAGAGTCTGACACAGGATCCGGATCTTTTGTCGGCGTCCCTCCGTCTGACATAGAATCTACTAATGAACTATTTCCATTCCAACAAACGAACCAGAGATTTAAGTCTATATCTGAAAGAAAGTTGAATGGTCTGGTTGAGAGATTAAAAACTACAGGGCTGGCGAAAGATGTCATAACCTTAGAGAAGGCTGAGTTTATTGCAGAGGCCGAAAGGCTTTCAGGTCAACCGATGCGAACAAACGGGGTGGTCTACGGGTTTGTGACTCCCGATGGCGTTATATACTTAAACAAGGGTGTAATGAACGCCAACACTCCTATTCATGAATTTGGACATTTGTGGAATTCGTTCATTAAAGAAAATAATCCTGAATTATATGCACGCGGCGTTGAACTTATAAAGCAATCGGAATACTGGCAAAAAGTAAACGATAATCCGGCATATCAGGGCTTATCAGATGAAGCTAAAGCTGATGAGGCACTTGCTATGGCTGTCGGCGATAAAGGAGAACAAATTGAAAATAGATCCTTAAAAAAACAATTCACTGACTGGCTATCTGATTTGTGGAACTCCATAAAAGAGGTGTTTGGAATTTACGAACAGGTGGATATCCAAGATTTGACACTTGAGCAATTTGCTGATATGGCCGCAGGGCAGCTGCTATCTGGAGAAAATATTACTCAATCTATTGATGATACAGAAAATAATAATAACTTTGCAAGAAATGAAAACAATGAAGTTTCTGACAGAAGCACATCGGAGGAATCACGAGGGTTGCATGAAGACGATATCAGAACGTCGCTTGCCTCTCGACTTGAAGAAAACGCAAGAAGAAATCCTTCGGAACTCTCAAGAAGAGAGCGTGAAGAATCCGAAAAGCGAATAACGCTTGATTATGCTAAAGAAAATAATCTTTGGATAGATGACTTGTACTCTCTTGGTTCTCCAATGCAGGGAGGAGGAATAGAGAATACTTTAGCTATTGATCCCGAAAATGGGGTTGTGTATAAATCCAACAATCTTATGAATTCCGGAATGCTTGTTTCAAATCTTTTGGAACAGGTGCAAGCTCACAATGAATTGTTTCCTTCGGCGGCTTATGATATTATAGGGTTTACTGGTATAGATAATGGATCAAAAAGAGTGCCCTATATTGAGGTGATACTTGGACAGAATTATATTCCCGATTCGAGAATGGCATCACATGAGGAGATTGACAATTATATGCAATCTCTTGGATTTGAAAAGATAAATGCCTCCACATTTAAAAATGATAGATATATAGTCTCTGATTTGCATCCAAGGAACATTCTCGTTGATGAGGTTGGAAATATTCATGTTATTGACGACATTGTTCGCCCGAATGCCGAAAACCAAATTTCTAAACAAGAAATTTCAGAAATGGAGCAAATTAAAGAAGCCTCTATTGCTGACGGTGCATTCATGAAGGCTCCTAACGGAGAGGGTACAAATTTGAATGAGCGTCAATGGCTACAGGTGCGTACGACTAATTTTAAGAATTGGTTTGGCGACTGGCTAAATGATCTGGAAAATGCTTCTAAGGTCGTGGATGAGAATGGGGAGCCGATGGTGGTTTATCACGGCACAAATCAAGACTTCTACGCTTTTTCAAGAGAGAGATTGGGAAAGAATACATCTGCGGCAAGTTCTGTTGATTTTTTCTTTACAGAGGACATGAGAGAGGCTGGTGAGTATGCAAGCCTTGCGGCAAGAACACAAGTGCGTAATGCAGTAGAGGTGGAAAGAAAATCAGAAGATCTTTTAAAAAGGATAAAACAGGCTGAATCAAAACAAAACTGGGATTTGTCGGAACGATTAACTATCGAATTGGAGGAATTGGAACTTGGGGCTATTTATGATAAAGAAGGTGGCCATAGAATTATTGACGCTTACTTAAATATAAGGAATCCAAAGGTTGTGGATATGAATGGAAGCTTCGACGGTTATCGCGTATTGGATAATATAAATGAAGCAAAAGAGTCTGGAAATGACGGATTGTTGTTGCAGGATGTGTATGATGTTGTATCCGAGCGCGAAGAGGGGTTTACTACGTCACAATGGGTATTGTTTGATCCAACGCAAATAAAATCCGCGACAGAGAATATTGGCGAATTCAGTCAGAATGATAAAGATATCAGGTATCAGAATGAGCGTAATGAAAATGCCGAAAATGCAAATCATACTACAATTAGTCCATCTGAAATCCTTGCTCGAAATAATGGCGATGTATTGGCCGTTGCTCGCGAAATAGTAAAACAAAATGAAGTTCGAGAGGCTGAATCTCAAACAAACACTAACCCTTCGGAGGCGCAGAAAGAAGCTGGTAATTACAAAAAGGGGCATGTAAATATAAATGGCTTTAATGTTTCTATTGAACAGCCGAAAGGATCTGTTCGTTCTGGCGTTGATAAAAATGGGAATGCGTGGGAACAGGTTATGAATAATACTTATGGATATATTCGTGGCACCGAAAGTCGTGATGGTGACCACATAGATGTTTTCCTCGGAGATAATCTGAACAGCGAAAAGATCTTTGTTGTTGATCAGGTAAGTCCGGAAAGATTGGATTTTGATGAACATAAGGTAATGATGGGGTTTGATAATATCGAAGATGCTCGGGATGCTTATCTCTCAAATTACGAAGACGGATGGATGGGCATGGGCGATATCGCTGAAACGGATATTGACACATTCAAGAAGTGGTCAATGTCCGACGGAAGAAGAACGAAGCCCTTTGTAGGATATGGGGAAAATGGGATAAATTTTCAGATAGACGCAGAGAGTGGTTTGATGAATGACAGGATTCCTCCTGTAGTGACGGAGGAAGGACTTGCTGAATTTGGCAATAATCCTACCACGGAAGTGGATAGGGACATTGTTGATGATGGAATAAGATTTCAGATTGAGCCATACAATGAATCTGATCGGGAGATTGCCCGACAGAATATCAATGAAAAGATGCACAATACTTTGTATAAGTTCCGTGAAAATTGGGAGGATTCACAGCTTCCTGTTAAAACATTTTTCGATGAACTTCGCAAATTGGGCGTAAGAATAAGTTCGGCAAATGATTTTTATCAGAATGTGACAGCCGTTCCTGGTAAAAATGATTTTGAACTAACTTCGTTCCAAGAAAATTTCGGGAAAAAGATGCTGAATTCCATCTTTAATATTATGGATATTGGCAGATCGTATCGTGATATTGAAAATTACGCTATACTGAAGCACGGGCTTGAGCGAAATGACTATATGCGTAAAGCAGAGATTGAGGACTACAGACAAGCCTTATTGGCTAAAATTCCTGAGAATATTAAGGATTGGAAAAAAAGTCACCCCAAAGCAACCGAAGAGGATATAAAAAAGCGAGAAATAAAAGAAAAACTTTGGGTAAACAACAAGGTTAGTAAAAAGGCCGAAAGCATAAAGAATAAAGATTATGCCGGAGTAAAAACAGTAGAGAAAGAGGTTGGAATGTCGGCCCAGGAATACATCAACTCTTTTGAAAATACTGTTAAAGAAAAAGGCTCGGATCTTATTGATAGCCTTTGGAGAGATGTGAGGAGTGCAAACGATTTCTCTATTAATAAATTATTAGTAGGTGGTGTTATTTCGGAGAAGACCGCCAAAGACATGAAAGAGAGGTATAAAAACTATATTCCCCTGCGTGGTCACGACGAAAAGACTGCGGAGGATCTATATGATTATACGAGTATGATGGGCACTTATTTTTCTTCTCCAATAAAAAAGGCTCATGGTAGAAAAAGCCGAGCGGACGATCCGTTTGCTTATATTTTTCAGATGGCGCAATCAGCTATTAATACTTCCAATTTGAATATGCTCAAGCAGGGCGTGTTGCGTATTGCTAAATATCAGGATACGCAAGGCTTGATGAGCGCAGATAATACCTGGTATATGAACAATGGCCAGACAGATGAAAATGGGCGCACAATATGGGAGGCTCAATACCCTGAATATAGCCCCGATCCATCGCAATATGAAAAGAATATTGAGGACTTCAATGTCCGGATGAATGACTTAAAGGCGCAAGGGTTGGCGCGTCAATCAAACGCAAAGTTTGATATCGGAGGGTTGTTTATTAAGCGTCCGCAGAAGATGGAGCATGAGGTGACCGTGTTCGAAAACGGAAAAGAACATACGGTTTATATAAATGCAGCTCCGGATGTTGCGAGGGCGATAAATGGGGCAAATAAAATAATACCCTCCTCGTTGTCAAGGAATATTGGTACGTTGACGCGATGGATGGCGGCGAATATGACCTCCCGAAATCCCGCGTTCATGGCGACCAACTTTTCACGCGACATGTTATATGCACTCAGTACTCTTCCAGTCAAAGAGAGTGCGGAATATACAACAGGATTTGTAAAGAATATTCCTCATGCCACTGCTACGCTTTCTAAATATCTTACAGGAAAGGGAAATCCATCTGGCAATAAATATGATCAGTATGCATACGAATTCTTTGCCAATGGCGGGAAGACCGGATTTACTCATATTCTTGAACTTGAAAAAACAAAGAGGGGGATAAATAAAGATTTAAAGAGGTTAGGTCGCAATAATGTTTGGAATGGCGCATTAAAGGCCGGAGACGGATTATTGGAAGTTTTACAAATTGGGAATGATATCGCAGAAAACATCTCCCGTATGTCGGCTTATATCACTTCCCGCGAGATGGGGCGCGACATTCATCGTAGCATTTCAGACGCAAAAGAAATAACGGTAAATTTCAACAGAAGTGGAGCCGGCGGAATGTTTGCTGCGTCCATTCGGCCACTTTACTTGTTCATGAATGCAGCTATTCAAGGTATTGCTAACTTTGCCAAAATAGCCGTTAAGCATCCGAAAGCGGCAAGTACGATGCTTTCAGTTTATGCCTTCTCTGGAGTATTGCAGCCTTTGATGATGGGACTTCTTGGCGACGATAAAGAGGAGGAATATTGGCGACTTCCCGAACATATCAGAAGAAATAATCTGATTCTTCCTGCATATAATGGGTTTATTACTATTCCACTTCCACAAGAATTGAGAATTTTCCATGGACTTGGAGAATCCGCATACATGGCCATGACAGGCAAAAAGGATGTTTCGAGCAGTTTGGTGGATGGAATAGGCATGTTGAGTGATATAGTTCCGCTTAATCCTATGGGGGCACAACAATCCGGGTGGGTAAATTTTATGCCTGATTTGGCTAAACCCGGATTGCAAGCGGAAACGAATAAATCATGGACGGGAGCTCCGATCTACAATAAATGGGCAAACGAAAGCGCTCCGGGATATCAAAAGGTAAGAACAAATAAAAAGGGAGAGCCTTATTCTCCGGAATGGTTGATTAATTTTACGAAAGGATTAGATCATCTAACCGGAGGAGATGGAACGAAGGCTGGCGAGGTTAGTTTAAACCCGGACAAGTTAAACCATTATCTCAAGGGGTACGTAGGCGGGCTTTATACTCTTGTGGCTCAATCTGTCGACATAGCCTCTAAGGCTAGCGGAGAAAAGGATGTCAGAAGTAAGGATATTCCGTTTTGGAATAGGTTTTATTCGTCACCAGATGATTTGAGGATTCTTCCTGATTATATTGAAGAAAAGTATTATGAGGCACGCGATGAGGTAAAGGAGGCGGCAAGGCAACTCAAGGATTATGAAAAAAGACAACTTGACCAGGAAGAAAAGATGGATCCCCTAAAACTTGCCAAAAAAATTTCTGACAGATGGAGCGTTGTCCAGAATTTTGACGAACGACAAAAAGAGATCGAAAAGGCTGACAAGGGGTTAAAAAATCTCTCTGGTGAAGACCAGAAGGAGGAAGAGACTCGAATAGCCGAATTGAAAGCTCAATTAGTGAAGGATTATGAAGAATTTAAAAAGAAATAGGACATGGATTACCGAGGTTTGAAAATGAGAAATAGACTTTTTCCGACGGAGAAGCCTGAAATGATTGACACTGCTAGGAGTGAAGGCGGTCGAAAAGCGGACAATGTTCTGATGGATGCTTTTGCGGCATGGCAGGCACTTGATGAATTTAGGCGGAATGCAGATCGTAACAAGCGTTATGTGTTCGGGGATCAGTGGGGTGATACGATCATTTATGAAGGAAAAAGAATGTCAGAGCGTGAATCGATCCGGAGGCAGGGGAATGTTCCGATAACAAACAATCGGTTGCGCAGCATACTTAATTCTGTTACCGGTGTATTTCAGGGGAATCAGACGGAGCCGGTTTGTATCGCTCGTGAAAGGGGCGGCCAGGAAGAAGGAGAGATTATGACAGCTACCCTTCAATATGTTTATCAGCTAAATAAGGTATGGAGTCTTGATGTTGCCAATTTGAACAACTTCATGATATCTGGGTTATCTTCCTGTAAGTCTGTTTTCGGAGAGAAAAGGGGCAAGATTGATGTGTGGAATGAGAATATAAACTATTCTCGGTTTTTCTTTGATAATCATATGGAAGATATCAGACAATGGGATTGCCAAATGGTGGGAGAAATTGAGGATATGAGTCTATATGATGTGATGGCTCGCTTCTCTAACGGAAGCAGAGACAAGGCCGATAAAATCCGGCAGATTTATTCTTATGTGAATAGTGAGCGTATAACGTCAATGATGAATGCGTACACACGTGACACGAGAGGGTACAGGGATTTTTTTATAGCTGACGATGATACACAATGCAGAGTTATTACAGTATGGAGAAAAGAGGCCAAGGAGAGGCTTTTGGTCCATGATACACTGAATGGTGATTATTACAAGGTGGAAATATCGGATGAGGATAATATCAAGATTGAAAACGAGAGAAGGATCCTTGAACAGTCCGAAAACGGCGTTTTGCCGGAGGATATGAAGTTGATCAATTACAAGTGGACGGTTGATAATTACTGGTATTATTATCATTTGTCGCCGACGGGAGATGTGCTAATGGAGGGAGAAAGTCCCTATTGGCATAAAGAGCACCCCTACTCTTTCAAACTTTATACGTTTTACGACAAACAGGTATTTCCCTTTGTGTCCGGATTTCTGGATCAGCAGCGGTATATCAACCGATTGATTATGATGCAGGATTTTATGATGAGGGCTTCAGCAAAAGGAGTACTTATGGTTCCCCTGCAGGCGCTCGAAGGAACGGGAAAAACTCCGGAACAATTTGCTGATGACTATGTGAAGTTTAATGGTGTTGTGTTGTATAATGCAAAACCAGGTATTCCTATTCCACAACAAATAACAGCTAATAGCACACAGTTGGGTGTTTATGATATGCTGTCAATCCAACTGAAGATGTTGGAGGATGTTTCCGGTGTACAGGGTGCGTTGCAAGGGAAAGCTCCGAACAGTGGGACTCCAGCCTCATTATATGCTCAGCAGACGCAAAACGCATCTACTACCTTGTCAGAGATGTTTGATTTTTATCGGATGTACCGGGAGGAGAGGGATACAAAAAATCTGCAAGTTGTGCAGCAGTTTTATGATACACAACGATACATCAATGTTTCGGGGATTAAGAACCCAATTGTTTATGACCCTAAGAAAGTACAAAATGTCGTTTTTGACTTGTCAATTGTGGAGTCTACTTCGTCTCCGGCATATCGGATGGTGATTAATGATATGTTGATGAATCTTCTTAATGGTGGCCATATTACAATAAAAGAGTTATTGGAAAACGGAACATTCCCATTCGCCGATAAATTGCTTCAATCTATTAACGGCAGGGAGGAACAAATGGCTCAAGGTGGACAGGTCGATCTTAATACGATGCAGGCAATACCACCAGAGGTACAGTCTCAGATTATGAGGCAGGCTAATCCAAATGTTATGAATATGTATAATCAAATGATGTCCGGAGCGGCATAAGGAGGCATGTATGATATTGACTATTTATAAATCAATAGAGCGGGTTATTATCACTATTGTGATAGGTTTTAGCGAGATGCAGCAGCGCGTGAAGGAGGAATCTTCGCATTTTGCTGTAAGGGCACGGGATAAAGAGGGAGACTCGCTGTTTGAGGAGTTTGTTTTGGATGAAGGTTATGAAACGAAGTTTCGTTCTTACTTCTATTCAGCACAAGGCGAGTTAATTGAGTATATCTCGGCTTATCTAAAAAATATGCCGACTGAATCCGAACTGATAGAAACGGATAAAGCAGGGGATGAGGATTGGGTTATACAACTTCCCATGCCACATTCTTTCAATGAATCACTTGCAAAACCGGTTGGAATTAAGATTGAGGATTTTGTTGAGACTTATATTATGTATAAATGGTTAGAGATGAAAGACGAAAATGCTGCGTCTAAATATCTTGCTACTGCCGAGAAATTGAAATCTGAAATTAATGCGAATCTAAATAAGAGGTATGGAGGAATAGAGCGACCAAATAGGTATTGGTAGTTTTCATAATATTTTTATTTTAAATTAGTAATGAAAAAATGGTCCCGTTGTGAAATGAGACCATTTTTATTTATAGGTTATTCAAAAAGAACAATAGTTTTGCGGCCCAATAAATTAGTGCAAGTAACACAGATAGGATGATAGTTAGCAAATACAATAAGTCTTCCCTTTTCATTTAATTAAATATTATCGTCCTTCGTAGTTCGGAAAGTAATCTAAAAATGACTCTCTTGTTTCGTGGTCAGAAAAATGGGATTTAACTGCCCAGTATTTTGCGCTTTTGCAGCACGGACAGTCAACTCTCGCTTCTAAATTCTGTGTGCGATAAACATCAGCAATAGTAAATGCGAACTCACATTTGCAATATTCGCATCTTGCTATTTTAGTCTTTAGTGTTCCCTGTTTTATTATTTTCATAGCTTTGTAATTTACTTTTTTTATTTTAGTTGAAAATTAAATAATTATTTTCGATTTAACCAATCGCATATCCGACATGCATCGGAATAGTCCCGGCGTAATCTGGGGCGCCCCATAGATTTTATCCTTATTGATAGAAAAGGAAGTATTCTTTTTCTGATTGATACTACGAGTGATGAATCAAAGAAGTTTGACGAGTTGTACTCTATTTCCGGATAATACCTTCCTTTTGCTTGCATTTTGTTTTTATTTGGTCTGCTATGTATGTTACTGTTAGTCCTGCGGTAAACGACAGGATATGTATTTTGTAGTTTATGCCAGGTATCAGCATGGGGATGGTTAAGGATAGAAATATGGTTACTAATATGCGACGCATTTGCTGGTTTGTGAATCCGGCGGTTGTGATGTAGCATCCAAGCATGGCGAATATCATCCCGGATGCGCCTACTGTGGGGGTGTCATAGGCGGAAAGGAACGATGCTGCTATGCCGATTACAAATGAGATTATTAGGGATTGCCGAGTTAGATTGTAGTGCTTAAGGCCTTGGTATACGTATATAAACGATAGGGAATTTAGCAATAAATGCATTAGTCCTGCGTGTGCGAATATGTATGTTATGTGTGTGTATATGGGCGATGTGTTAGAATACCCTAATTCTTTATTGTCGAAAATAATAAAGAATATAATCCATATTAGTGGTAGTGTGTATTTCATTTGCGCTTCTTTTTGAGTTGGTAATATAGTTTACGGGCTGTACTTTCTGTTATGTAGAAGCGTGGAGCTTCCTGGTATGCAATTATTTTTGCGATCCCTTCAGCTTTTGAATTTGGGAAATTTTCTTTCATTTTATTGTGCCTTCTTTTGATGACATGATGCATTTCTGATTTTGCATCAGATCTTGGATTACCTCTCTCTTCCCTGATTATTTTTCCAATTTCCCGTTCTGATATAAAGAATGAGGAAGCGGGCGTATGAATTGCTTTTTTGACAAGTTCTATTACTGACAGGCATTCTCCGGATTCTTTCAGGATGTTTTTGCATGCTTTCAAAAATTCTTTGTCACGATCTTCTCGGTACTCCATAATATTAATAATCAGTATAGTGAGTACAAATATAGTTTCAAATGCTAAAAATATTTGCAACTTGCCAAAAAAGTTTTCGACACTATCTATTGTTTGTTACGATACGGGCAAAATGGACAGCCCATATGTGTTTTTTTTGCAGTAAAGATTGTTTTAGGTTATTCTTATGGAAGAAGTAAAAGAAATTATTGAATCCCCTAGGGATGTTACAGAGGTGGCAGAAGTAGATACTCCACGCGGAAAGGCGGCCATGTTGGCGTCTTATCTCAAATCTAACCCGGACGCATCGGATGATATTCCGGATGATGATTTGTTTGATTATGCAGCATCCAGATATACGGATGCAGATGGTAGGTATAATGAGTTGGCAGGTGCAAATTCCAGGCTTGCGGAACTAACAGCTAATGATCCGCGTCTTGCCGCAGTCTTATCTATGATAGCGGGTGAGGATAGCAAGTCTTTGCCTTATTCTATTGCAAAGGTGTATGGTAAGGATTTCCTTTCTATGGAGGGCGATGCGCTTGACGAGTATGAGAAGAAGTATCAGGAGGAGCTTGCGGAGTTGGCGAACGATAAGTCTGCACTCGAAGAAGCGAACCGGAATATTGAGGAGTATCATAGCAGGGTATCTGATTTTGCAAAGTCTAACGGGCTGAGTGATGAGGAGGCGGACGGGCTGAGGAGTTCGATCTATGATTATGCGATAGATATTTTAAATGGGATTATTAAGCCTGAGCTTATAGAGCTTATATGGAAAGGCATGAATCATGACCGGGATGTTCAGGATGCGGCTGATGCGGGCTTGGTTGAGGGAAAGAATACAGTCATTAAGGCTGACATGAAGAAGGCTTCGACGGTAGCTCCGGTAGGTGGCGCTACAGCTGGGGATAAGCCTCGAATGAAAGCGAAAGAGCGCAGGAGCTGGTACGATGAGCTTGAAGATGTGAAATAGTATATTAAAAAAAAGATTGTTTTATGGAAATGTTGAAAAAAATGTTTAAAGGCGGAGGGTTGTGGATGATGGCATTCGCTGTCCTTTGCTCGGTGTTTGGCGTCGTAGACGGCGGCGCAATGATGGCCGTAAGCGCGGGTACTATTACTCCCGAAAACGGCGGTGCAGTGAATGTGGATGCCGCAACGAGTGTTACAAGAACGCATGAAGACAGTCCAGATCTATTATTAGATACAATTGATAAGGAGGTGACGAAAATCCGACCTCATGAAGTTGTACTGGATACGATTTCGCGACATGCGGCAAAAACGGAGGATACAAAAAATCAGGTAGTGAAATATTATTCTATTGATGTTATAGAATTAAGCACTACGGTGAATACTGCCATTGCCGGCGGTGCGAACTTACAAGAAGAGCTTAATACGGCAGATAACCGGATTTTCGCACGGGATCAGACCATCTTCGTGAATGGCGTTCCAGGGTACAAAGAGGATGGTGTTACTGTTGATCCTGATGATGAATTAATGTTATACGTGGTTGGCCGCTCGGCCAATGGTCGTCCGAATGTGGTTGCTGTTAATGGTCCGATTGTCGGCGGTATTATGGTGGTTCCTGCCATCCCGGTTGGAACGCAAGTTACGCGTGCGGGACGTGCAGGATCGGAGAGTCAGATTCAGACGGATGCTTATAGTGGTATTCCTACACCATCTACACAATACATGCAAAAGTTCATGGCCCAGATTGAACAGACTACATTCTTTAAAATGGCAGACAAGGAGGTGAACTGGACATTTAGCGATCAGGAGGAAGAGGCTATATTCGACATGAAACGCACAGAGAATCTCTCGTTCTGGTATGGCAAAAAACGTATGATTATAATTCAAAATGCTCGCGCCAATAAGCCGGAAGAAACTTATTTCACTGGTGGTATATGGAATATGGCCGGAAAAGAATATAATTTTGGGGGGCTTCCAGTAGATGAAAATAATATTGTCGGATTAATGAAATCTGCTTTTGTTGGTAATGCCTCCTCTAAAAAGAAAATATTTATTGTGGGGAGTGATTTGCTTGAAAAGTTTGAGCAAATTGACTATAAAAAAGTAGTGTATGTTGGCACTCGCCAGCAAGCTTATGGACTTGAATTCTCTTCTATTATATCTAAATTCGGAACGTTGCTGGTTATTCATGATCAGACGCTGAATGATCTTGGATGGTCGGATAGAGGCTTTATACTTGATGCGGACTATTTGAAAAAGTGGTCAATGGGATGGATGATAAAGAATTTTGATTTTCGATCTAGTGGACAGTCTGATAGCGACGGTCGCGCACTAATTGAGCCTTGCGGGCTTACGTTAAAGAATCCAGAAGCACATATGCGAGTTTTGTTTAATTAAAAAACTTACGGCGGGGCGATTCCCCGTCGTTTAAAAAATAAAATTATGCTGAAAATTTATAGAAGTAAAACGGGCGTTAAGTACAATTTGTTATTCCAAAAAAAAGACGGAACTCAAGTGCAGCTCGAATTTAGAGGAAGCAATAGGGAGTACCGAACGCGCGACGAAGAAATTCAGAAAGCTCTGGAAGGTGGTAAATATTTTAAGGAAAAGAAGATTGAAGTCTTCCAGCTTATAAAAGAAGATGAAGAGGCTGAAGCCGTTCCGGCCAGTGAAATAGTTGTTACCAGCGTGACGGATATTCAAGCGGCGGCAGATATCCTTATAAAAGACTATGGTATAAAGGCCAAAGATTTAAAAACTCCTGAAGCTATTAAGGCGGCGGCTAAACAGGCGAATGTGTCGTTCCCGAATGTGGAATTTAAATAAACGTTGTTGATTTCGTGATCGTAGGCCGTCCGGCGTTCGGGTGATAGCGGACACGGGCGGTTTTTTATTAAAGTATGGTTAAGAGTGAATATATAAAGGGCGTAATGCGGCGTATGAATGAACTGGGATGGGATGATACATTTCAGGGAGCATTTGCCGGAAGTGACACAACCAAGGTCGAGCGTCAAGTCGAAGCATTATTTCGTGACGCATGGAGGGCGGCCGTCAATCTGCTTCCTCGCAACTACTTTTCTTCAAAGTCATTTAAAAATTCTAATCTGATCAGTGATGTATCTACCGGATCCGGATTTGTTGTTATTCCTAATAACTTTTATGTCTTGTTATTGTTTAAAATGAAGGGGTGGAAGAAGCCTTGCTTTACAGCAATAGAAGACAATGACGCTATTTCAGCAGTGCAATCGAACGATTTTGTGCGTGGCAACTTTTGTCGCCCAGCCTGTACAATATCAGAGAATCTGAAATATGGAAGAATATTGAATTATTATTCCCTCCCAAAAGGAAACAAACATGTGATAGAAGAGGCTTTGTATATTCCATTAATTGATAACATCGTCAATCTTAATGATAATACAGACCTGAATTTGGATGAAAGATTATACGAACCACTTCAATGGATTAATGCAGGATTGGTATTTTCTGTTTTTGAAAAGGCGGATATTGCAAAAGTGGCCAATGAAAAGGCTTTAGAAATTATTGTTTAAAAAAACTATATAATGGGGATTACGTTTTACAAAAAGGGATATAGTGGGAAAATGTGCGACTGTGAGGCGGATATTATAAAAAGAATACCCGTATTGAGATACCTAAAGGATCCAGTAATGGATGTCGACGACCTATACAAAGAGTACCCGCTTGGCGGTCAGCCAGGATGGTATGCCTTTGTATTCAATGAACACAATTTCGCTTATTGGCATTTTGGAGAAAACAAGTGGAAATTATTGCCTGCATATTTTACCGTGTCTGATTTTCTTATGCGTATTGGTCTTGACCCGGATAAAATCAAAACAGGCGATGGTCTATTTTGGGATGAAGAGAAAGAGACATTCTCTTATTTTGGGATTAGAATTGTTAGCTCAAAGCCTGATAAGAGCTCTGGGAATGGACTTTATCTTATGTATGACAATGGCGGGAATACTGGGATTTATGTAATTTTTAATGAAAAAATTCTCCCTATATTTGAAAGTTTCACACGCGAGCCTATTAGTGAGACGGATACAATTCGCTTATTAATGGAGGAGAAAATGTTTACTCAAATCGCTCCTTTTGACCCCTACTCTCCAGGTTACATAAGTTTGAGCGCCTTTGTTATTGGCAATACAAATGAGAGTCTACATCAGCCATCTGGTGGCGGACTAAGGAAGATAAGAGTTGATCTTTTGGAAGAATGTACTGTTCGACCTATTATTGTCGATATATCAGACTCAACTATTATTGCACTAGGAGGAAATATTGATTTGCCTGTCGGATTTAGCGAGATATCGGGGAGTCCGTTTGTTTTTCAACGCAATTTCTCTAATTCTAATGCTGACAATTATAGGATTGGGCTGCAATCTATGGCTGGAGTCCCAATGAAAATATGCGAATCACGTTCAGTTAATAATGGTATGTATTATGAGATATCCGATATTGGCGTCGTCGGCAGTATTGCGACAGTGTCTTCCCCCGTAAGCAAGCGTCTTTGCCTTTCTTTTTTTATGAGTTCAACTTCTTAAATATAAAAATATGGGATGTAGCAACGGATGCTTTAGCTGCTCAAATAAGTGCGAGGATTTCTTTAAGCAATTTCAGTCAGACTGGACTGAAACGAATGATTATTCTCCAAGTTTTATTAGAAACAAATTGGATTCGTCCGATTTTGTCACAACCGAAGACTTTGAGGATTTTGAAAACGAGATAATCAGAGTACTGGGCAATCCTTCTGATTATACTAATATAGCAATTACCCTTTTGGGTGATTTAACTTTTAGATATGGGATTGGCGTTGTTTTCTCGTTGGCAAATCTTCCCGTGAGCAAGCAGTCTGTAGTAGCGAACTTGAGCGCGAATAGCACACTTTCTCTCTCATCAGATATGAAGCCAGGGCAGGTTATAAATATTGAAATTAATCCATCCGTGGCGTTAAAAGTAACACTTCCTCTCTCCGCAAATTGGATACATATGGATGTTTCGGAGTTGGATTTAAGTGCTGATCAGACTGCAGAGATAAACATTTGGTGTACTGGGAATGGCAAATATTCAACAAAAACTATCGTAAAGGAATAAAATATGGCAGCATTGACGTTTTCACAAGACAATAAAGTTTGGGCATCGAATGTAATTCAGCCCACAAAAGGAAATATAGAAGTCCGCATTAAATTTAAGAATGAGGGTGGAGGGTTTGTTGGGGTTCATCGTAGTCCGGATGGCGTTAATTTTACTCCTTTTGAAATTGGAATTAAAGGGTGATTATCAAATATTTCCTATCGCAAAAAATAGATATGATAAATCCGGTAGAGGCCTTGATTTCGTCGGATTTGTGCTCTATCATGAACAACGATTGATCAGGAAAAGCATAAAGAAGAACTTTTGCCGAAAAGCGGCGAAGTTGAGAGATAGAAAAGTGTCGCTCGCTGATTACAAGCTATCCCTATGCGGCTGGCTTGGGTGGGCAAAATATAGTGATTCAAAGAGCTTATTAAAAACAATAATTAAACCGGAATTTTATGGCAAAATATGCGCTTAAAGTAATTCAATTCTTCATCATGAAGATGTTAGGCTACAAATACGTAGTTAACAACAAGAGCAGGGAAATTCATTTGCTGAAATATAAGCACACGAATTTCGATATCTATTCTATTGCAGACTACTCTTTTGTAAAGAATGATTGTGATTTGGATTTTTATTACAGAGATTTTAACGGATGCCGGTTTTGCCTTCCGGAGTTGGATACAGATAAAAATAATTTTGTTGAAATTGATGAGTAATGAATGTATATGAGATAATATCATTGTGTGGAGGAGTAACAGGTCTGATCGGGTTGGCCGGTTTTATCCTGTTTTATAAACAAACAAAAAGGATAAAAAATGCAGAAGCAAAGAAAAGCGAACTTGATAATTTTGAGCGGCAGATTGACCGGTATGAAAGCCGGTTACATTCCCGTGACCAGAAAGTAGATGCTATCTATGTTGAATTAAGACAGGAGCAGGATAAATATTATGTCCTATTACAACAATACAATGATCTGAAAGCGGAACACGCAGTATTAAAAGTTAAACGATGTGATAAGCCGGGATGCGGGCAAAGAGTGCCGCCGGGAGAATTTTAAATAAAACATATGATTATGATTGTAAGATTTTTATTGACTCTTTGGCAGCTCCCACAACTAATTGTCGGAGAAGCTATCTATGCTTGGCATAAGTTGTTTTTAAGAAAACGATACATAAAGAATGGCTTTGCATGTTGTGATAGTTATAAATATACGTACTCTAAAATTGACATGTATAGTTCAAAAAGGTCCAGAATAGTGAAAGCATTTTCTTTAGGTCGTAGAATATTTTTGTATTATGACAAAGATTATCATGACAAGGCTAAATTAAAGATGGTTATTAATGAAGTTGTTCGCCATGAATATGGGCACTCTATTCAATCTGCAAGACGCGGATTGTTCTATTTGTGGTTTGCGAGAAATTCCCTACTTGTAACAGGAATCAGTTCCGGACTTGCCGAAAAGATACCATTTGAAAAGAAGGCGAATAAGCTCGTTGAAAATAAGAATATAAAAATTACCTACTAATGAATATGTTTCATAGAAGATATGGCGGTATACCCCCAATAGCAACCATTATTTTTCATGGAAATGGAGGGCTGACATCGAATGGTGAAGCTTTGATAAGCTTACAAGTTCCGAAGGGGATTGTATGGAAAGATGTTATCAAGCCGGAATTTATTTTGATTGGATCGGCCAAACAGCAGAATGGATTTACTGAAGTTCGGGGAGATGACGGCACATTGGTAGTATCCGACTATATGGTTACGAATAATATGGAGGTGTATGCAAGTTATACAGTCATAGAGATTGGCGTTATTACTTACGCTGGCGAAGTGATTAGCGTAAGTAGGTGGATTGAAAAATATGGAAAGATTAATGATGGAGCTTCTGGAATATATCATACAGAAATAAGGGATTCTGTTAACTGGTTAGTGCCTATTGAAGAGCAAAGGAAAAATCTTGTTAGATACATGTATTGGAAAGAATCTAATGATCTTGTATACGGCTATTCGACTGGATATATTGACAGGGCGGGCAGGAATATTGGTAACAGCTTACTTGATTCGGGGGGTACATCCAATATATATAATCTTGGTGGTTCAAATAAAGATATGGCAGGAACGGATATCTATAATTATGATATAAGTTCTATAACACAAAATGGTGGTATATTTTATCCAAATATGTTTATCCCCCCTTATGCTCCCCCATACAATCAATATCCTGGCGCCTTAAATGGTATTAAGGATGAGTTTTTGGTTAGAATGTTTGTTGATGATAGTGCTATTAGCGGAAAGCAATTGACGGACGAATACTATAACAATCTTGTCGGTTATATAGATCGGAATGGCGTAACTGGAAGTCCTTATATAGATTATATTCGCTCTTGGGAATTGCCAAATATTATTACCGAAACCTTCTTTATACCTACATTAGCAGAGGCAAGAAAGTTCCGGTCTCATCTTGATAGGATTGTAGATGAAATAGTGGATCCCCTATTAAATTGGGCAGATACATTTTCTTTTGGTTATACTATAGAAAATGTCATATACGATGATACATATAATAATATATACTCATATTGCGAGATGCGCGATAGCGGGCTGCAACCAACTACGTCAGGATTTTCCGGCGTTAAGCAGTGGTATAATTACAAAGATTATGATGGGGCTACTTCAGAAAATTTCGTTACTACCGTGATAAATACATATCAATCTAATTTATTATACAATAGCGGCCCTGTTGGCAACACGGGGTATGGACAATTGATGTATGATGTACCTCGCGATGATATTGCAAACTGGTCGGCGTTAGGTCGGCAAAACCTATTTATTACAAGGGATAGGGCAGCTGTTAATTTGATTCCTTTACTGTTTGTGAATCTAAAGGAATTGTTTTGATTAATAAATAAAATATCATGAAACGAGCTCAAACAGAATTAAAAGGGATAACAACAACATCCATATATGAGGATGGCGATATGTATTCTCTTGTAAACTTAAGGAGAAAGGGTGGTGCACTACATCCGGTAGCCCCACATGTAGCAGAACGGGAGTTGTGTAGTGAATACGATATTTACTTTATTCATAAAAATGAGGACTGGGAGCACTGGATAGGCGTAATAAATGATACGGAAAATAATTCTTCGGACGTTTTCTGGAATATAAATGTTTTGGATTGCGGCGAGGTAAAGGAGTTGAAACTTGATATTGAGGGTGTAATAAATTCAGTTGAGCAAAACGGCAATATGCTTATTTTTATCACCGATGACACTATATATTATGCCCTGTTTAGAAATGGAGATTATGTTTGGTATGGCGAACTTCCGGATTTAATTCCTATTGAGTGGAATTGTTATGAAGAGCGGGAGATTTATACAAACGCAACGAGTGGCGAGCTCAGAAGGGGCATTAGTTATAGTGATTATTTTGAAGGGGCTATAAATAGCGAATTGACGCTTGAGCAATTTACAGAAAATACACAGGCTGTTATAAACGGTGCAAGGGGATGGCTTACTTCGGATTATCTTGGATCCTCTTCTTACAATAAAAACAGTGGTGAATTCGGGGGAATATTTTTTGATTCTTTCTTTATTCGTTATGCTTATAGGTTATATGATGATACGAATGTAAAATTGTCACCTCCTATCCTTGTTATGCCGGCTTCTGACATCCTTGACTTATTAAGGGTTAATATCAAATACGGTACCGGTAAGATTTATTCCGTTGGAATATTCGGCAGAACAAAACTGACGGGAACTTATGTAAGTATAGACAACTTTGATTCTTCTAAATCATTATTATTTCAAAAAGGATTTATCCCAGGCATGAAGTACGATCTTTCCTCCTTATCTGCCTATGAAGGGCTAATAAAAGGCATTGATATATTTATTTCTCCCTATGTTGGTATAAGTACTATTGATAATATTAATACCCGTCTTATAGTGGAGGATGATGGAGCCAGTGATTATGTAGGAAAAGAGATCCGCCTGATAGAGGCTTTTCCCGGTGATATGATGAAGAATGTCACGGAAATGGCATCATTCTATCTTGTAAAAAGTATTGACCTGGGAGAAACTACGGGTGGAAATTATACTCCATTTCCGGAAAAGACCGATTCGGATACCATAAAAAATATTGTAAATCTTGTCCACAAGAGACAATTAGAAGATGATACGCGTTCGGCTCATAAAATAGGAGCAAAAAAATCTTATACTTACAACAGAAGGCTTCATTTAGCAGACATAAAGACTACATATTTTAATGGCTTTATTAGGCCCTTTTTCGGATGGGACAAGTCTTCTCCGGATTGGACATATAACGGATTCCCTGCGTATGTTATCGGACATCAGCCTGACATACCGGCCGGGACAGAGGTGATAATTGAAGTGGATATAGAAAGGGGTAGTTCTCAAGGAAAGGTTTATTCTTCTTATGTATTGACCGAAGATTTGAATTTAGTTCATTCTGCAATGATATCGTATCCGGATATTGATGCAAAAAAAATGGTATTTTATTTAAAATATCAAAGTGGAGTTATCGAAAGAGTAGGATCGTTTGATTTGATTGAACACGAGTTTTTAAATATAGCATATTTTATAAACGACGACCTCAGGCCTATCTACTTGCATTTTGGCGATCAGGTTCAGGATATTGGTTTGCCTGGTGGATTTTCATACAAATCCCCTAATGAGCTACAGGTTTCCGAGACTAATAATCCTTTAAGGATGACTAATGACAACATCCTTACTGTTGGAAACGGGAGGATATTGGCTTTAGGATCGAATGTGATGAACGTAGCTAATTGGAATTACGGCACTTATCCGCTTTATGTGTTTACGACAGAAGGAGTGTATTCGTTGAAAGTCGGGGACGGGGATATTGCTTACTCTGTGATTATTCAACCAGCATCCCTCGAGGCGCCGGTCTCCGATGTTATTTGCCAAACTCCTGCAGGCGTAATTTTTGCTATTGCAAGGGGATTATGTATTATAAATGGAACAAGGGTTGATTTTTTAAGCAGAGCCATTGAAGAGGCGCCGGTAAAATTAAATTTCCAGACCTCTCCTGAAACGAATGGTGTTTGGCTGAACTATGGAGTAGAATCTTTTATGGCATACCTAAAAGGTCTTACAGGAATGCTCTACAACAACTACAAGAACGAGCTTGTCGTAATGAACAATTCGAAAGACTATAATTGGATTCTTGCTTTTGATGATATGTCATTTTATACGACAACAGAAAAAATTGAACATGTTGTTCAAAATTCGTTTCCTGATCTGAAGGTTGTTGCAGGAACTAATCTCCTTGATTTCTCCAAGGAGGAGGGCGATGCGCATATATCGTTTACGACGCGCCCCCTACTCTATGGAACACAAGATGTAAAGATGATGGAGCGTATTTTGATAAGGGCTACTATTTATGGGATAAAGAAAGCGTCTGATAAAAACCCTATCGTAATTACACATTATTCCAATGATGGCAGGAATTTCATAGCATCTAAAGGTCTACTTATAAAGGAGGGTAATCATAAGGATGTAGACACGGGAATGTATGGGCGCACAAAATTTCGGCAATATACTTTTTCGCTTGCCGGAATATGTGGACAGGATACGATAATTGAATTTTTAGAGAGTGAAATTGCAAAAGAATATGAAAATACAAAAATGAGATAAGATGGCAAATGTGTTGTTTTTAAGTCCTTTTATATTGAAGTGGGAAGGTGGTTTCGTAAACGATCCGGACGACGCCGGAGGGGCCACGAATATGGGTGTGACAATCTCTACATGGAAATCGGTCGGGTACGATATAGATGGTGATGGGGATATTGATGTTGACGATTTAAAGATGCTCACAAAAGACGATGTTGTAAGTCGGGTATTAAAGCCTCATTACTGGGATAAGTGGAAGGCTGATCAGATAAAAAATCAATCAATCGCAAATATTTTGGTCGATTGGGCTTGGGCATCAGGTATTCACGGAATTAAAAGACCGCAAAGATTGTTAGGAGTAAAGGCTGACGGAATCGTGGGGCCTGTTACGCTGAGTGCCTTAAATTCTCACCCCAACCAGAAGGACTTGTTTGATCTGATAAAATCCGACCGGATTAAGTTTATAGACGAAATATGCATAAATAGGCCGGCGAATTTGAAATTCAAAAAGGGATGGCTCAATAGGTTAAATGACATAAAATATAGCAATGAAGAATCTCCTACTCTTGACGGTCTTTTTTTTTCTCACTAACTGTAAGCCAGCTACTGTATTACATAATGATGTAAAGGCGGAATATATAAGAACCTATACGCCGATTGCACTGCCGATTGAAAAAGCGTTGGCGTCGGCAGCATTGGAGTGTTCTCGTGATGGTTTGGTGTTGCTTTCCCGATTGACCATCGAGACGTCGAAAAACGCGAAGATGTCCCTTATGGTTGATAGTTTAAATAATCTGTATGCCGACGTAATTGTTGAACGTGATACTGTTTATGCACCGTCCGACAGCGTTATTATAACGAAAGATGTTTTGAGGACGGAAACCTTGTATGTTGAAAAAGAATTGTCGAAATGGCAGAGCTTCAAACAGGAAATCGGCGGATGGGCGTTCGGGTTTGCACTGTTTTCCTTGATTGTCGGTGTGGTTTATGTTGTGTTGAAGTTTAAGGGAATTTTGAAATGAATGGATGTTAAGGGATTTATAAAAACGAACAAGGAGAGGAATAAGGCTCTGGAGTCCCCGTATAATCCGGCCACTGGTCTGGGTTGCTACGGGGATAGATTTTTATTGTCCCTTCCGGATTCTCCAATCGGGGATATGTGGCTTCCCATCCAAATGAAAGATATTCCTTCGGTCATTGCTCTTGATGAGGCTGGTAGTTTTAAGGCGATACTAAAGGAGGCTTCAAAAAGATATGAAGATGTTGATTATTCTTTAGAGTCTATTGATGACGCATGGTTGGCCTTTTGTGAGCTCCGTATGGAATACGACTTTGAATATTTCGCATATTCTTGTGAGACTATTATGGATAAGGAGTCGAGCGAGCTGATTCCATTTGTTTTAAATAAGGGACAAAGGAAGTTGCTTTCTGTGTTGATGGTTATGTTTTTAGAGAAAGTGCCCATTCGGGTTATTCTCGTGAAGGCCAGACAATGGGGAGGATCTACTCTGACACAAATGTTTATGTTCTGGATTCAGATTATCCATAAGAGGAATTGGAATAGCGTTATCTGTGCGCATTTGATGGATGCGGCCAAGAACGTAAGAGCGATGTATGAGATGTGCGCAGATGAGATGATTCCAATTGATGGGGTTTCGCATACAGTTAGTCCGTATAAGCAGACACAGAATATAAAGTTTGTGCCCGAGAGAGGATGTAAAATCACAGTAGGCTCTGCAGTGGAGCCGGAGTCTGTACGTTCTCAGGATGTGAAAATGGCTCACTTTTCGGAAGTGGCCTATTATCCAAAGACAGAGAATACGAATGCGCGTAAGCTTGTTACTTCTATTGCATCTTCTATTCCTCTTATTCCATATACAATGATTGTTTATGAATCTACTGCTAATGGGGTTGGAGATTTCTTTCATAGTGAGTGTGTGCGGGCAGAGGCTGGGTTATCTCCATTTGAATTTGTTTTTGTGTCGTGGTTTGAGATTGGCAATTTATACTCGGCTCCCTTTAATGGATACTATTATGAACACAGTGGAAGAAGATTTGAGGGGGGCATTGAGGATTTTGTTAAAGGAATGAACGAGTATGAGCTTAATCTCTTTCGTAACAATGAGGGTGTGACACTTGAACATTTAAATTGGTATCGTTACAAAAAGGCGGAACTTCAGGAAGATATGCCGAAGGAGTTTCCTTCTGACTGGATTGAGGCATTTAAGCATAGTGGAGAAATTACATTCCGAGCGGAGGATATCGAAGCATTGAGGGCTGGATGTAATTATCCGGTAGAGGCGGTCGGTGTTATGGACGCGAATGGAAATGCGGCCTCTGCAAAACTTGCCGGACAATCATTAAGATCTCTTACGGAGGGGGTTCGATTTATCCCTGAACCTGACTTGCTGAATATCGCCAATTCTCCAACCGCCGATCCGAAAGTGAGAGAGCAAAAACTTAACAACCGGCTTGTTGTATGGAAGTTTCCGGATAAGGATATTGAGGTAGCCAATCGCTATTTTGTGATATATGACCCAGCAAAGGGCGTTTCTAATGGGGCTGACTGGGGAGTTATAACTGTACTGGACAGGTACTGGCGGATTTTCGGCGGAAAAACGGAGGTTGTAGCGGAGTGGAGAGGGCATATCGATAAGGACATTGCGGTTTGGATTGCGGTTCAGATAGCCATCTTCTATAACAATGCACTTCTCATTATTGAGAGTAATACGTTTGATTCTGATTACAAGAAAGAGGATGAGTCAGAGTTTATCTTTGAAACGATCTCGGATTACTATGGAAATCTTTATGGACGTACGGAATCTGATAAGGTAAAAGCCAGCATTCCGGTGAGGTATGGGTTTCATACGAATAAGAGAACAAAGCCGGCTATTATTTCAAATTACGTAGCCGTGCTTCGTGAACGCGCTTATATTGAACGAAGCCACAATACGCTTAATCAGGCCCGTGTATATGAAAGGAAAAAGGATGGTTCTTATGGGGCTAAAGAGGGGCATCATGATGATGATCTTATTACTCGTATGATCGGATTGTTTGTGGATTATCTTGAATGGGATATGCCACATCTTATTGATAGGTCCGCATCAAAAAGCCTGACACGGACCTATACTAATGAGAGTTCTTTTTAAGTCATCTTCGTATACCGAATTTTGTTATTTTAAATTTATTTGCTTCTTTAAATATTTCCGATATCTCTTCATCGCTTTTGCTTGTTCCTCCTTAGTGAGAGAGTTGTTACGCTTGAGGTCTGTTTGATACCAGGATTCCCGCTCGAGGTCAAGATGGGAGAAATTTTTCGGTAACCATTTTTTACGTTTTAGCCTATTTAGATCATCCCGGTTTATGGATACAAGTTTTTCCCCTTTGGGTACTTCCATAGTCATAATATAATATCGCTTGTTTGTGGCACGCTGTTTCATATCAGCAAGCGACATGGCCAACTTTAATCGTAATGATTGACGCCATAATACATATTTTTTTGCTAAATGCCCATTGATTTCTAATAGGTCTTGCTTAAGCCCTTTGGCTATTAATTTCAAAGTATTCATAAGTTCTATTTATAAAATTTATTTGTGACTCAAATAGGTAATAATGTTTGGAATTTCCAAAGTATAGGTATGACGTTACGAGCATGACTGTTTTAATTTTTCAAAGTAAAGTTCTGTTATATCATCAAAAATTTGCCTATACTTCGGATTAAACCGATAATCGTCATCGTGCGTAGCCCGCATACCTGAGACATTCGACCGACTTAGTCCGACTACATTCGCGATAAGTCCATCGATGTATTTGTCTTGTTGCATGTAATACACAATTGTTTTTCTCGCGAATACAAATTCCTCATTTCTCTTTCTGCCTTTAATTTCATCGAATGATTTACCGATGACATCCTCTACGGATTGTAGTAATAAGTCTAATTTTGCTGCCATGATTATTTTCATTTTAAAAGTTCTTGATTATCGTAAATATTACCCACTACCTCAAATTCTTCTCCGCTATATCCAATATCACATGATATCAGTCCGGCTGCATTTTCCACAAATAACAATTTGTATTTACCGTGCCTACAGGAGTATTCTACCCTTGCATTGAGGCTATTTGGAAGGTTTGTTTTGAGCATAAATCGTCCACACCTATCTACATCTAACATCTTTATGGATACAATATCCCCCTCAAATATCTTCACTCCGTTTTTGTCATTTAATCCGGTGAATTGGCCTACCGTATTTGCATCTACATCATCATAATTGACTCCTCGTTGGCCTGGTATTTCTAAATATATCTTCGGGCTACGACCATACTTTCTTGTAACGAGTGATCCGATTTTCCATTTACCACTATCGAGCGCTTTAGCTCTAAATAAAATCTCTCTGTTCATGATTTTTTTTCTTCAATTTTATTAATCAATTTATTAAGACTCTTTAATTTAAAAGGTCTGCAAATACACTCTACAATAGCTACAATTGAACTCATTACAATGGATAATAGAATTGCAAACCCTACAAATACCCAAAAGCTCGAAAATATAAATTCAATAAGTTCCATATTTAATTATTTTATGTGTTATACTATTTTACTCCAAATACTCCTTCATGACTTTTATTGCCTGACTAACGGATCGGACAATGACATATTTATTTCCAACCATCTCTACCTGGCGTTGATATTCTTTCTGCTCATCCGATTGCTTACCTTTTGGCGTTTTGAATTCCATACATAAACTTGCGTATCCTTTCTTCGGTATCTGAAGAATGACATCCGAGACTCCGGCCTTTACTCCTTGACGTTTTAGATTGGCCGCTTCAATCTTATTTCTGCTTCCTCCATTCGGAACTGCATAAAGAAGCTTGTCCGGAAGCTTAGGAAAAAACAACGGTATGTTATTGAAGAACTCTTCCTGCATACGTGCCTCCGGGTTATCGCGTTTATGTTTTGTTTTTGGTGGATTCTTTTTATCGGCATAACAGTTATAGCATATCGGCCCGGCATCTGTTTTGATAACGGATACTGTTTTACGGGAACAGGTTATGCAGGTTTGTTCAGTCATGACTTATTTTCCCTCTCCTTTTTCTTTTCAATGTATTTCTTATACTCTTTACAGACGGAAGGTCTTGTTTTCTGACAATGGTATGCGTATCGTATTCCGTAATTTTTGCAATGACTTCTCGTACACCACTGTCCGGGGCATAATTGTTTGCAAATTAGCATTACAGCATTGCATACCTTTTGAAACGATCTTTCATTGTCGTGCTCTGTTATACTACTATTATCAAGCATGAAGTATACCAAATCATCTACATTTTCCGGCATAGGATGATGGCCCTATCTATCCTTGACGGATTTCTTTGTTCTCTTTCTGCAATCTACGAATTGCAGGTATTGAATATGTTGTGGTGTTCCTAAACTCATGACTATATAATTTTGTGCTAAAGTTGTATTTTTAAGTATATAATTTTACAGGATTATTGTATCTTTTTACCAAACATATCAATTAACTGATTGATGTACTCTATCCCGCTTTCCACTGTTATTCCGCCATGAAGGAACCATTCATTTTCAAGCCATTCATTAGTGTTGCAAAATGGACATGGAACATCTCCAACAATGGTAAAATTTCCGTTGCCATCATCACTATCCATATCCCACAGGTAACCAGCAATACATCTTGCGTCTGGATATCTTGCACCGAAAGCTTGAAATTCAGGACATCTGCCTTTGACTGAAGGATAGTCCCAAAAAGACAATTTTCCCTTCACATTTAAAATAGGCTTTTCAAATAACTCAACATCTTCAACTACCCAATTGTAACAATCTTTCTCTGCCCATATCGATGTGTGATTTTGTACACAATCGGTAAATACTACTGATCCAATGATAGCGCCAAAACTCATTGTATTTAATAAACATTCTTCAGATATAGATCTAAAAGCAGCCTCCATCTGATCATCTGTAAGGTTTATATTAAATTTAGAGCCTCCCGATCCGCTCGCATGAATCAAAACTCTTTCTCCTTTATACTTCTCCGGAAGCTTCCATGTCCGGTTCTCAATTGGCTTTATTCTGGCGCACAATAGATATGCCCAGGGCTGTTTGACTGATAGTACTTTCATGATTTAATATTTTTTACAGAGACAGTATATTTTGTTGCTCCACTTGCAGATACTCCTGAACAATTTCTATATTTTCGATTTGTAAAATCTAAAATCTGTGATATAGCATCATCCATTTCGTTCTCAACAAAATGATTTTGTATGCTCCATTCTTGTCTTTCGGGATGCTCCACATCCACTTCTACTTTGATTGTTAATACTTTTTTCATAGTCGTTTGTTTTATTTGAATAATTGTAATTGTCTCTTGTCTTCCTGATTAATCTTCCGAATTGAGGAATCATATTCTTTCCATGTGCATGAATTAAATAATTCCTTTTTGTTTACCCATCTCGCAAATTTGCGTTCGTAATCCGTTGGGATTCTTTTATTTTCAAAGTCACGATATGGCTGAACGAACGGATTAATTCCCAACTCTTTTAATTTCATCACTCGTTCATAATCCTGCTCTGGAGTGCTCCAATATCCGATTAAGACATAACATGTTATCTTATATCTCTTAACGTATTTGAGCATCTCATTTAATTGGGGTACGATATTATCTTTCGGATTATCCCAAGCTATATGAATTGATGATCCTTTTAGTTTCATTGAGTTTAAAGCAATAGCCTGCTCTCTGTTCATTATTCTAACATCCACTCCATGTAGGTTTACATATTGATTTGTTTCATTCAAAAATTCAACTGCGTCCCTCCACAATGGGTTTGCAAAGAAATTATTATCCAATACCTCTATATGCTTTCCGGTTGTATTTAGGCTGATTATTCGAACCGGTTTTATATATCCTTCTTTTTTTATTACAATGCAAAATGGGCAATTGCGAATACATCCCCGCGAAAAGAATACAACAGAGTAATCACATTCCGGATAAATAGAATAATCAGGGGAGGAATTTTCGATACAATCCGGAAGCCACGATCTTACATCATATCCGGTACCTCCTTTTATGATCTCCTTTGACCGTATATGAAATTCCGGTTCCGGCGAAAAAGTAAATATTTTTGACATATACACTTTGTCATATTCTTCAAAATAATTTACCCATTCAACCCTATGACCTTGCTTTTTGTGATAGGTTGATATTTTCATCAATGCAATATTCGAGAAATTATGTCCGTCTATGTCAATAAGTCCTATTTTCATATTACATTATGTTCTTTTAAATATTCCTCAAACAATTCAAGGCCAGTTTTCCCATACATATCTTTTTCGTTTAGATACATCAATCCCTTATTGAATGTTTTTTTATACATCATCATTTTGTTTATATACAAGAAAAATAGTCCGGTTCCGTCTGTTTTTCCGATTACATTTCGCTGACGCTTTTTCAGAAAATATTCATTTGAAAGAATTCTTATCCACATCTTGGCGATAGAAGGATTTGATTTGATTGTTTGGTAGTTTTCTGAAGGTGATGCAAATGGACAAAAGGCACATCCTAATCTTCCACATCCACTATAGTAAATATCAGGTATAGTTAAGTTCTCAACCTTTATTATCTCATATACTTCTTTTTCTGTTAAATCGAAAATTGGATATATATTTACTTTATCTTTTCTGCCTTCGCATTTAATTATGCTATCATTACTTTCAAATGTTTTCTTTAGTGCATCAAGTTTTCTTTCTGATCGTTTTGATTTTCCAAATACGGATATTTCTCCACGTTCAAATCTCGCTATACTTTCCTCTCCCCGAACTCCCATGACATTTACTTTGTATTCTGAAAGTTTTGGATTACTGTGTTTTAGAGATTCACAACACCATCGACGAAATAATGATGGAATTCCTTTCTTTTTCATCAACTCAAAGAAACTATTTTTCTTTTCCGGATGAATGATTATTACATCTGGGTAGTTTGTCTTGATAAATTTAAGCATCCCCTTGTATTGCTCAATTTGTGTGTTATTGAAATTCGCGACATAATCAATGTTATGGTAGTCTGCAAAGTATTTTAAAACAACACTATCTTTTCCACCTGAGAAGCCCAGATTTAATTTACAATTGTATATTTCCGCAAGCATTTGGGATTTTTGCAACATTGACATTATCTTCTTTGTGTCTATCATATAGAGTGTCATTCTTTAATCGTTTTGAATAGCTTCAAATGTTCCGGACATGTTGTGCATAGGTCCTCAATAGTATTAGTTATACCTTTACCATGCTTATTTTTGTCATGATTAAGCATTCCTTCATCGTCGAAAAACATCATCCTTTCTTCAACATAAGTATTTAACCAATCAAATATCACCTGCCCATCGATCCGGTCATAAACCTTTCCGTATTTTCCTTTCTTTGCACGATTAAAGCAAAGCTTAAAGTCATCCGGTTTAAGAAAATAATATTCCTCTATGATCAAATTTGCCACACTTGCCACCTGGACCTCATTGATCATTTTTCCAACGTTAAAAAACATTGCCACATCAATTATCATCTTTCCGACAAAGGCCTGAACTTTCATGATTCCAAATTCCCTCCGCATTACGGCAATGGAACATGAAGGAGATTTCTCTATATCTTCAAGTTTCAGGGGATGAAGGCTGTTGTAGTATGGCATCGCACAACTCCCCAAGATGCTCAAGGCTTGTTCTGGCGTCCTGGGCATTAGTTCGGGTGGCAATACCCCCCTTGTTTGATCGATTGTTGCTAATATTTGGATTTCTTCGTTCATGATCGAAATTATTTTTAGCCCAGGTCGCAAGTCTTTTAGCTACTTCCCAGGTTTTGTTTAACTCAAATTTCATTTTAGTTTCTGATTTGTTCATTTCTGACCAATAGTCAAAAAAGTTACGAACCATCTCCGGGCCATATCTTTCGACATAAGGAATCAAAGAATTGTAAAAATCTTCTTGTCGTTTTTTAGTAGCAGCTTTAGCTGCGGCAAGTTTATTTGCCTGTTCGGCTTTTTTTACTTCAGCCTCCGGTTTCCCTAAATCACTTTTCTTTTCACTACCTTTAGGTAGTTTTTCTTTTTTTTCTTTACTATTCTTTACTTTACTCTCCTTTGTTGGATTTTCTGCCAACGGTCGTTGAACGGTCGTTGAACGGTTGCTCAATTCTGCTCTTTTTTCAGCTGATTTTATTCCTGCCTGACGTCTTTGTTCGCGCAGATTATCGAATGGCTTTAGGCGACGATTGAAACTCTCGGAGTAGAAGTACTTACCATCTTCGGCAAAGACAAATAACCCAAAATTTTCAACAATTTCTTTCACTATGGAGCTGTCGACACGCACATCAAAGGCTATCACGTTATAATCTTTGACAAGAATGTGATCTGTACTCTCCATTAGCCGCTCTAATATCATAAAATAAACGCCATATCCTTGTGCTCCATACTTCATTCGTACAGAGATAAGTTTTTCATCATTACGAGCATTGCAATCATGCGGAAAATAGAACGCTTCCTTTGCCATAATCAAGCAATATTGAATCCGTCAATTACACGACAAATAGCCGCATAGTTATTTTTATACAATTCCGGTGATTCTATTTTAATCCCCTTCTTGTTGGCTACAAGTCCAGCATATGCATTCTTACCGTCTATGATAATAGCATAGCGAATTGTAAAACCTTTATATGATTGTTCGTTTCCCATAGTTTTTTTTAATTAAATGTTTCTATACCTCTTTCGAGTAACCACTCCATAGCCGGAGGGGTAACAGCATTTCCTAATTGCCGGACTTTATCTTTTCCGCTCCCACATACAATATAGTCTTTTTCAAAAGCCATTGCCGCCTGAACTTCTTTCGGTAGAATCATCCTGTAAGTACAATCATTAATATCTATGTTATCAGGAGATGTCATTACAAGTGCTATACGGTCTTTTGTAGGTACGGTATTAACAGCATTATAAATGCCTGATGATTGTGATTTCCCGTAGTAATAACTCAAAAATGCATTAACGGCCTCTGTTGATACGACCCCATTCGTTATATTTGATGTTAATGTGCTTAATGGATCATCTATATTCCTTGTTTTTGATTGTCCACGGTTAATAGTAATAAATGGATCACTTAAAGGTAAAATGTCTCCCCCATAGCTTCCCTTAGTAACCAGAGCTGCAACCTGTCTTGTAGCTTGTGTATACATTGAGCCACTTATTCCGGAAGAGCGGTCTAATAGACTTGAATGGTCTGTGTAAATTATAAAACTTGAATCTTCATGACGCTTTAGTCCATATTCAATCCGTTTCATTGTATTTGCTGCCAGTGGTTTTTTACGATCACCAATCCGTTTTCCGGGGATTGACCAATCAATAATATTGAATGCGGCATAATAATAAGGCTCAACTATATTACTACACATAGGGCAACAATAAACATATTGGGTCCGGTATTTACCATATTTTTTCCGGTGATCCTTCCATGATTGGATAGATTCTATTTCCTTACTACAACATTGACAATATGCTTTCGGACGGAATTCAAGGTCAGGGGTCTTATTTCCTTTTTTCCAGAATACAACATACATCCGGTCCCTGCTTTGTGGCGTAGGAAGTGCATGCATGGAATTCAGGTATATGCATTTGTGAAGATATCCAAGGTTGTGCATAGCATGTAACCATGCATCCCACATTATCCATTGTCGGGCCTCAACCACATTTTCGACTATTATAAGATTATAATTGTGTATTTCAGCAAACCGGGGAACATCCCACATGGTAGCACGAGACCTTTCTGCCGACGGGTCAATTGTTAAATCCCCGAAAAGGGTTTGTGTCTGCTGATATTTTCTTTTTACCCCTTTGGCTAATGAGTGGTTGGTACATTCAGGGGATGTAATAAGAATATCTGTGCTTTGATATCTTCTCGGATCAACAGCTTGTACATCTGCACAATCATGATCGGCTTCCGGAAAGTTTGTGTTATGGGTTTCAATTGCAAGCTTCCAATGATTCATAGCAAGCTTTATTTCTAAGCCTCCACCCATTTTACGCGAAAGCTTCCGGGCTCCCTGAGATGATCCTCCGGCACCGCAGAACTGATCCGTAATTGTCAAATAACTATTTTTCATATCTGATCAATTAACAGTCATCGGCATTTGTAAATAGGTTATTTCGCAACCATCAGAAACTTCCTCTGGTTTAATAAGCGTCACCCTGAATGGTTCAGACATGAGCAACAGGCAGTTTTCACTTGTGATATGGGATAGTATTTCATGTATATGCGTACTCTTAAATCCTATGCTTATATCTGCCCCGGAGTAAACAATACTATTTAATATTTCTTTGGCACTGGTACTATAATCAAGGTCTTTTGCAGACGCTTCTATCACTTCGTCTTTAAAGTCAAAAACAACAAGGTTGCTGGATTGACTTGCAAATATACCTACACGGGATGTAGCGGATTTTAATGAGGTTGTGTTAACCGTTGCATTTATATGGTTATCTACCGGTATCACGGCGCGATAATTCGGAAATCTACCTTCCTGTAGTACGGAGATGATCTCAATATCATTAATTTTGAATGACACATTATTACTTCCTGAACTTATCAATATGCTACTTTCGTCATTTGTCAGAATAGATTTCAAAATAGTTGCAGTTTTTACCGGAAGGATAAAGGATTGTCTGGAAAGACCTGTGGTTGCATATTTAAAGATTCCCATCCGGGAGCCATCAGTAGCAATAAAATTTATTCCTTCATCCGTAATCTCAATGTATACACCATTCATGGATGGATGCAACTCATCATTTGCAGCACAAAAAAGAACTGCGTTTATTCCTTCAATAAATTTAGATAATGATATTTCAAATGTTTCCGGATCTGTTATTTCTTTTGGTACGGGAAATAGCTCCGGCTTCTGGCCTATCATTTCAAATTTGCCGCCGTTATATTGGACCATAATCCCTAATGTGTCCCTATTTATTTCAATTGTTACCGGTTGTTCAGGCAGTTCTTTCAATGCATTCATTATCATAGAAGATTCTATACAAACACACACATCATCACCGGTTATACATTCAGAATACAGATTAATCCTTCCTAAGATGTCGGCTGCTGATATATATAATTTTCCATGTTTTACCTCAAAAAGAAAAGATGACATAATCGGATTTGCCGGTTTTGATGAAATAATCTTACCAGCCAGTTTCAGCTGATTAAAAAGTTCGTTTTTTGAAATTGTAAATTTTGCCATGATGTCTAATTTTTATTGATTGTAATTTTTTATGCTATATCAAATAGTGATGGTATGGATACATTTTGTTCAGCCGCCTTGCAGTATGTTGCGCCGTCAAAAAAGTATTGCGAATTGAGTTCTATTCCTATGCCCTTACGCCCCTTTAAAATAGCCCTGTAAGGAACGGTCATAAGGCCGCCAAAAGGATCCAGTACAATATCCCCCGGATTACTTAATTGTTCGATTACCCGGTCAACTATATCGAATTGCAAGGGGCAGAGATGCATTTCCTTGCCTTTGCTCCATTGGGTACTATTGAGTGTCAACATTCGCGTCACATCAGTCCATACCTCATCGCTCCAGCTCTGGGGTTGCAGCAACATAAATCCGGAGGGTAGCTTACCTTTCATTTCAAGTGTTTCGGCGACTTTAACAATATATTCAAAATCGAATATGTCGTTCAGTGAATAGTTTTTAAACCACTGGAATATTTCTTTTGCTTCTGCTTTTGAAAGAAATTCAATTTCTTTAGGTGTAAGTGGCCGGTCTCCGGAACTTCTTGTAAAACCGGCAGCGTCAAATTGCCAACGGGCACGGGAGTATCCGGATTCGTTTATCCATTCCCTGTTTTCTTTATTCCAGTCTTTCTTTGTTTTGAAAACCGGTATATCTGCGTACGCATTTGTCCGGTCGGTTTGCGGCTTCCTGAAATAAAGAAGGTACTCCGGCATACCTACACCCATTTTTGTTCCGTCTTTGCATTGTTCTGACCAACCAAGCCGGTATGTCTGATTGTTTTCCCTGACTACATCCGTAACGATTGTTTTCATGCCCATATATGCAAAGCCATGTTTTTTGTAATGCATTATGCAATCAAGATGGAAAGGATATGTTTCCTGGCATCCCATTCCGGATAATCCCATCGGAACAATCCTGTCTTTTACATGTATTACGGCTAATCTACCAGGCTGAAGCACCCTGTAGCAATTGGGCGTTAAATAGTCCATCTGCCGGAAAAATTCTTCATTACTTTCAGAGTGTCCGAAATCTGCATAGTTCGGTGAATATTCATATTGCGTTGAAAAGGGAACCGATGTATGAATCAATCCTACCGAGTTATCCGGATATCTTTTTTTATCTGCGAGTTCGGGAACATTATCATTGTTTACAAGCATGAAGTTTTCACCGGATATTTCTATTCTTTCAACCCCGATCTTACGTGTCAAGTGTTGTGCCATCTCCTGATGGGATAGGCCGTATTTCTTTATAATTTCTGTCATTTTAGCTACCATTTTTTTATGATTATCCCATTTTCTTTCCAACGCCCTGCGGATATTCCTTTCTACTTCGGTGTAGATAAGGTCTATCCTTACAACATTCGTCTGCAGAAATCGCTGTAACCTGTGAATAGATTGAATGATATCGTTGAACTTATAACCGATACCCAAATAGATTGCCCAGCTACAATACCGTTGAAAATTACATCCGCTTCCGGCAATTACCGGTTTTGCTGCAAGTTCCTTAATTTTGCCATACGAGAAATCAAGTATTCTTTTTTCCCGTTCTTCATAATCCTGAGAACCGAATATTGATTTTACTTCCGGTACCGCCTTTTCAATTGCGTGCCGCTCTGCTTCCAGATCATGCCAGATTATCCGGTGTGCTTCCGGATTTTCAGCACGGAGCTCAAGCATTTTATTTATCCGGGCCTGTAAGCTTTCACGCTTTTCTTCAGCTGATTGTTGCAGTCCAAGTGCTTCACTTTTAAACATTACATATTGTCCGCTCCTGTCTGTCTTTGTCGTTGTGTGATCGGCCGGTATTTCATGCCATCTCAAATCCAGTTCCGGGAGGATATATCCTTCGTCATCAGCTTCGTTATTGGTGATATCGGACGGCTTGTTTACAAATAACGCCCAGGAAGAAACCCATAGCCAAAATTCCTCTTCTTTGTGTTCGTGTAATGTAAGGTGATCAGCTTTTGTGGAATCACGTTTGAAAAAGCGTGTTTTTGCCTGTGATACATCCATCACTCCGAGAAAATCAGCATACGCCAATAGTTCAATATATTCATTCGGTGATGGAGTGGCCGTGGCTACAAAACGGTATTTGATATTTTCGGATCCTCTCCGGCATTGCATAGGCCCTGCATCACCGGTAAACAGCTTCATGAATTCCCGGAATGTTTTAGAACCCCCGAGTCCGCGTAATACAGACGCTTCATCCAAGCTTGCAACTTCAAATATGCGAGGATCCAGTTTACCATCCCGTATGCTTTCATAATTGGTAAGGTATATTCCATCTCCGGACATTTCTTCTGCACGACGAATAAACTTCGGTGCATTTCCCCATTTCAAAATATTTTTTGAATCTTCAACAAATTCCTGACGCACGCTAAGGGGGCAAACAATTAATCCGCTACCGTGGCCAATTTTACTTAATATGATCCTTACGGCTTCCAGTTGCGTAACGGTCTTGTGTAGTCCAAATGATGCAAAACAGGCGCGTTTTCCGCCTTCAACAAGCCATTTCACCATCAGTTTGTTATGTGGTTTCAAGTTTGGATTGATATCATCTACGTTGATTTCAAATCCGGCGTTTTGGGCTATCTTTATTTTAGACTTCAAAAACTCATCGTATGTTTTCATGACTCATCATCTCCTTCCTGATTAAATAAGTTTGCCATTAAATCAACAATATTTGTCTGAACATGATCTTCAGCTCCCATGACGGCGTTGGATATAGCTGCTTTTTCTTCGATGATGCGCCACATTTTTTGATCGATCGTTCTCTTTCCGAGCATGTGGTACATTGTCGCACCGTCTTTTAGTCCGTTCCGGTGTACACGACTTTCCGCCTGATCCCGGTCTGCCGCTGTCCATGGCTCCTCTATAAACAATACATCATTGCAGGCTTTCTGTAATCCGTCAACACCGGCGCCGGCCGCTTTGATTGAACAAATCACAATTTTAGTATTTGTATTATTTACAAAAGAATCTATTGAGGATTGTTTTTCCGGCATATTCTGACGCCCGGTTATACATACAGCTTTGGGGAATACAGACAATAACCGGTCAACGATATCATGCAGATTGCAGAATATTACAATCTTTTTATCATTTTCAAGAAAATCCTTTATAAACTCAACTGCGGATTTCAATTTGCCCCTTGCCGCAACGTCCCGGAGTATGCCTATCCTGACCATCACTTCACCTTTCAATGACTTTTGTATCTTTTCATCATCTGCCTCTTTGTATTTCTTTAAATACATCACAAGGTCGCGTTCCGCATCATCATACTCTTTCCGGTTATCAATATCGACGGTTAGAATCTGCCGTGTCATTTCCGGAAGTTCTGATAAAACATCCCTTTTTTCTCTCCTGAAAAAACAATTATTCCAAAGCTGATAGTTTAATTCCTTCAGGTTGCTTGCTTCATTGGGCCCGGAACAATACCTGGAAATAAAGTATTTCCAACCGCCAAGATCGGACATACGATCCATTATGCCTAATTGACTTACCAGGTCCTTAGGTTTGTTGACAACCGGGGTGCCGGTAAGCATAAGGATATATTCTTTCCCTTGTGCTATACCTTTACAGAATTTGGATTGCTGGGTTGAGGTCGATTTTACTTTGTGCGATTCGTCTATAATGACCGATTTAAATATATTTATTGTATCCCGGAATACCACATCACGTAAAGTCCATTTTTCGGACTTATTTATGCGCCGGACAAAATATTTTTTTAAGCTTTCATAGTTTACAATGAATACCTGGTTCATGCCTGTTTGCCAGAAAAAAGGCCAGCTGTCACGAACGGAATCCGTCAAGACCATCGCTTTTTTATTTGTAAATTTTGACCATTCCCGCTGCCAGTTGATTTTTACAACATTTGGACAAATAACAAGACAGGGAAATGCGTTTGATAAGTTTATAGTTGCTATACTTTGCAAAGTTTTGCCCAGGCCCATGTCATCCCCGTTTATAAACCGCTTTAATTGTAATCCGCGGGCGATGCCTTGCATCTGGTATGGATAAGGATTTATCTTTAGTCCGTGATCAGCTTCAAGTGTCGGCATTTCAGGAATAGGGTATATAGCGTCGGCTTGTTCCTGAGATTGTGTTACGCTTCCCCAGTGAACCGGTTCGAAGTGCTTTACGTAATAAGACAGTTGATCTAGTTGTGCTTTTGATTCGGCTGTAGCTGGAATCAGCCACATTCCGGACTTTGGATCATACCGCCGTCCACGGACAGTAACAGAAGTTTTAAGCTTTTCTATTACTGTCCGCCGGAAACGGTCGAACTTAACAGCATATACCGCCCCGTATTGTGTTTGTTGTGTTGTGATCAACATGATTCTATGCAGATATACGATTTTCTTCGTCTACACTCTCTTTCTTTTTACGGCTCTTCTTTTTGGGTTCCAATTCTTCGGTACCGGTTATATCCGATTCTACCGGAGTGTCAAAATCAAATGTTTCCTGTTTAATGCCCCACTTTTCCTCAAAAAGATACGCATCCACTTCATAGTCACAGCGGGCAATTACTTCTTCCAATTCCGAACCGTATGGATATCCTTCTCCCGATTCATCTGCAAATTGCATGAATGGGACAGTAAGATTTAAAACCTTTCCGGTACTCAACAACTTTTGAGCGATAATAGTTACACCTGCTGATTCACCGTCACCGCCTTTTGAGTATCCGGTAACAACATAATTCTTTAATCGTTCATTCAGGTCTTCATCACTTGGATCAGCCACATTTATATGTTTGGCTTCCGGCATTTCGCAGATTTGCACAACATGCGGCTTAAGTAAACCGAGTGCGTATTTGAGATCACTATGTACGATTTGTTGACAACTTTTAGTTATGTCATTGTGATAGTTCGCATTGACAAAATCTTCAACAAAATCAACAGTTAATTGTTCTCCTTTGATTTTTACCTTGCCGATTTTATATACCGGCTGTTCTTTTACATTTTCTTCCATTGTTTTAAAATTTTGGATTGTTATACATTGGTGTAAGCCTCATTTCTTCTTTGGCCTTACTTAAAAGGCTTCTTGCCCAATCTAGTTGATGTGTGGCTGCCCTGTTTATCCTTTCCGCCCAATCAACCAGATATTGTTCATCTGCGCATAAACTATCTATTATTTTATTAATAGCTTTTGATGTGGCACCAGCTTGCTTTGCAGTATTCTTAAGCGTCTCAAAAACTTCCGATTTCATCTTTACATTGAGATGGTGCTTGGCGTCAGCGAGTAGTTTTCCGGAGCGGGATATGTGGACGGCTAAATCGTTACCCCTCATTACAACTTCCTCTATCTGTTCACTACATGTTATATTAAGGAATGAATCGATATCGGCAAGCTCTTTTAATATTCGGTCTGGCGGAGTGATGTCGAGGTTCATTTTATCTCCTATATATTTAAACCAAAGAATTCAACAAAACTCTTGTTTCCATATTCACCCTTTGTCATTTTAGCTATTTCGAGAATAGAATACTCCTCTTTCTTCTCTTTCAGTCTGCTTTCGACAAAACCACGAGTTCCTGATGAACAAGCGCCGGTTATTACTCGATATGCTTCAATAGCCTTTTCAAATGTCAAAACACTTCCGCTGGTAAGATCTTTATATGAGCTTTTATCGCGATTGCTGATCTTATAGATCAAATCATTTTTTGCTTCTTGTAGTGTATCTCCATGAGCCCACTTACCGTTACCATCAGTAATTAAATAACGTTCTTTTGTATTGCCGATCTGACGTATCTTATATACGTTTCCTTTGTGAGAAACTACTATTGAGAATATCTCATCCGCTTTGATATATTTACGATTCTTCCATGTATAAAAAGTGGGCACACGCTGTTGGATGATAGTAGATGCATTTTTGTTTACATTACTCGTATCAGTTATACCGGTACCTTCCAGGTAGAGATAACCACCAACCGTTAAGTTATCAGGTAGTGAAGTTATACCGGTACCTTCCAGGTCGAGATTACCACCAACCGTTAAGTTATCAGGTAGTGAAGTTATACCGGTACCGCGCAGGTCGAGATAACCACCAACCGTGAAGTTATCAGGTAGTGAAGTTATACCGGTACCTTCCAGGTCGAGATAACCACCAACCGTTAAGTTATCAGGTAGTGAAGTTATACCGGTACCTTCCAGGTAGAGATAACCACCAACCGTGAAGTTATCAGGTAGTGAAGTTATACCGGTACCGCGCAGGTCGAGATTACCACCATGATGTAATTTTCCATCTTTTTCAACTAAGTTTAATCCATACTTTTTGTATTCTTTAATGATTTCTTTTTGTGTCATGATTTCTTTTTTTAAAGTGTTAGTTATGATATATTGGTTTTACCAAGGCAAGTTGTCATTCTCTTCAACTGAATCACCGCTTTGAAGAGCTTTTATTTCTTTTTCTATTAGCTTTTTTACTTCCCATGTAGAAACTGGCGATATTTCAAAGTTTTCTGCTAATCGTTTAGCGACTTCTTCTGTTACCGGATTTATAGCATAGATTGCTCCGGATGATAGAAGTCTTGTAAATGCAGGTTGGTTGGTTGTCTCCGGTACATCAACCCTTGACATATTTGCCCCTGCAACATTTTGTTCCGTACATCTCCCTGCTATTTTCTAATGCCCGAACAATTCTACCAGACACCATAAATCAAATTTTTCATTTTCCATATTGATTGTTATTTTTCGTTATACAAATAATTGCCACCATTTAAATGCGAGTTCTTCATATTTCTCTTTGCCGCGTCGATAGATATCACTATCGCGTTTTATCATCAGCTTGAATACTTTACAGTTCTTTTTTGAAATAGCATAGATAAAATCCTGATCGCTTTTTTCTATATCCATATACCAGGCGCGGGAACGGTCCCAGTCAAAGAACTCCACACACTCTATAAATTGTTTTTGGGTTTCGGCTGCAGTACTTTTTAAGTCTCCCCCGAACTTCATATCCGGAAGCCACCAGTCCCACTTACACCGTGTATCAAGGGTATATTTGAAGCTACTATATTCAAATGTCTGATTCCTATTGACTGACGATTTCTGAGTTTCTGCCTTTTCGAGTACATATTTCAGGAATGGATCCCGGTAGGATTCACGCCGTAAAGACTTTTTCATTTCTTCTGCCAATGCCCAATCTTCGCCGGAATAAGCAATATCATCAACCATCCGCTTATCATACCTTACCCGCTCCGGCTCGGTAATCATTGCATCCAGGAGGGAGCCGAATTTGAAGGCCTTTTCTTTATCCCCATATTGCACACAGGGATAAAGCAGGTTCTTTAATTCCGTAAGGTCCGAATTACTAACCTCTGGCCGGCTGTAATATGTATCAGGATTACTCATTCCTACTTGGCTTTTACATTATTAACATATTCAATGAATGCAGACTTGATAAGTTCTCCACCATCCCGGTTTGCTTCTTTTTCGCAGAATGTGATCATTTTCTTATGTACCTTTTCAAGCTCATCAATTGATAAGGATATGCCTTCTTTCATAAACCACAATTGATATACCTCAACAAAACCCTTTGGATTAATCACCTTGATTTTTTTCTGAACTTTAGCTTTTACTTGTGTGTCCGGAGTGACCTGATTCATAAAATTAAATGCGGCTTGTGCCTCAGATGTTTGCTTTTCGGCCTCGGCTTTTACTTTTGCAGCTTCTTCCTGACGTTTCCTTTCTGCTTCGGCCTTTGCAGCTTCTTCCTGTTCACGTTGCTTCCTTTCTGCTTCAGCCTTCGCAGCCAGTTCGGCACTTTGTTTTGCCAATTCAGATTCATCTTCAAGCGCTTTACGCTTTGATGGCATCCGATCAAGTAGCGATAGTTTTAATTCGTCGATTTCGTAAGAATATCTTTCAGTAAATTCCTTTTTCTTCAATGCTGCAACTTCGTTTTTTATAGCGGTACGAGCTTCTGCATTCATATAGTAAGTTACTATATTATCTTTTACGCCGGCAGTATAACCCGTCCATGAAAATTCGGCTTTTTCCTTTTTCAACGAAGTAAATGAATCATTATAGTTTTCGAGTGTTGTCCGGTCATACAGTCCCTGTAGATATGATATGCTTTTGTTGACGAATGCCGTATAAACATTTTCAAGTAATACAATCAAATCAGCACGATAGCTTGCCTTTTCATTTTCAAGTGCCTGTACTTTACGTGCTTCTTCTTCACGCTCTTTTTGCTCTCTTATTTTCTTTGCAGCATACCGATCCCGGAATATCTGAAGCTTTGATGGAATAGAACCGGATGTTTTTAAATCAATAGCAGATTCTAGGGCCGTGAAAGTTTTTGATACCGATTGTAGCAACTGTGTAAGTGGCTTCCGGCGTTCATTCATGTTTTTAACGGTAGTTTTCACTTTATTGATGTAGTTTGCCACTTCCGCATCAAGTTCATCAGAGTTTATTTCTCCAATGCCTTCAATTGTATCAATTAACACTTTTCCAGCATCGTTGCATTTTGATACAGATAATTCGTTTTTTTGCAGAACGCCAGGTGCTGTCTGCATGATGTTCGTAAACTCGTTTACGTTTATTGTTGTTGGTAAATTGTTTGTTGTAGTCATGATTGTATTTGTGTTTGATTATTTAAAAACCGGCATCATCGTCTTCCTCAGTTGTATTGATAACCGTTTCCGGTTGTGGCGTAGATGGGGTTATATTTTCATCTCCGAAACCGGCGGGTGCATGACCGGTTATATCTTCCGCCTCCCCATATTCAATACCATAATCTATTTCATTCCGGGGGTCTTCCATGGTTTCCATTATGGTGTAATTGCCGGTACGGACTTTCGGATAGGCATCGAAGGCATGTTTGATCATTTTATTTTCAAGGAAACCCGGATCAATTCCGCCGGCATTAGATGTATATAATTTATTCGCATCTCCAAGAACACGCTGTCTTGTATTTACATCAAAGTAAGAATTGTTCTTTTCAGAATAATGTTTAAGCCTGTCAATATCGCCTTCAAGTAGCCATTGATAATCTTCCGATCCATCCAAGCGGACTATGCGAATGAAAGCGCCTATAATCTTATTCGTTTTACGAGGAACGGAGGCTGCATATGTTATAACTTTCTTTCCTCCCTGCAATTCAGCCTTAAAAATATCTCCTTGATAAACAACTACCGGATTGTCAGCATACTTAATTTGTCCTGCACGCATACGCATCGTAAGCTCGCCGTAACCGGTAATATTTACAGTAGCTCTCTTTTCATGTATGTCTTTTCCTTTACTATCCTTATGGCCGGATTTTACACTACGTGGGATAAGGTAACAGTGGGGTTTTCCGGTAGGGTCCAACGACAATCCATTAACGGCCATATCAAGGAAACAACCATATAGAGAGATTCTTGTACAGTTTGATAAATCCGGATTCTCCTGAAGTAGTTTCAGAAAATTAAACTTTTCCTTTTCATAGATAGATGATCCTTTATCTACACCCCAGATAGCGTTATACATAGCAACAAATTTACTTTCCACAACCTGGTTCTCTACAATCTGCGTGGGAGTCATTCCGTTCAACTCCTCTACTTTTAATTGAATTTTGTTTGACATAGTGATTAACATTTTATTATTTATTAAATGCTTCAGGTGTGATGCTGATTGATTTAATGATATCTTTATATCTTTCAGCGCTTTCGTGGTCGATTTTACTCGTAAATCTGAGCATTTCCACCTCTTTTTCAAGGTCAAAAAACTTACCTGCCAGTTTCTCAACCGGCAACTGCATTAATTCTTCTTTTGTCATGATTATTTTATTTTAAGTTAGTGTTTAATAACCTCGCTTGTAGTCCTTATAAGCCGTATATACTAATGCAACACACATCCCGCACCATCCAACAGCAATACATGCAATTATAGGTGTATCTTTACATGTTCCGGCATGCACGATATTGTATCCGTATATACCTAAGCTGCAAGCTGACAACATCAGACTTGCGATGAAGAATCCGAATAGGGCTGCTTTTTTCATGATCTTATCTCTACTTTTTCAAATGTCCATTTGTCTTTCATCCACGCTATAACCTTGTCGCATTCATAAACAAATGAATGTCCATTATGCATACAGGGTAATCCCTCAGCCCTTAATTTTGCCTGAGTTGTAGGGCTTGTTATTCCAAACCATTTACCGAAGTCCTCTTCACCACAAATCGTGATTGGGTAATCTCTGATTTTTGCTCTCTTTTTATTCATTACTTTACCCTCCTTACCTTAATGCTTGTTATCGTATTCTTTTCAGAACACTCAAAAAGCATGTTCTCTTTTTCCTTTAACTCAGATGCGGCAACTCGAACAGCATTCGGGCGTACTCTTGAATTTGGAAGATCAATTTCCTCTCCTATTTGCATTGCGCGGAGAGTGTCTTTTGCACAGATTTTTAAAATAATTTTTGCCATATTTTTTATTTTATAATCAGTAATCGTTATATTTGTAGATTAATTCAATTTGTGTGTTTTCAAATTTGGGATTAATTACAATGCAAATATACTTCAATATTGAAGTAATACAAATTAATATACTTAAATATTTTAGTATTTATATTTATTTAACACTCCCGCTATGTGTACATTAATTATATAGAAAATATGGATTATGAATTGACAAGGGATGATATTGATATTATATCGGATATCTTAAAAACATTATGTAGTAATGCGCGGTGTGTAACTATTAGAGATATTGGCGATAAGGGTTTGTTTGATAGAAAAATACAACTCTGCCATATCTTAGTTAGCAATGGTCATGCAAAGCTTAATGTTTTTAATAAAAATACATTTGAAAGTACCGATTCTTCTGCCATCGCATTAGGATCTAAGTTTTACGAAGAAGCATTCAAAAAGCAGGAATCGAATAGGGAAAGGATGTCCATAGAGAGCGAAAAAATAGCCCTCGAAATAAAGAAGTTGAAAAAGAATAATGTGCTTATAATTCCAACTTTCATAATTGCAATTATAAGTCTTGTGATCTCTTTAGTTAATGTTTTTTGCTGAAAACCAAACGGAAGTCGGGCGGAATATTGCTGATACATTTTGTCGTAAGCACAAGGTCGTTGCATTCCAAAAACGCGCAAAGGTGCTTGTCTATATCCTCTGCAATATCAATCAAGTCCTTGTTATCTTTAAGCCCTTCTGCTAATTTTAGCAGTATTATTCCGGCTGGCGTTGCGATCTTTTGATCTTCGATGAACTGAATAGTATCCATAGTGATTGAATTTTAAATTAATAATGCAAATATACTAAAATATTAAAGTATGAAAAAAAACAACAAAGAGATTTTGATAAAAAAAGCTATCGATCTAATCAATAGCAACTTATTTGACGGATCGAAATTGACGGCATATCGCATAGCAACCGAAACTCGAATAACGGAGGCTACGATAGGAAACTACAAGAGTGGTAAGACAAGACCTACCGCTGCTAATGCACAAATAATTATTGATTATTTTGAAAAAATAAATAACAGTGATAAAGATGGCAAAAGATTAAATACTGAAAGTGTGAATAGTGATCATTCTATTCATTCCAAGCCATTTGTTGATATGGCTTATGGCATTTGCGGAAAGCCGGGGGGATTCGATGTTCAAGTGATGGAACGAGATTGCGAAAAGTTATACATCCCTTTCGTCGAAAGTTACGATTTCTCAATTCGAGCAAAAGGTGACAGTATGATTAATCGGAAGAATCCGCAAAAATCTATAAGGGGCGGTGATATTCTTGTTTGCAAAAAAATAAACTCCGTGGAGGATGTGAGAATGGGCGAGGTTTATGCCTTATGCTCTGATGGGGATATTGTTATAAAAAAGCTTGCGCCATCTCAAAAAGATGGGTATATAACGTGCATATCATTTAATGAAGAAGATGGGTATTTGCCGTTCGACCTATCCGTAAATGATATTTATGGATGGGCGCTGGTTAAGGGGGTTTTTAGTGTTAATTTATGGTAGAGATATGGGAGATAAAAAAGACACGAGACTATTTTTTTGTCTTATAGTATTGCTTGTTTATATAGGCATACTGGCTATTTACTTCGCTTTAACGAAGCGCATATTTGGCGACGCAGAGGGGGAAAATGATGATTTAATAAAATATACATTGTTGGCTATCACCTGCGTATATGCGTTTGTCTGCTTTCTTATAGAGAGAAAAATAAAATCCAAAATTGATATTGGCAAATTTGCCGAAAAGGCATCGTTATATCTCGAATCTATAATGTTCAAAAAAAATCCTATTTCAGTTATTTCTATTATTGCGGCTATATGCTTCTATGTCTATCTATTATATTCGAACAATGGATCTGCGATTTGGATGATTTTAATGACTCCAATAATTATCTTCTTTTCTTATGGATTCTGTTTTTTTGCAATAGTTATTTCTTATCAATCATTCAGAATTATTTTATTTCTAATAAGAGGTTGCATAGGTCTTTCAAAAAAGACTATTAATGGCATGATTGTGGCGGTAAAGTCAATAAGGTTGTTGATAATTGAATATAGGAGGCCTATAATAATTGGATTTCTTATATTTTTGTGTTCGGTGGGAATTGGAATATATGCTTGGAATGATATAAGTGATACGGATGTATATATTTGTACTGGAAATAAGTCTGCAAGCTATCATAAGTCAGCAAGATGTAAGGGGTTGCAAAGATGCTCCGGAGATGTATTTAAGGTCGATAAGGATGATTCTGAATGTTATTGGAGAAAACCTTGCGGTTATTGTTATAAATAAAACATACAATCATGAAAAAGAGTATTATTGTTTTAGTGTCATTTTTATTATTATTATCATGTAGTAATAAGGTTGAAGATCCTTCTGAGGATATTAAAAATGAGTCCTTGATGGAGGCAAGAGGGTACCCTGATAATAGTTCCACTAAATTTGGAAAAATCGGGTTGTGGATTGAGGCTAAATCTGCAATCATTGACTGGGGAGATGGAATAAAGGACGAGGTGTATCTTAATGGATCTGGGAGTAATATAGAACATTTTTATAACAACGCAAATTACCAAAAGGTGAAAATATACGCTTCTGAATTGAAAAAGATAAACTTTAATAAGGATGGTTTATATTATGAGGTGGATATAAAAAAGGCTCCATTTTTAACGCATTTTGTTGGCGACAAAGATATGAGGAAAATTGAATTTGATTATATCCCTAATATTATACACTTCGATATAGAGAATGGAAAGTTTGACGAGAGCGACTTAAATAGCATATTCAACAACCTCCCTACGGTAGATGCTGGCGTTATTCGCATAGGGGGAAATCCGGGACGTATTAATTGCAAAACTGCAATAGCGATTAACAAAGGGTGGGATGTTAAAATTAGTATATAGACAATAGCACACTATACGTTTGCTTTAAAATTCTATAACTTTTTACATAAAATCCCTATTTTAATACATGATCAATAACCTCTCGATTGGCTTTGTCTACTTTCGACCAGTCGAATGTGATATAAGTGCGGCCGGCCAAAGACTTATCGACGTGTCCAAGCGCTTTCGATATGGTTTTCTCCGGAATATCTAAACCATCGGCGATAGTGGCCCAACTGTACCGAGCCCAATACATCGTGAGACCTGTTAGGCCGGTTATTTTAGCGATCTCCCGTATTTTCTTACTAAGAAAGCTGCGAAATATTTCATAGTTCACGTATTTACTTTCAAAATTAAGGAGGTATTCTGATTCTGAATCATTGTATTTATTTATAATTTCCATTGCCTCTGGTTGCAATAGTAATCTTATTGTATGATGTGATTCATGTCTTGTTTTACTTCGCTCGAATGATATGATACTATCTTTCCCTGGCTTTTTAAGATGGTATAAGTCTATTGGATTAATACCACATAATAGAAATGACAATATCCAGTAATCACGGGCCATACTAAGCGACTTGGTTTTGAAATTATATTCATAAAGCATTTTTACTTTTTGGCTATTGAGACTTACCTTATCCTTTTCTTTACTTTTGATTTTAAACTTTCTGAACGGGTAAATATCCTGATTTATAATTTCATCATCAATAGCACGATTAAAAATAGCACGGATATTCCTAAAGTGGATAGAACGGGTATTAACGCCTGATCCGGATTTGGATAAGTAATCATCAAACTGGCGCAGAAAGGAGAGGTTTATTTCTTCAAACGATATATTGACATTCTCTGCATATTCTTTCATTTTCCCTATTGTGTGTAGGTAATTTCGCTTAGTGCCGGAACTTTTGCAACCTTCGGCGAAATCAGCAGCAAAATCTGAAAACAGAATTTCTGCATCTGCAACTTCTGCTCTCTCAGATAATATATATCTCTTGATGTCTGCCGCCTTCATTTTTTTTGCTTTCCCTTTAAGTTCTAAATCATTTACTTTATGCCTGAACTCAATAAACAGCGACTGTATGTCGTCATTTATTGTTTTAGCTCCCGGGTAAGTGGTTTTAACCGGCCTTTCTTCTCCATTTCGAATCCATGCTTTTTCTGGAATCGAAACGTTTAATGATATCGATGCATTAGTTTGATTGCTAAATATAACAATCTTTACCGGATAATTACCTTTCTTATCCGCTCTACGTGTGTCTAATTTAGTTAAAATAGATGCCATTGATTTGCGATTATTTTGCGATTATTTATTTAATACGAACCGTGTCAAAACGTGACAAAGTGAGATTGCGAAAATAGCAAATAAATAGCAAAACACATCCTATAGGGCATAAAAAAAGCATTTACAGTTATGTAAATGCCTGATTATAAAAGAGAGCGGAAGACGGGGCTCAAACCCGCGACCCTCAGTTTGAAAGGCTAATTTATTATAATTAATAATCAATACATTAATAGGAAAATCAAATAATTTGCTACTATTTTGCTATTACTTCATGAAAAGATCACATCTCATCCTTATTCCCTCCGAAT
>JAITVY010000111.1 GCA_031285565.1 Tannerella sp. | reverse complement strand
ATCTTTGTTTGTAATGGCTATGACATGAGTTCTTTTATGCTGGAACTGAATGAGGATGCCACATCTGTTAATCTTTTATGGAGAAATGACGATCTGGACACACATGTCGGCGGTTTTGTGCTGGTAAATGGTATCATTTACGGTTCAAACTGGATCAATAATGGGCAGGGAAACTGGGTAGCCGTAGACTGGAATACAGGACAAACCAAATATGATAATGCATGGAGCGGTGGTAAAAGCAAAGGATCAATTATTGCTGCTGATGGGATGTTGTATTGTTATGATGAACGCCGTGGCGCTGTAGGTCTTGTTAACCCGACACCCGAGAAGTTTGATGTTGTCAGTGAATTCCGTATTACGAAAGGCGAAGGTCCTCATTGGGCACATCCGGTAATCGATAACGGTATTTTATATATCCGTCATGGTAATGCGTTGATGGCGTACAAAATAAGATAGTTCCACGTTCAAGGTTCAATGTTTAAAGTTACAGGCTTAATATTGGATTTACAATTTAGAATCCTGAATATAAAATATTGAACTTTAAACCTAAAACATTGAACTCTGCATTTTTAACTTTGAACCCGGAACATTGAACTTGAAACTTTGAATAGAATGAAAACATATCAATTACTGATCATTTTACTGGTTGCTTTTTCGATTAAGAGTATCGCTCAATCAAACATTGGTTGGCGAGGTCTTAACCGGGACGGTGTCTATCCCGAAGCAGGATTATTGAAATCCTGGGTACAGGAGGGACCTGAGCTTTTATGGACAATTGCGGATGCCGGAAAAGGTTATTCTAGTCCTGTAATTTCAGGGGATAAAGTTTTTGTTACCGGAATGGATACGGAAGAAAAGAATGAAATCCTGACTGCTTATACCCTCGAAGGAAAAAAGATATATAGTGTGACATATGGCTCTGCCTGGGACAAATCTTATCCCGAAACCCGTACGACCCCAACCGTTGTTGGTGATAAAGTATATGTTATCAGCGGGTCGGGTGAAGTCGTTTGTTTAAATGCTGTCAATGGAAAAATGATCTGGTCGGTAAACGGTGGAAGCAAATTCGGAGCAAAAACCAACGTCTGGGGAGTCTCCGAATCACCCCTAGTATACGGAAATAAAGTGATTTTTACTCCTGGTGGCGACCAAACTACTATGGTTGCCCTTGATGCAGCAACAGGTGAAACACTTTGGACTACCACTTCATTAAATGACCCCTGTTCGCATGTATCTCCTCTGCTGATTACTCATAATAGCATAAAACAAATCATCGGATTCTCCGAAAACTATGTTTATGGAGTTGATCCTGAAACAGGAAAGATAGAATGGAAATTCAAAGACTGGGATTTTGTGGCTAAGCGGGGAATGGATGGGATCTGTATCAATACACCACTTTACTATAACGGCAAATTATTTATTAGTAATGCTTACGAGATGCGTTCGCACATGCTGGAACTCAATGATGACGCCACTGGCGTGAAACTTCTCTGGAGAAATGACGACTTGAGCGTACATACGGGAGGCATGGTACTGGTCAACGGAATTATCTATGGATCGAATTGGTTCAATAACAACAATGGTGATTGGGTTGCTTTGGATTGGAATACCGGACAAACCCGGTATAAAACAGCCTGGGATGGATGTAGCAAAGGTTCTGTAATCGCTGCAGATAATATGCTCTATTGTTATGAAGAGCGCCGTGGTACTCTGGCTCTTGTCAGACCCAATCCCGAAAAGTTTGATATCATCAGCGAATTCAGGATAAATAAAGGAGATGGCGTCCATTGGTCGCATCCGGTAATCGATAATGGTATTCTTTATGTTCGTCATGGTAATGCTGTTATGGCGTATAAAATTAAAGAAGTTTAAAGTTCCAGGTTTAAAGTTCAAAGTTCAATGGCTTTATTTGGAACTTGAAACTTTGAACCCGGAACATTGAACTTGAAACTTCGAACTTTAAATATTAAATTATGCAAGCATTAGAAAAAATAAAATCAGGAAACTTCGAATTGTCAGAAAACGAAATAATTGATCTTTTAAACATCGACACACAAAGCCGGGAATTTTATGAATTGCTGTCGGTTTCCAATGCACTTTCCCGCCGGAAATTCGGTAACCGTGGCTATGTTTTTACCCAGATTGGTATCAATGCCGAACCCTGTCCGATCAATTGCCGGTTTTGTTCGATGGGAGCAGCTCATTATTCTCTCGACTCCCAATGGGAAAAGACTGCTGACGAGATCTGTTCACAGTTATCTTGGTTACAGGAAAGTTATTTCGATGATTTTTTCCTGATGACAACGGCTGATTATCCGCAAGATAAATTTATCTCTATAGGAAAAGCCGTCAAACCTCTTTTAAGGAAAGACCAGAAGTTAGTAGCCAATATAGGGGACTTTGACCTGGATACTGCTTTTAAGCTAAAAGAAGCCGGTTTCACAGGAGCCTATCATATTAATCGCCTCCGGGAGGGTGTAGATACACTTGCAGATCCAAAGGATCGTGAAGAAACACTTCGAGCCATCCAAAATGCAGGGCTGGAACTCTATTATTGTATCGAGCCGATCGGACCGGAACATAGCTATGAAGAACTGACCGTGGAAATACTTCGTGCCAGGGAACTGCATATTGGTGTAATGGCCGCCATGCGCCGGGTAGCTGTAAAAGGAACGCCGTTGTACGACCGGGGACAGATCAGCGCCCTGGAATTGACTAAAATTGTTGCAGTAACAAATATCGTAGTCAATCCCTCACGTGCTATGAATGTGCACGAACCGGTACAAGTAGCCTTGCTTGCCGGAGTGAACCAGTTATATGCCGAAGTAGGCGCTAATCCCCGTGACACGGATAGCCATACGGAGCAAAACCGCGGTTTCAATCCTGCTGCAGCATGGAAAATGCTTGAAGAGTTTGATTTCTACCAGCCTGGCTGATTCGCTTTCATCCTGCTTTTTTTCGTTTTCATCCGGAGCCGTATGTTATCATAAGATAATTAAAATAAATTTGTTATATAAAAGAAGTCTATGAAACGAAGCATGATTTCCAAAAAGTTTAAAGTTTCGGGTTCAAAGTTCCAGGTTCCAAATAAAACCATTGAACTTTGAACATGAAACCTTGAACTTAAAACATGCGACCTTAGTGCGAAAAATAAATAATATCGTATGAAAACAACGTATCTTTTTACAATAGTTACGACTTTCCTTATTTATTCCTGCACAGTAACTAAAGCGCAGGATTGGCCTCAATTTCTTGGTCCCGGCAGGGATAGTAAATCCTCTCAAAAAGGGTTATTGAGAAGTTGGACTGAAAAAGGTCCTGATGTGTTATGGTCAGTAAACGTTGGTATAGGGTATGGAGGACCTGTTGCCAAAGATGGCAAAGTGTATCTGCTTGACAGAGATGACGAAGCGGGAGATATGATGAGATGTTTCAATCTTCAGACAGGGGAAGAACTCTGGAAATTCAGTTACGATTCGCCGGGCTCCGTTTCGTTCCCCGGATCAAGGAGCGTACCGGTTGTAGATGATAAGCATGTTTACTCCTGTGGTCCTAATGGTGATTTGTATTGTATAGATATTAAAACGCATAAGCCAGTCTG
>JAITVY010000032.1 GCA_031285565.1 Tannerella sp. | reverse complement strand
TTTAATAAAATACAAAGGTAATTTGATTCATTCTGAAAGGCATCACAAACAGATGGACAATACAGTACAGATGAGGGACTTATGGTGGAAATCGGTACCGATTTCTTGTTTTTTAAAACAGGTACCGATTTAGTACCTTTTTCGTGTCTTGATATGACATTTTGCTGTCTTTCAAGTGAGAGTGAAACATAAAAAAATACCTTTCAAACCGTTGATTTGAAAGGTATTGTCTATAAACTTCTCTAAAGTGTCTTTTAGAGTAAGAGCGGAAGACGGGACTCGAACCCGCGACCCTAACCTTGGCAAGGTTATGCTCTACCAACTGAGCTACTTCCGCAATATTTCAAATCAGTTTTCGTAACTTCCGCCTTGCCAAGGTTAGCGTTTACATCTAAATCTTTGGGGCAAGGTTATGCACTACCAACTGAACTACTTTTGCAATATCTCAAAATTTTGCTTTACCAACGGAACTCTTTCCGTATTTGCGTGTGCAAAGATATATGTTTTTTTGATTTTTGCAAACAGATAAACATAAAACTTTTCTTTGAAAATGTGATTTAAAAAAAAACGTTTTAAATAGCGAACGCAGAAGCCGAACAAGTTCGGATTATGCCGAGTCACGCAAAAGTGCGTTTTAGTGAGCGTAATAATAGGCTTGCATAATTATTACCAGCGTAGCACTTTCTATTATATGAATTGGAGCGAAGCGTAAATCGGCCATAGTCAAAACGACTAATGACATTGAATTATATCTGTTTACGGATTTTAGTAGTTGCTGACAATATATTTGTTGTTACCTCTTGATGTAACATGATATGTAGTCAGGTATAATTTTTTATCTGCATTAATAGCGACTCCACTTCCTGGGTCTCCGACTTCATATATTGTACCACACTTAGGACATGTAGCATTCAAACCGGTATTGTCTGTTATTTCAACTTTTATATTTTTTGAAACTTCATTGGGACATGCCAAATCGAAAGCGTGAAGTCCGTCTGTAATGGTATGAACAACTAAAACGCCACCATAACCAACATATTCTTTTCCGGCTATAAAATCTGCTCCCTGGTTTATATACATTTTATATCCTAATTGCTCTCTCAATGCTTTATCCCTGTATGTTAAATCTAATTCGAGATAAACATAACTCTCCGGAAGAAGAGAATCCCGGTCGTCACATGAAACAAAGGATATACAGAACGTAAAAAATAAAATAAGAATTTTCTGCTTCATCAATATTGCTTATATACGATTTAATAACGCATTTTCCGCCTGATTGACTTTTTCAAAAGCAAAACCTTCCATAATTTGTTTTTTTAAATCTTCGATTTGCTTATTGCATAAGTTTCCGATGCTTCCTTCGTGTGTATGACGGACTTTTTTGTCTGCTTTAAAATTTCCGGCTTCGATATCCAGTCCGACTTGTTTATATGCATCACGAAACGGAACACCTTCCAGCACCAAACGGTTTACTTCTTCAACGCTAAAAAGCAACGAATATTTTTCATCATCCAAAATATGTTCGTTAATTTTTACTTCATGCATCATTTGTGTAACCATTTGAATACAATCTTTTAATTCCTCAAAAGAAGGCAGGAATACTTCCTTGATAATTTGCAGGTCGCGGAAGTAGCCTGAAGGAAGATTATTGGTAATAAGCGTAATCTGCTGTGGCAACCCTTGTAGTTTGTTACATTTGGCACGTGTCAGTTCAAAAACATCCGGATTTTTCTTGTGAGGCATGATACTGGAGCCGGTTGTATACTGATCCGGTAGCTTTATAAATCCGAAGTTCTGGCTATTATACAGACAAGCATCCATTGCCAGTTTGGAAAGTGTAGCTGCTATTCCGGCCATAGCAAATGCCACGGTCCGTTCCATTTTCCCACGTCCCATTTGTGCATATACCACATTATAGTTCATCGATTCGAAACCGAGCAATCCGGTTGTCATCGTTCGATTTAATGGAAATGAAGAACCGTAACCTGCTGCAGAGCCTAACGGGTTGCGGTTGGTTATTTTATAGGCAGCCAACATCATTTGCAAATCATCGGTCAGGCTTTCGGCGTAAGCACCGAACCACAGTCCGAACGATGAAGGCATTGCGATCTGTAAATGTGTATAACCAGGCATTAATACATCCTTGTATTGGTTACTTTGGGCTATTAACACATCTATTAAACCGGAAGCTAAGCCTACAATATCCTGAATCTGCGAACGGGTAAAAAGTTTAAGATCGACTAATACCTGGTCGTTTCGCGAACGTCCGCTATGGATCTTTTTCCCGATATCGCCCAATTCACGTGTCAGCATTAGTTCTACCTGCGAATGTACATCTTCAACGCCTTCTTCAATCACAAAAGAACCCTCTTCAATCAAAAGGTGTATTTTTTTTAATGCGGCTAAAAGAGATTTTAATTCCGTACTTGTCAGTAAGCCGATCGATTCGAGCATCGTAATATGTGCCATAGAGCCAAGTATATCATATTTGGCTAAATATAGATCCATTTCACGATCTTTTCCTACTGTGAAATGTTCTACCATTTTATCTACCTGCACATTTTTTTCCCAAAGTTTTTGTGCCATTGTATACGTTTGAATCTTATTCGTAGGGTAATGTTGCAATCACATTGGATATTTTATCCAATGCATCCTGAAGAGGCTTAGAAACCATTGGTTTCAAAAACGGATTCAAATCAGCCCGTAATGTCATTTTCATTTTTGTTATTTTTTCTTCGGTCTGTATTAGCTGAATCCATAAATTGATTGGAACGGGCGAATTAGTTGTCTCAAACTTAATCGTTTTGTTCGGTTCACGATCAATGATCTGAAACTCAATTTTTCCAACAGGATTAATTTCAAAACTACAGTGATCGCGGTCAAAAGTAAACTGTTTGACCTGATCTTCCGGAATCTTGTCTTTTATGCGTTCCAGATTTGACATATCAGAAAGCATTGAAAAGATCAATTCATCATTATACGGAATAGTTTTTATATCACTGGTATATTCTGTCATGTTGATTTTTTTAATTAAACATTTGGATTCCAGTTTGCCGGATCTTTGCGCCATTCTTGTAAAATAGCCATGTCTTCTTCTTCAATATAATTAGTACGTACAGCTTCTTCTACAACTGCATTGTAGTTAGATAGTGTCGTTAACGGCACCTTGGCTTGTTTAAATTGTTCTTCAGCGATAGGAAATCCATGTGTAAAAATGGCAACCATACCTAACACTTCACATCCAAAGTTACGAATCGCTTTTACGGCTTTCAGGCTACTGCCACCGGTTGAAACAAGATCTTCAACTACCACCACTTTAGAATTAGGCTTTAATTCGCCTTCAATCAGATTTTCCAGACCATGGTCTTTAGGAGTTGCACGAATGTAAACAAAAGGTAAACCTAATATATCTGCTACTAAAGCGCCCTGTGCAATTGCTCCGGTTGCAACGCCTGCGATAGCATTGGCATCTTCGTATTTTTCGCTGATTGTACGTGCTAATTCCAATTTTATAAAATTCCTGATAGCAGGATAGGAGAGTGTCTTCCTGTTGTCGCAATATATTGGCGATTTCCAGCTCGATGCCCATGTAAAAGGATTTGCTGGCTGTAATTTCACGGCTTTAATTCTTAACAATTTTTCTGCGACGAGTCTTTCTAACGTTTTCATAGGACTTTTTGATTATAACAACCGACAAAAATAAGGAAAGAGAATGAAATTGCACCTCACTTTTATAGATTATTTAGTTTTCTACATTCTGTTTTTTATATAAGGGCATATTCGTAGAAGAAATTATGTATATAAGGGAACAAAATGTTAAAACAATAAAGTTTATAAAAAATTATTTGTGGATTATGGAATTATTTGTTTCCTTACATCATTAAATTAATATAGAAAACAAATTTAAGAATAAATAAAATGAAACGGTCGTCTGTATTTTATATGGTTGTGCTTAGCCTTTTTGTAGGTTTTGCATTTTCTTCGTGTGGGAAAAAGAATCAGGACATCATTCCGTCCCTGGAGTTTGCTCCATATGTAAGCGCATATACAGGAGGTGTTATTTCTTCCCATTCATCTATTAAGATTGAACTATCCCAGGAACAGCAAATAGTTGAAATGGATTCGGAGGTTAAAGAAAAACTATTTAGTTTTTCGCCTTCGCTGAAAGGTAAGACATACTGGATTAATAACAAAACACTGGAATTTACTCCGGATTCCGGTTCATTAAAACCGGGAACACTTTATAATGCCTCTTTTGCATTAGGTAAGGTGCTGGAGGTGGACAAAAAGCTGGAAAAGTTTAATTTCTCGTTCAGGGTTGAAGAACGTAATTTTAAAACCAGGATACTTTCGTTGGATGTAACGGATAATGCACCGAAAAGTGTTACTATTAAAGGTGAAATACGTTTTAGTGATATCCCGGATGCAGCTAATGTCTCAAAAATGATCACGGCCAAAAGAGACAAAGAGCATTTTATCCCGGAGGTTGTAGCTACGGAAGATGCACGTACATTTCGTTTTACAATACTGGATATACCGAAGAAAGAAGATGAATCAACACTAAAGGTTTCTGTTTCGGGAAAGCCGATTGATGTGGACAAAACCGATGATGAAAATGTATTGATTCCCGGTCTGATGCCGTTTAAACTTTTGTCGGCAGAAATGATTAACGATCCTGAATATGGTATTTGCCTGACGTTTTCATCTCCAGTGGATGAAATGCAGGATTTAAACGGATTTATATCGCTGGAAGGCGTTTCCGAATATATTTCGCAGGTTCAGGATAATAAGATTAAATTGTTCTTTGAACGTCGGAAAGGTAGTCAGTCAATGAAGGCGACTGTATATGAGGGACTTAAAAATACAGATGGAGATCCATTATTTAAAACATCCTCCATATCATTGGAAGTTAATTCATTAAATCCTCAGGTAGAAATAATGTCTTCGGGTACGATTATGCCTGATTCCAAAAATCTGATTTTGCCTTTCCGGGCAGTAAATCTATATGCTGTAGATGTGAAGGTAATCCGTATCTTCGAAAGTAATGTGTTGATGTTTTTGCAGGATAACACATTGTCTTCCTCTTCATCATCGGAGTTAAGACGTTCCGGCCGGTTAGTATATAAAAAATTACTCCGTCTGGACAGCGATCCTACCAAAAATATCAATGACTGGGATAATTATTTCATTGACCTGAGCGGAATTATAAAGCAGGAACCAGGGGCTATTTATCGTGTGGAATTATCTTTTAAACAAGCGTATTCTGCTTATCCATGTGGGAATGGACCGGTTGCAAATAATTTGCAGGAAACAGATATGCTGACCCGTGTGGAAGCAGGCGATTTAACTGAAGAGGAAGAGAATATCTGGGATGTTCCGCAGACCTACTATTATGATTATTCTGATATGAACTGGAATGAATATCGTTGGGAGGAACGTGATAACCCATGCCATGTAAGCTATTATATGCGTTCGGAACGAAATGCATCTACGAATATCCTTGCCTCTAATCTGGGAGTCATTGTAAAAGCAAACTCTAATAATAACCTGTGGGTGTCAGTTGCTAATTTGCTGGATACTAAACCTGTTACCGGGGCGGATGTGACTGCATATAATTTCCAGTTGCAACCCATCGGTACGGCAAAAACAGATGAAAACGGATTTGCCGTTGTAAAGGCAAAAGGTAAACCGTTTGTATTAATTGCTGCATCCGGCGATCAGAAAGCGTATTTACGTTTAGTTGATGGCGAAGAAAATATGTTGAGCCGCTTTGATGTAGGAGGCAAGGAAATACAGAAAGGCTTAAAAGGCTTTATTTATGGTGAGCGTGGCGTATGGAGACCTGGGGATACATTGCATATTTCTTTTATGTTGGAAGACCGTGAAAGCAGAATTCCTGATAATCATCCGGTTTCGATTGAAATATTTAATCCTCGCGGACAGTTTTACCATAAACATGTTTCTACTAACGGGTTAAATGGTTTATATACATTTACCGTTCCGACAAAAGCAGATGATCCTACCGGACAATGGAATGCGTATGTGAAAGTCGGAGGAACTTCTTTTCATAAATCACTTCGTATTGAAACGGTTAAGCCAAACCGGCTAAAAATAAACCTGGATATTCCCGGCAATAAGCTTGTAGCTACAACCAGCCAGGTTCCGGTAACGATTTCCTCTGCATGGTTGACAGGCGCTACAGCCCGGAATCTGAAGACTAAACTGGAAATGACATTATCCGGGACGGCAACACAGTTTAAGGGTTATGAGAATTATATTTTTACAAATCCGGCAAGCGATTTTTCATCCAGTACAATTGAACTATATGAAGGGAAACTGGATGACCAGGGAAAAGTAACCTTTAACATGAAAGTTCCGGTTGCTAAAGATGCACCCGGAATGTTAAGAGCCAGCATTTCATGTAATGTATATGAGCCGGGCGGAGATGTAAGTCTATACAATCAGGCAATTCCTTTTTCTCCTTTCAGCAGCTATGTAGGGATTAATTTTAATCAAAGGAATAAATATGATTATTTTGAGACTGATGTGGATAATGTGTTTGATATTGTAACATTGGATCTGGATGGGAAACCGATCAGCCGTTCAGACCTGGAATATAAAATCTATAATATCGGATGGAGTTGGTGGTGGGAGCACGATGATGAATCATTCTCATCTTATTTACATAGTTCTTCCATTAAACCGGTTGCTTCCGGAAGGCTGAATACTGTAAACGGAAAAGGTCAGATCAAATTTAAAGTTGATTATCCGGATTGGGGACGTTACCTGGTATATGTAAAAGACCGTGAAAGCGAACATGCAACCGGCGGAACGATCTATGTTGATTGGCCTGACTGGCGTGGTCGTTCTAATAAATCGGATCCAAGTGGTATTAAGATGCTTGCGTTTTCGTTGGATAAAACAGAGTATGAAGCCGGCGAAGAGGCTACGGTTATTATACCCGCTTCTGCAGGAGGTCGTGCGTTAGTTGCTGTCGAAAACGGATCGGAAGTAATGAGCCGTGAATGGGTAGATGTTTCATCATCGGGTGATACCAAATATAAATTTAAAGTAACGGAAAATATGGCTCCGAATGTGTATGTCCATATCAGCTTACTTCAACCGCATGCGCAGACCGTAAATGATTTACCGATTCGCATGTATGGGGTAATGCCTCTTTTTGTTACGAATAAATCTTCTATTCTGAATCCCCAGATAACCATGACGGATGTCTTACGTCCTGAAACAACGTTTGATGTTAAGGTAAAAGAAGCGAATGGAAAACCAATGACCTATACATTGGCTGTAGTAGACGATGGTTTACTGGATCTGACCAACTTTAAGACGCCTGATCCATGGAATTCGTTCTATGAACGCGAAGCGTTGGGTATCCGGACATGGGATATGTATGATTTGGTGATAGGCGCTTTTGCCGGAAAATATGGTTCTCTTTTCAGTATTGGTGGTGATGAAGACCTGAAACCGGCTAATTCAAAGGCGAACCGCTTTAAACCGGTGGTGAAATTTATCGGACCTTTTGCATTGAAAAAAGGAGAAGAGAAAAAACATACATTACAATTGCCTCCTTATATCGGCTCTGTCAGGGTAATGGTCGTTGCCGGACAGGAGGGCGCTTATGGTAAAGCGGAAAAGACAGTCCCGGTTCGCACCCCGTTAATGATCTTATCATCATTACCAAGAGTCGTCAGTACGGATGAAGAAATTGCATTGCCGGTAAATGTCTTTGCAATGGAGAGTTCGGTGAAAAATGTTTCGGTTAAGGTGGAAGCAAGCGGAAAACTGCAATTATCTGATAGTAATACAAAAAGCCTGGCATTTAGCAGTCCGGGTGATCAAATGGTTTATTTTACATTGAAATCGGGTTCGGATACAGGCGTTGAAACGGTTACGATTACAGCAACCGGAAATGGTCAGACATCCAAAGAAACTATTGAAATCGATGTGCGGAATCCGAATCCGCCGATTGTACGTTTCGAAAACAAACTGCTTGAACCGGGTGAATCCGGTGATTTTAACTACCGGTTAGATGGAGGTTATGATGAGAATTGGGTGAAACTGGAAGTTTCCCGCATACCTTCGGTAGATATTAGCCGCCGTTTTGACTTTTTATATAATTACCAGCATTATTGTTCGGAACAATTAACTTCCAGGGCTTTGCCATTGCTGTTCATTTCCCAGTTTAAAGAGGTCGATGCTACCGAAGATGAATTGGTAAAGAAAAATGTGCGGGAAGCTATCTCTAATCTATACGGACGGCAACTGTCGAACGGAGGCATAGCCTATTGGCCGGGTGACGGATATGCAAATGAATGGGTTACCTCGTATGCAGGAACTTTCCTTGTGCTGGCTAAAGAAAAAGGCTATGATGTGAATGCCGGGGTATTGAACCGTTGGAAAAATTTCCAGCGTAGTGCTGCTCAAAATTGGAGAGGTACTGACCGGAACAGTCGCCGGTATTATTATCAACAATCGGATTTAGACCAGGCTTATCGTTTATATTCGCTGGCATTAGCCGGGGCGCCTGAAATGGGAGCAATGAACCGCCTGAAAGAAGTGAAAGACTTGTCATTGCAGGCAAGATGGCGACTGGCTGCCGCATATGCATTAGCCGGTAAAAAGAAAGCGGCAGAATAACTGATTTTTAATGTATCAACAGAAGTTGAACCTTATGCATTGAGCAACTCGACATATGGGTCGTCCGATCGTGATGAGGCGATGATTCTTGAAACACTGGTACTGATGGGACGTGATAAAGAAGCATTCACACAAGCTCAAAAAGTTTCTATTAATTTGTCAAGGGAAGTATCTTTTACTACTCAGTCAACAGCCTATTCCCTGGTTGCTATGGGACGACTGGCTGAAAAAACGTCAGGAACATTGAACTTTGACTGGACATTGAACGGCACCGGGCAACCAACCGTTAAATCAGCCAAAGCAGTATTCCAGAAAGATATACCAATTAAACCTGCTGCAGGAAATGTGACCGTTAAAAATACAGGTAAAGGTGTTGTTTATGTGAATCTGACATCTAAGACAAAACCGATGCAAGATACATTACCGGCAGTACAGAATAATGTCCGTTTGGATGTGCATTATACGGATATGAATGGTGCTGCAATTGATGTTACCAGATTAAAACAAGGTACGGATTTTGTCGCCATCCTGAAAGTCTCGAATATCAGTGCACAAGAGAACTATACTGATTTGGCACTCACACAAATTATTCCTTCCGGTTGGGAAATCTATAATGAACGGATGGTTAATCCGGAAGATAATAGTTTGGAACAAAACAAGCCGTTTACTTACCAAGATATCCGGGATGACCGTGTGTTGACTTATTTTGATCTGGCCCGTGGTCAGAGTAAAGTATTCCGGGTACGGTTAATGGCTTCGTATGCAGGATCGTTTATTTTCCCTGCTATACAGTGTGAGGCATTGTATGACACAAGTGTACAGGGTCGGACAAAAGCCGGACGGGTGGTCGTTGAGAAGTGATCAATTATTAATGGTTAGTGATTAATTGATAAATATAAAAATTAAAAGCTGGTCTAAACGTAAAAAAGTTGCCATAGGTGTGGCAACTTTTTTACTCATCTGGTATATCTTTTGCTTACCCCGCCAGTTATTCCATGTTCCGTATGCTACTGTTGTGACAGACCGCGACGGAGAATTGCTTGGTGCGCGTATTGCATCAGATGGGCAGTGGCGTTTTCCGGCATGCGATACGGTACCGGAAAAGTTTGTTGTTTGCTTGACTGAGTTTGAAGATCGTTATTACCGGTATCACTGGGGAGTAAATCCGTTGGCAATAGGTCGTGCATTTGTCCAGAACATGAAAGCCAAACGAATTGTTAGCGGAGGAAGTACTTTAACTATGCAGACTATTCGTTTATCACGTGGTGAAAAACGAACGATTGGTGAGAAACTGATAGAAGTTATTTTAGCAACCCGCCTGGAATTTCGTTATTCAAAGAATCGAATTTTGTCGATTTATGCCTCGCATGCTCCGTTTGGAGGGAATGTCGTAGGGCTTGAGGCGGCATCATGGCGTTATTTCGGACATTCATCCAATCAACTATCATGGGCGGAAGCTGCAACATTGGCTGTTTTGCCTAATGCCCCATCGATGATGCACCTGTCTAAAAACCGGGACGCATTACAGAAAAAACGCAACCGGTTGTTATACCGGTTATTTCAGCGGAATATAATAGATGAAATAGATTATGAGTTGGCAACCAGCGAATCCCTTCCTTCAGAGCCATTGCCTTTACCTCAAATAGCACCTCACCTGGTAAGTCACTTCTATCAAACCCGGAAAGGAGAACATATTGTATCATCGGTTGATAAAAGTATGCAGGTGCAGGTAGAGCACTTACTCGAACGTTGGAACGCTGAATTCCTTCGGAGTGATATCCGTAATATGGCTGCTATTGTTATCGATGTGCAAACTAACCGGGTGATTTCCTATTGTGGAAATGTAGGTTTTAGCGAGAATAAATCGGCGAATCAAGTGGATATTATACGTTCGCCACGTAGCACAGGTAGTATTTTAAAGCCTTTTTTATACTATACGACTTTATGGGAAGGTGAAATATTACCTCATACATTGCTGGCTGATATTCCTATGAATATAAATGGTTTTTCACCACAAAATTTTAATATGCAATATGATGGTGCAGTTCCCGCATCAAAAGTGATATCGCGTTCGTTAAATATACCCACCGTATTATTACTGCGCCGTTATGGGGTTCCTAAATTTTATGACTTTCTGAAGAAAGCAGGTATTTCAACCCTTTCAAAATCTTCTGACCATTATGGCCTGTCGTTGATATTAGGTGGTGCGGAAGCTACTTTATGGGATATTTGTTCGGTTTATACGGATATGGCCAGAAGTTTAAAAGAACTGGATAAGATATCATGTAGTTTGCTAATGGGTGAAGAGCAGGGAAAAAAACGGTCGGTTTTTCAACCGGGTGCCGTTTGGCAAACATTTGATGCAATCAAGGAGGTGGATCGACCGGAAGAAATCGATTGGCGTACGATTCCTTCCATGCAAACCATTGCCTGGAAAACCGGTACGAGTTTTGGCTTCCGGGATGCATGGGCTGTAGGTATCACGCCACGTTATGTAGTAGGAGTGTGGGTTGGAAATGCGTCCGGAGAAGGGAAACCGGGGTTGGTCGGAGCCCGTACAGCGGGACCTGTAATGTTTGATATTTTTAATATATTACCTTCATCAAACTGGTTTAACCGACCAACGGCAGAATTTATGGAAGTAGAGGTTTGCCGTCAATCAGGGCATCTGAAAGGGCGTTTTTGCGATGCAGTAGATACGCTATTGATTTGTGCAAACGGTCTTAAAACTACTCATTGCCCATATCATATTCCAGTAAACTTAAGTGCTGACGAGCGTTACAGGGTATACGAACATTGTGTAGGTGAAGAACCTATTATTCAAACAAACTGGTTTGTGCTACCCCCTGTGTGGGAGTGGTTTTATAAGCAGCGTCATCCTGAATATAAAACCTTGCCTCCGTTTAAGTCAGGATGTGGCGATGATTCGCAAATCCCGATGCAGTTTATTTATCCGCAATCAAATGCACGTATTACCCTGCCAAAGCAATTAGATGGGAGCAGGGGGGAAATAACATTTGAACTGGCGCATAGCAGTAGTAATGCAACTGTTTTCTGGCATATAGACGGAGAATATATAACAGCGACTCAGGATTTTCATAAATTGTCTATCTCTCTTTTGCCGGGAAAACATTCAATTACTGTAGTCGATAATGAGGGGCATACTTTATCTGTTAGTGTAACTATTGAGTAATCTGATTTACACTCTTAATATATCGATAGATAGATAAAATCGATTATTATAAACAACTGGTTGTACGAACTATTCCTTATTTTTATTGTTGTATTATATATGTAAACATAAAAAATGATGAATTATGAGAACAATATTAAATTTTTTATTTCCGGTAAAACCAGATGCTAAAGGATATTCCTTATTATTATTGTCATTCCGTATTTTATTCGGAATATTATTGATGATACATGGAGTACAGAAATTATCACACTTTGGTGAATTGTCGGGAGTTTTCCCTGACCCATTAGGTGTTGGGTCATCTGTATCATTAGGTTTAGCAATTTTCGGAGAATTGGCTTGTTCCATCGGATTTATTTTTGGCGCTTTTTATCGACTGGCATTGATTCCAATGATTTTTACCATGATAGTTGCTTTTTTCATTATTCACGGAGGCGATCCTTTTGGTAGTAAAGAACTACCTTTTGTTTATATGATTGTATTTATTATAATGTATATTACCGGGCCGGGTAAATATTCATTAGATGCATTTATTGCAAGAGCAATCCGGGAAAAAGGAGAGTACTGATATTAATGTCCGAATAATAAATATGACCATGGAAATGTTTTTTCATTTCCATGGTCATTTATTTTTGCTAACTTGCACCCGTTTTTTATATAAAACTATTTTATTGTTATGACACAGTTTTATCTACAGGAAGATAAACTCTATGTCTCGGTTGATTGTATAATCCTGGGATTTAGAGATAATGATATACACGTACTTATAATTAATCGTAAGTATGAACCATTGAAAGGTGAACGGTCTTTAATGGGGGGATTTGTCCGTGAGAAAGAAAATCTGAATGATACGGTTGCTCGTGTAGTTAGTGAGTATACCGGTATTGATAATGTATACATGGAACAAGTCGGAGCTTATGGAGATGTAAAAAGGGATATCGGGGAACGTGTTATTTCAATAGTATATTATGCCCTGATTGATTTGCAGCTTTTTGACGAGAGATTAGAAAAAAGACATAATGCCGAATGGGTCAATATTAATGATGTAGGAAAACTGATTCTTGACCATAATTTATTTCTGCATGATACGCTGGAATTACTCCGTCGGCGTACAGCTACACGTCCCATTGGATTTAATTTGTTACCTGAAAAATTCACACTGCCACAATTGCAGTCTCTCTATGAGGCCATTTACCAACGTCCGTTGGACAAACGGAATTTCCGCAAAAAAGTTGCAGAAATGGATATTCTTGAAAAACTGGATGAAAAAGATAAAAGCTCATCCAAACGCGGTGCATACTACTACAGATTTATTAAAGAAAAGTATGATCGCCTGCTCAAAGAAGGTTTCTATTTTTCTCTTTAATAGTAATATCAATCAGTAGTAAAAGTGGTCACCGAAGTTACCAGTCGCTCTGCACCTTAAGAGTCAAGAAGAAACAACAATAAATATCATAACAAATATTTCTGCATGTCCTGTGGAGAGGGTTAGTCATATTCTGTCCTAAAGTTGTGACTGGATATTTTTTAAGTGTGGATTTAACGATTAAAAGATTGCTGATAATTATTTATTTTCTATATTTACCACTCGTAGATAGTGAATATGGATTCGATAAATGACCTGACGGCTTTTAACCGATTATTTGTGGATTATCAGGAACGATTTATCCGTTTCGCTTATACCTATGTGGAGGATATGGCTATAGCTGAAGACTTTACATCGGAGGCATTTATTTACTATTGGGAGAACCGCCACACGTTGAAAGATGACTCTAATATCCCCGCTTATATACTTACCGTAGTAAACATAAATGTTTGAATTACCTTCAGCATATGCAGGTGAAAGAACAGACAACAGAAAAATTAATCAGTAATGCAGCCTGGGAACTGAATATACGGATTACTACTTTGAAAGCCTGCGATCCGGAAGAAGCGTTTTCGAATGAGGCTATGGAAATAGTTAGAAAAACATTGGAAGCCATGCCCAGGAAAACCCGCAGGGTATTTATTATGAGTAGATTTGAGAATAAATCTTATAACGAAATTGCAGAGGAATTAAATCTGACGAGAAAAGGGGTTGAATTTCATATATCCAAAACACTGAAAGTATTACGATACAAACTGAAGGATTATTTACCTGCAAATACATCTATCCTTTTTTAATCTCTATCAGTATTTCTTTTTTGCGCACCCTCATCCATAACTAACAAATTGTAAGCCGACAAAGCGTCTTTGTTCGCCCGAACAAAAGGCTTTTATCTATCATGAAGACTTTGATATAGCCGGCCAACCTCTTTTTTATAAAAAAGTGACTTTTTTTATAAATTTTACCAGGCATGTTTGTTGCTGAACTGCTATATATATAGAGGGCATTCATAACCGCCCCGGCAAAAATGAAAAAAGAAACATTATATAAGTTTTTTAATGGTAAAGCATCTTTGGAGGAGAAGATGCAGATAAGGGAATGGATGGAGGCTTCACCTGAAAATGAAGAGATATTAATTAAAGACCGTAAATTTTTTGATTATGTTTCGTTGCTTGTAAGTGAAAGAAAAGCGAATAAGAAAACGGACAGGCAGAATACTTTTTTCCCGGAATTATTAAAAATAGCTTCTGTTATCTTGCTGACAATCGGTATAGGCTATTTGTATATTCAGTATGATGAATCCCGGCTTTCCATTGCAACGCAAACCATTCATGTACCGTCCGGACAAAGGGTAAATATGCAACTGCCGGATGGAACAAATGTATGGTTAAATGCCCGTTCGGATATCCGTTATCCCGTCTCATTTGGGAAAAAAGAAAGAGTCGTAGAGTTAAACGGAGAAGCTTATTTTGAAGTGGCTGAAAATAAAGAAATTCCTTTTGTAGTAAAAACCATTAAGGGTGAAGTGGAAGTGTTGGGCACCGATTTCAATGTAGAGTCGTATAATGACAGGGATGATTTCGAAACAACGTTGATCAAGGGTCGTGTGATTGTTCGTTCTGCTGACAAACAGGAAACGGTTGTCCTGGCTCCCGACCATAAAGCCGTATTACAACATGGCAAATTTAACGTAGAGAAAGTAGACGATTATACTGCATATCGATGGATAGAAGGATTGATTTGTTTCAATAATGAGCCTTTTGAGTCCATCACGGAAGATTTTGAGAAGTATTACGGGATTACGGTAGAAGTAGAGAATCCAAAAATCCGGGAATATACCTATACAGGGAAGTTTCGTCATACAGATGGTATTGATTATGCTTTGCGGGTTCTACAAAAATATATTCGTTTTACATATAGCAGGGATGATGAAAAACAAATAATATACATTAAGTAGAAAACCCTTAACCCCTAAAGTGGAACCAGCAAAAAGAGGGAAAGGAAAAAGATAAAAATTGAAAAACACTATAACTAATTTATGTTTTGCATGATACAAAGTATCAATTGTCAATTATATAAAATATTTAACCATAAAATTTATAGCCTATGAAGAATTAAAATAAGCCTGCAAAAATGCCGATAAGAATGCGACCTCTTACCGGCATCCATTAACACAATCCGTTAGAATATAAATTGTATTAATTTCAAAACATTACAAAGATATGGAAAAAAAATCTTTGTCGGGAGGATATTACCTGAAATGTCCACGACTAAAACAAATCTTTAGAATTATGCGAGTGACCACATTCTTATTGATTATATGCGTATTCTGTACTTATGCAGAGGATACACAGTCTCAGAATGCAAGGGTAAATATAAATAAAAGTAATACCCGCCTTAACGAAATTTTGAATGAAATCGAAAACCAGACAGACTATCTTTTTATTTATAATAACCTCGTAAATATGGAGCAAAAGGTGTCTGTGAAAGCTAAAAACAAACCGGTGTCAGGCGTTTTGGATGATTTGTTCGGAAACCTTAATATTGATTATACGATGGAAGGAGTACATATCCTGTTATCAAAAAGGAATGAATCTATCAAGCAACAAGACACTAAACGAATTACAGGAACTGTAGTCGATGAATCGGGCGAGCCTATTATCGGAGCCAACGTACTAGAAAAAGGAACTTCAAATGGCGCTATTACGGACATAGATGGAAAATTCTCCCTGAATGTAGGTTCCCGTGCTATCCTGAGTATTTCATACATCGGCTATGTAGCAAAAGAAGTATCTGTAGGCAATAACACTGTCGTAAAGGTTGAATTGGCAGAAGATACGAAAGCGCTGGATGAAGTTATCGTAATTGGTTACGGTGTTGTGAAAAAATCGGATTTAACGGGCGCCGTATCATCCGTATCGGCAAACAGTTTCAAAGACGAGCCGATTACCAGGGTAGAAGACGCTTTACAAGGGCGCCTTGCAGGAGTAGATGTTCAGAACATGGGTGGAGCTCCCGGTGCAAATATAAAAATCCGTGTACGTGGTGCAAGTTCTATTAATAAAAGTAATGACCCATTATACGTTATTGATGGTATAGTTGGAGATTTGAGTGGAATGAATACGGCCGATATTGCATCTATTGAGGTTCTGAAAGATGCTTCATCCACGGCTATTTATGGCTCGCGTGGAGCTAATGGTGTAGTGTTGATTACTACACGAAAAGGAAGCAGCGAACGGAAAACAATTACATTTGATACCGAAATAGGCTTTGCAACTACGCCGAAGCGGTATGATTTGTTGAATGCTTATGAATATGCACAGGCATTAAACGATATTCGTGGAGCAGAAGTTATTAATGCGACAGATATGGCAGCGTATCAAAACGGAACAAAGGGTATCGACTGGCAGGATCAGATTTTCCAGACAGGTGTAAACCAGAATTATAAGCTAAGCATTTCGGGAGGTAACAGAGATACACGTTATTTTGTTTCGGGGAATGTGCTTGATCAGACAGGTATTACCAAAACATCCGAATATCAGCAATATGCTTTCCGTACGAATGTATCTACTGATGTAATGACCTGGTTGAACCTGACTGCCGATGTAAGGTTCTCGCAATCCAAATGGAAAAATAACGATATTCACCGGCGTGGTAAATCGAATATTATCTGGCAGGCGATAAATTATTCTCCGACAATGGAAATGATGGATCCGGCAACAAATAAATACGCAAGGGATCCCTACAATTCAATCAGTGAAAATCCATACGGGCAGTTGATGGAGAATGTACGTGACGGACTCAATAACCGGTTGAACGGTATGGTAGATTTTCGATTTAATATAGCCAAAGGCTTAACATTCTCTGCTATAGCTGGTGTAAATTACAATGATAGGAAAACATATGTTTTTGAATCGCTGAAAGCTGTGAATAATAACCGGATGGAAAACAATGATGCGTACAGGCTATCTTTGCAGAGTACCAACAACCTTACATACACCAATCAATGGGGCGACCATTCGTTAACTGCTACAGGTGTATTTGAAATCACAACGGAGGAGGCTCGTAATATGGGTATTAGCGGGACTAATCTGTTGATGGAAAGTGTAGGGTATTGGAATGTAGGCCTGGCAGCTTCCCGGAATCAATCAAACAGTTATTCGGAAAATTCATTGATGTCGTGGGTAGGGCGTGCAATGTATGGTTACAAAAACAGATATAGTGCCACGATTACATTCCGTGCAGATGGTTCGTCTAAATTTATGGATGAGAAATGGGGCTACTTTCCTTCCGGTGCACTTGCATGGAATATTGCCGAAGAAGCTTTTATGGAAGACCAGAAATTGTTCGATCAATTGAAAATAAGAGGTAGTTATGGTATTATTGGTAATCAGGCCATTAATTCGTATGAAACATTAGGGTTATTATCCAGCACATCGTATGCGTATGGTTCGTCTACATTATATACCGGTTATTGGGGAGAAAATTTCTCTACACCAGATCTTACATGGGAAAAAACATATCAGACAGATATAGGGCTGGATGTTAGTATGTTTGATCAACGGCTAAACTTTACTTTCGATTGGTATCATAAAACTACTAAAGATTGTTTGCTACAGCGAAACATCCCGAATTATGACGGTGGTGGAACTTATTGGGTGAATCAGGGTGAAATTAAGAATAGCGGACTTGAGTTTTCTCTTAGTGGTTACATTTTCAGAAATAATGACTTTACCTGGAACTCGGCTTTCAATCTTTCTTATATGAAGAATGAAGTTGTTGATTTGGCAGGTGATCCGTATATGTTGGGTAGTTCGCCGGCAAATGGTTTGGTTACGGCATGTACAATTGTAAAACCCGGACACCCGATCGGTTCTATCTACGGATTGCATTGGGAAGGATTGGATGAGAAAGGGAATAATAAATTTAAAGATCTGGATAATAATGGAATAATTGATTCGCAAGATTATGATATTATCGGAAAGGCTAACCCGGATGTTATTTTCGGATGGAACAATATGTTTACATACAAAAACTGGGACTTCAGTTTCTTCTTTAATGCTGCAATGGGAGCAGATAAACTGAATCTGACCCGTTTTGCCACAGCTTGTGGCGTAGGTGACTCACGTTTTATTACACTGAAGGATGCGTATTTCAAAGGATTCGATAAAATCGGAGCCAAAGCCGAATACGCCAGTCAGAAAAGTACAGATAACGTAAACTATGGTAATTCTTCCCAATGGTTGGAATCTGCTGATTTCCTTAGGCTTAAAAATATAAGTATAGCCTATACAATTCCTAAATCAGTGACCCGCTTTGTGGATATTCGTCTTGCATTCAGTTGCCAGAATTTGTTTACGATTACTTCTTATAAAGGGATGGATCCTGAAACAATAAGTGTGGATGGAAGCGCTAATGCAGACGTTAATGGTGGTATTGACATTGGAGCTTATCCCGTGCCAAGGACTTATACTATTACTGCAGGATTTACTTTTTAATTAATGTTATTATCAATGTATATAGTTATGAAACGAAGCATGTAAATTAATGGTTAATTGTTAATGATTAGTTAATCATTCACCACTAACCGTTAATCACTTATGAAGTTCATCCTATATAACCTTTATAAATAAAATAACGTATGAAAAATATATTGAAAAAAGGAATATTATTCCTCAGTTGCGGATTATTTTTGATTTCCTGTGATGATTTCCTGGAGTCGGATCCGAAAGGCAAATTGGCAAAAGAAACTTTCTTTGCTACAGGCGACGAATTACAAATGTCATTGAATTCCATGTTCCAAAAAGTAATGCTTACCGGACAAGCAAATACTTCCATGAACTATGCATGGATGGCCGATGATATAACTACACACCCGCAGAGTAATAAACAGACTTATCGTGAGTTCGATAACTTTGCTCCAAGTGACAATAGCAGCTTTAATGCGTGGGATGTTTATTATGTATTGATTAAATCAGCAAATTTTGTTATTAATAATGCCGATAAAACACCGGTAGACGAAACAATCATTAAGCAGGCAATTGGACAGGCCAGATTCTGGAGGGCATATGCTTATTATATGTTGGTTCGGATTTATGGTCCTATGCCTGTCTTATTGGAGGAGGAAGTAAATTATGACGCAGTACTGGCTGATGAAGCAACAATCTATCAGCTTATTATTGAAGATCTTCAATATGCCGAAAGTAATCTGCCAACCGATTGGGCAAACGCTCCCCAGAAGATAAACGGTGTAAATGTGTATGCTACGGATGGAGCTGCCAAATCATTATTAGCGCATGTGTACCTGTCGATGGCTGGATGGCCTTTAAAACAACAGGATAAATATGCACTGTCGCGCGACAAAGCTAAAGAGGTCATTGACGGTGTTACAAGTGGTAAATACAGTTATGTTTTACTCAGCGATTTTGGTAAAATATATACCAAAGAGTATTCATACAGCCATGAAGATATTATAGCTGTCTATTATAATAAGGCATGGGGCTGGCAGGATAATTCAATGTCGGCGCTTTGTGGATTGTTTGAATCCGCCGGTGGAGGATGGAGTGATTTCTGGGGCGAAATTAAATTCTGGAAAGAAATGCCGGATGGTCCTCGCAAAAACGCTATATATTCCCCAAAGGTCTATCAAAATGAAACAGGCGAATTGGTTGATTGGTGGGAAACATGGGAGAATCATCCGCAGGTTATCTCTGTGGGCGAAGGACCCGGTGGTACGGAGTATGATTATACTAAAGGCGCTGTAGGTGTTGACTGGTTGGGTGAAAAGACGCATCGCATTTTCCGTTATTCGGAATTATTGCTCACCTATGCCGAAGCACAGGCTCGTGCAGATGGTACTCCAAATGCATTGGCTTACGAATGTGTAAACAAAGTACGTAATCGTGCCGGTCTGGAAGATCTGAGTCCGGGTCTGTCAGGAGATGCATTTGCGAAAGCAGTCGTAGCCGAGCATGGATGGGAAGTGGGCGGATACTATTGGGGTAACATCGCTTGCCGCTTTTTCGACATGCAACGCCTGCAATTGCTGGAGGGACATTTTAACTATAGAAAAGAAAATCCCGAAATTGAAGTGGCTTCCGGTATATTCAGGAAAGAATCTATTGCTGTAGCTGTTTCTTCATGGAACGATAACATCATGTATGCTCCTTATCCGGCTCGTGATAAAGCATTGAATCCTAATTTGAAACGATGAAATAAAATAATTGACAATGGACAATTGACAACGAAAACACAATCGTCATTCCGACTGAAAGGAGGAATCGCATAAAAGCAGTGTACAATTGATAATTAAAAAAATGACAATTGAAACTGACTTTAATTTTCAACTGTTTAGATGAGATCTCTCACATACGTTCGAGATGACGAGAAGTGATGTAAAGCGGTAGATGATGTTATTTGGTAACAAGCTAATTGTCAACTATCCATTGTCAATTATCAATTATATATTAGTTATTATGAATAAATATTTGATTCTAATTATTGGTTTCGCATGTATTCTTCCATTTACTTCGTGCGAGCAATCGAAAAAAACATTGGAGATGGAGTTCTCATCATCAGAGAAATTGGCCATATATACATGGGCATTAAATGATATTGCTCCTGAATTACCGGCTGATTGGTCGGCATACAATTATCTGGTGCTTGAGATGAAAGCATCATCGCCTCAACGGTTCTCAATAGGGCCGGTGACGGCAGAAGGCTTGCTGCCCAAAAATATTCAACCATTTCCCGGAGCATGGATACGGTTTACCATACCATTGGACTATTTCCGTGAGCCACCGGCATCGGCGATGGATATGGCAGCTACGTATAATAAACGCCGTAAATTGGGGCAGATCAATATACATACACCACAGGTAGGACCTTTGACAGGTATTGATAGCCTGACATTCTATATGTATAATCCGGTAAACAGCCCGACTCTCGAAATCCGCTCAATCTCGCTGGCTATGGAAGATCCCGGCGAAGCGCTTCTTCAGGAGGGTTACTTGGTAGATGCTTTCGGTCAATGGGCAACCAAGGATTGGTTGGGGAAAGTAAAATCAATTGAGGAACTTCAGGCTGCATGGCAGGCAGAAGACGCACATTTGGATACCCCTCTTTTGCAGGATGTTTCTCAATATGGTGGTTATAAATCAGGTTTGCAACAGAAAGCTACCGGCTTTTTCAGGGTAGAAAAAGTTGACGACCGTTGGTGGTTTATTGATCCTGAAGGCTACCAGTTTCTGTCTGTAGGTGCGGATTGTATAAATGCTTCTGTACGCACAACAACCGAAGGGCGTGAATTTATCTTCGATGGTCTGAAAGGCTCCGATGGATATGCCGATTATTATTATTGGAATATACAAAAACGTTATGGTGAAGGGCAAGAACAGAACTGGATCAACACGGCTATCAAACGAATGCATCACTGGGGATTGAATACGATAGCTAATTGGTCATCGCGTGAGATTATTGCTTCCGACCGGATACCGTTTGTTTTGACATTGCCGGGACTGAAATTGCATGAGGGAATTATGGGATTGCCTGACGTTTATGATCCTCAATATGCGGAGGATATAGATCAATCCATTGGAGAAATGGCTGACAGGTATAAAGATAATCCCTGGTTGCTGGGCTATTTTGTCGGAAACGAGCAACCATGGCCCGGACAGGAAAACCTTTTGTGCGACCGTATATTAGCTTTGGACGATAAAGCGCCAGTAAAGCAGGCTCTTCGGGCATATGTTGAGAAAAATGGCGATACACCCCGTAACCGCGAGCTTTTTATATTGGAAACGTTTGACCGCTTCCTCGAATTGGTAAATACAACACTTAAGAAGCATGATCCGAATCACCTGAACCTTGGTATGCGTTTCGGTGGACATACAACCGATGAACTGCTGGCTATTACAGGTAAGCATTTTGATGTATTCAGTTTTAATTGTTATGAGATGCAACCTTCAGTAAGTTTTATGAAACGTATCGATGAGCAAACGGGTTTGCCGATTATTGTTGGCGAATATCATTTTGGCGTCCCCGACAGGGGAATGGCAGCCGGGATTGTACAGGTGGCTGATTACGAGGAACGTGGTAAAGCATATCGTTTTTATAATGAACAGGGCTATAGCCATCCGTCATTAATCGGAGCCCATTGGTTTCAATGGATAGACCAGGCAAATACAGGTCGTATGGATGGTGAAAACTATAATATTGGCCTGCTGGATATAACGGATCGTCCTTATCCGGAAATGTTGAAAGCGATGCAGGAAACGCACAAGCGGCTATTGGATATTCATAAAGGAGAACTTACGCCTTATGATGTGAAGCCAAAGGAGTTGAATAATTGAAAATGGAAAGTTGAAAATTGAAAATGAAAGACAGAAAGGCAATCATTAAAACAACTGGTATCCAAAATCACTCTTCTTCGACCTTGTGTGGTGAGCCATGAATAGTTGAAAATTGAAAATTGAAAATGAAATCACTAAAACAGGCTGTATCCAAAACAACTGACCTTTGGCCTTGTACGGTGAGCCTGGAAAGCAGCGAAGACGGCGTTAAGAAATCTATGCTGTTTGAGCTTCTGAGGGAAGCGAGTTCATAGATTTTAGACGGCAAGCGCCACTTTTCAGTGCGAAGTGTACGAAGCCTTGACTTTTGGTTACTTTGCGTCAAGGCAAAGTGACAGAGAGTTTTGGATCAAGCCAAAAGTGACAGAAAACTTTGGATCAAACCTTTAATTAATAGAAGACTATTACTTATTTAATATGATGATAAAACATTTATTATGTCAACTCTTTTTGTGGCTGACTGTAGGAGTACTTTCTCTACAGGCACAAGATGTTACAATCCATATCAATTCGAATAACCCGGAAAGACTTATTGATCCGAAAATATACGGGCAATTGTTTGAACATATTTACTTTTCTGCCAATAATGGTTTGTGGAATGAAATGATTCATGGTCGTTCTTTTGAACCGGAACAGTATTCGGATATGCGTCCGGTCGGCGGTTTTTTTGACGGTTGGTATGCTGATGATGACATCTTGTGCTCTCCTACGCGAAATGAACAGACGATTCCTGTTGCGACTATAAATAGCGATCATTATGAGATATCGATGGATATAAACTGGCGGGCGTATAGATTGGCTAATCGCACCTGGAGTGGAGGGCTATTGGATATCCGGTTTGCGTTTAAAAATCAGGAAGATGGTGAACCCTATTTCTTACGGATAGAGAATCCGGCTTTTGATTCTAAGGTTTCCCATCATGCTTCGCTTAAAGAGACGATACCTGCTAATTTCTCTATATCTACAATGATTGAAACGGAGAGGGAGGTCAGTGTTGGAATGCCAGGATGGGATGGAGAAAAACGGGTTGTAAAAACCCTACAACCCCTCATTTCGATGGAAGATAGGAACACAGATCTTGACGGAGGAGGCAAATGGCATAATCTCCGGATCAGATGTGAAGGTGAAAAAGTGAAAGTGTTCTGGGATCACAAGCAAATACTGGAAGAAAGTAAATTGGAAAATGCCGGTGTAAACAATATTTCCTTTGGAGTGAATTATACGGAAACCTTTTATAAGAATATCCGTATATCATCAATTGATAATAGTACTGTTTACTTTGAAGGTATTCCCGATGTTGTTAAATTACCCGGAGTAGCTCCTCAATGGAAGTCGTTTGGTGACGGCGCTTTTGAAATGGTGAAAGGTGATGCTGTGAATATGAACTATTCACAAAAGATTACAGCTGGCAAAGAAAAAGCCGGAGTGTATCAGGAGCCCCAATATATCGTAAAAAACGAAAAATATATTGGATCCGTTTATGCAAAAGGTGACGGACAGGCAAACCTCTCCATTGCCATAAAATCAGGAGATGTATTCATTGCGGAACAATCTTTAGGAATGCCTGGTAAAGAATGGCAAAAATATGAGTTTATACTGGACGCTGGCAATTATGAAGGGGATGCCGTATTTGCCCTTTGTGTAAACCATGGAACCATACAGGTTGATCAGGTCAGTATGATGTCTCAAACAGGCAAAGAATCCGGAGGATACAGGCCTGACATTTATCAGACCATCCGGAAATTAAATCCTCCCTGTTACCGATGGCCGGGAGGTGGTTATGCGTCGCATTATGATTGGAAATGGGGGATAGGACTACAGGAAGAACGTCAACGGTGGTCGCACTGGATATGGAATGATTATGATCATTGTGCATTCGGCACAGATGAATTCCTCCGGTTTTGCCGCAATGTAAATGCAGAACCTATAATAGTTGTTCGTGTAGGCTACGACAGACCGGAATCGGAGTATGAAGCATTATTGCAGAATGCCTGCGATTGGGTAGCCTATTGTAACGAACCTGTAACCGGTCAATGGGGACGTCTGAGGGCAGCGAATGGGCATCCGGAACCTTATAATGTCAAATATTGGGAGATAGATAATGAGATGTGGGAAATGGGGATTGAGCGTTACGAAAAAGCAGTTTGTGATTTTTCTCAGGCTATGCGTAAAATTGATCCGGATATAAAAATTATTGCTTGTGGAGGGTATAAGGAAGATGAAGCGTTTTTAAATCGGTCGGGTAATTATTTTGATTATCTCAGCCTTCATCATTATGAACGGACAGATGGGTATGCTTCCGGTCCTGAAAAGCTTAGACAGCAATATGAACAGTATGCGGATTTAATCGCTAATTGTCCGAATCCCAATATTAAACTTTATATATCCGAATGGAACCTCCAGAGTACGGATTGGCGTACTGGTTTGTTTGCCGGTGGTTTCCTGAATATGTGTGAACAATCGTCCATTATCGAGATAGGAGCCGCGGCTTTGTTTATGCGTCGAACAGATGCTGTTGAGTGGGATAATGCTTTTATTAATTTTGACTATAAAGATGTTTATGTGGCGCCAAATTATTTGGTGACAAAGTTGTGGTATGATCATTTTTCCCGGTATCGCCTGACCTATACCGGAGACACCGGGGAACTGAATATTGCAACGACTTTGTCAGAAGAAGGGAGCAAAGTGATCGTGAAAATAGTAAATCCTGGTGATACGACTTATAACCTGACTTTAAAGGGAGATTGGTCTGGTATTTCAGATGCAACCTATACCTATTATGCACCCGGATCACTGTTGGCTAAAAATACGATGAACAATAAGCATGCAGTATCTTTAAAAAACAAGGATATTATATCTGAAAGTAATGCAATTGTTATGACTATTGAGCCTTATTCGGCAGGTGTACTTTTATTGGGTAAAACATTTAAATAATATACTATGAGAAAACTTATATTCTTTTATTGCGTTGGTATCCTGCTTTTGCTGGCTTGTTCCTGCCGGGGGGAAGGCAGACAGACAGATGATTCCGATGATAGTATTGTCAGGGATGGTATCGCATATAAACGTGCTGACTTTCCCCTGTATATTGATCCGGTGTATAATGGGTCTTCCGATCCGATGGTTTGCTTTAACAGTCAGACCAATAAATGGTACATGTATTATACCAGCCGCCGGGTCAGCCGGACAGACCTGAAAGGCATCGAACGGATTCACGGAAGTCCTATCGGCATTGCCGAATCGTCTGATGGAGGTGCGACCTGGACGTATATAGGCGATTGTAATATCGACTATAAACCTGACCCTGAGCCGACGTACTGGGCTCCGGAGATATTCGAATATGACGGCCTGTATCATATGTATCTTTCGTATGTTCCGGGTGTCTTCGATAATTGGAACCATCCGCGCGATATTGTGCATCTGACCAGTAAAGACGGTATCAACTGGACGACACAATCGGTACTCGATCTGGGCTCCAAACATGTGATTGACGCTGGTGTGTTCCGGCTTCCGAATGGCATCTGGCGGATGTGGTACAAGAACGAGAAGGCACAGAGTGATATCATCTGGTATGCCGACAGTGAGGATTTGTACCATTGGACAGACAAGGGAGCGGTCGATTTGGGGGGCATTAACGGGGAAGGTGCTAATGTTATTTTCTGGCATGGTAAATATTATTTGTTTGTTGACGAATGGAAAGGGCTTTCAGTATATTTGTCGGACGATGCAACGAATTGGACGAAACAGGAAGAATTCCTGATTGCAGGAATACCCATACCGGAAGAAAATACTTCCGGTCAACAACGCCCCAAATATGTTGCGGCAAGCCGGGGTAATCATGCCGATATCGAAGTAGTTGGCGATCATGCCTATATGTTCTATTTTAGCGAAATTCCACCTGGTGGGGAGACGAAAGGACTTGCTGTTTATGTGCAGGAACTGGTACATAATGCTGATGGAACTATCTCCTGCGATCCGACTGCTGCGTGTTATATCAACCTGAATGCAGGACGACAATAATAACTTAACTAGTAGTCAAAGAAGTTACCACTTCGTTAATAGTTAATAATGCGAATCAGTATTTAAAAAATAAGATAAATAAAAGCGATGGCAATTTTACCCATCGTATGAATTAAAAGCCCGGATGTAGATCTGGTCTTATGCGCTCTTTGAATATTAGT
>JAITVY010000023.1 GCA_031285565.1 Tannerella sp. | reverse complement strand
AAAATTAAAGCATTTAGAAGAGTCTTCAGGGGGGTGAAAGATAAAGCCTTTTTCTTGTTTAGATTGAGTAAATTGTATGCATAATACAAAAATCCCTCAAGTTTTTACGGTGATCCCAGTTTCTTAATTAAGAGACCATATAAAACAAAAAAATCCGAGACGTCACGTCTGGGACTTTTTGCATTAACCATTTACCTTTTACCACTAAAAGACTAATTATGAAGTATTATGTCTACAGTGCAAAGATATGGTGGAAATGTTAATTGGCAATGCAAATTAAGGCGTATTGGACAAAATCCATTGGTTTCTTATCAAAACTCGCGGTTTTGAGTATGAAACGCTGCATATTTACAGAATAGAATAGTAGTCAGTAGAATAAAAAACAAAAGAGAGATTTTCTACCAACTACAATCTACTAACTACTTACCGGAATACAACATTTATTCCGGCATGTATTTGTTAACATGCTAATGACATATAGATAAAAAATATATATTTGTAATCCAAAACAGGTATTAAATAAGGCTGTTATTATGTGTAAATTGAGTTCTCTTATAGCATTGTTCTTGGCATCTATAGTATGCTATGCACAAAATGATACTATTCTGGCTACACTTGATGACACTACAGGTATAGACAATATAGATTCTCTGCATTTGTCAAATGTAAATGATACGGCGGTAATTTCAGACAATTCCCTGGCTATCGAATTAATACGTCAGTCTACTGCAGAAGAAATGGAAAATCACATTCGTTTATCTATCCTAACAGAGCAACTTCAGAATGCAGAAAATACAAGACAAAAGAAAGCGTTGGAGAAGCAACTTTCCGAATTAATACAGGCAGACTCTTTACGGAAAGTTAAATTGCAACACAGGATAGATTCTTTGAAGTTGATTACAAGAGGTATGCCTGTTACACTAATGCAGGATACCATCTATTTTATCTATACAAATTTTGGATCTATCACAGCATCAGAACGTGCAACACTTAATTCGGAAAAGATTTATAATACGGCACGGATATTCTCTTTAAAATCCGATTCACTTATAATTGCAGAAGGCAATTCAACGTCTGATATAATGTATCGTGATTTGATATTAGCCAGTGTTACAGATGCTGATGCCATGTGGCTCGATACAACACGTGAAAATCTGGCCGAAAAGTATAAGGACCATATATTGCAATCTATCGCCGTATACCAGGAGAACGTTGGCTTGATGAATATATTGAAAATCATAGGATCATGTCTTTTAGTGATTGTGATACAAATATTACTTTTCAAAGGAGTTAAGTATTTATTTAATCATGTTATCCGCAGGTTAATAATTTCACGGAAAGGGAAATGGTTTAAAGGGTTTAAAATAAAAGATTTAGAAATCCTTGATGCTGAAAAGGAGACGCGTACAATGCTTGCTATTGCGAAAGGTGTCAAGTATTTAATATATGGTTTACTTTTATACTTGTGCATACCGCTAATCTTTAGTATTTTCCCCCCGACTCAACGATTAGCGGAAACTCTTTTCAACTGGGTATATAATCCTATAAAATCTACCGCCATAAGTTTTTTAAATTATTTGCCCAATATTTTTAAGATCGGTATTACAGTGCTTATAATGCACTATATATTGAAATTCCTTAAGTATATTACACGTGAGATAGAAAGCGGAAGATTAGTAATACCGGGATTTTATAATGATTGGGCAAAGGCTACATTTAATATCGTCCGTATTTTCATTTATGCTTTTACACTTGTGCTTATATTCCCATACCTTCCCGGATCAGATTCAGCTGTATTCCAGGGTGTATCGGTGTTTATGGGAATCGTATTTTCATTAGGCTCTACTGGTGTGATTTCGAACCTTATTGCAGGAATGGTAATTACTTATATGCGGCCCTTTATAAAAGGCGATAGGATTAAGATTGGAGAAACTTTTGGCGATGTGATAGAAAAAACGCCGTTTGTTATAAGGGTCTTGACTCCCAAAAATGAAGTAATTACTGTCCCCAACTCTACGGTATTGTCTTCGAATGTTATTAATTATAGTGTTAAAGCCGGCAATGATGGTTTAATTATTAATACAGTAGCCACTATTGGATATGATGTAGCGTGGGAACAGATTAATGAGTTACTTATTGGTGCAGCTTTAAAAACCGCTTATGTGGAACGTAAACCGCAGCCTTTTGTACTTCAGACAGCGCTTAATGATTTTACCGTTTCGTATCAGATAAATGCATATACCAAAGAAGCAACAAAGCAAGCCTTTATATATTCAGAACTGCATAAACATATCCAGGAAGCTTTCCGTGATGCAGGAGTTGAATTGATGTCTCCCAATTATCAGGCAGTTAGGGATGGTAATGCCTTAGCGCTTCCTAAAGAATATAAACCGGAAAAAGCTGTTAAAAAGCAAACAAAGGAAAGTACAAAAGATGATGTTGAGTAATAAAAAAAAGCAATTTTGATGTGGAAATTTTATCTTTTACTGCTATATCATTAATTTTGCTGCATGTTTTAGCACTGTTACTAAGAATATACTTATAACGCTATTGAACTAATTATTGTAAATTCCGAACAGTTATTTAATAAAGATCAGCAAATGAAAAAGATTATTTGGGTATTGTTATCGGTGGTTGCATTATTTTCATGCAAGCAGGGAAAAGTATATTATCAAGAAAGCGGATCGGTTTTTCATACGCTTTACAAGATTAAATATCAATCGGATGAACTGTTGACAGATAAGATTGATAAAGAATTGCAGGAATTTAACCTTTCATTAAACCCATTTAATCCGAACTCCATATTAGCGAAAGTAAACCGGAATGAAAACGTAGAAGTCGATCAATGGTTTACGGATGTTTTTAATAAGGCAATGATTGTTGCGGAACAATCGGATGGCGCATTTGATGTAACAGCCGCTCCGTTTATTAACCTTTGGGGGTTTGGGTTTGAACGGAAAGACAGTGTTTCGGTACAGGTTATTGACAGTATGAAAGCATTTGTCGGATACCAAAAGATTCGTTTGGAGGGTAATCGTGTTATAAAAGATGATCCGCGTACCTTATTGAATTTTTCAGCAATAGCGAAAGGATATGCATGCGATGTGATCGCAGCGTTACTGGAACGTGAAGGTGTAGAAAATTATATGGTTGACATAGGAGGGGAAGTTGTGGTCAAAGGCATGAATCCCAATGGACGATGCTGGCAGATCGCTATTGATAAACCAACGGATAGGCAAACGATTGAAGATGAATATCAGGCTGTTGATAAATCGGATGATAAACAAACGGTTAATAATAAATATCAGGCTATTGTGCCATTGTGTAAACCATGTGGTATGGCTACATCAGGCAATTATCGTAATTTTTATGTAAAAGACGGAAAAAAATATGCCCATACAATAGATCCCCGTACAGGTTATCCCTCGGAACAGAATATATTAAGTGCGACAGTTGTTACATCCGATTGTATGACAGCTGATGCATATGCGACGGCATTTATGGCTATGGGCTTGGATGATGCACTAAAATTAACGGCGAAGCTACCTGAAATTGAATATTATTTTATTTATACGGATTCTGCAAACCAGATACAAATAGAAATGTCGGAAGGCATAAAGCAGATGATTGAGAGTAGATAGCTAGAAGTTATTTTGATTCCCTACTATCCTTGGTGGAATTAAAGGATATAACCTAAAATTTCTGGTAGATCGATATAGGATGGATATAGGATCGATATTAGATGGATATACGAATCATAGGAAAATGTTGATAGATAGATGATAATGTGTTTTTAACACTATAAAACTCTTTAATGTAAACTCCTGAAAGTTGTTCAGAACTGTTTTAATTCCTGATATAAACGTTGAACCGGCAGTCCCATTACGTTATAAAAAGAACCATTAATCCCTTGTACCCCAATGTATCCGATCCATTCCTGAATACCATATGCACCGGCTTTATCATATGGCTGAAACGTATCTACATAGTAGGTGATTTCTTCATCTGTCAGGGTTGCAAAACTGACTGTTGATTTAACTGAAAATGAGACCTGTTTCTGTTGTGTTGAGATAACTACACCCGTAATTACTTCATGTGAATGTCCGGAAAGCCTGTGTAACATTTGAATAGCATCTTCACGATCATTAGGCTTTTCTATAATGACGTTGTCGAGAATGACAACCGTATCAGCCGTAATAATTAATTCGTTATTACTGACATTGTATGCTTTGGACTTTTTAAGTGCGATATAGCAGGGAACTTCGTCCGGTGGAATATCAGCAGGATATGATTCATCAATACCAGGTATAACGCATACTTCAAAATCGAGACCCAGACCTTTTAATAACTCTTTTCGCCGTGGCGAGTTGGACGCTAAAATAATATGATATTTTTCTAACATTACTTTGTTTGTGTTTTACCAGCCGAAAGCTTCATCTTTCATCCACCGGTCTTGTGCTTTCAATGTTTGCTCTATCAATTCACGTGCAATCCCTTCTCCTCCGTTTTTATGAGAAACGAACTTCGCAATAGCTTTGATCTCCGGAGCTGCACTTGCCGGAGCAACCGGTAAACCAACCCGTTGCATCACCTCTGCATCAGGAATATCATCTCCGGCGTAAGCCACTTCCTCGTCTGTCACACCTGTCTTTTGGAGGAATGTTTCATAATCGTTTATTTTGACTGCACTTTTCAGGTATATGTGTTCGATACCTAAACGCGAAAAACGGATGCGGATATTTTCCGTATAAGCTCCTGTAATAATACCGACATGATATCCGAGTTTCACTGCCAGTTGCAAAGCATATCCGTCTTTAATATTAACGGAACGCATCGGATCTCCATTCTCATCCATCGGGATGCAATCCGATGAAAGTACACCATCTACATCAAAAATAAAAGCTTTTATCTTTGTCAGGTCATAGTTTATACTACTCATGAGTATATGTTTTATGTATGTTCATACTTATTATTTGATAGATCTCTTTCATATCTGGGCTTTCGAGTAAATCCAGATGTTTTTGGATGACACGCTGATCATACCGGATAGCCGGACCTGTTTGTGCCTGCGCCGGAGTTAATGAATGTATTTTAGCAGCTGTCTCATCGATTAAAGGGATTATCGTTTCGCTGGGAATATTTTGTTCTTCAAGAATTTTGCTCGCCAACGTATACATATGGTTAGTAAAATTGCAGGCAAAAACGGCAGCTAAATGAAGATATCTGCGTTTTTCGGAAGTGAGCATCTGTACTTTCGTTGAGATACGAAAGGCTATTTTGTATATTAAATCTTCATCAACAGGAGAATTGGCTTCAATAAAGAAAGGTATTTGGGTAAAGTCTACAGATCTGTTTTTTGAAAAGGTCTGTAATGGATAAAGCACTCCGTACCGGTTAACATGTCCATTGAATATATCCACGGGAATGCTTCCCGCTGTATGAATCCAACAACCGTTATTTGCCGGAATCTGTGTGATAACAGATTCTAATGCATCATCTTTTAACGAAAATATATAAATATCTGCATCCTTAACAATATTGTTTATGTCTGTAGTCCAACTGGTTTGAAGTTGATTCGCTAAGGGAATCACACTTTTTTCACTTCGGCTATATATTTGGGCAACGGTCAATCCGGCTTGCTGCATTGCCAAAGACAAATGAGTCGCAACGTTACCGGCTCCAATAAATACAACTCTCATTTTTTAGACGCTGTTTTGATCTTTTTCGTGATTTACTCTTCAGTTATTTTAAACGTACCCAGATGTACTTTCTCCCAAAGAAGATGTTCTTCATTAAATGGTTTTCGATCCTGGTCCTTATATCCGAAACCGATAATCGACAATACATTTAACTGATAGGGTATGTTTAGTAAATCACGTACATACTGTTCCGATTCGGTTCCGTCAGGAGTAAGCCGGTTCCGGATCTGGCACCAACAACTACCCAATCCAAGATCTTCCGCTTGCAATTGCATGTAAATAGAGGCAACGGAAGCATCTTCTATCCATACATCACTTTTGACGCCGTTTCCTAAGACGGCTATGGCTAATGCACATTCTTCCAAAAAGCTCGCGCCATGCTTTTTACACATGGCTAATGATTTTAATTGTTCTTTATCCTCTATTACAATAAATTCCCATGAAAAAGTACTTTTTGAAGTAGGAGCCATTAAGGCTGCTTTTAAAATTAACTCTACTTGTTCAGGTGAAAGTAATTGATCTGTAAACTTACGTATGCTTCTACGTTGTCCGATCAGTGAAGAGAAGTTCTCCATATTTCATCTATATTTTTAAACATTCATTGCAAATATAGTAATATTTTTGCGGGGCGAATATACGCTTCGGCCTTTTTTCGCGTTACTATTTTACAACAAAAAAAGTATACTATGAATATTCGTGCGATTGTTGCACTGTTGTGTTTGCTATTATCAGTTAATATGTTTGCCCAGAATGCACGTATTAAAATTACAGGAGAAGTGATAGATCCGGATGGAAATCCAATTGAATTAGTAGCTGTTCAGGTGCAGAATACATTGATTGGAGCAATGACAAATGATAAAGGGTTTTATTCACTTTCGGTTTCACCCAAAGATTCGGTGGTCTTACTTTTTTCATGTTTGGGATATAACAAAGCCGAGCGGATTATTCCTAAGGCAACCAGGGATATGCATGTGAATGTACGGATGAATTTTTCTTCTGAGATGCTGGATGAAGTAAATGTAGTTGCAACAACCCGGCAAACGAATACGATGACAACCATAGATGCCGAACGCCTGAAAATATTGCCTGATCCCTCAGGGGGAAGTATTGAGAGTTTGATAGTAACATATGCAGGTGTTTCATCAAGTAATGAACTTAGTTCGCAGTATTCTGTTCGGGGAGGAAGTTATGATGAAAATATTGTATACGTAAATGGAATGGAGGTCTTTCGTCCTTTATTGATACGATCGGGTGAGCAGGAAGGCCTTAGTTTTATCAATCCGAATATGACAGAGAAAGTTCAGTTCTCTGCAGGAGGATTCGAAGCGCGCTATGGAGACCGGATGAGTTCCGTGTTAGATATTACATATAAAGAACCTAAAGAGTTCGAAGGTTCTGCAACGATTAGTTTATTAGGTGCGAATGCTTATGTCGGTAGTTCGGCCGGTAAGTTTACACAGGTAACCGGTATACGGTACAAAACAAACCGTTCTTTGCTGGGAACTATGGATACAGATGCGGAGTATAATCCTGTGTTTGTCGACTTTCAAACGTATATGACTTATAAATTAACTCCACGATGGGAAGTGAATTTTCTGGGAAATATATCTTCGAATAACTATAAATTTGTTCCAAAGAGAAGAGAAACATCTTTTGGAACAATGGATAATCCAAAAACCTTCGATGTCTATTTTGATGGAAAAGAGCGGGATAAATTTCAGACTTTTTATGGCGCTCTGACATTGAAGCATCAATTATCGCAAAAGACAGAGGTCGGTTTGCAAGCATTTGCTTTTAATAGTCGTGAAGAGGAAACCTATGATATTTCGGGAAGCTATCGGTTAGATCTTGCAGCTGCGGATGAAGAAGATGCAACTTCGACATTGGGTATGGCTTATTATCATGAGCATGCAAGAAATAAACTATCTTCGAATGTTATGCAGGCAGGGCTATATGGCATTTCGCAAGTTGCATCAGCACATGTACTGAAATACGGGTTGAATGTACAATTTGAAGATATTAAAGACAAAATCAGCGAATGGGAAAAGCGTGATTCTGCAGGCTTTTCTTTACCGAATACAGGAACAGATGTGAATGTGGAAGGTAATCTTTTTTCTGATAACCATTTGAAAGACAGCAGACGTTTTTCGGGGTATTTGCAGGATGTATTTAAATTTCGTTCGGAGCAAGGGATGTTTACGTTGATAGCCGGTGTCAGAGGTAGCTATTGGACATTTAATAAGGAATTTATATTTAGCCCCCGTGCTTCCCTCGGATTTATACCTACGGCAAATCAGGATTTTACATTTCGTTTTGCTACCGGTATCTATTATCAATCCCCATTTTATAAGGAATTACAACTCGAAACGGTAGATGAACATGGTAATGCGGTAATTCAATTGAATGATAAGCTGAAATCGCAAAGATCTATTCATTTTATTTTAGGAGGAGATTATGCATTCCAACAAATGGGGCGTAATTTTAAATTTACAACAGAACTCTACTATAAAAATTTAAGTGACCTGAACCCTTACACAGTAGATAATGTGAAGATTCGTTATTATGGGGAGAACTGTGCCAAAGGATATATTGCCGGTATAGATATGAAGTTCTTCGGCGAATTTGTACCCGGAACTGATTCCTGGTTAAGCGTTTCGTTAATGAAAGCGGAACAAACGATAAATAAGGATGGAGTAGAAACAAAAGCCCCCTTACCCAATAGTCAGGTATATAATGTTTCACTTTATTTTCAGGATTACTTTCCGGGTAATAAACGTCTTATGTTTAATCTAAAAGGTGTAGTTGCAGGTGGTCTTCCGGTAACGATACCACGGCAGGGGTATGAAGGCGGCTATCGCCGTACACCAGCTTATCGTCGTGTTGATATTGGTTTGACATATCAATTAGCTCGTGGTGAGAGTGAATTGATGGAACGAGGTTTTTTTCGTCATTTCAAGAATGTATGGTTAGGAGTAGATGTGTTTAATTTGCTTGATATTAAAAATACAGGTTCATATTACTGGATCACGGATGCCTATAATCAACAATACGCTGTCCCCAATTATTTAACGGGTCGCCAGCTGAATGTTCGTGTATCTGTAGACTTTTGAGAGATTCGAAATATGATAATCATTTTTTCTTTCCATGTATCTAATTGTTTTAATGGTTATTGTGATTTTGTTTAGAAGAAAGTGATTAAAAAGTTTGGAAATGGTGAAAGAAAGTCATTATCTTTGCACCCGCTTTCAGAGGGAAGCATGAAGGTGTTGAAATGATGTAGGCTGTGTTTTTTTCTTTTATTGGGTTGTTTTGGAG
>JAITVY010000100.1 GCA_031285565.1 Tannerella sp. | reverse complement strand
ATATCATAACGGGTGTGGGAACCACTTTTATACGTTTGCATAAAACTCTTTTTTGCAAATATATAATTTCTCCGCCTAAAGGCGGGGGATTTCACCCATCCCAGAATTATAAATTAAATTTGACTCTTCGCATCAAGGCGAAGAATGTAAGAATAGGCAAACAACTGATAAAATCGAACAAATATTATGATACTGATAGCAGATAGCGGTTCCACCAAAACAAACTGGTGCTTAGCAGACAAACAACAACTTATCTGCGAAGTAAGTTCGGCGGGTATAAATCCCTATTTCCAATCTGAAGAAGAAATCAGTAAAGAAATATCGGATCTAATACCCCATTTGAAAACCGAAGCAAGCAAAATCGAAGCCATCCGGTTTTATGGCGCCGGTTGCGCATTCGATAAAATCGAAGTCGTACGAAATGCAATCCGGAACCATTTTAAAACGCAGCAGATCGAAGTCGGTAGTGATTTACTGGGGGCTGCACGCGGACTCTGTGGTAAAGAAGCCGGCATTGCCTGCATCCTGGGAACAGGCTCCAATTCATGCTTTTACAACGGTTCGGAAATTGAACAAAACATCTCACCGCTAGGATTTATTCTTGGAGATGAAGGAAGCGGAGCCGTCTTAGGTAAACTTCTGATTGGTGATATTTTAAAAAACATGCTACCAACTGCCCTAAAGGATAAATTCCTCGGACAATTCAACCTTACACCAGCACAAATCATCGACAAAGTCTATCGCCGACCCTTCCCAAACCGTTTCCTGGCAAGCCTGGCGCCTTTCCTGGCACAAAACATACATGAACCGGGGATATACAATTTAGTATTGAATAGTTTCGTTTCATTTTTTGAGCGCAATGTAAAAAAATACGACTATCAACATTATCAGACAAACTTTGTCGGTTCAATAGCATATTACTTTAAAGAAATCCTGTCAGAAGCTGCTAAAGCGACAGACGTGCAGATAGGCAATATTACGCAGTCACCCATGAAAGGATTAATTGCATATCACAGTTTATAAATTTATTGTATGATATTTGAGAACATATCGGAAGCAGACTCACTCTATACGGATTTGGAAAAGAAGTCAACACTCGAAATCCTGACAGAGATTAATCAGGAAGACCAAAAAGTTGCCCTCGCCGTACAAAAAACAATTCCGCAAATCGAAGAGCTGGTCAACCAGATTGTACCAAGAATACAACAAGGCGGGCGATTATTCTACATTGGAGCCGGAACCAGTGGACGGCTGGGAGTGCTGGATGCATCCGAAATTCCACCTACATTCGGTATGCCGCCCAATTTAATAATCGGAATTATTGCCGGAGGAGATAACGCTCTGCGTTCACCGGTCGAACATGCTGAAGATGATACTGAACAAGGCTGGAAAGACCTTATGGTATACCAGATCAACGAAAAAGATACGGTAATTGGAATCGCAGCTTCAGGCACGACCCCATATATACTGGGTGCTTTACAAAAAGCAAAACAAAATAAAATCCTTACAGCATCCATTTCCAGTAATCCCGGTTCTCCTATTGCCGAAGTAGTCGATATTCCTATCGAAATAACTGTAGGTCCCGAATATGTAACAGGTAGTTCCCGCATGAAATCCGGTACAGGACAAAAAATGGTACTGAACATGATCTCCACAACAATCATGATCAAACTCGGGCGTGTAAAAGGAAACAAAATGGTGAATATGCAATTAACCAATGAAAAGTTAATTGATAGAGGTACACGTGTGATTATGGGCGAATTAAAGCTTCCCTACAACAAAGCAAAATCATTACTCCTAATCCATGGCTCCGTAAGCAAAGCAATAAACAATTATAAACAGTCGTTCTAACTCGGACAAAATCTTATCTGGTAATAAAAAAAGAAATTATGGAAAAGAAAAAAATACTATTCGTATGTATGGGCAATATATGCCGCTCTCCGGCCGCCGAAGGGATTATGAAAAAGAAAATTGAAGAAAAAGGGCTGGAGAAGTTCTTTCATATCGACTCAGCGGGTACATATGGCTATCACGAAGGCGAATTACCCGATTCACGCATGCGGGCGCATGCATCCAAGCGAGGCTACAACCTCACATCGCGCTCCCGCCCGGTGACGTATGACGATTTCCATGAATTCGACATGATTATTGGAATGGACGATGACAACATCCGGAATCTGAATCGGATGGCTCCCGATCTTGAATCTCAACAAAAAATCAACCGCATGACAGATTTTTGCCAATTACATCAAAATGATCACGTACCCGATCCGTATTATGGCGGAGCAAACGGTTTCGAACTTGTGCTCGATCTGCTCGAAGATGCCTGTGAGGGATTAATCGAGGGGCTAAAATAAAAAGTAAATCCATCAAACTTTTCAAAAAAGCATCCTGAAAAAACATATAATATCACATATAAAGCCTCCTCCAGAGAGCCAAGGGACGGAATTTTAAAAAAATTTATTAGAAAAACATATTCCTTCAAAATAATCCCTACTTTTGATACGTTTTAAATAGTGAGAGTAGAAGACAACGTTTACGAAAATGAGAGTTGATGCTGAACTTGTTCGAATTATGTCGGGACAAGTAAACGCACATAAAAAACGAGTTTGTCTTCTGTTGGGTCATACAAAAACAGTTATAAAATCATACACTAAAACCTAGAATGAAAAAATTTTTCCTCCTTTCCACTATGCTTATCGGATTATTCTCCGCATGCTCTCCTGGTCCTAGAGAGATAGCAAAAGACTATGCAGAAAACATTGCTAAAGGAGATATCTGGGAAGCGAAAAAGCTTGTAACAGAATCAACCGGAGAACTTCTTGATCTGATAGTGAAAACCGAAGCTATAGAAATACAGCCTGATTTTGAATTCACATTTATAAAAGATTCAATTGTAGAGAATAAAGCATGGATAACATACGTTGATCAAAACGGAACAGAAGGCACGATCGGACTTATCAAAGTAAAAGGGGAGTGGAAAGTTCATATCCAATAGTTATACTATAAAACTCCGAACATAAATTATTCCTGCCACGATTCTGTTCCCTTTCAAGTCAGAATTGTTAGTAAATATCAGCAAATAGTATCTATATCATTTCAATACCCAAATGAAGATCAGACAGCTTGTTTAAATTTTACATCCAGGATCTAAACACCATTAAATACAAGCACTTTAAACACCCTGTTTACATAATTACATTGATAGATACACAAAAACATCTTTATTTTCATTATATTTGCGCGATTTTAGGACATATATACTTATTGCGCTAAACAAACAAATAGATAGATGAAACTCAAACTAATTTATCCGAAATGGCAAAAATTGAAAGGTCAGACAACTTTCAATCTTCCACCTCACGGACCAGTTGCATTTGCTGCGACCTTGCCTGATTACGTGGATGTGTCTTTTACCGACGAGAATGTTGAAGATATCAACTTTGACGAAGCATGCGATTTTGTCGCCATCTCAATGATGCTCAGCACACAAGTAAAAAGAGGCTGGGAAATCTCAGCAGAATTTCGGAAAAGAGGTAAACAGGTTATGTTTGGCGGAATTTCCACAATGCTTCATGCTGAAGAAACAGTCAATCATGCGGATGCAATCTTCCTGGGTGAAGCCGAAGGCCGCATGGAAGAAGTGTTGAAAGACTGGCGAAACGGCCAGTTGAAAAAAGTCTACAATTATCTGGGACAACAGCCTAACATTGAATTAGTAGGTCCTTGCCGTCGCGATTTATACAAACGCGAATTATACAATCATAAGGGTGTACAGATGGTTGATCTGTTTCATGCCTCACGTGGTTGCCGCTTCAGTTGCTATCCCTGTGCCGTATCTTATCTGGGAGGTCGGGTTTTCCGTCCGCGCCCAATGGATAAAGTTATAGAAGAATTAGCAACCATAGATAATAACCGTCTTTTTGTGGTAGACAATTCTTTGGCACAAAATAAAGAATGGGAAATGGAATTATTCAAAGAAATGATCCCATTTAAAAAGAAATGGTGTAGCCATACCATTGAAGACGATCCGAAAGTGTTGGATCTGGCAGCTCAGGCAGGAGCATGGTATGTATATCAGGCTGTATATGATACATCAGATTACATTAAAGAACGTGTAAAACGCTATCATGATTACGGGATCGGTGTAGAAGGTACCATTTTACTTGGTCTCGACAATCAATCGGAAGACGATATTAAACGGTTAATCGATTTCCTTTTGGAAATAGACCTTGACCTTGCCGAATTTACAGTAATGACTCCTTTCCCGCATACAAAAGGATATGATGATTTATTAAGACAAGACAGGATTTTCGACTTTGACTGGAATCATTACAATGCCGGACAAGTCGTATATCACCCCAAACAAATGTCAGCAGAAAAACTGCAGGAATTATATGAATACGCCTGGTCTACATTCTACCAAGACGAAAGCCAGGAACAAAAGATGTTCAAACTATTCACACAAGTTGTTTTGCGCGAAATGCAAGATGGAACATATCGCCCACGTAACCGGGAATTAGCCAATAAATCGTTTGGTAAAGACGTAAAACGCACGATTAAGGCAAGTTGATTTATCCGGAAGAGGTATCATTTCATGGGGGAAACATTTAAAATTGCACTTTTCTATTACACGCAAACCGGACAGGCGCTTCAGATTGCGAAGAAAGTATGTGAACCTCTGATTAATGCACAATCGCAGGTTTTTTTTAAAGAAATAATACCCGATGAGCCATATCCGTTTCCATGGTCAGTAGATGCTTTTCTCCAGGTTTTTCCAGAGTCCCGATTAGGTATTCCCTGTAAACTTAAACAATTTGATTTAAGCGACATACAAGATGCAGACTTAGTCATAGTTGTTGGGCAAAGTTGGTATCTTTCACATTCTGTTCCGTTGCATAGTTTCTTTCAGTCAGACGAAATAAGAACATACCTGAAAGGACGAAAAATTGTAACAATCGATGGATGCCGTAATATGTGGATCATGAAACAACTGAAAACAAGGGAATATATTCATCAAATCGGGGCAGATTATGCAGGTTCCATTGTCCTTCAGGATATGGCACCAAACCTAATCAGCGTAATTACAATTGTCAGATGGTTACTTTATAATAAACAAGAAGCTACCCGGTTTTTACCTGCAGCAGGAGTTTCTCCATCCGATATTAACAATGCAACCCGTTTTGGAGATATATTACTGAATACGTTGAAGTCAAACTCATTTGATTCATTACAGAAAAATCTGATGGACAAAAAAGCCATAAAATTCATACCGTCTCTTTATTTTATTGAAAAAAACGGATTTCGCTTATGGGGTTACTGGGCAAAGTTTATCTATAAAAAAGCACCGGATCCGGGTCTAAAACGAAAACCTTATCTTCTGGTCTTCATGTATTATCTGTTTTTTGTATTATACGTTATATCACCACTCGGTTTGTTGTTTTTTTATATAACCTATCCGTTCAGGTCAGCCTCTTTAAAACAGGCCGGACACGAAATGTGCTATGAACTCGGATGGAATACAAACCAAACTATCCAATAATCAGATATGAGTAAAGCCGTATATATCAACCGATTTTCTTCCTTTTTTCCAAACCAGCCCGTTGGAAATGACGAAATAGAACTATACCTCGGACTGGTAAATGAAAAATCAAAGATTGCCAAACGACTCGTATTAAATAAAAATGGCATTACAAAACGATATTACGCACTGAATAAATCAGGAGAAATCACACACACCAATACTGATATCGCAGCAAATGCCGTAAAAGGATTATTAGACCAAAATCTCACATTAAATCAGTTTGATTTATTATCTTGTGGTACCACTACTCCCGAACAATTAATACCCTCGCACGGAGTTATGGTACATGGATCTCTGCAAGGAAGTCCCAATATGGAAGTCGTTTCATTTGCAGGTTCATGCTGTACCGGTATGCAAGCGCTTAAATACGCATATTTATCTGTTCTTTCAGGTGACTCCAAACGTGCTGCCTGTGTAGCTTCCGAACGGTCTTCAGCATGGCTGAACAGTAATTACTTTGAAAAAGAAGCATATTTACTTCAACAACTAAATGATAGACCTATCCTCGCTTTCGAAAAAGAATTTCTGCGTTGGATGCTCTCAGACGGAGGTGTTGCACTCCTGATAGAAAATCAACCGGCTAAGGATAAACTCTCTTTTCGAATCGACTGGATTGAAATGACATCATATGCCAGCCAGGTGGAAACGTGCATGTATGCAGGCGGAGAAAAAGACCAGAAAGGCTACCTGGTAGGATGGTCACAGTTTCCCGAAGCAGACTGGCTGGAAAAGTCTCTGTTTTCCGTAAAACAAGATACACGTTTATTAGAGAAAAATGTCATTTCACTGGGAGCCAGATTCCTGGAGAAACTAATCGAAAAAAGAAAATTCAATCTTGAGACTATCGACTGGTTTTTGCCCCATTTATCCTCCATGTATTTCAAAAGCAAAATCAAAGAAGAACTAAAACAAATCGGTTATACAATTCCGGAAGAAAAATGGTTCATCAATCTACCCGAAATAGGAAATATTGCCTCTGCTTCAGCTTTTGCAATGCTCGAAGGCCTATCGAAAACAGGGAAACTAAAAAAAGACGATACTATATTGCTAATGGTACCCGAAAGTGCACGTTTTTCATATGCATACGCAATGATAACCGTTTGCTGACAACAATATATTTAGAAATAAATTCCATACAACATTAAGATAATAGACAATTGAATGAAAGTAAATGAAGTTCCTCAAGACTTAAAATACGGAGAAGGTTTGGTTGTGAGAGACGTCAACTATGCCATCGATGAAAATGGTCGTTATACATCTGTTGTCAGCGATGGATGGAATGTTAAAAATGATATATTAGAATCCGTATGGGATGAAATATTAGAAGAATGTGAACCTGTACGTCAACAAGTACTGGCTAAACAAATAAGCCCGTTAGCCTATCATATGAAAAAAAACCTACAGGATATCAGCATGCTTTCTGCTTATTCCGGTATTCCGAAACGGAAAGTAAAAAAACATCTTAACTATGATGAGTTTTTCAGGTTAGATATTGAAATACTGGGAAAATATGCAGAAGCACTGCGAATTACTGTCGACGAACTCAAGGAGGTGAATGAATGAATTTAGATTTCGAACATAGGCGTGCCGCCCATTGCGAAAACGGGGTAACATCCAACCTATTACGTTTTTATGGCTATGACTATTCAGAGCCATTGCTTTTTGGGCTCTCTGCTTCATTATTCTTCGTATACCTCCCATTTATCAAACTGGCTGGTTTCCCTGTTATCTCATTTCGCCCGTTACCCGGAGTAATATTTTCGCGAACAACTAAACTACTCGGATTTGGTACTAAAACCAGTATCTTTTTCAATCAGAAAAAAGCGATGAACAAACTGGATAGTTTGCTTGAAAAAGGAATCCCCACAGGAGTTGTTGTAGGGATGTATTATTTACCTTATATGCCGATTGAATATCGTTTTCATTTCAATGCCCATAATCTATGCATTACAGGAAAAGAGGCAGATAATTACATAATAAGCGATCCCATAGCACTGGAAAAAGTGACCCTTTCAAGTCACGACCTACAACGCGCTCGATTTGCCAAAGGAACCTATCCGCCCAGAGGGAAACTATATTATATCAAATCACTGCCGAAAAAAACTCCCGATTTGAATAAACTAGTGCGCCGGGCTATTCGTAAAAACTGTTATCGTATGGTGCATTTACCCGGAAATGTTCCCATTGTAGGGACAAACGGAATACATCACGTAGCAAAAAAAATCCCCCATTTTCCCGAAAAATACGGATATCGGAAAGCAGGACTATATCTCGCACAAATTGTACGTATGATGGAGGAAATCGGAACAGGAGGAGCCGGATTCCGTTTCCTGTATGCTGCCTTTTTACAGGAAGCAGCTCAGATAACTGGTATCGATAAACTGGATGATTTCTCACAAAGACTGACGGCAATCGGCGATCAATGGCGTAACTTTGCAGCAGAAGCCGCCCGGGTATGCAAAAACCGTTCTTCCGAACACGTGAACTATGAAACAATAGGTTCTTTACTTAGTGATATCGGAGATATGGAAAAACAATTCTTTTTAGATCTTGAAAAAGTTGTCTGACACATGCAACATCCCGTCATTGAGATAAATAATCTGCATAAAACGTATAAAAGAGCTTCCCACCCTTCCGTAGACGGACTATCCCTACGCATTGAAGAAGGCATGTTTTTTGGTTTTTTAGGTCCTAATGGAGCCGGAAAAACAACTACAATCTCAATATTATGCGGATTATCCTCCTTCCAAAGGGGAGAAATCATTATTTGTGGTATGGATCTCCGTAGAAAATTCCCGCAAATAAAGCCTCACATCGGAGTAGCTCCACAAGATATCGCACTATATCCGGAATTAACAATAGATGAGAATTTACGCTTTGTCGGGAATGTCTATGAACTGCCGGCACAACTTCTGAAACAACAGATCAATTATTATCTTGAATCTTTCGGGTTGACCTCACACCGGCAAAAAAAAGTAGCATACCTCTCAGGAGGAATGAAGCGCCAGGTAAACCTGATTGCTGCTCTGTTACACAAGCCTAAAATACTTTTTTTGGATGAGCCAACAGTCGGTGTCGATGTTAAATCGAGACAAATCATTGTCCGGAACCTCCAGCTCCTCAATCAAAATGGAATGACCATCGTATACACTTCCCACGATATGCATGAAGCAGAAAGTTTATGCACTTATGTTTCTTTAGTAAACAAAGGAAAAGTCATTTGCGAAGGAACACCTTCACAATTAATCGAAAAAGAGCAAGTAAATTCATTGGAAGCATTGTTCATTTTAAAAACAGGAATCAAACCAATCTGATGAAACGATTTGCAGCTTTATTACACAAAGACTTTTTATTACTCTCGCGCGATATCTGGGGGTTAATACTCCTCTTTCTGATGCCATGGGCGCTGGTTCTCCTGATGACATACCTGCAGGACAGTACCTTTAATTTCGTAAACGAAAACCGTATTCCGCTTTATTTACATAATGCCGACAAAGATTCATTAGGAAATATGGTCAGCCAACAGTTAATGGAAAGCCCTATTTTTGACGTATCCACCGGAGTTAACGGACAACAGCTGACCGAAAAAGAAATCGAAGAAGCCGTATCACGGGGTGATTTTATGATAGGAGTCATCATTCCTGCCCACTCCACCGCAAATTTACGTACAAGTATCAAACAAATTGTAGAACAAGCTTTTGAAGGAGAGTCTATAGACAACAATGCCATGAATGCAAACCTGGATGTCAAAATCTTAATTGATCCGACTACCAAAACATCATTCAGGGCAACATTAGCAAGCGCCATTAGAGAAAATGCATTAACAATTCAGAATAAATTAATTTTCAGCGAGGTCACACGTCAGGTAAACCAGTTAATCCCCATACCCGTAAATCTGAATATAGATACCAGCCACCTGATCAATGTGCAAGAGTCATACGCACAATCCGAAAAGACAAAAATTATTCCCAATTCCGTACAACACAATGTACCCGCATGGAGTATGTTTGCCATATTCTTTATCGTTGTTTCGCTTGCAGGAAATATGATCCGCGAACGCGAAATAGGATGTTATAACCGGTTGGTAACAATGCCCTGTTCCTTTCACACGTATCTGTTCAGTAAGATCACCGTTTACCTGGTTGTATGTTTATTACAACTCACATTGATTATTCTGACGGGAATGCTCTTAACACCCCTGCTTGGGCTACCGGCGTTGAAACTCGGACATAGCATTTCTGCTCTGATCGGGATGTCTGTTTCCGCATCTTTAGCTGCAATCGGATACGGATTAGCCATTGGAAGCGTAGCCCGCACCAATCAGCAGGCAAGCGTCTTCGGAGCCGTTTCGGTAGTCATTCTGGCAGCTGTTGGCGGTGTATGGATTCCCACATTTATTATGCCCTACTCCATGCAGCTAATCAGCCGCATTTCTCCTTTAAACTGGGGATTAAACGGTTTCAATGATTTCTTTGTACGCGATTCCGGCTTTGTAGATGTTCTGCCTTATATAACAGCCTTACTACTCTTCTTTGCCGTTTCCATATTCATCTCATATTGGAGCAATCAAAAAAGAAAGAATAACTGATATACTGCACATTAATCAATTACCTCACTTTTAACCGTAACATCTATCCTATTTTCCGGATTCTTTTTATCATATAAATGAGCTACGGTTTTATATTCTTTGCCTGGCACAATCGGACTACCCATAGTTATAGTTATGAAAAAATCGCTTGTAGTAGCAGCAAAACCGGCAGCATTTGCGTACAGATCATCAGAATGCAACGCTACATTTCCTTCCGGATCAGTCACTGTTATCTCACAGGCTGGAAATATCTGATCATTTTCCACTGTAAAACCTGTAAGACCTTCTATACTGACTAATAAAGTTCTACCGATCTTTATCTTTTTGTTTTTCAACGGAGTATTTTTATCTGTATCAAACAAATTCACATCATCTATTCTAAACCCGTTATATGAATATGACAGCCCGATAAGTGGCTTCGCTTTTGTCCCTTTGCTAAAACTGCAGGAACTAACCATAAGTATGGTTAATATAAAAAGAAAGCTCTGATTTAATATTTTCATTATATTCGGATAAAAAATTGTTTGCGATTGCAAATATAATAGTTTTATATTTCATAAATACAAGAAACGATCCAGCCTCTACGCAAATACCTTTATTTACTGATAAGCCTTTTATAAACAACCAAATTCAAAAGATCTTCCTTCTTGTTTCTGGAGATTGGTAGTTCAACTCCTTTTATAAAAAGACGTCCACCGGAAATCGTATCAATACGGGAAATATTCACTAGAAATGATTTGTGTATACGGAAAAAACTCTCTTTCGGAAGCATTTCTTCCAACGACCGCATGGTCTGATGAATAATAAATGTACAATCCTCCATGAACAATTTCAGGTAATTCTGCATCGTTTCCACATAGACGATATCATGCAGGTTTATACGCTGAAAAGAATCACCCTGGCGGATAAAAATATCCTCGGTTTCTGATCTCTCATTATTTTGAATGAAAATACGCGATTGAAACAACTCCAACGCTTTCTGAGTAGCCTGGAAAAAGCGTTGAAAAGAAATTGGCTTCAGTAAATAATCGACAACATGCAGCCGGAATCCATCCAGCGCATATTCAGAATAAGCTGTTGTAAAGATAGTCAGGGGAGCCTTCTCCAACGATTCCAGGAACTCCAAGCCGGAAAGATAAGGCATATTGATATCCAGAAACATCAGGTCAATATTTTGTTTCTTAAGTATATAACTCGCCTCAATCGCTGAAAAGCACGAAGCTTCCAGTTCAAGGAAATCCACCCTCTTAATGTAATTAATGATACCCGTTGCAGCAATCGATTCATCATCTATTACCAGGCACTTTAATTTATCAGTCCTTGTTTTTCCGGATACTATCTCGCTCATTTCATTATATTTGAATAGTCAGCATTGCATAAAACTCTTCATTCGTTTCGTCTATACGCAAATCGTGTTTACGGGGATACATAATATCTAATCGCTCCTTTATATTCTTTAATCCTAATCCCTTATTTTCTACCTTATTAAACTGTATAAGCGGCTTTGAGTTCTTTATTTCAAATCTTAGAGTCTTTCCCTGTTGATGAAAGTTGATTTCTACAAATCCTTTCTCATAAACAGATTTCGCAACATGCTTAAAAGCGTTTTCAACAAAAGTAATAAACAGTAAAGACGGAATTTCCTTGCATTTATCTTCTATCTCCCAATGACATTCTACTGCCAGCCGGTCTCCCCACCTCAACTGTTCTACAGCAATAAAATCTTTCAGGAATTGAACCTCCTGCTCAATGGTTATCCCCTTTTTCTCTCCATTATATAGCTGATAACGCAATATTTCAGAATATTTAATAAGCAGGTCGGATGCCAACCTTACATCTGTTTCCATCAATACATGGATATGGTTCAATACATTAAACATAAAATGCGGCGTTATCTGGTGCTGTAAGGTTTGCAGCTGATAACCGACAAGCGTTTTCTGCGAACTAATATATTCCACTAAAAGACTTAATCCACACATAGCAATATTCATTAAAAAACCTGCTGAAGACATTCCATAAACCCAGATAACATATGGAGGAACATCCATTACTAAGGGGTATAAGTCTAAATGTTAGTAAGTGAAAGCAGATAAGATATTGATTACTACAAAGAATAGCTAAAACGAATTATAATTCAAAGCAAAAAAAATGACGCGAATGAATCATGAAT
>JAITVY010000098.1 GCA_031285565.1 Tannerella sp. | reverse complement strand
GAAGGTTACCACCGAGTTGTTTCTACCGTTCAGGATCGTTGGATTAGCCGAGAAGTCCCGTTCATTCAGGTTGGCTTCCCATGCTCCGAATCCTCCGTAGACAGATACGCTGTCATAGTTGATAAGGTAAGTGCCATCTGCAACAGGTGAATATTCACCTTTGGCCACCCATACATAGTCTCCCTGCGAAGCCAGTTCGAGTGCTTCCTGTATGGTAAGGAAGGCATTCTGCCAGTTTGAACCGTCATGAAGTCCGCCGCTTACGTTCTGGTCGACAAAGTAACCGTTGTTTTTGGGTCTTATCAGCAGATCCAGCGTAACCGTTTTATCACATATAGATTTTGATTCTACACTGCCAGTCTCTGTTTTAATCGTTAAGGTGACTCTTTTTTTTCCTGTTGAATTCCAGGTAACCCGCGGATTTGCTAATGTAGAAGTAGCTGGGTTTCCACCTTCAAAAGTCCAGTAATATTTGGCATTTGGAATATTCGAATTTGTTACTGCTATAAAAAGTTGCGGTACACCGACTTTGGCGGGTTTTTTAGGCAGTCGTTCGATTTTAGGATCCAAAGTTACCTCATACAGATAAACCGTATCGTAGATATGTTTATAATCAACGTCCATGTCAATGGTATAGCGCCCGGTATCCTGTAAGGTAATAGCAACATCATTACTCTGCGTACCGTCCGGAAGCTTCCAGTTATATGACAATGCGTATCCTCCTGGTAATGTGAACCAGGAATTACTGCCTGCACAACGCCACAATGTATCGTAGGGTAACGACCAGTCTCCAAAGCCGGAAATATATCCGTAGCTGGATGTTCCGTCATCTCCATTAAAATAGGCTAATGAAAAAGGACTTTCCGAATTGCGGATAGTTATCATATTATCGTCCCTGTATCCTGCAGGCAGGGAAACTTTGGCCCATTTCCAGATGATTGAACCACCTACCGGCCCGGGAATCAGACCGGGCACTACCGGTGTCAGTGACGATAGCTGGGTAAAAGGTCCGCCATTGCTTATTTCGAAATAATTTTCGCAGGTATCCCTGAATACTAACAAAATTTCATTGATGTCAGCACCGTTTCCTGCCATATCTCTTGCATAAAACGCCAACTCTTGTTGTGCGATGGAAAACATCGATGGGATTAAGGCAGAACCTAATTCATTGCCGACTCCACTAACGTGATAACAATATACCGGAGTGGTCGATTCTATATAAACGACATTGGGAAGTCCACTGCCGCTGTCATTGCCTATATCTACCATCTTTGTATTACCGGCGCCACTCAGCACCACAGTCTGTATAGGCCACCCTCCGTCGCCATACACAGTCACAGTAGCTGCTCCGGTTGAAGCGGTGAAATATAAACGATCAGTAGTGTTGGAACCACGGCCTGTATGTCCTTTTACAACTACATAACGTCGGCCGGTATAAGCTGTCGACACAATCTGGTCGCCGATAATATCCGACGCCCAGTTGGAAAATGCAGCATCTTCAGTTACCGTCACGGCAATGGAATTCGGCGTATCGGAAATAATTTTGGTACCGGCTAGCTTTAAGTTCTTGGGGTCGTTGAGAGCCGGCTCATCTGCTATTAATTTAAACGTTTGCCCTTTTGCCAATGTAATCCATGGTGACGGTGTTCCTGCAGAATAGGAAGTTCCCCCTATTATATAATTCTGTGTCGGAGTGAATTGTATCCGGCAGTTTTCTGCTGCAACAACATCAATTTGAGAAAAAGCTTCCCACGCTGTCGGATAATGATTATCATGGATCATCGGGATATAGAATTCATCTCCCAGGGCATATTTGCCTTTCAGACTGAACAGGTCTTTAGAACCTTGCCCGTCCATCTGATAATACGCCATTACACCTTCTCCCTGTGTAACCAGAATATGGATGCTTTTACTGGTGACGGTTCCGGCACTGGCTATTGGATTTTCAATTAAAGTGCGGACATCCGTATCGGTGGTCCAGGTAATTTTTTCTGCCTGACCGGCCAGGATTGTATACGGAGAGCCTATAGCAGGAGTTCCTCCATCAATTGTGACTTCTACAGTTACCGGATTTTCTGAGGGGTTTGAAATTACTAAAAATACAGGGTGATCACAGCAAAGTCTATCGGATGCATCCGGCGCTACAAACCAGAATTCCGTATCCTGGGCAGTCGGTTTAAATATTGCACAGCATAACACTACGCAAAACAGTAAAAATTTCTTCATGCGTTTGGCCTTATAATTAGTTTATTATACTCTATTGATATTATTCTGTCAAAAAATAATATTAGCTAAAGATAGGTATTTTTTTTATTTCAACAAAATGCAACTATTTGGTCTATACTCATTTGATCCGCATAAATTTGCAATTATTGTAAATGCCCTAATTTATTAAACTCTAATTAACAGGATATTGAATCGAATGCCTTTGTAATATGAAGGTGTATAAAAAGTCTAATAACACTATCAAAATGTCAAAAAACTTCACTATTCCGTACCTTTGGTAAGGATACAATGTGCGTTGCTATGCGGCAATCATATAAGAACAGTTGATATTAATGTTTTAATGAGATGCCTCATTTCCGTTTGACATGGCGATATGATAGCTAAACATTCTCCTTTTGACACACCCTCATAATTCTATTTGTTGTTCAATTCCTATTTTGTTAAAAAAATAATGATCATGAGAAATTACTATCATTGTTCCCTGATACTCTTTTATTACATTGCTTAGGATTTCAAGGCTTTGAATATCCAAATTGTTGGTAGGCTCATCTAAAATAATCATGTCCGGAGCCTGGTTGCCGGCCAGCAAACAACATAGCAGTAAACGCATTTTTTCACCACCGCTCAGGCTTTTGCATTTTTTATCCCATACGGCATATGGAAACAGGAAACGGTTCAACAAAATTTTCAATTCATGATCTTTCAGGTTTGCTGTATTGAATGTATCAATTTGTTCCAGAAGCGTTCGTTCCGATTGAATAATTGAGTATTCCTGATCAATATAAATATATTTAAAATCTGCTTTTGTCAATACTCCTTCCCCTGGTTGAAGCTGACCGGTTATCAATTTCACTAACGTTGTTTTTCCGGATCCATTTCGTCCTTTTACCGCCAAACGGTCTCCACTTCTTATTTCGAAACTAAGCGGATGATTCCAGAGCATCTTATCATCATAACTGAGATTGACATCTTTTGCAGTTACAAGAACCTTTCCTGTATGCAATGAAGACGGATTAAGATTCAATTTCATCGATTGATTGTCCGGCAAATTATTTTGAAGTTGTTTGATCCCTTCTTTTAATTCACTCATCTTGTCGTGATGGATGTCTTTCAGTTTTGCCGAACTTTTTTCTGCTTTATCTTTTAAACCTCCCATCATGATCCGGGGTACGCCTTTTTTTTCGTTTCGTTTTTTTCCCCGGGCATCTTCCTTTTGCTTCCGTTCTGCAGCTTCACGGGCGACTTTTTTTGCAGCACGCATTTCTTTTTCTTTTTCGCTTAGCGAAGCCTGTAACGCAGTTATTTGTATTTCCTGTTGTTCCTTATAAAATTCGTAGTTGCCTCCGTATGCCGTTATTTTATTTTTACTTAATTCAAAAATGACAGACAATTTATTCAATAATGCAATGTCGTGACTAACAATTAATAAGGTTGCATTTGTAGACTCTATGAATGAATACAATTTCTGCCGGTTCTGATGGTCTAAGTGATTCGTCGGTTCGTCCATCAGGATGACTGAAGGCGAATGTATTTGTATTCCGGCAAGAAAGACTTTTGTTTTTTCCCCCCCACTTAGAGTTCGGAATGGTTTATCCAGATTAAAGTTGCCTAATTGCCAAACGTCTAAAGCAGCCATGCTACGTTCTTCAATGTTCCAGTCATCATCCAGTAAAGTAAAATTATCGGCAGATACATCTCCATTCAGAATTGCATGTAGTGCCTTTAATTTCTTATCAATCTGTAATGCCTGTGCTATCGTTAGCTGGTTGTATTGTCCGAAATGTTGAGGTACATAATAGGGTGAAGCGGAACAAATAACTTCACCTGCAGGGGTAGTTAAATTACCGGCAATGATGTTTAATAGTGTTGATTTACCTGAGCCGTTATTTCCTATTAAGGCTGCCTTTTGACCACTATTTAATGAAAAACCAATATGTTGGAATAATACGTCTTTGTCCGGATGTATATAGTTTACATCTTTTACAATGATACTCATAAAAATAGAAATGAAAAGCATTTGCCGGAACCGACAATATGCAGTTATCTAATAAACAATTATCCCCTTGTTGTAATATAAAGGAGGTTGATACGGGAAATATCAATCCGAATGTTGTTTATTGATAGACTATTACATTGAAGTAGTTTTAAATTTGAGACAAAGATAAATCAATAATTATTAATTATCAATTATTGATTAATAATTTATTGATTTTGTAGGTAAAGCATGAATAAAGTGAGTTGACTCGTGTGATATGACTACTTGATTTTTAATCTGTAGCTAAGCCCTACCATGCCATATATATTATACATATTGAAAGATACAGCAGTGAAATCGGATGGGAAGATAGGTTTTAATCCCCATGATAACTGTCCCCTTAATGCAAAATCCTTGCAAAATTCCCATTCGCCGGATGCTTGTATCCCGAAGTCAAACTTATTTTGATCGTCCGAAAAGTCAAATGTGGCATTATCGACGATTGTTTTTTCTCCGATGGGACTTCCCCTGCGGATGTATCCATCGGAAGCAGTGCCTTTGAAACTGGGATTATAAAGATATGCTATATAAGGTCCGAGTTGTACAGTCCATTTATTGGAAATCCGATAGCTGGCCATTATCGGTATGGAAATGTATGTATTGTTTATTTTGGTCTCATTTTCTCCTGTAAAATTACCGATATATTTTTCATCTCCCATTTCGATTTCCGTATGGAGGTTTTTAACCTCGTCTTTTACAGTAAATCCTTTATGGTCTAATGTGAGTTGTGCAGAAATACCCCATTTTTCATTATACCACCGGGTCCCTTCCAATGCTATATGCGGAGCGAAGGGTGATGGAGAGTAGGATTTTACCTTCCGGATTTCTGCAGGTAGGGGTAGGGGTGAGGTTCCACCTATATTAAACCCGCCATTGATTTTAAATTCCCAACAGGGATATTGTATCTGCCCTTCAACCTGAAAGAAACAGATAATCGTTAAGAATATTATTATTGGTAATCGTTTCATTATAGGTTTAATTAAAGTTCAGAAGTCTCGTAATATAAGTTTATATGATCTACAATTAATGTACTTCCGGGACGTCCTTCGTAATGCTGTCCTCTGCTGCTGGATGAAAACACAATCGAGAGTTTATATTTGTTGTCTTGTAGTTCATTCCAGGAAAACGGTACTTTGTATGAATTGTAATCAAATTCAACTTCAAAATAAACGAATTCATTGCCCTGACGAATGTCTTCCGGTTTTACTTCTGCTCTGGCTATGATGTTGGGCGAATTGGCCACATTATCACCATAAAGATATTGTACGTCCTGATCTGTTTTATAAATAACTGCGTACATGGAACAGTTGTCTCTCTTATTTTTATCCCTGGAACCATCTGAATTAATAAAATCTTCGGTTCCTTCATTATAAATATAATATCCTGTCAGCCGTGTAGGTTTTCCACTGTTAAAAGGAACTCCAAACATAGTTGATCTTAACGGATCTACAAGACCTGTCAAAGGGTTGAAGCCTCCCAGATACAGCGAGCCGGCAAGGCATGGAATATATGTAACCCCGTTTGCTATCTCTCCCGGACCTTCCATTGTGCGTAATTCAGCTGCAGTACTTCCACCCATATTAATTTTCCTGACCAGGTATTCATTGGCCGGTTTACTGGGCTTACTCCATGCAATGGCTGCACCGTTGTTGCTGGAATACCATTGTAATGACCCGTCTTTGGGATTTTCATATAAGAAAGTGGCGCTTGGTTTTACCCAGGTTTCGAAACCAAAAGTTTCAGGGAAACTTTCACTTTGAATAATTGAATAGCGTTTGGTATATTCTTTACTTTCGGAAGTTACATCAATAAAGAAAAGTGTATCATTTATGACAGAATTACTTATTCTTTGATATGTTGCACCCTGGGTAACTTCTATAGATGTGATCGCTGAATCCCTCAAATTCACATTTAGTTTAGGATACACCATAATATAATCATTATTGATCTCTACGCCTACTGTCCTCAAGCTATTGTCCGGGAAAGTAAGGGCTAGAATATCCGCTTCCGGATTTAATGCTTCATCCTGTATACAAGATGTGATTGATGTAGCAAGTAATATAATGAGTAGAAACTGTTTCATATGTTGTGATGTGATTTGAGAATAGTACTTGCAAAGGTAAGATGTTTCTTAAAAAGAAAGGCTCAATGACTGTATTAATTTTCATTGAACCCTCCATTAATATGATTGAAATTTTATTGCCTTTTGCCTTTGTAAACAACTTTCATGTTATCAAGAAGTGGGATTTCGATATTGATAGTAGCGTTTCCACTTTTATCAATATCACCGCTTACCTTAACAGGAATAGGGTTACCTCCAACTTCAGCCGTAGTTGTTGTTTCTGATATTTGATATTTCTCATTTGTATAAGCAACATCAGATTTACAATCCACCTTTATAGTTCCTACATTAGCAATTTCTTGCTCCATTTTTAACGTAACATTCGTATCACTATTACGTGTAATAGTAATTGTTGCATCTGTTGCTAAAGCTTGATCAACACCATCTGGAAACACATCTCCTTTATAAGTTCCAGCAATTTCCTTTGCATAATCAGTTGTTTTGTCATCATCGTCATCATCGCTACATGAAGTAAATGTGATACACAAAGCGGATAATAGCATTACAAATAATAAATTAAACTTTGTCTTCATAAAATTTTATTTTTAAATTCGGGGACAAAGATATGTATTTTAAAACATACTTGTTACTTTTCGCCTATTGCGATCTATTAATAAAAGGAAAATTTCATATACAAAGATAAACAGACAACCGGGCTATATTCTTTCCAATACCTTTTCGATTAGGGTCGGAAGACTGTTTTTGTAGTCGGTATTCATGTTTTTGTCAACGCGTCCTGCAATAATGCAACATACTGTTATAGCCCGGTGTCCCATTAATGCTGCCAAACCGGCAAGCGCTGAACTTTCCATTTCATAATTGGTGATTTTTTCTCCATTGTAGTCGAACGCTTCAATTTTTGCATTCAACTTAGGATCAGTAAGCGGCAAACGAAGCTCCCGGCCTTGTGGGCCGTAAAATCCATTGGCTGCAATGGTTACTCCCCGAAGAATATCATCTTCCGTAATTTGTTGGAGTAATGAAGTGTCTGCCGATACAACATAGGGTAGCAGACGGGTTGGCTGCCATTGGAGTTGCTCAAGAAGAGCTGTTTCGAAAGGTCTATTCCGTACCTTTTCGTTATTGGCATAAAAATAAAGTACACCGTCAAAGCCGATGGATTTTTCAGCAGCAACATACGTGCCTACGGGAACGAATGGTTGTAGTCCTCCTGAGGTCCCTATCCTGACAAGTGTGAGTTGACGAAAAGCAGGTTTAATAGTTCGTGTTTCAAAATCAATATTAGCTAAAGCATCTAATTCGTTGATTACAATATCGATGTTATCCCCTCCGATGCCGTGCGAAACAATCGAAATGCGTTTCCCTTGATAATTACCGGTAATCGTATGAAATTCGCGGTTTAAAATGTCGCATTCAACCTCATCCAGATATTTCCCGATCATGGATACACGTGCCGGATCGCCAACCAATATAACACGATCAGCTAATTGTTCGGGTTTCAGATGGAGATGGAAAATACTTCCATCTCCATTAATTATTAATTCCGATTCGGAGATTTTAGTCATATTTTAAGTAGAGGATTTGCCTCAATCTTTGATCGGTTTACTTGGACCACCTGCCGGTTTGGCAATTGCATCACGCATAGAAGTATCCGCTTCGATATTTTTCATTTTGTAATAATCCATAATACCCAGATTACCGTTGCGGAAAGCTTCTGCCATCGCTTTAGGAACTTCAGCTTCAGCTTCGATTACTTTAGCCCGGGCTTCCTGGGCTTTTGCTTTCATCTCCTGTTCCTGAGCTACCGCCATTGCGCGGCGTTCTTCTGCTTTTGCCTGAGCAATGTTTTTGTCGGCTTGTGCCTGATCCATTTGTAACTCAGCTCCAATATTTTTACCAATATCAATATCGGCGATATCGATAGATAGAATTTCGAAAGCAGTACCGGCATCTAATCCTTTACGCAATACAAGTTTTGAAATAGAGTCTGGGTTTTCCAACACACTTTCGTGGTTTTCTGCCGAACCGATAGAAGATACGATACCCTCGCCCACACGCGCCAGGATTGTTTCTTCACCAGCTCCACCGACTAATTGCTTGATATTAGCACGAACTGTTACACGTGCTTTCGCAATTAACTGAATCCCATTTTTTGAAACAGCAGTAACAGGAGGAGTATCGATCACTTTTGGATTTACCGACATTTGAACAGCTTCAAACACATCGCGACCAGCCAGGTCGATAGCTGTCGCCATTTGGAAAGTCAGATCAATATTGGCTTTCGACGCAGACACCAGAGCATGCACTACGCGTTCTACATGTCCACCTGCCAGATAATGTGCTTCAAGTTCATCGCGGGTCAACGTTTTCAGTCCGGCTTTGTGTGCTTCGATCATTGCGCGGGTAATCACAGAGGGCGGTACCTTACGGATTCTCATCAGGAATAACTGCAGCAGCGAAATATTAACACCGGATACCTTAGCCGAAATCCATAACAGGAACGGCACATAATACCAAAAGAGGAAGAATAATATTACGACTGCAAAAACTAACAAGTAAAAAATAAAATTAGTCTCCATTGTAATTCGTTTTATTAATTGTTTGTACTACTACATTATATCCGTCGATACGAACAATCACTACAGGAGTCTGTTCGTCTATAAAAGTTTCCATTGCTTTGGCTTCTACAGTTGTTTGTCCGAAACGGGCTTTCCCGATAGGAGCTAACCGCGAAAGGGTAATACCTTCTTCGCCTACCTGAAGTCCCATATTGCGGGTTGAGGTTAGCGTCGAATCTACATCCGTATTCAATGCTACCCGTTGGAATGACTTAGCCCGAAGCAGCCAGAGGAATAATCCGCCGAAAACGATCACTGATCCTCCAAGTGTAATATGTCCGGCTGCCGAATTAAGTGTGTATGCATACACTACACCACCTATTGCAAAAATGGCGCCTGCTACTCCTGCTATCGTGAAGCCCGGCAGAAGGAATATTTCTACCAGGAACAGCAGTATAGCAATAAGCATGATGGCTGTAATGATGATAATATCTAATGTCATTATTATAAAAGGTTAATTTTTAAGGTATACATTTTCGGTATTACGTGCTTTTTTTGTCCAGTTCTTTCTTTCTGCATAAAGTTTATTTAGTTCTTCTTCGGCATTTAAAATTGTGGGTTTTAATTGGGCATGTACAGAAGCATTCCCTTTTGCATACGATTCACGTGTCTCGTCCAACCGCTTTTCGAGTGTTTCAATCTGTTTATCTAATCCGACTACTTTCTCATAGAAAGATTTGGCTTCGGAGCTGCGAAATTCTTTCCATGTGTGATAAATGGTCTGGTCATTTATTACAAACTCAAAATCTTTTTCAATCTGTTGTTTGGTAGAAGACAGGTCTGTACGAGCCAAACGAATGTCTTCTGCATAGTTGCTCCCACTCACCCATGTTTCGTTGATCGATGTAAGAGCCGCCCGTCTGCGTAGCCATTCTTCATCATCCGTTTGTTCTATACGTTTACGTGACTCGTCGGGTATAAACAAGTAAACGCAAACTTTTCCTTCGGGCTGGTAACGGTCGGAAACAAACCAGCCTACTCCTTTTGTTTCATCAATTACCATTAAATAATCATTGGCCGGCGAGTTGAAGGGCATTCCCATCTGTTCCGGTGCCAGATAAGCATCTGTATTCGTATTGTATCGTGTGACGAATAAATCATACCCACCGATCGAGCCGTTTCCTTTGGATGCAAAATAGAGCGTAACCCCATCTCCTAACATAAAGGGATAGTTATTATCAGATCCGTCATCAGTAGAGAAAAGAGGTCTTTCATCCGACCATGTATTTAGCAGTTTGGATTGGGAATAAAGCTTAAACTGATCAAATCCGGACGGACGGGCATAATAGGCCTGATCTCCTTTCGGATTAATGTGTACTGTAGTCGTTATTTGCTCGGATGTTCCAAAGAAATGGGCGTATGTATCCAATATTCCGCAGTCTTCACTTAGATAGTAGGTTGAAAGAATATGATCTTTGTCTACGACTATACTGTCAATAACCTGCACATCTTCTGTGTTATTCAGCAGACGTTGCATTTTCTCGACCCGTGCAAGTTCTTTTTCAAATTCTTCGGTATTTTCTTTTTTCTTCTCCATCAGGGCGATATAATCTTCCCACATCCCGGCGGCTTCGTCAAACCGGTACATTTGTGTATAGATCTTTGCCAGATAAGAATAAGATTCTGCAACTTTCCGTTTGTTTGCTACGAGCAGATGTTTTTCGGCAGTTTCAATATCGCCTGTTTCGAAACAGCATACTCCATACCAGAGGTTATAGGAAGAATTATTGGGCGATTGCTTAACCAATCGTTCAAACGCCGGTTTGGCTTCTTCGTAGTTTCCTTCATTATATAGCTTTTTAGCCTGGTCCAAACTTTGGGCATAACAGCCCAATGAGAGGCAAGAAAATAAAAATAATATGGCAGATAACCGTTTCATTTATATTTAGTCCTAATTTATCGATAACTTTCCAAAGATAGGAATAAAAATTAAAAGATAAAAGGTGAAAGTAAAAAGGCGAAAGAAATTTTCCTTCGCCTTTTTACTATTTACTGCCTCGTAGTGGTTTTACTTTTCTGCGCAGCTTTTCTTTGTTGTTCTTTCTCTTTTTGGAGCGCTTTCCGTTGCGCTTCTTTTTCTTGTTGACGGCGTTTATTTTCGCGTTCTTTTTCTTTGCGTTCTTTTTCCTTTTGCTTCAGCCGTTCTTTAGCTTCTTTTTCTTTTTGTTTTCGCAATTGTTCACGTTCTTTCGCCTTTTGTTTTTTTAAATCTTCGGCTTCTTTACGCTGTTCTTTTTTCAATTGTTCTTCTTCTGCTTTACGCTCTTCTTCCTCCAACTCTTTTTGTTTACTTCGTTCAAGTAAATCATCCAGTGTAATTTCTTTTGGTCTGGTTCTCGTTTGCGGTTCGGTTTGCACGCTATCTACCGGAGCAAGTTCATCTTTACCCTTTATAATTTCAGGTAATGAGTCTGTTTGCTCAATATGGTCTTTAATTATTTGCTCCTCATCTGTTTCACCGGCAGTTTCGTTTTCTTCGACAGGAATAGTCTCTTCTGTTATTTCTTCTTCCGTTTTTTCTTTAACTTCTTCTAAAATAACCGCTTCTTCATTCTCTATTTCAGCAGGCTCTTTCTCTTCGACCGGGGTATTATCGTCTGCAGTTATTTCTTCTATAATTGTTTCATCCACTCCGGGTTCTTCTGTCGTAGTATCATCCGGATTGATGTCAGCGGCTTTTTCTACTGCGGCATCTGCAGCCTCCGCTATTTTTTCGTCATTTTCGATGTTTACTCTCCAACGTTCTATTAATGCAGGTGCTTTTTCGGCATAGTGCTGGGCAAAGAAACTTACATACTCTTCCAATGTTTTACCACGCAGCAATGTTGTGAAATTGCGTGCCGAAAATGGAAAGAATGAGACTGCTTTATCTATTGCATGTGCATATCCATCCGGTTCGTAAATCATATTTGCATAATCCAGTACTTCGTCCAGGTTATTGAATCCACTGATAGTAAATATGCTTAATGAGCCGATTTCATCCATTTTCAGGTCGAATGTTTTGACTTCGAACTTTGCAAAGTTATACGCTGCAATCGTATACAATAGTTGGTTACGGTCAATGCTGCCGGTTTCGTAAATCAGCACCATTTGGTGAGGTGCATTCGGCTCGTCCACAAATTGCTGGGCGGAATCTGCAGCCGAGATCATACCATCACTATCCAGGCCGAAACGTATATCCCATTTCATTCCGGTAATGCTTCCCTGCACCAATGTACGGCCACGCAGGAGACCTTTTAGCATTTCGCTGGCAAGCTCTGTAACATCTTCTCTCGGATATCGTTTTACAAGCGTATCTAAAGCTGCCCTGAATCCTGCTGCATCGCCTGATTGTACATATGTAAGTGCCTCTACAAACATGAATTTCGGCATCAGTTTGGATAGCGGATATGTTTTACTGAATTGATTGTAATTTCTCCTTACTCCCGAAGTATCACCTGTAAGATAACGATTGTAAGTGTTCTCGTAAATTGAGTCCTGCACACGATCCATCATCCGGGTATTATATTCATAATTCGGATCAGAAGCTGCAATTGCAAAATCACTTCCGGGGAATGTACTGACTAACTTCTGAGTGTATTTGTCACTGAGCGGCTTATCATTATATCGAAGTCCCATCAGGAAAGACTGGAAATAATAGTCCAACCTGTATTCATTTTCAGGAAAACGGCGTTCTAGTTCTTCGAATGTTTCAACAGCCAGGGGTTTGTTCTCAAGTTTATCTTTATAGATCATTCCCATATTGAACAATCCGTCTGCTACAATCAGATTCGAAGCTTCCATATCCTCTTCGGAGAATGGGATCTGCTGCAAATAATATTCACGTGATTTCGGGTCGGAAGCTAATGAATCCATCCTTAACTGAAGTGAATCCGTAGTCGTAATAGGATTACCTTCCTCGTCGAAAGCCATTGCAAACTCGTCGTCAACAGAACCTCCGGAATCCATTGTCTGCATAAGGTTACTTGGTTTCTTGCGTAATCGCCAGAAGTCTTCCAGCGGACGTTTTCCCCACTTATTCTGGAATTGCGTCTTGCCTTGTGCAACGGTTTGTTCGTTGTAAAAATAAAATGAGCTACCCCCGGAAGATCCTACCGTTAAAGTCGCGGGTTCATTACCCATACGACGTTGTTGCAATCCGCTTCCCATTGATTCCTGTTCGGCCAGGTAACGTTGCTTTTCAAGTTCAGCCGCTTCTTCTTCCTCCCGTTTTTTTTCTTCTTCAATTTTTTTATCGATCAGTGCCAGTAATTCTGCTTCAGGCAGCTTGGTTAAAGCTTGCAGGCTGTCTTGCAAATGAACGGCCTCGACGTGTACAACCAATTCATCCAATACAGCAGATAACAGGGATACCCGGTGGTAATCTTTATATTCTTTGTGTAAACCACTCATCGCCCCACTAAAGCAAGGCTGTGCATTTATATAGTCTTTTTGTGTATAGTAAATGTCTCCTAAACGAATCTGGCAGATAGCCTTATCCAGCCCATTTTTCTCACTTTTCTCAATTCCTTTTTGAAAACTCTCAATAGCTTTGATTGTATCCAGACGTTCCATATGGATATTTCCGATGGCATAATAGACCTGATCGAGATAATCTTTGTTTTTCTCATTCTTAGCCATGCGGTTTAACATTTTCAGGACCTCCTGGTCACGTCCTTTGGGAAGCACTTCGGTCTGACGGATACGGGCAGCAAATTCCAACTCATAAGGGGGACTTGAGTTTGCAACTTTTTTAAATGCCTGGAAAGCTTCGCTTTTTTGACCGGTTTCGGCATATAACTGCCCCAACAAATAACGCATACGGACTTTTTGTCGCTTGTTTTTTTCCGATTTGATGGCGCTTTGGAGATATGGGATTGCTTGTTCGAACTGATTGCTCTTTATTAAATAATCCGCATAAAACCGGTCATAATCTTTTTGATTAGCTGTAGGAAAGCCGTTTTCTTTTAGATTATCCAACATAGACCCGGCCTCATGTAGCCAATCGATTTCTACATAACATCGTGCTTGCCAGATACGGGCTAAAGCTACCATTTCAGGGTCATCAGAATAGTGTCTTGCGATATAGGAGAAGGTGGCGGATGCCTGTAGAAAATCTGCATTATAGAATTGCCCTTCACCGATTAATATCCAACAGTTTTTTAAGAATGGGTTATATTCGTTTTTTTCTTGTAGAGCAACTTGTTTCGGATCGTTTCGCCAACCGGGTTTACGTGCCGGTTTTTTTTGTATAGAATGTTGTTTAATCGCTTTGTTCCCTTTTTCTATAGCACGGTCGAATGCTCCTCCTGTTTCTTTTTTATCTTTTGGCTGTGCACTGACCGGAAACATATAAATCTGTTCGGTATAATTTTCCCTATAGCCATTTTGCATGGCTTCAAATGATTCATCAAAAGCCATTTTCCCATTGAAATAGGTATTATACCGTGCCGTAAAAGCATGATAACGCCTGCTTGCAGCAGTATTTTTCTTTGTACTACATCCTGCAAGTAAGGCAAACCCAATGAATAACAATATAATATTATACAGTTTTATTTTCACACGCTTAATAGTGATTCTATGCTATGAAATAACTGAAAAATGGTAGAAATATTGTCTTTCAATCAAGAAACTGTCTTGTTTTTTTTAATAGTCGTCGATTTTTTCAAGGATGGTTTATATGTTTATTTATTAATTTCATCTAAAAAAACGGGTTGTTTATCGATTTTGAGAGGATTTTTGCTTTTAGCATAATCTGTGTTTTGATCTTTTTCATATCTTTGTTTTCCAATGTTATCTATATTATGTATATTTTAACTTTTAATAGATATGAATAATCGAACTCATCATACATTTTTATTAGTGACTAGTATTTTTATTCTCTTTTTTCAACAGACAATAAAAGTACATGCACAGATTAGCGAAGGCGGCACACCTCCAAGTTTTCGGTATGAAACAACTTTGAGAAGCAGCCAGGCTACTACAGAAATTCCTGTTACGTTTTATGTTGAAGATTTAAAGCGGGTTGACGAATGGCAGTTGGCCGAAGGCCTGACACCTCCACGGATAGCTACGTCGATAGATGTTGCATTAAATGTGTCGAATGCCGGGCATTGGAGTACTTTACCCAGTGGAGAAACGATCTGGCAGTTGAATCTTCGCGCTCAGGGAGCGATTGCTATTATACTGTATTATGCCGATTTTTATATTCCAGAGGGAGGTAAATTGTTTATTTACAATGCAGAGAAAACACAGATTCTTGGTGCGTATACGTATCGGACACATTCTTCGGGTGGTCCTTTCGTAACTGAATTGATTGCCGGAGATGAGATCACCCTTGAATACGTAGCCGGTTCCGATGGAGAAATGCCGCGTATTGATATAGAATCTATCGGATATGCTTATAATAATATTGTGATTAAGAACGGAGGTGTTTCATTACGGGCTGCTGCTACTTGCGAGGTGAATGTGAATTGTGAAGAAGGAGATGCCTGGCAGAGTCAGAAAAGGGGTGTTTGTTATATGACGCAAAGGATCGGATCAAGTACATATTTGTGTACGGGATCGCTTGTCAACAATACGGCAAATGACTTAAAACCTTATATTATTTCAGCGACTCATTGTGCCTGGGATAATACCAGAGAATCTACAGCCAGAGAAATGTTGCAGTGGACATTTTCCTTTCACAAGGAATATGCCGGATGTGATAAAAGTTCGGGGTTGGTTACTCCCAAAACGATGACGGGATGTAAAAAAATTGTAGCAACTGAGACGAATGGTGAATCAGATGGTTTATTAGTGTTATTAAATGATTATATTCCCGAAAATTATAGTGTGTATTACAACGGATGGGACAGGAGGGATACGCCTGCCCAGTCAGGGGTGAGTATTCATCATCCGCAAGGTGATCAGAAAAAAATATCTACTTTTACTGAACCGGCAACTCATACAACTTTTAAAGAAAATGGTGGAATTTCCGGCGATTATAATGCACACTGGAATGTGACTTTTGCTGCAACGGCAAATGGGCATGGAATTACAGAAAACGGATCTTCGGGCGCTCCTTTGTTTAATGAAAGCAAATTGATTGTAGGGACTTTGACGGGAGGAAGTTCTTCCTGTTCTCTACCGGAAGGTCTGAATCTATACGGGAAGATGGGATATCACTGGAATAAATATACACAAGCCGACAGTACGCGTATGGATGTATGGCTTGATCCTATTAGTTCCGGAGCAGAAAGGTTAGAAGGACGTTATCATGATTTAACAGGGATGAATCCTCCTCTTGATTTAACTGCAGTTTATCAAGAAGATAAAACTGTTCGTCTGGAGTGGAAAAAACCGGTATCCGGCGATCCGGTCAGCTACAATATTTATAATAATAATATAAAGATCGGAGAAACAACGGATTTGTTTTATCTAGACAAATCTCCTCAGGTTGGAACGCAAACATATGGAGTGTCTTGTGTATATGCCAGTGGTAGTGAATCAAATTTTGTCAATGTGACTGTCACCGTTGAAGAGTTTAAAGCTCCTATCAATGTTGCAGCGAATTATACTATGCAACAAAAAGTTGCTTTAACCTGGGATTTGCCGGTTTATGAACAAACTATTTATTGGGGTGATAATGCGGGTGTTTACCAGGTAGTTGTTGGTGAAAATGAGCGATTCTATTTCGGGCAGAAATGGAATGCCAATGAAATCCAGTATTTTAATGAAAATAAGATAAAATCAGTAAAGTTTATGCCGATAAAGAACAATACATACGAAGTATATATTGCACAGGGAGATCGTACATATACGCAAAAGGTTACCAAGCCGACATATTTGAAGACAAATACGATTGAATTGGCTACACCTTTTGTAATTGATGGCACAAAAGATTTAATTGTAGCTATTTATGTTTCTGTACTTTCTCAAACGGGAAAGGAGAATGAATATCCGGCTGTGTGTGATGGCGGTCCGGCTGTTCAGGGAAAAGGTAATATTTATTCGTATGACGCTATTGAGTGGAAAACTTTATATAATGGGAACTCAGATTCGGATGATTTTAATGTAAACTTTTTTATAGCAGCCATCGTTAGTTCAGAACATGGTGAGATCCCGGTTTCAAATCGTTCTGTAGTACAAAGGAGCATTACACATTCTTCTTCAGATAAGTCATCATTGCGTATAGCAACAGCCTCTATCTCAACAGAACCGATAGGATTATACAGCCTTCGTCCGGCGGCATTTCCTGTGGTTACAGGATACACCGTTTATCGGGATGGCAGCAAGGTTGCATCCATTGCTTCTACTCCAAGGAGGTATCTGGATGATAAACCTACTCATACAACGTCTTATCAGGTTGGAGCGATATACGAGGATTCGTACGAAGGAGAATTGAGCGAGTCCGTATCAATTGACCCAATGAGTAACGAATTGATAAATGGAGAAGAACCTTCTATTTATCCGGCAGTTTTCTCTAATCAGGTAGAAATAAAAGGTCTTTACGGAGTAAAGCGGATTGACATATATGATGCTAAGGGAAAACTTTATCTGCGCATAAATGAACCGGATAATATAGTTGATACACAATCGCTTCCTTCGGGTGTTTACTTTTTCCGTCTTTCTACAGAAAATGGGAAAGATTATGTACTTCGGGGTATTAAAAGCAAGCATTGATTGCTTATTGACGCTGGCATTTATTCAAAAAAGATTCTGAATGTGGTCCAACTATTTTCAGAATCCAAACTGAATTTATAATTGTGATTTATAAGTACATCTCTGACAAACATCAGTCCTATACCTTGTCCGGATTTTTTGGTAGTAAAGAAAGGTGTAAAAAGCTTCTGCTTGCTTTCGTTGGTTATTCCGGGGCCATTGTCTTTGATTGTCAGAGATAATGGTGATGACTGGATAGAAATATCTATTTCTCCGTTACTCTCTATTGATTCGTATGCATTTTTGATAATGTTGACTAATACTTGTTCTAATTGAATTCCGTCTGCTTGTATTCTATAGTCCTGATCCGTTAATGATAGTGTTAATTCGATATTCCGTTTCAGGCATTCTGTCAGGATAAGTGCATTGACAGAACGAATGAGCTCATTCAATGAAACATCGGATAATGATGGCTGAGGTATTTTTACAACGTGAGCCAGTTTACTGATAAACAGTGCGAGATGTTCGCAACGTTCAGATGAAGCATCGATAGCCGGTAATACTTGCTCCCATTCTTCTTTTCCATCATGCCTGAATATGTCTGAAACAACATTAAGTGTAGAACCGATGGCCCCCACCGAATTATTCACTTCGTGCGACATCATCCGGATTATACGTTCATAGGAATCTTTTTCGACTTTCAATAATTCATGGGTTAATTCTTCTATCAAAATGAATGGGTGTTCAAACCCTTGATCAACAAATGAAGAACGGATACAACGATAAGCACTTATACCCGTACTTCTTACTATGACATCATCGCCTGAATGTAGCATGGATAAGGATTCGGCAAGTTCAAAGGAGGCTTCGTTTAATGTTTTCCCTTTGACGGATGAAATATTGTCGATTTTCAATAGTTTCAAACCGGAAGGATTAATCTCTGAAATGCACTTATTGAAATCCAGTATGATAATGCTTTGTGGAGAGGCTTTTATGAGCAAATCCAGAAAATGATTTTTCTCTCTTACCATAGAACGTTCATAACGCAATTGACTGATCATTTTATTAAATATTTCAATAAGCAGATTAGCATCTTTGTTTTTTACAGGACGCAGGTGAGTCGAGAAATCCTGTTCTTTCAATAACTGCATTCCACTAAATATGATATTATATGGTTTGATGAGCTTTTTATATACGAATGAAGAAAGAAGGGCAGATGCAACAACTATACATTGGATGACCCAAAAAGGAACAGGATCATTTCTGAAAAACAGAAATCCTATACCTGATAATATGATGATAATGAGAGTTGTGATTATCCAAAATGTCCGGTTTGATTTCATGGTAATTAATTAATCATTATTCCGTATTTCTCCAGCCGCCGGTATAATGTCTGGCGGGTTAATCCTAAAGCCATTGCAATTTTAGAATGATTGCTACCATATAATCTGATCGCTCTTAATATCATATCTTTTTCGACTGTTTCGAGTGAATAAATTGAATCGTTTTGCACCTTTGTATCCAAAGGAAGTTCAATATGTTGTTCTTTGAAATCCCGGTCGGTTATTGTATTTTTGCCGGACACCAGAATTGTCCTGTCAACCAGATTCTTTAATTCACGTATATTACCCGGATAGGGCAGTTTCTTCAAATATTCTATTCCTTCGGACGAGATGATTATCTCGGAAAAATTATTTAGTTCGGCTTGTTTTTTAGCAAAATAGTTTGCAAGTAGCGGAATGTCTTCAAGTCGTTCGCGTAATGCAGGTATATGGATTGTTATCAGGTTGATACGATAGAATAGGTCTTCACGAAATGTTCCCTTGGCAACCATCTCTGCCAGATTTTTATTCGTGGCGCTGACAATGCGCGTATCTACATGTCTGGCTTTACTGTCTCCGAGTAATTCGAAAGTCTGATCTTGCAATACCCGCAATAATTTTACCTGGCATACCAAATCTAATTCTCCTATTTCATCCAGAAAAATGGTTCCTTTATCAGCTAATTCAAATCTGCCGATCCGATCGTGATGAGCATCTGTGAAAGCTCCTTTCTTATGTCCGAACATTTCGCTTTCAAATAACGATTGTGAAATGCCTCCCAGATTCACTTTTACGAAAGGTTGTTTATTCCGGTTACTTGTCGAGTGTATCTCTTCAGCAATTAACTCTTTTCCTGTACCGCTTTCGCCTGTTATTAACACAGGAGCATTCGTTTGTGAAATACGATAAATGGTGTTGAGTGCCTGCAATAAAAGTGGTGATTTTCCGACTATCTTACTGCTTGTGAGTTTATTGAAGGGATCCTCCGGTTCCGGCTCTTTGTTGTTTTCATTATTTAGCTGAATAGCCGTCTGTATGCTGTTTAGTAGAGCCAGATTGTTCCATGGTTTGGTGATGAAATCAAATGCTCCTGCACGTATTCCTTGCACCGCTAGGTTTATAGAGCCCCATGCTGTAATGAGGATAACCGGAACATCCGGGCAAAAGATACGTACTTTAGCTAATAACTCAAGCCCTTCCTCACCTGTCGTTGTGTTGGAATAGTTCATATCCATCAGGATCAGTTCGGGAGTATTTTTACGAACGTAATCAATAGCTTCCTGTTGGGTCAATACGGTTGCCACTTCATATCCTGTACGTTTCAGAACAAGTGTAAGTGAGGAAAGAACGGTTTTGTCGTCATCACAAATTAATATCATAAGTCATTATGTATTGAGCCTGTTTAAATTTTCAATGAGTTAAGTTATTAAAAGGACTTCAAAAATCACAGATAAAAGTAATTATTTTTTTACATCTAACCATTAATCATTAACCACTAACCATTGTTGTCTTATTCTTCATGTAACGCATCAGCCGGATGCATATCCGATGATTGTTTGGCAGGGTACCATACAGCTATGAGGGAAACAGCAAGAAGAAAAAGAAAGGTTATTCCAAAATTAATAAAGTATTGCTCTATTCCGGAGCCTATCTGTACGGGATCGGCCTGAGGGATGCCTAAAGCATTTAATATGTCGGTTTGTGCGATATTTATGATGATATTTACTCCAATGATTGAGGAGACAAGTAATAGTAAAAATGTTTCGGTACAGAGCAATAACCTGATTCTTTTCCTGGAAGCTCCTAATGCGATTCGTAGTCCGATCTCACTTTTCCGTGATTCCGTACGGTACCAAAATGTTCCGATAATACCAAGAAAAATGTTAATAATCAGGAATGATGTAATGGCCAGTATACTCTTCATATTTTCTGTAATACCGGACCATCTTGCTGCATTTTTACGCATATCTTTCAGCGAAGATATATAAGAGAATCTATAAGGACCAATGCTTAAAAACTCATTCATTTCTTTGATAAACTGTTTTTCAAAATCTTTGGTTGTATTCGGACGTACACGTATGGATATTTCACTTGATAAAAGATCCACATAACTTTTTTTCAACGGATGAAAAGCTGTGCTTTCATACGGATCAAAAAATGTACCTTTTAATTTTTCCGTATATCCTTGCGTATAAAAAATATCATCTTCTCCGTATTTTATTACTTTTACGTCGGATATTTTATGTTTTTCTTTCATCTGATCACCAAAGTATCCTTCTCTGTCAGAGCTTATGACTACTTGTTGCTGGTCAGCCGGATTTGTCCAATCAAAAATACTACCATTTACAAGTTTTATTCTGAAAACATCAAAGAAACCGGAAGATACATGCCGTACCCGAATACTATGATATATGGAATCGGAATCAATTTGAAATCCTGTTGAAGAAGAAGAGCCGCTATATGGCACGCTTGAACTTGAAAGAGCAACGGCTTCAATGTCAGGGTGTTGTTGAAGCCTTTCTATCATTGTTAAAGCATACATATATTTGTCTTCCTCATTTAATTCCCGTACTCCTGTTTCTGTATCGTCTAACTCTTTTTCAGACATTCCGATTGCATACGTATTTGTTATATCAAAACCAAGAGGTTCATAATAACATTTGGCTATATAGTACAGATAATCGCAACAAAACCATAGAATACAAAAGACAAGTACATATTCTAATACAATCCATGCATTGGCTTTACGTTCATTCCAGATTATTTTAAAGATATGTTTTGTCATGATGTTTTATCGTTATTTGTTAAAGAATTAACTATTTCCATATATGAAGCCCTATAGGCCGGAATGGCAGCAGAAAGTATATTTATAATCACACAAGCTGCAAACACGGATAAAAATACAGGTATGGAAAAGATAGTACTAAACGGAATTGAACCGTCCTGCGGGATCCCTAATAACCAGTTTCTCATCAGGAATACTACTATGACAGAGAATATAAGTCCTATTATTCCACCGATAAATGAAGTAATCAGGTTTTCCCAGAGTATTTGAATCAGAATGATATGTCTTTTGGCGCCGAACGCTTTTCTTACACCAATTTCAGGGGTGCGTTTTTTAATTCGTGAAAGGTTCAGACCGGATAGATTAATAGCGGGTACAAGCAGAATTATTATTAAAATAAATCCTATTTTCCGGTTCCTTATTTTTACTTCTTCATTCATCTTTTTTTCGCTATCGGCCCAAAGACCCATTTTATTTACGCGATGTGTTTCCGGACCCCGCAGATAAAGCATTTTTGTTAATTCATCATCATGGAATTTTTTTTCTATTTTTCTTAGTTCTTCATGGACTTTCGTAATATCATTTTTGTTTTTAACTAACAACATTACATCATAACTTCTTTCATTGAAATGTTTAACTGAAGTATAAGGCACCCATATATCTGCTGCTGCGCGGGTAAATATAGGAGAGACATCCTTTACAATTCCAACGACCCGGTAGAACTGAAAATTGGTATTGATTGTTTGTCCGATTACGTTTTCACCCTTGAAAACTTTTCTCGCTGTGCTTTCAGAAATCACTGCATTACTAATACCGGATTGAAACTCTTCTTCGTTAAAGGGTTTTCCTTCTATGAAAGAGAATGACAACATTTTCCAATAGTCTGAATTGACATGCTTTACTTTTGCTGACATATTTTCATCAGAACCTTCCATGTTGATAACAGCATTCGATGTCCTTTGGGGCGAAATCAATTCCGGGGTTTTGAGTAATGAAATATAATCTTTTACTATGTCGTAAGTGACTGATCCTGAATTGGTGTTGTCTCTTCCATTAGTAGTGTCCCGTATGCTTTGGAATGTTAAATATAAAGTGCGATCCCTGTTAATTTCGGGGGCTACACTAATATTTTTAACTTCGTCTGTTATAATGATAGCCATAATCATTATAATAGCTAAAGCCGTTCCCAAAATAGATATGATGCTAAAAAACGTGTTTTGTTTCAGCATTCCAATTGCTTGTTTAAAATATATTTTGTACATGTTTCCCCCTTTCTATTCTATTCTTCTGCCATCAAAGAAACGGATAATGCGTTGAGTAGTTTCGGCTATATGTTCATCATGCGTGACCATTACGATGGTAGTTCCTTCGGTATTCAGTTTGAATAGTAGTTCCATGATTTCACTTCCCATTTTACTATCGAGGTTGCCTGTCGGTTCGTCGGCAAGTAAAATCTGAGGCTCTCCGATTATAGCACGGGCAATTGCTACACGTTGGCATTGTCCGCCGGATAGTTGGGTTGGGAAATGTTTCATACGATGGGATAGACCAACTTTCTCCAATACTTCCTTCGCTTTTTCCCTTCGGTTTTTTTCTGTTGATTTTCTGTAAAGTAACGGTAGTTCAACATTGTCCAGTACATTTAAAGAATTAATCAGATGGAAACTCTGGAAGACGAAGCCTAATGTTCTATTTCTAAATTCTGCCATATCTCCGTCTTTCATATATGTGGTGTCGGTATTATTAATAATCACTTTCCCTTCATCCGGCTGATCGAGCAACCCCATCAGATTAAGCAATGTGCTTTTTCCACAACCGGATGGCCCCATTACTGAAAGAAACTCTCCTTTTTTTATATCCAGATTGACGTTTTCCAAAGCGATCGTTTCAACTTCTGTTGTTCGGTATGTTTTTGTAATACCTGCAAGCTCGATTATTTTCATATAGATATTATTTGTTTCTAATATAAAAGCAATATACATGCCATGTAGTTAATTTATTGAAGATGAATATATCCACTTTTATCTGGTATGTCCGAATTCGGACAAAGTTGTCCGACATATCCATTGAACAGACAACAGATACAAGTTTATTTTGACGAAAATCGTAATTGATAGAATACAAAAGACGCTTCTATGCTATTATCAGCATAGAAGCGTCTTTTGTATTCTATCAACTACATGAAAATCTAAAAAGGCTGTATACTGTATTGATAGGGAATGCCTGCCGTGATGCAATAATATATTGTGATCCCACATAAAATCATAGAGATAAACCACAGAATGATCATCACCCATTTAGCTCCGACTGGCATTGGGGATAAATTTAAAAATTTGCCACACAGCAGGTAGATCAATCCGATCAATGGGATTCCCATAAACAAAAGTCCGCCGATTGACCCTATAAGTGCAATGTATTCGGGAAGTTCCCCGGTAACAACCTGAAAGTTCTCTCCCAAAAATGGAATTCCTGCGAATATAGCTCCGAAGCCTCCTCCTATCAATGCAAAGATTACAACTATTAATACAAAAACAACCAAAAGAAGAACCGGGATTAAAATGAGCCCTAACAGAACCGCAAATATTTTCAGTAATATGCCGAAAAATGAAACAATAAAATCTCCGATTTTCTGCAACGTTGTGCGAGGCTTATCCGAATGAATATATTCGTTGACATTGTTGGAAACTTTTTCAAAACTACTTGTAACGGTTTTTCCTATATTCTCCAGATTTACACTTTCTCCACGCATCATTAACTTATCAGCTGCAGTGTAAGCTACAGGCACAACCATCCAAAGTATGATATAAATAACTACAATTGAAGAAAAGGGAGTCGGAAGAGGTAGTAGCAATAATGCAATCAATATCAACCGGACGATGGTGGGATCAATTCCCATATAATGGGCTAATCCACTGGCTACACCACCTAAAATTTTGTCATCCGGATCACGCATCAGACGCTTTTTTGTTTGCGTATTATCTTTGATGGCCGCTGTATCTGGTGCATCATTATTTTTTGTTTGATGCTCTTCACCTTCTTCAAATATTTCTTCAGGTTTGCCCATTCGTTTGATTACCTCTTCTACATGTTCGATGGTTATAACCTGAAAACCCATTTTGAGCCGCTCACTAAATAATTCCGATGTCCGTACTTCAAAATCATCCATAATCTCATCTGTTCCTTCTTCTTTTTTGAAATGGACGCGGAGATTCGAAAAATAATTATCTAATAATTGGTATGCATCTTCGTCGATATTAAAGACAATACCGCCTAAATTAACTGTCAGTGTCTTTTTCATGATTATCTTTATTTTGAATGGTTTCTGATATGATTAATTGAATTATTTAATTCATCCCACGATATTTCCAACTCTTTAAGAAATACTTTACCTAATTCGGTGAGCTGATAGTATTTTCGGGGAGGACCCTGAGTAGATTCGATCCATTGATAACTCAATAGACCGCTGTTTTTCAATCTTGTCAATAGAGGATAAAGTGTTCCTTCAACTACAATCAGTCGAGCCTCCTGTAATTTCTGAATTATATCTGATGTATACGAAGGCTCTTCGTTCAATAGCAATAGGATACAGTATTCCAGAATACCTTTCCTCATTTGTGATTTTACATTTTCTGCATTCATATCCTTCTTTCCCTTCTTTGTTTAATACAAATATATGTAATACTTGTATACCTTGCAATACATACTACTATATTTTATGATTTATTAATAGATTGGAGGTTGTTTAACCGGTTTTTGTATAATTGATTTTACACCGTGATAAACGTTGAACAGATCTTGTTTTTCTGATTCACTTTCTTGGTTTTGATATATTTCGTAAGAAAATTTAGAGACTGTTTAAATGTGCTCTTCGCAAAGAATAAGTATCTTTGCTCAAAAGATATCACTTATGAAAGCGAACTGTCTCATTATTGTATTTCTTATCTTTCTATTAACCGGTTGTAAACAAACAACATCTTCCCATTTTATATCAGATGGAGATTACCGGAATCAGGTAGAAGAAACATTTAACACTAAAATAACATATTTCGCAGACACTACGCTTTTTAGCATCTTTACTCAGGATATGTCTCAACAGGAGCGTGAAGCGATGATGTTCTTATACGCTTATATGCCTATTGGGGATATTGCAGACTATACGGGTGATTTTTATTTGGAGAATGTACGATCGTCTTTCCGTGTACAGCAGGAAATGCCATGGGGGAAGGATATTCCTGAAGTTCTTTTCAGGCATTTTGTATTGCCGGTACGTGTTAATAATGAAAATATGGATGAGAGCCGTATGGTCTTTTATGAAGAATTAAAAGACCGTGTAAAAGGGCTTTCTCTTTATGATGCTGTTCTGGAAGTCAATCATTGGTGTCATGAAAAAGTCATTTATACCCCATCCGATGCAAGAACAAGTGCTCCTTTGGCTTCGGTGAAAACTGCCTACGGACGTTGCGGAGAAGAATCTACATTTACGGTTGCAGCTTTGCGTTCTGTCGGGATACCTGCCCGCCAGATCTACACACCCCGTTGGGCACATACTGATGATAATCATGCATGGGTAGAAGCATGGGTCGATGGGAAATGGTACTTTTTAGGTGCGTGCGAGCCCGAACCTGTTCTAAACCTGGCGTGGTTTAATGCGCCGGCTTACCGGGGTATGTTAATGCATACAAAAGTATTTGGTAACTATATGGGTCCGGAGGAAGTGATGGAACGTACGGATTGTTATACCGAAATCAATGTAATCGACCATTATGCACCGACGGCAAAAACCATTGTTACGGTTGTGGACCAAGACAATCAACCCCTGAAGGATGCACAGGTTGAGTTCAAAATCTATAATTATGCCGAATTTTATACGGTAGCCCGTAAATTGACCGATGGAAAAGGTCAATGTTCGCTTTCTGCGGGTAAAGGTGATATGCTTGTTTGGGTTACTTGGAGAGACCGTTTTGGTTATAGTAAAGTCTCTTTTGGAAAAGATCAGGAGATTACGGTAGTGGTAAACAAAAGACCGGTTGATGAGGTTGATGTGGAACTGGATATTATACCTCCGGTAGATGGAAGTATCGCAACAGAAGTAACGGAAGAACAAAAAAATGAAAATGCAAAGCGACTACTGGAAGAAGATAGTATCCGCAACCGATATGTTGCTACATTCTGTACGGCAGAAATGGCGAATGCCTCAGCTGCAGATTTATATATTAACACAGATATTGCAAATAAATATCTTTTAAAAAGCCGGGGAAACTGGAAAGAGATCGAAACTTTTTTGCAGAATACACCGGAAGAAAAACGTGATAAAAGAGTTGCATTATTGAGCAATATTTCAGCGAAGGACTTGCGTGATACACCGGCATCAGTCCTTTTTGATCATGTAAATAACACAGTCGATGCTCCTGAAATCTTTAAGATGGTGGAGCCTTCCAGAACTAAATTCCCCGGTAATGCTCTTATTTTGTACTCTCAGTATGTACTTAATCCCCGGGTTTCGAATGAACTTCTTTCACCTTATAAAGGATACTTTATAAGGCATATTGATTCAACGGTGAGAAAAGAAATGAACGCTCCGCAGGTGCTTGTTGAATGGGTGAAAAAGAATATCACTTTGAAGGATGAGTGGAACCCACAACGTATACCTGTCACCCCTATCGGAGTCTGGAAAACACGTATCGCTGATGCACATTCGCGTGATATCTTCTTTGTGGCGCTGGCACGTACATTGGGATTTATAGCACGTATCGATCCGGTTACCGGGAAGGTTCAGTATTATGATACTCAATGGATAGATGTAGATTTTGAAACAAAAGAGCAAATGAGTGCTCCGCATGGGAAAGTCGTAGCTTCTTATCTTCCGATCAAAGCGCTGAAAGATCCAAAATACTATACGCATTTTACGATTGCCAGGATTCGTCCGGATGGAGAATTGCAGACATTAAATTTTGAGCAAGGCTCTTCAGATATGGGTGAAGGTGTTTCATGGAGCAACCTTCTGCAACGACCTCTTGATATGGAAGAAGGCAACTATTTGCTGGTGACCGGTACCCGTATGGCCAGTGGAAGAGTGCTGGCGCGTATGGTTTCTTTTACTATAAAACCGGATGAAACAGCATCTGTCGGACTGACAATGCGTGAAAGCACGGACGATATTCAAGTGATCGGAAGCATTGATGCGGAGGCGAAATTCAGATTAGCCGATAGCGGACAGGAAACATCTATTCTTAATACGACCGGGCGCGGTTACTTTGTTGTCGCCATTTTAGGTTCGCGCCAGGAACCGACTAATCATGCTATGCGCGACATAGCACAGGCAAAAGATGATTTTGAACAATGGGGCCGGAAACTCGTGTTATTGTTCAAAGATGAGCAGAGTTTGCAGTTGTTTGACAAACATGAATTCGGAGATTTACCTGAAACGATTGTATATGGTGTTGATATAGATAATAACATAACCAATATGCTTGTGGAGGCGATGAAATTGCCTGGTGCAGGCAGCTTGCCGGTTTTTGTGATTGCTGATACGTTTGGCCGCGTTGTATTTGTTTCGCAAGGGTATACTATCGGCCTAGGAGAACAGATGATGAATGTGATTCACAAATTATAGCAAATACGATAATTATGAAGACTTATTACCATTTGGCGGAACTGGTTTTCCGACAGGCAGAAAAATATAAGAACAAGACAGCTATCCGTCATCGAAATCCGAATGGCAAGTGGATAAAAGTTTCGTGGACAGACTTTTCCGAATGCGTTCGCTTAGCTTCGCAGGCAATGGTCGAATTCGGGATCACGGAACAGGAGAACATCGGTATTTGCTCCCAAAATATGATTGAATGTTTTTATACGGATTTTGGAGCATATGGCATACGTGCCGTGCCTGTTCCGATGTACGCAACAAGTTCGCCTGCGCAAATAGAGTATATTGTCAGGGATGCAAATATCCGTTTTTTGTTTGTGGGCGAACAATTACAATATAATAATGCGTTTAAAGTACAGCAAAGAAATGACGGACAAATAAAACGCATCATTATTTTTGATCCTGCTGTTGTCCGTAATCCCAATGATCAGACATCTATTTATTATGACGATTTTCTTCGTTTAGGCGATAATGGATTAGCTGAAACTGAAGTTAAGGTCAGACGAAGCCAGGTGACTCCTGAGGATCTGGCAAGTATTGTATACACATCGGGAACTACCGGAGAACCTAAAGGGGTAATGTTAACACATGCTAACTTTCTGGAAGTATTGCGTATTCATGACATACGTCTGGAAGTGGTAAACGATAATGATTTGTCGATGTGTTTTTTGCCGTTGACGCATATATTCGAAAAGGCCTGGACCTGTTTTTGTATTCATAAAGGAGTTGAAATTGCCATTAATCAGGACCCGAAGAAAATTCAGGAACTGCTACCTGAAGTACAACCCACTCTGATGTGTAATGTGCCTCGTTTTTGGGAGAAAGTGTATGCCGGTGTGAATGAAAAGATGAATAGTTTCCCTGGTGTTATACAACGTCTGGCTCAAAGGGCGATCAGGATTGGGCAAAAATATCAGCTTGATTATAAGCGTGTCGGCGAAAAAGCTCCTTTTGCTTTACGTCTGAAGTTTCATTTTTATGATAAGACCATTTTTACTGTTTTAAAAAGAGTCGTAGGGTTAAAGAAAGGACGTGTCTTTCCGGTAGCAGGTGCTCCGTTGGCAGATAATATTGCCGAATTTTTAATTTCGGTAAATATCCCGATCCGATATGGCTATGGATTGTCGGAAACATCTGCAACCGTCTGTTTTTATCCGGAAGTAAATTATAAAATCGGTTCGATTGGTACTATTATGCCGGATTTGGAAGTGAAGATTGATTCTGAAAATAATGAAATCCTGGTTAAAGGAAAAACGATTACATCCGGTTATTATAATAAGCCGGAAGAAACCGAAAAGGTTTTTACGACAGACGGTTTTTTTCGTACGGGAGATGCTGGTCATTTGGAGGGGAATACATTATATTTTCAGGAGCGGATTAAGGACTTATTCAAAACTTCTAATGGAAAGTATATTGCTCCTCAGGCAATCGAAATGAGTCTGAGCAGCTGTCTGTATGTTGAGCAATGCGTAGCTATTGCCAATGAACGGAAGTTTGTGAGTGCATTGATTGTTCCGGCTTTTCCGGCACTTGAAGCGTATGCTGAGAGGAAAGGTATTACTTGGCAGAATCGTGAAGATTTAATTACAAAAGAAGAAATTATTCGTCTTTATGACTCTAATATTGTAGTATGCCAGAAAGACTTTGCCTCATACGAAAAAATAAAGCGTTTTACGTTGCTGTCTGAACCTTTTACAATGGAATCGGGTGAATTGACGGATACGCTTAAATTGCGCCGGAATGTGATTGCTAAAAATTATGCCGAACAAATTGATAAGATGTATGAGGAATAAGAGACAAATGATTTTTCTCACAATAAGAATGGAATATATTTGCGAAAGGATTTAAAATGAAAAACTATAAAAAAACAGATCATTACAAGAAACTATTGTAATGATCTGATATAAATTATATCATGAGATACTTCTCTCATAAAACTTTTATAAGTTAATTATATCAATTATTCCAATAAATATTGTTGTTTATACACTTGTAGATCTGAATTATACAATAATAAGAATAAATATAAGTTATTATTTTATCAATCCATTAATAAAAAAAATATGAAATATTTATTTTTATTCTCAATAAGCTGTGTTGTTTTATGTAGCTGTAATAAAGAAGAAAAGGTAACAACACCATACCAGTTTGCCAATATGACGATTGAAGAAATAGATGATGTGAGTGATAATTTTTAAGGAAAGATTACATTGAAGCACGACACAATAAGCTTCATTCTTGAAGACGATATTCTTGTGATAGATTCTCTTAAATTTGAAAAATGTGAAGCATTCCACCGGACTTCCACAAACCCAGAGGTATCTGTTTACGTGTCGATGAGTAGCCGTTTTCCATCAGATAAAGATAGGGATCCCTCGGGTGCTACAATAGACAGATACCGAGTGAGTTTCGACCTGATTGGTGTAAATCCTAAAAAGTTTAATGCAGAAGTGTATTTTAATTCACAAACACATATTCTTCATTACCCCAATTAATGGATCGCTAACAACAATCGTAAAGAGAAACTTTCTTTAAATTCCTTTAGAGAAAGTCTCTTTTCTATAGCAAACAAAGTCTCGTTTTTCTATTCCGTAATCACTGAAAATTCCCCGATACCCGGGTCTGCATTATTTGCTGTGCTTTTAGCAACAAAACGAATTTGTTTTCCTTTTATCGCGTCAAAACGTATCTCCTGTATTACCGGATTGTTGATGATATTTGAAAATTCACCCTCCGAGACCTTTTTCCCATCAACGAATAGCTGATAATGGGTAATGTAATCATTTGCGTCCCGTCGTTGACTGGGTGTATAACGGAAACCAGTAAGTGTCATTTCTTCTTTGAGGTTAAACTTCAATTCAGGTTTTCCTTTTGGCAACCGGTATGCAGAATACCCATTTCCGTCAAAAATGACTTTCGCTTTTTCGTCCGTGGGTTCAATCAGCTCATACATCCCGCAGGGGATATCGAGTTCGAGTGTAGACACCGGGCTCCAACGATCAAAAGTATTGTCATAACAAGCTGCGGTAATCATTCCTTTTTGAGCAAAGCCGAAAGGTTGTTCATATTTTAATGATTCCTTTGTAGGTTTAGTTCCATCAGTAGTGTAATAAATTACTGAATTTTTATCTCCGCTTTGAATCGTTACTTCATCTTTTTCGTTACGGCTGATTTGCGGTTCTGTCATTAATGCCGGTGCTAAGTAAGCTTCCACATTGTTGATACATAAAGGTCCGCGTGCATCTAAGAAACGAATACGGAATTGTTCGGTTTCTACCGTCTGGAAACGGACAATGCGTTTATACCCAACTGTCGTAGTTGAGTCGGCAGCATTTACAGGCAGCCATTCTCCGTTTTGATTGGTCTCGATAACAAATTGCCGTACACGTTGTCCTAAAGGAATATATTCCTGTATTAATACGCGGTTTAACTGAGTAGGTTTAGATAACGTAAAAGTCAATTCTCCGCTTACTACTCCGTCTTCGGTAGCCCAATATGTATCCCAGTCATTATCCAGCACTTTTTTAGCATCAAAGTTCCCACCACGTGAACTACTCGCTTTTACAGATGCATTTTTCAGCACATTATCTTTCAGGTCATTTTGAATTGTGTTAGCCCATTCCATGACGCGTGCCGAATCCAACGGATGGATCTGTCCGCTTAGTGCTACCGGAAAATTAAGCAACAGATTTGCATTGTGTCCTACACTCCGATAGTAGTAGTCAACCATTTGTGTCAGTGTCCGCACCTGGTGGTCTTCACGTGCATGATAGAACCATCCCGGACGGATGGATACATCTACTTCTGCACCCAGCCATTGAGGATCATTTTCATCTCCCCATTGGCTTGCTTCGAATTTGTAATTCCTGGCAGGTTCGGATGTAAAAATGCTCCATTGTGTATCTCCAGCCCAACCGCTTTCGTTTCCAATCCACCGGATATCCGGAACGGTTCCACCAAAAATCATGGCTGTAGGATGTTTCTCTTTAATGATCTCACGCGCTTTTTCATAATTATAGTATGTTCTGGCTTCAATCGAGCGTCGTTCGTCGGCTCCTCCATACCATCCCGTACCACCATTCGCCCCGTCAAACCAGAATTCAAAAAGAGGACCGTAATTGGATACCAACTCTTTGATCTGTGCATGATATATTTCAACGTATTCCGGCGTGCCGTAGTGTTCATTATTCCGGTCCCACGGTGACAGGTAGACACCAAATTTCAGACCGTGACGGGCACAAGCGTCTGATAAATCGCGTACAACGTCTCCTTTGCCGTCTTTCCAGGGCGAATTTTTCACACTGTATTCGGTCGTTGCAGTTGGCCAGAGACAAAAGCCATCATGGTGTTTTGTTGTAATGATTATACCTTTAAATCCGGCGGCTTTAGCAATCCGCGCCCATTGATCGCAGTCTAAATTCTCCGGATTGAATGTAGATGCAGGTGTATTGCCATACCCCCATTCCAGATCGTTAAATGTATTCAGGCCGAAATGCACAAATGCATATGTTTCCAGTTTATGCCAGTCTACCTGCTCTGCCGTTGGTATTGGCATTACCGGAGCAGGAGGGGCGACATTCGTTTCGCACGATGTTAATAAAATCGCAATGATTCCTGTTGCTAATGTTTTTTTGATCATATTTTAATTTATAAATTATATCCGGATTGTTTTTTATATGCAAATATAATGAAAACAGGCTTGTCGGAAAATAAACCGGGGAGAAAATCAAGTATGTTTCAATTAATAGAATCCCGTAATACAAGTAATGATTCGGGTCCCATGTTGAAGAGTAGATCGATTATACTGAGGTTCGGCATAAAACCATGTTTCTCCTGAAAAACCTGGTAATAAGGTTTGGGGGCGAATTTGGGATCCGCTATCGGATGTTTGGGCCGGATTTGTTCGCGGAAATCATTCTCAGCAATTTCTTCGTATTGTGATGAATAAGTAATATTAGGTTGAATGTCTACCAATCTACATATCATAATCATTAACTGCTCGTTGAAATCGAACAGATAATCAAATTTCTGTTCATAGAATGGAGCAAAATCATCCTGATAGTATTCGAAAAACGGACTTGTGCCATACCCTGATATCAGTGCATGCCAATGTAAATGCCGCCATTGTCCGTGATCAGAGATGCGTATATCCTTTGTAAGGCATTTTTCTGTTGAGGGCTTTTCAATCGGGATGGATAGCGCTTGTGTTCCATTTGCGGTTGCAATCAGGCATCTGTTCCGGTATGTTTGTTTCAGGTAGTTCTCTGCAGTTTCAATCACTACCGATTCATAAGAAAACAATTTGCAATAATATTGAACAGGAGCCAGATAGGCTGATGAGAGATATACGGTCGCCATTAGTTGATATGTTTAAAAAGACGGCCTCTGTCATTGCTGTACCAGCAGAACCACACGTTTCCAATAATTGAACTTTCAGGGATGAGTCCTAAATGACGTGAATCAACCGCTTCATCTTCGTTCTCGGATAGCATCCAATAGTAATTTTGTTGAAAGGAGAACTTCTCTGCTTCTTTTCCGTTCTGAATTATTTTTCCATTCTGAAATGATACATTTCCATTTGTTTCAGTCAGAATGGCATCCTTATATAGAATTAGTGCAGCCGAATCTGCCGGATATGAGTGATTTTTTATAGGTATGACGAATGTATAGTTCCATTCATCTTCAGGAACCAACTGCATCTGAAATATTTCAGGTAGATGTTCGCGAAGTATTATTTCCTCTTTAGGGGTGAGGCGAATGGTTAAGCTTAACGAATCTTCGGCCGTATCGCGATAAGGAATTTCAAGTTTATGCAGAACGCTTAACAAGGGTTGTTTGATATCTTTCTGAATCCGGTACGAATTTTCTTTTACAGGTGAGTTTGATAATAATTTGCCGTTTAACTGATATCCTTCACGTGAAATCCGTATTGTGTCTCCGGGCATTCCGATGCAACGGCTAAGGAATAGGGGAGAGGATTCTTTATCTTTTGGAAGGGGGCTTTTAAACAGAACAACCCGGTTCCTCCCGGGATTGTTCTCATTATTTTTCATTTTGTTCACCAGTACGAAGTCTCCTTTCTGCAATGTTTCTTTCATAGAATCTGTCGAAAGACGATATGAACTTATGCAAAACATACGTGTTCCGATTACGATCAGAATAGCTATTAAGAAACACAGAAGATATTGTAACAGGCGTTTCATCCCATATTATTAATCTGTATGTACCATCCGGAACATACGGCTCCAACGGATGCCACCATTAAACAGGCTCCTGTCTTTATCCAGTGAAAGCCATATCAGAATTGGTTTTCCAACCACATGGTCTTCCGGGACAAATCCCCATGAGCGACTGTCGGCGCTATTATGACGGTTATCTCCCATCATAAAATAGTAATCGTATTTGAACGTATATGTTGTTTCCGGTTTTCCGTTAATTAGTATCTGGCTGTTTTTTATTTCAAGCGTGTTGTTTTCGTAGTTACGAATGCAACGGCTGTAAAGTGCAAGATTGCGTTCATCCAACTGAATGGTTGCTCCTTTCCGGGGTATCCACAGCGGACCGAAATTATCACGTGTCCAACCTGTTCTGTATCCGACCGGATAGGTTGAATCGTCTGTCATATCCGGTTCAATACGAATTTGCGTAATTCCAGGCAGTTTTCTCAAATATTCCAGCGCTTTATTTGTTAAAGGGAGATGGTAAACGGGATTGAAAGATCCGTCACTTTTCGGTTTGAATCCCAGGTAAGCAAGTGCTCCATTATTTCCTGCATCCGAAGTTAAAAGTTTCCGGTCACTTTTACTTATGTCCATCTGGCGGAATTGCTCTTCTGTTATGATAGAACCATCGGTCTCAATAAAATAATTCAACTGCATAAATTCGGGATTTACAGCCTTTTCCCCATTGATATAAACCTGGTTGTCGCGGAGTGATAATGAATCTCCGGGCATTCCGACACAACGTTTTACATAATTCTCTCGTTTATCGACCGGGCGATAGATTACTTCCCCAAATTCCTGTTTATTAGCATAAATAGCTTCCCGTCCAAATCTTTCGACCAATGAATAGTAGTCCGGGTTTTGTACTTTTAGTGCGACAGTATCACCTGCAGGAAAATTAAAGACAACTATGTCGTTTCTTTTAACCGTACCTGTTCCTTTTACACGTTTGTACCCCCATTCCGGCCATTCGAAATATGATTTCGTATTTAATATCGGGAAAGTATTTTGTACTAACGGAAATGATAAAGGGGTATTGGGAACCCTTGGTCCGTAACTTAGTTTGCTGACAAACAGATAATCTCCGACAAGTAATGTTTTCTCGAGCGAAGAACTGGGGATCTGGTAGTTTTGAAAAACAAACAGATTAATAAAATACACCGCAATGAGTGCAAACAGAATGTCGTCCACCCATTCCAATGCTTCACGGACTTTCGGATTTTTTGCTTTTTTCCACCCTCCCCAGGGGATAAATTTCGTCAGAAAGATATCTACGATTACGATCAGACCTAATAATAGCCATAGGTTTTCCATCCAAATGCAGAATAGAATATAAAGAACAGCCCAAATGCTAAAATTAATCCATTGTCTCTTTGTAATAGGTTTCATTTATATATGTTTTGTATTAAAACTTCAGTAAATCATTCATGCTTAAAAAGCCTTTTTTTCCGGCTGTAAATTCTGCTGCAATTACAGCGCCTATAGCAAAGCCGGCACGACTTTTGGCACTATGTTTAATGTGGATATAGTCCACATCCGATTCATAATGAACTTCATGAATGCCCGGAACTTCTCCTTCGCGGATGTCTTCAATAACCAGGTCGGTTGGTTGCCCGGCATCCTGTTTGAGGCGCCATTGATTTTTATGGTCGATCTGTTCAATGATATCTTCTGCTAATGTAATAGCTGTTCCGCTTGGAGCATCTAATTTATGGATATGATGTGTTTCCGACATACAAACATCGTAAGCCGGAAATTGGTTCATTATTTTTGCTAAATATTTATTCACAGCAAAAAAGACATTTACGCCGATGCTATAATTAGACGCATAAAAAAATGTTTTCCCTTCTTTTTTACAGATCGTTTTTATTTCGTCCATACGCTCCAGCCAACCGGTAGTTCCGGCAACAACCGGTACGTTTGCTGCGAAACATTTCATGTAGTTATCAAAAGCTGCTGTGGGAGCCGAAAATTCAATGGCTACATCTGCGCTTTTAAAAGCTTCCGACTGAAAATCATTTGGGTTATCGATATCAATAATCGACACAATCTCGTGTCCTCTCTCTAATGCTAATTGTTCGATGGTTTTACCCATCTTTCCGTAACCGATAAGTGCTATTTTCATGCGATGATATTTACTTTTAAACAAGGATGTATGGAACGAACTTTATAAGTGATTAATGGTTAGTGGTAAACGATTAATTAATCACTTATCATTAATCACTAACCACTAATTTTATGTGCTTCGTTTCATCCGGCTTGTGTTTATAATTTCTGTTTTTTTAGTAAATTGTTTGACTTAAAAGTGCAAATATAAAGAATTTGTGTTAGATTTGAGATATAAACCATTAAAGGATACATAAAAAAAATGGAACGTTTATTGCAATATGTATGGAAATACCGTTTATACTCCAATACAGATTTGTGCACGGTGGATGGTATTCCTGTAACAGTGCTTGATCCCGGAATTCAGAATACAGATGCAGGTCCTGATTTTTTTAATGCTAAAATACGTATTGAAGGAAATGTATGGGCCGGAAATGTGGAGATTCATCTGAAAGCATCGGATTGGTATAAACATAACCATCATCATGATCTTTCCTATAATTCTGTTATTTTGCATATTGTTGAAGATAACGACTCCCAAATATGCCGTACGAACGGTGACGTAATACCGCAGGCGATTATTCGTGTGCCGCCGGAAGTAAAAGAAAATATTGAATGGTTATTATCGAGAGATTCTGCCCTATCGTGTGCCGATCGTATACATGATATTGATTCGTTACATCTGTCATCCTGGATTAGCGCTTTGCTTACGGAGAGACTGGAGCGGAAGACGGATGATATTTTGTCTCTTCTGGCACGCTATAATGGTGATTGGAATGAGGTGTTTTATATTACGTTGACCCGCAATTTCGGATTCGGAACCAATAGTGATGCTTTTGAATGGTTGGCACGGAGTTTGCCTTTTAAATATATACAAAAACAGCGTGGTAATAGTGTACAGATTGAAGCATTGCTGTTTGGACAGGCGGGATTACTTTTCGAAGAGAATGATGATCCTTATTGTCAATTGTTGCAACGTGAATACCGGTTTTTACAAAAGAAGTATGATTTAAAGCCGTTGGATGGTTTTTTGTTTAAGAAACTGCGGAATCGTCCGGTTAATTTTCCGCATATCCGGTTGGCACAGCTGGCAGCTGTCTGGATTAATAATGATGCACTTTTTTCGAAGATATTAGAGGATAATCAATTAGATACATTAAAGAACAGTTTCAATGTTTCTTTGTCGGAGTACTGGGATACACATTATCATTTTCAGAATTCCTCGTCTCAACGTAAAAAGACTATTGGGCTGAATGCAACATCTGTCGTGTTGATAAATACGGTTGTCCCGATTTTATTCGCATACGGAAAAAAGAAACAACAACCCGGGTATTGTACAAAGGCGTTGGAGATGCTGGAACATATTCCACCGGAGCAAAATAGTATTGTCAAGAGTTTCTCGGATGCCGGAATAGTGGCTAAGAGCGCTTACGATACGCAGGCTCTTATTCAGTTGCGGAGGGAATATTGTGAGAAGAAGAAATGTCTGTATTGCCGGATCGGCTTTCATTTGATTAAACATTATAATAAATAATGCGAATCCATAATCAAGAAAGTTCAATGTTCAAAGTTTACATTTAATGGTAAAACGAATTAATAATTGATTCTGCTAACTACCAACTACTTGCTGCTGACTGCTTTTTTTGGAATAAATGATTAACTTTGTTAGAAATATTTTTGTAAAAGGGGAGAATTGTATGAGAAGAGGAATATTATCAGTCTTTTTATGTTGTGCTGCGCTGTTTGTACAGGTGAATGCACAGGTAAATGTTGTTACAAACGGAAAAGCTAACTCACGTATAGTTATTGATAAGGATAGTCCGGTAGACCGGCAGGCAGCCGAACTGTTGCAGGATTTTGTCAACCGGATAAGTGGTGCAATGCTACCTGTTGAGACATCCGGGACGTTGCGAAAAGGGGATATGGCTATAGGTAGGGGTGATGTCTCTGGTTTAACGGAAGACGGATTTCGTCTTCAGACAGATAAAGGGATTTTATATATCAGCAGTGGTGGCGACAAAGGTAGCATTTACGGTGTGGTAACTTTGTTGGAAAACTATCTGGGCGTTTCTTATTATGGATCGAACGAATATTCGCTGACCCCGCAATCCACCATTATACTACCGGAAATGAACCATGCCGAAAATCCGGCTTTCCGGTACCGCCAAAGCCAGAATTATGCAATGCGGGAAGACCCCATCTATAAGGACTGGTTTCGTCTGGAGTCTCCTCAGGAAGTTTTTGCCGGAGGATTATGGGTGCATACGTTTGATAAAATATTACCTTCGGATGTATATGGGAAAGCCCATCCGGAATACTATTCTTTTATCAACGGCGAACGCCGTCCGGGTAATGCCAGCCAGTGGTGCCTGACAAATCCGGAGGTCTTCGAAATCGTTTCACAAAAGATTGATTCCATATTCAAAGCCAATCCGGGAAGGAATGTGATTTCCGTCAGTCAGAACGACGGAAACCATACCAACTGTACCTGTCCCGATTGTAAAGCGCTGGATGATCAGGAAGGTGGTCCTTCGGGAAGTATAATATACTTTTTGAATAAACTGGCGGAACGTTTTCCCGATAAAGAATTTTCTACCCTGGCATACCTCTACTCGATGCATCCGCCTAAACATATAAAGCCGCTTCCGAATGTGAACATCATGTTATGCGATATTGATTGCAAGCGTGAAGTGCCTTTGACGGATAATGCGTCGGGACGCGATTTTATGAAAGCATTGGAAGGCTGGTCGGTAATCTCCAATAATATCTTTATATGGGATTATGGAATTAATTTTGATAATTATGTAGCTCCGTTTCCAAACTTTCCGATTCTTCAGAAAAATATCCAATTGTTTAAAGAGCATAATGCTACAATGCATTTCTCTCAGATAGCCAGCTCTAAGGGTGGTGATTTTGCGGAGATGCGTACCTATATGGTTAGTAAACTTATGTGGAATCCATATCTGAATGCTGATTCTCTGATGCGTTCTTTTATGGATGGATATTATGGGGCTGCTGCTCCTTATCTCTACCAGTACGAAAAGTTGTTGGAAGGAGGATTGCTTGCCAGCCATGTCGACTTATGGATTTATGATTCTCCCGTGTCGCATAAAGACGGTATGCTGAATACTAATTGCCTGAAACGTTATAATGAATTGTTTGATCAGGCGGAAGAAGCTGTTGCCGGTGATGACATTTTACTAATGAGGGTACGCAGGAGCCGTTTGCCTATCCAATATTCGGAACTGGAAATTGCCCGCACGATGGATGGGGGAGACGCTGATGCTATCCGCAAAAAGCTGGACTTGTTTGAACTGCGTACGGCGGAATATGAAGTGCCGACATTGAACGAGCGGAATAACTCTCCGGCCGATTATTGTAAACTATACAGGGAACGCTATCTTCCCGGCCGAACCCGGAATCTGGCAAAAGGAGCCAGTGTAATCTGGGGTATCGAGCCCGCTGAAAAATATAAAAAGTTGGGCGAGACCGCATTAACAGACGAATTGTTCGGTGGCACTACCTTTGTGGAAAGTTGGGTCGGCTGGTCCGGCTCCGATGGTTCCTTTGTGTTGGATATGGGTGAAGAAAAAGAGATATCATCTATCGAAGCCGATTTCCTGCATCAGTTAGGAGCCTGGATATTATTGCCTAAAAAGGTTTCATATTCCATTTCTTCCGATAATAAAGAATACCGGTCTTTTGGCGTGAAAGAGCTGGAGGAAGACCGTTCGCCGCAGGTGAAATTCGTAGGTGTAAAATGTGAATCTGAAGCGCCGGTTCGCACACGTTATATCAAAGTCGATGTGAAAGGCGTCATCACATGTCCTTCCTGGCATTACGGGGTAGGATATCCTGCATGGTTCTTTCTTGATGAGGTAACGGTGATGTAGTACCCTTTATCTCTTCTTTGGTAATAAATTCTCTATATCTTTATCCGTCATTCCGGCCTTGGTAAGTATCCGGTGGATTCGTTTTTTGTGAAGCTTTAGAGACTCTTTTGCACCATCTTTATACCCCAGCATCCGGGCGATTTCTTCTTCCGGATATTTCATGCTGGAGAGTTGTATAATTGCCAAATATCCGGGCGTAAGTTTAAGTAAAGCTGCTTCACCGTTATCCAGTTTTGCTAATTTTATTTTTGCATATCCTGCATATTGGTCGCTAAACCTTTCGCGAAGCATCAGCAGCTGCTCCCAGACCAGAGAACCGGCATACGCCAGTTTCTTCTCATACAGATCGTCAATGCTTTTGGCAATGCTTTTCAGGCCGGCATCCGAAAGATACAAGTGCTCTAATTTTAGATTATAATGATGGTTACTAATTCGGTAATATTTTTCTTTTGTTTTTTCATATTCCTCTTTGGCCAGTTCATTTTCCCAATCTGTTAGTAGGTATTTATTTTTTGTCTGTGTATATTCTTCTTTTATTTGCGTATATTCCTTTTCTGCTTGTAAATATTTTTCTTTTATTTGTATATACTCCTCTTTTGCCTGCGTATACTCCGCATTTGTTTTTATATATTTATCTTTTATTTGTGTATGTTCTTCTTTTATTTGCGTATACTCTTTTTGGCTTTGTATATACTTTTCTTTAATTTGTGTGTATTTCTCTTTTAGCTTCTGTTTGTTAGCCTCAAGAATAATCAGCAAAGATATCAATAAGCACAAGGCAATCAGCCCATAATCAAATATCCGGCGATAGGTTCGCCATTCTGTTTGTTTTTCCTGTTTTAGTTGTTCGAGTTGCTGATTGATTGCTTTTATTTTTTTCTCGGTTTGGCTCTTTTTTATACGTAAATCTTCTGTGTGGGCTAATTGCGAATAGTGTGCTACTTTATTTACATCTCCCTGATTTACTTTATAATAGGTTGCCAGCTCTTTATAAATATCCCTACGGGTGCTGGGATAGGTAATTTCTTGGACTTGGTCTTCAATTGTATTTAAATAATAGCGGGTTGAATCCGGAAGATTCATAGCCCGGTACAACCTGGCATAACTTAAATAGAATCGTATCATGTCTCCTGGTTCGGGTTGTTTCGAAAGCGCCAGATCAAAATATTCTTTTGCCTGCCGGTATTCTCCTTTGTCATAATGAATAAGCCCTATATTTCTAAGGGATCGGGCTTCATACGTTATATCGTTCAGGCTTTTAGCCGCTTTCAATCCATCATCAAAATACCGGTAGGCTTGTTCCGGATCTTGTAGCTGTCGATAGATGTGTCCAAGTGCATTTATTATGTCGAGTTTATAATCTTCGAGATCCGCCTGGTCATCATAAAATGTCAGAGCTTTCTTATAGTAAGGCAGAGCATCTTCCCATTGCTCTTGATTATAATAAGACCTGCCTAAGGCATAAGCGCTTTTAAATAGAAACGGATTATTGCCTGCCTGTTCGGCAAAAGAAAAGGCAGCTAGCCAGTATTCCACAGCTTTATCATTGGCTTCCTCCTCATACCAGTAGATGGCTGCATAATAGCTGGCACGTGCCGCCATTTCGTAGTTATTGCTCCGTGCAAAATAGCGTTCAGCATCCAATATCAATGAATCAACCGTAATATTCTGATAGTCCATATACCGTGCTTGTGTCAGTGTAACCACAAACTGCATATACTGATCCTTATCGTAATCATATAACTCCGGTGAAAGACCTTCCAGTAGCGCTAAGGCTTCCTTCGGATTGTCATCAACCGTTTTTATTGCATCGGATAAGCGGTTATTTTTGTCAGAATCTGTGGTGCAGGCGCTCCATAGAAGGATACCTGCACATAAGATTATTAATATACGGATTTTATTCATTGGTACTGATGGGGAATATTAAGGGATAATGATACTTTCCTGTTGGATTATATTTCCGGCAGTATCGGTGACTGTCAGGATATAGCTCCCGGCAGGTACGTTGAATCCGGCCTGATCTTGTATGGAGGTGTCAACCGAGTAGAAATAGTTTATTTTTTTAGCTGCCGGTTGCAATATTACGAATACTTCGCCAAAATCGCGTGTAAAGTAGAGTGTTATCATGCTGCAATCTGTTTCAATCACAACAGGAGAAATAGATCTGGCTTGTGCTCTAACGGGTGGTTTGGGTTCATCGACGGGCTCTAAATCGACTCCCTGCGCCATAAAGGGGAGCACGCAGCAAATCGATACAGCTAAAAAATAAGATTTTACGCTCATGGTATTAGTTTTTTATTGTTAATATGTTTAAAAAATAAGCGAATGCAAATAAACGAAATATTTCTGAATTTATTATAATAAAATCGTATTTTAATTCTGTCTCAATTCTGTAGAAAGGTAAAAGGGGATAGAAAACCGTGACAAAAAATGGAAATAAGTAGAAAGTATCTAAAAACAGCGGATTTTTTTTAAGAAAACGACTGTTCTCGTGGGTTTTTCATATTTTTGCAGAAATGTAAGATAACAACGCATGAGATATATTTTAACCCGTATATTTTTTTCTTTATTTACGATTTTGCTGCTGATTGGCTTGATATCGTCATGTGCCAATGTCGCATCTCCCAATGGAGGTCCATACGATGAAGATCCTCCCAAATTTCTGAGTAGTACGCCAACTCTTCATGAGACCAATTATAAAGGAAAAAAGATTGAGATTCTTTTTGATGAGTTAATTCAGTTGGATAAGCCTTCTGAAAATATTATTATTACTCCTCCGCAAAGAAAGCTGCCGGTTATCCGGACTGCCGGAAAGAAGATTCTTGTTGAAATACAGGATTCTATTATTGAGAATATGACTTATACGATTGATTTTACCAATTCAATTTCGGATAATAACGAAAAAAATGTGCTGGAGAATTTCAGTTTTTCATTTTCAACGGGCGAGGTTGTAGATTCACTTCAGGTTGCAGGGATTCTTTTAAATGCATCTGACTTAGAGCCTATGCCGGGTATAATGGTCGGATTGCACAGAGATCTGGCAGATTCGGCTTTCACTACCACACCTTTTTTCAGGACATCGAAAACAAATGACCGCGGACAATTTACAATCCGCAATATCGCTCCCGGAACATATCGATTATATGCGTTGGCTGATATGAACCGGGATTATTTATTCGATCAGCCGGGTGAAGAAATTGCATTTTATGATTCGATTATTGTACCTACGTTTGAGCCGGCCATCCGGCAGGATACAATATGGAAAGATACCATTACTGTTGATACGATCATACCTGTTGATTATACCCGGTTTTTACCGGATGATATAGTGCTTCGCTTGTTTAAGGAGGGTTTTCAGCGCCAGTATCTGCTTCGCCCGGAACGTCCGCAGGAAAATCTTTTTACATTGAAATTCAATGCGCCTGTTGATACGTTGCCACAATTGACATTGCTGAATGTGCCGGCTTCAACGGATTGGTATTTTACGCAGATATTAGATGAAAAAACGACTATTAATTATTGGATTAATGATTCAACCGTATGGAAGAGTGATACATTACAGATACAGGTTGATTATTTAAAGACTGATTCATTAAATATGCTTCGTCCCCAGACAGATACGATCCGGCTCGTGCAACGCCGGCAGCCCGCACCAAAGCGAAAATCAAGAAGGGATAAGGATGAGCCGGAGCCGATTGAGTTTTTGAGGATGCAGGCAAATATCTCGAGTGATGTTTTCGATACGATTTCAGTGGTTTTTTCGGAACCACTTCTGAATGTATCCAAAGAAGTGTTTTTTTTGGATCAAAAGCAGGATACACTTTGGGTTCCGATTGATTTTGAGTTTCGTCAGGATAGCCTGAATACATTGAAATATTATATCGAGCGAAAATGGATGTATGATGAATCGTACCGTTTGATTGTAGATTCGGCTCAGATATTCAGTATATACGGAAAATGGAACGATTTGCTGGAAACAACTATTCAGTTTAATGCCGAAGATAAATACGGGCATCTTTATATTAACGTCGAGGGTGTTGATGAACCGGCATTTGTAGAAATACTGGATGGGAACGATGTGCCGGTGCGGAAAGCTGTGGTGAAGGATAAGGGTGCATTATTTATGAATCTGAAACCGGGTCAATATTATGCACGTTTGGTAATAGATACCAATGAAAACGGAATTTGGGATACGGGAAATTATGCGGAAAAGCGCCAGCCTGAAAACGTTTTCTACTCAAAAGCTGTTTATACAATAAATGCGAACTGGCGGATTGAGGAAGACTGGAATGTTTATGAGGAGCCGATTACCAGCCAAAAACCGTTGGAAGTTACAAAAAACAAGCCTAAAGATGCTACGAAACAAAAACGTAATTATAAAGAAGACGGACAGAAATCAAGCAGTAGTGGCTCGCGAAGTGGAGGCCTGGGCTTTTAAAGGTTTATTTGTTGCGTTCATTTTATTGTTTTCGGTTCAGACACAAGGCCAGTGTTTACCTGCTGAAATGCCGTTTAATGATGGAGAAACGGTAGATTATGATATTTATTTCAAATGGGGTTTCCTGATGCCTCGTGCAGGACAGGGAAGAACGTCTTTTAACAGGGATGCATCTATAAAACAGGCAAATTTCAGATACCGGTTAACGTTTCAAACATCTAAATTTTTCGATGCGATTTACAAGATGAGGGATACGTTGGATTGTTTTTATGGGCCTGATTATGGTTTGCTATATAGTTCAAAAAGGACGAGTGAAGGAGACCGGTATTCGGTCGATGAACTGACTTTTTCTTATTCGGGCAACAAAACATCCGTTCATTCACATCGCTATACGCCTACACGAACGAAAATTGATACTTTTCTGGTAGTCGCTTCGGGTTGTGTATCAGATATGTTAGGAGCAACTTTCAGGCTACGGACATTGGGCTGGGGCAATATGAAAGTCGGACAAAGTTATTCTTCAACGGTTGCTATCGGCCGTGATCTGGTAAAAGTAAGTTTCCGGTATCAGGGACAATCTATTGTGGAGCGTGGTGATGTGAAATACCGGACGCGCTATTTTCATGTAGATATATTTGATGAAGCTTTTGAACAAAGTGGGTCTGCCGCAGAGGTTTGGATCGGGGATGATGAAAATTATATTCCTATTAAGATCCGGACAAAGCTGAAGATCGGGTATGCTGAAGTTTATTACAATAAGTCGGCAAACCTTAAGGCTCCTTTGAGATGCAGGGTGGAGATAAAGCGGCCCTAACCCCTATTTAATTGACAATTGACAGCGGGCAATCGTTGACAATTAAGGGGAAAGTGCCAGGGTGGTATATCTATCAACTACAAGCTACTAACTACTATATTTTTATACAATGGAAAAAAGTTGTTTTATTATGATTGGAATTGCTTTAGCATCCGGGTTTATGGGGTGTGACGGGAATAAGGAAAAGTTGGAATACCCGAAGGCTGAAAGAATGGATGTGACGGATGATTATTTCGGCACAGTGGTTGCTGACCCTTATCGTTGGATGGAGGATGATACGACACAGGCCGTAGCAAACTGGGTAGATGCGGAAAATAAGGTAACGCAGGCATATTTAAGCCGTATCCCATTCCGCGATGAACTCCGGAAACGTATGACCGATCTTACCAATTATGAAAAGATTGGTATGCCGTTTAAGAAGCATGGTAAATATTATTTTAGCAAGAATGACGGGTTGCAGAATCAGAGTGTGTTGTATGTAAAAGAAACACTGGATGGAACGCCTGCTGTTTTACTTGATCCAAATAAACTGTCGGACGATGGGACTGTAGCGCTTGCCGGGATCTCATTTTCGAATGACGGGAAATATCTGGCATATACCATTTCCCGGAGTGGGAGCGACTGGCGTGAAATATTTGTGATGGATCTTTCTACCGGACAGTTAATAAAAGATCATATTTTATGGGCTAAATTCTCCGGAGCCGATTGGAAAGGCGACGGTTTTTATTACAGTGCATATGATGCTCCGGAAGAGGGGAAAGAGTTTTCGAATATCAACGAGAATCATAAAATCTATTATCATAAACTCGGAACAGAACAACGGGATGATGTGCTTGTGTATGAAAACAAGAACTATCCGAAACGTTTTTATAGTGCATGGGTAGATGAAGATGAGAAACTTCTTTTTGTTTTCGAAGCGGGTGAGGGACGTGGGAATAACCTTTTTGTGCAGGATTTACGTAAACAGAATGCTCCGTTCCGGCAGTTGACGACCGATTTTGATTATGAATACCAACCGCTGGAAGTGATCGGTGAAACGGTTTATTTTTATACGAATTATAATGCTCCCAAATATCGCCTGATGAAAGCGTCAATAGATAAACCGGGGCTGGAAGACTGGACAGATGTTGTGCCGGAGTCGGATAATGTATTGAAGGGTGCATCTTTTATCGGGGGAAAAATGATCCTATCATATATAAAAGATGCTTCCGATCATGCGTATGTTTATTCGCTTGACGGACAGATGGAGCATGAGGTAGCACTCCCGACATTCGGTTCTATGGGCTTTAGCGGAAATAAAGATGATAAGGAGGCTTTTTACCAGTTTACGTCTTTTACTTTTCCGAGCACCATCTACAAATATGACATAGACAATAATAGTTCGGAGAAATACCTGGCGCCGGATGTAAAGTTTAATGCCGATGATTTTGTTACCGAACAGGTTTTTTACCCAGGTAAGGACGGCGTCAAAATACCGATGTTTATCACCCATAAGAAAGGTTTACAGCGTGACGGAACAAACCCGGTTTATCTGTATGGGTATGGAGGTTTCAATGTCAGCTTGTTCCCTTCGTTCTCTACATGGCGTATACCGTTTCTTGAAAACGGAGGTATATATGTACAGGCAAATCTTCGCGGAGGTGGAGAATATGGTGAAGAATGGCACATTGCAGGAACGAAAATGCAGAAGCAAAACGTTTTTGATGATTTTATTGCTGCTGCCGAATATCTTATAAAGGAAAAGTATACTTCGAACGAGAAAATCTGTATAGCAGGAGGTTCTAATGGAGGACTACTGGTGGGAGCCGTTGTGAATCAACGTCCGGAACTGTTCCGTGTAGCGTTGCCGGCAGTAGGTGTGATGGATATGCTACGTTACCATAAGTTTACGATCGGATGGAACTGGGCGAGCGATTACGGAACGAGTGAAGACAATAAAGAAATGTTTGAATACCTGTATGGCTATTCCCCATTACATACGATCCGGGATGATGGCACTCCTTATCCGGCTATTCTGGTGACGACAGCCGATCATGACGACCGTGTAGTGCCGGCGCATTCGTTTAAATATACTGCTGCCCTCCAGGCTGCCAATACCGGAAATGCCCCGAAGTTGATACGTATTGAAACGAAGGCGGGTCATGGCGCCGGAAAACCGATTAGTAAGATCATTGAGGAGTATACGGATGTTTATTCGTTTACGATGTATAATTTGGGGATGAAACCCGAATTTAATGGAAAATTGAAAGTGGAAAATTGAAAATGAGAGAGATTGTAGAAGTGGTTTTATAACCAATCAACGTATTGAAAGCAGAAAGCAATCGATACCAGAATATTTAAAAGGAAAGAGGTGGCCCATTTGGACCGCCTCTTTCTATGTATATCAGCCGGTTCCCTGATAATGGTAGATTTCGGGATCTACAGCATTTTCTGCATTGAAACAGTGTGGCAAATAACCACCGCCATAGGTTCTAATAGTTTGTTATTCCAACCCGGCGCAACAGGGCTTCTAAATAGTAGTAATCTGCATAAGATATAGGTTTGTCGATCTCATCATTTGAAGGATAATTCCCTGTTGAATGAAGGAGAAGGAATCCTTTGCTTTTTTCAGGTTCTGCCTGATAATGTGAAAATAAGTTCTCAGTGATCGTATCTGCTATTTTCATGTATTTTACTTTTTTCTCTGGAGCCGTATATGTAGCCAGTTCGTATAAGCCGGAAGCTATGATTGCAGCGGCAGAAGCATCCCTGGGCGCCTGGGGAATCGCCGGATCTTTCATATCCCAGTAGGGAACCAGGTCTTCGGGCATATTGGATAAGCCGAAAAAGTAATCGGCGATTTTTTCCGCCTGTTTAAGATAAGCCGGATCTTTTGTGAACCGGTAACACATCGTAAAACCATACAGGCCCCAGGCTTGTCCGCGACTCCAAACTGATTCGTGATGGATACCCTGATGCGTATGTTTTGCCTGGGCAACGCCGGTTTCAGGATTATAGTCGATTACATGGTAAGAGGAATTGTCGTCACGGAAATGATTTTTCAATGTCGTATTTGCATGGTTAACGGCTATTTTCCGGAATGTCGAATCTCCGGTTTCTTCTGCTGTCCAGAAAAGCATTTCCAGATTCATCATGTTATCAATAATAACCGGATATTGCCATTTATCCTTGTTGTGATCCCATGAACGGATTGCTTTTACTTTGTCGTTGTATCGGGAAACCAGCGATCTTGAGGCCTGTATAACAACATCTTTGTATGATCTTTCTCCTGTCAGGCGATACGCTTGCCCGAAAGAATTGTTGATGATAAAGCCTAAATCGTGTGTCCCTTTATACCATTTCATTTCTTCAACCGGCCAGGTGTAACTGACTGCCTGTTGCCGCCAGTAGCCGGTACGGTTATAATTATAGGTGAACCATAAAGAACCGGGGAAAAAGCCTGAACACCAATTGCGTGGCGCTACAAGGCGTAAACTGCCGTCTTTTTCTATGGTACGTGGACTAACCAGGCGTTTGCCCTGATTTTCTTTTTTTGTTTCTTCTGCACAAAGCATTGCGTATTGCAGCTGATTCGAAGCAAATGTGAAAGCATGGTCTGTAATGTCTGCTTTAAAGAAAGTCAGATTAAAACGATCTTTATCGTTTTTTTGCTGATTGCTGCGGTATGACTGTAAATAATCCGTACGTGAGGGGTTTAATAAATAGGTGCGGTAGAGGTCTTTACCAAATTCGCTCTGTTTGTAATCCCATTCGCTGATTTGTTGATAGGGCCAGAGGGATTTCTCTTTCCCGAAATAAGAGGCGAGGAAGTCAACTGCTTTATAAAAATTCCGTCCGTCCGGTGATGTCGCATTGTCGATAGATATCCCTATTTTTTGTCCCATCTGGAATATGTCGATCATATGCTGGATATTATATTCGGAATAACCGAATGCTAAAGTCCGGCGTAGCTCCTGGGGTTGACTGCCGTCCGGTTCGATCTGTGTGAAAATACGTTTGGCCGGAAATTCATTTAGAACCCGTTCGGCAATAGCTTTATTTCCACTGTAAATAGCGAAAGCAATAACCTGTGCATCGTGGGCAACTGCATGGTTGTTTGCCTGACGCGCTTCCTCCTGACCAATATCGCTGGTGAGAATCCATTCTGTCAGTTTACCGAACCATTCCTTTAATTGTTTTGAATCTTTTGTCGTGAAGGCTTTAGACTTCTCCAATACCTGGACTGCATCGAGCATTTCTACAAAAGAGTAAGCATCTATTACACCATAACAGCGTCCTTTACCTTCATTGTGACCCGGGATCATTTGCGAATAGTTCAGGTTGGGATTCATCCGGGTGTCTTTATTCAGAAACCAGATCCGGATCAGTTCGGTTGCTTTTTGAGCATACTTTTCGTCTCCACTAAAGTACCAGGCTAATGATAATGTAATTACACCATTTGCCATATTGCCTAAACGTATCCGGTCGAGCTTTTCCAGTTCCGGATTCGATTCGCCGTCCCGGCTGATATATGGCAAACCGTCCGGTTTACCTGGGTCGGCCCAGTAATAACGTGCCTGGCTCATATAATCGTGTTTGTTGCCACTGGCAGGAGTCTTTTCTTTCATCATGACGGAAAGAGGCGCCTTGGTCAGCTCTTCTTTGGCATCCTCCAGTAATTGGCGGTAGGCAATCGCATAAACCGGTTGCGAAAGTGATTGTTTAACTGTCTCTAAATGTGCAGAATCCCAAATGGATTGTGCGGATATGCTTATGGTAAAAAGCAGGAGCAGTGAGAGGTGCGTTATTTTATTTTTCATGGAAATTGATTGAGATATAGAGCAATGGCAGAGACAAAATAAATTTTGTCTCTGCCTATTGTTTAATGGAATGCCTAATTAAAAGTAACCGTTGTTTTATTGAAGTCGTGTGTCAATCCGCGCAGGTCGTACTGATCTGTCAGATTATTACGCGTACTATCAATATATTCATCCTCAGTGGTTGAGGGCGTACCTTTAGCTGGGTCAAGGGTATTCACTTTCAGAACCCCGGTAGCAGAAGTCAGGCGTTTGATCCTGATGTTTTTTATTGTTTCTTTATTCGCCTGCGACCATGTAATGGTATATTTACCATCCGAAAGAGTCATTGTATTTCCGGACTCGTCGAGAACCACATAATCCGTACCTGCGTTTAAAGCAGATTCGCCATCATTTGTCACATAAAAGTAAGAGGCAATGTCGTACGAATATTTCAATTGGCTATGGAGTTCGAAAGGTATATTGCTACTCACTCCGTCCGATCCGGTAACCATCCATGTACCGGTATTCACCCTCCACTGCGCCGTGCCGTTGGCTGCAATTTCATAATTCAGGTTATCGCTATAGGTACCGGTTTTATAAAAGCCTACATAGTAAATATGCTCTAATGCAGGACCAGTTGTCCAGTCATCTATACTGTCGCAACCCGTATTGATTAGCATCACTGCAATTGCTAAAAAGGCATATATTAATTTCTTCATCATATTACTTTTTTCAATTAAATTTATTTTAAATGCTTTCTGTTACCATCCCGGATTTTGTTCGATATTGAAATCAGACTGAGCAATCTCGAACGTAGGAATCGGGTATAGGTAATCGCGTTGAGGATTAAATGATCTGGAATTCTTAAACTCTATTACATAAGTGTTTGGTTGATCATATACAAATACACCGCCTACATTGCCTGAACTGTTGGTCAACCGTTCGGTAAAACCACTGTGTAACGAAGGATTCTGCATTTCATCTGCAATACATATCGGACCGATCAGATCTGTAGGAAGCACTTTTTCCGCAATTTTCCACCGGATGATATCATTATAACGGAAGCCTTCTGTCATCAATTCTACTGTGCGTTCACGACGAATCTCTTCCAGCATATTCAGCCCATGTTGGGTGACAAAAGCATTTGTTAGCTTAACATTAAAACCAACGCGTTCTCTCAGCTTGTTGACCGTTTGATCCAGTTGGGTATCCGAAATGCTTCCGTTACGTTCGTACAGTGCTTCTGCATATGAAATCAGCATGGCTGCGTAACGAAGAATAATACGGTCTGTAAAATCTTTATTACTGGAACTTTGCTCCCATAGCGATCCGAAGAATGCTTTTTTGCTGGGATAGCCTTTCGGACGTTGCGAATCAAACGGATAATATATCCCTTTACCGGTTTTTATCCAACCGACAAAATCATCTTCTTCCAATGGATCGTTTATTGTCCATATTGATTTAAGCAGTCGTGGGTCGCGTTGTCCTAAACCGTCGGGTAACGGATTTCCTTCATGATCGAGACCGACAATATTGTTGTAGGAAGTTTCGACTGCTACTTTCAGCGATGTTTTATCAACCGGTAATCCATCGGCATAGAGGAACTGGTCTAATATATTGCGGGTTAAGGCATATTTGCCTTCCAGATTGCGGGTGTAAATATGACCGGAAGAAACCGTTGCAAAATCATTTTCTCCAAAGGGTTGCCCGAAAACGATTTCAGGATTAACATTGTTCGCTTCGTTCAGATAAGAAAATACATCATTGAAATCAGGGAACAGGTCGTGTCCTTCATCTTTCAGACGTTCAAATGCATTTATCGACTTGTCTAAATGCCCGTTTGCATTTGAGCCGCCATTTACATTGTGATATTTCTGAAAAGTCCCTTCGTAGAGGCCTATATGAACAATCATACCTAATGCCGCAGAACGGCTTACACGGCGACGCCCCAGTTCGGATGTCTGTAATTCTGACTGTTTAGGCAAATTTGCCGCAGCAAATTCCAGATCTTCATAGCATTGCTGAATAACCGTTTCGCGTGGTGTACGGCCCATCTTAAGTTCTTCGTCGTATACACTGGTGAACGTTTTTAACACTAACGGAACATCACCGTATTTTGTTACCAATTCAAAATAATGATAGGCCCGGAAGAAGAATGCTTCCGCACGCCAACGGTTGCGGATGCTTTCAGATAAGGGAGTTTCGGCCGCTTTTTCAATAATGTTATTTGCCGTAAAAATATATTGATACGGATGGGTCCAGTCATCATCCGATGTTCCCGGAACCGTACGGGTGCCGTTACTGGTAGTGTTTGAAGAACTTTCGACGAATTCATCAGCTCTTGCATCTGCAGGCCATTTTAGTACATTCAGATCAAAATATAATTTGTTACATGCTCCTTCCAGGTCTGTTTCCGACTTCCAGAAACCATCGTCTGTCAACTCAGAACCGGGTGAAACATCTAAAAGGTCATCGCATGCCGAAAATGTGACCGCACAAAAGATTGCGCCTATATAAAATATTTGTTTCATCTCTTTTATCTATTTTAGAAGGTTATATTTATACCGGTTGTCCATGTGCGGAAAAACGGGTAGTAAGTTCTCTCAACATCGTTACCGACTTCAGGGTCAAATACATCCAGCACCTTTGTCTGTTCCCAAAGATCCGTACCGGCAATATAAACCCGCAGATTTTCAATATATTTTTTCGAGATAGGAATTGTGTAGCCTACCTGTATATTTTTCAGGCGGATATATGATCCGTTTTGTACCCATTTATCAGAAGCATTATAATTGTACGTATTCTGATTGATTATACGCGGAAATCTGGCATTCTGATTGTCTTCCGTCCAATAGTCCATATGGGTTGTCCAGGGCATCTGGTAAGAGTAAGCGAACGGGGCAATCGTTTCTTTCTTAATCAGGAACGAGCGTTTGCCGACTCCCTGGAAAAATACGGAGAAATCGAATCCTTTCCATTGAGCGCCCAGGTTTATACCATACAGATAACGCGGAGTTGTGGTTCCAAGATAAACCAGGTCTCCGGAGTTTTCGGGTGTTGCATCGCCGACTCCGATCGTATGATCAGCTTTACCCTGTGCTACATATTTAACATCTCCTCCGGTAACCATATTGTCATTAAAGCTCTGATAACCCGGATTTGCCTCTTTGTAATCCAGATATTCCTGACGGCTACTCCAATATCCATCCGTTTTATATCCCCAGATAGAATTAAGCGCATAGCCTTCCAGACGCTTTACCAAACCTTCGGATACGACACTTGCTCCTTCATACTTCACTAACTCATTCTCGCTGTCGGAAATATTGAGGCCTATCTGGTAAGCAACATCTCCAATCTTATCATTCCAGTTTGCCGAAACCTCCCAGCCCCATGTTTTTAACTCTCCGATATTCTGGGCGGGAACGCCAACTCCAATGATGTGTCCGACCTGCATTTCAGCCATCATATTTTTGTTCTTTTTCCAATAATAATCAGCGCTCAGGCTTAAACGATTACTGAGTAATCCTAAATCCAAACCGATATTCGTAGATTCGATGGTTTCCCAGGATATCTCTTTGGAGGCCATGGTAGCCTGCCAGTATGCCGGATTGCCCAAAAGACTAATTACCGTAGCCGAAGATGTCGTATTATTCTTATTGGTAAGCAATCCCAGATAAGGAAAATAACCATCGAGGGCCGAACTGTTGCCCAATTGTCCCCATGAGCCACGTAACTTCAGATTGGTTATATGTTCATTCAACGGTTCAAACCATGATTCTTCACTTATACGCCATCCGGCTGAAAAAGAAGGGAAGATATCCCAACGTTGATCCGGATCGAGACGTGAACTGCCATCATAGCGGAAGTTGGCTTCAAACAGGTAGCGATCGGCAAAACTATAATTCAGGCGACCAAACACGGATGCCATTTTCCATGGCTCGATCAGGTCGGAGAGAACAGAGTTGGCAGCTTCCGAATTTTCATAGAAGTTAAGACTGAAAAAATCATTGGATAACAGATTGTTTGCTCTTGCCGTTATCTGATCTTTTTTATATTGTTCGTACGATGCACCCAGAAGCACATGAAATGTATGCCTGCTGACGCTATAATCATAATTGAGCAATGCTTCTATCTTATCCTGATATGCATGATCTTTTGTTTTCAGCACATAGTTTGCTCCGGTAGTACTGCGTTGTCCTTGTCCGTCTTTACCCGGCCAGTCAAGCCTGCGTTTATTAACCTCACGTCTGTAATAACTGGCTTTCCGGGAAGCGTTGACATCTATCGTAAGCCCCCGGATGAAATTTTGAAACCTGACACCTATTTTCCCGGTATAATGATCTGTGTAGCGTTTATCATGTCCGGAATTTTTCATGATATCAATCGGATTCGCCTGCAAGTCACCGTTATACGGATTCATCTCGTAGTTGGAGTCTTCTTCCGGCTGGTAAACAGCCTGGCGTCCCCGGCTGGAATAAAGCAGCGAAAGAACATTACCCGTTCCATACGAACTTTGCTCAACGAAGTTTTGCTGATAAGTAGCCAACACATTTACTGAAATATATTTATTCAATTCCGTATCCAGTGAAAGGCGGAAATTTGTACGCTTCGTTCCGTCAGGCCCGTATTTTAAAATACCGTTTTTGGCAAAGAATCCTCCGGATATATAATACTTTGTTTTCTCACTGCCCCCTGAGATAGAAACCGAGTGATCCTGCTGTGTCCCGTAATTATCCAATCCTTCGTCCATCCAATTTGTACTCTGGAACAGATCCCATCTTGCTCCGTTGGGGCGATAGTTATAATTTGGATTTCCGACCCATGATGAGCGTTCGGCATCCATCTCCGCATTTCCGGTAGCGGCGCCGGTTGTGGGGTTAACACTTGCATTTATGCGTGATAGATTAATCATATTTTGTTCATCCCAAGCCGTAAGACGTTCCGGCATAAGCGATGGTGTATTGACTCCAAACGAGCCGTTGTATGATATTTTTGCCTTTCCGGCTGTTCCTTTTTTAGTAGTAACCAGAACAACCCCTGCTGCTGCCCGTGCTCCGTATATAGAGGCTGCCGCCGCATCTTTCAATACGGAGATACTCTCTATATCGTTTGCATTCAGAAGAGCAATATCGCCTTCTACCCCATCAATAAGAACAAGGGCATTTGCCTTTCCGGTAGACGACATTCCACGTATCTGAAGGCCATTGGTGTTTTCATCCATTTCGGCACCCGGACGACCACTGCTGCGCAGGATCGATACACCCGGCAAGACTCCCTGCATAGAAGCCAGGGCATTCGAACTGGGTTTTGATGCAATCTCGCTTCCGTCGACCGCTGCAACAGCGCCTGTCAGGTTCACTTTTTTCTGAACACCGTAACCTACTATCACAACTTCATCGATAAGCTGCGTATCTTCCGTCAGTCTGACATTAATGACCTGTTGGCTACCTACAGGAATTTCCTGTGTTGTATATCCGATATAAGAAAAAACAAGTGTCTGATTGGCTTCTACCTGTATGGAGTAGTTGCCGTCTATATCGGTAATAATCCCTGTCATGGTTCCTTTTACCTGAATGCTGACTCCAATCAACGGATCTCCTGTCGAATCGGTTACTTTCCCGTTAATAGTAACACGGGTTTGTTGTGGAGTAGCATCCGGCAGACGTTTCCGGCCGGTAGTTGCTTCCCTGGAATTATCTTTAAGTATTACGATTTGTTTATCAATGATCCGGTAAGTAAGGGCTGTTTCCGAAAACATGTTTTTCAGAATGTTTTCAATGGATTCCTCATTCATGTTCACATTTACTTTCTTTTCTGTTTCTCTGCCGATATTATCGGAAAAGACAAACACATACTCGCTGTTTTTCTCTATTTCCCGGATCGCTTCCTTAATCGAAAGATCCGCTAACTGAACCGTCAGCGATGTTTCCTGTGAGAAAACCATATTGGCTGAGACAGTACATATTCCTAAAAAAAGTAGTAGAACAGACGTTTTCATTCTTCGTATAAAATGGTTATACTGGGGAGGTATCTGGAATACTCCGGATAAAAAATATTTCATAAGCTAAATCTGATTTATATTATTAGTTATTAAAGATTATTTCATTGGAAAAGAGATTGATATATTCGCAGTAATCATCTCCTTTCTATGGTAATGTTGACATGTTTTTCTTACGGCATAGGCATATCTGTTTAAAGTTGGTGTATTAGAATTAATTAACTCCTTTGTATCTGGGATGACAGAAAAGTTATCCTATATTTGTACGGTTTATATTATTAGTTATTATAAAGATAACTAGTGTCATTGCCGGGCGATATTCGCAGTATCGTCCGGTTTTTTTATTACTGTGTCTGGTTCATAGGCATTTTATGTTTAAGGGTTTTACATTACGGTTTATCTAAATATATTGTTTTATTCTCACGTTTGTATTTTGTGTTAGACAAGAGAGAGATCGTTTCCATTACGTTGTTAACATCTTCTGATAAATAGATTTTACCGGTACAGGTTAACTCTCCCAGGTTATTTATCCGGGAAGTCTGGAATGAGAGATTATAATACCGTTCAATCAGATGGATTACTTCGTTCATCGGGGTACGGTTTAATAACAGATAACCGTCTTTCCAACTGGTATAACGGGATACATCTACCTGCCTTTTTTCAAACCGGTTATGAACGAGTGTGAGCATATCATTTGGAGTAAGCCGTATCTCATCTGTTACGGATGGTGATTTAACGCTTACGCTGCCTTTAACCAGTACTACTGAAGGAATTGCTTCTTCCTGATAGGTGGATACATTAAATTTGGTTCCATGTACCTGAATCTGCATTTCTTTTGTTTGAACAAAAAATGGCTTTTCTGTGTCTTTTGTTACTTCGAGATACATTTCTCCTATCAACGAGATCTTTCTGGTTTTGTCGGTAAATGCAGAAGGAAATTCCAATACGGATCCTGAATTAATCCAAACCTGTGTACCATCTGCCAGGGTGAGTTGGGAACGTTTTCCGTGAGGTACAATTAGTTTATTCATTTTTGTTTTTCCTGTTCCGACTACTTTTGATGTCTGGCTTCCGATCTCTTCAACCACAGCCGAACCGTTTTCATCCAGATGTACCCGTATATCACTTGAAAATGTCGTCGTTTCTTCATCTGTTATCAAAGAGATATCTTTTTCATCCAGATTTTCCCATACGATCATATTGTCTGAAAGAAAAGATGACTGATCTTCTTTTGGCTGATAAAAAAGATAAAGCGAAATTCCTGCGACAAACAGTATACTTGCTGCCGCAATATAACGGCTCCAATGGAATATTTGTTTTCCCTTTTTTGTTTTTCCGGCAGATGTGTGAATACGATTCAGTAATTGTTTTTCTTCAATTGCCGAAAGGGACTCTTTGTTCAGTTTTATTTTGCGGAATTCGTGGATAGCCTTTTCGAAAGCTTCTTTTTCTTCCGGATGTGCAGCGACGTATTCTTCCCAGAATATTTCGAGGGCAGGATCTCCGGTTAATCGCCAGGCTATAAAGTCGGGATTCGTTATAAGGTCTTTATGTTGTTTGCTAGTCATATTCTTTTGTGTGCAACTATAATTATAGACGACACAATTTTTATTTTATACCCCTTTTTTTCCAAAAAAATATTGATTCGGATATTTTTATTTTTTTGTAGGGGATTGGGCTGGGTTTTTCTCCTTATTCTCTCCTTACTTTGTTCGGTCCCTATACTTGGACTTGGTAAGGAGAGAGTAAGGAGAGGATAAGGAGGGATATACAATATCAGGAGCCTCTATGTTGAGGAACGCAGTTTAGTTATTGCTTTATAGACAAGTTTGCGGCAGGAATGGACAGAAATATTCATTAACCGGGCGATTTCTTCATATTCACATTCCTGTGTATATCGCAGGTAAATGATTTCCCGTTGATGCGCAGTAAGTGATTGCAGCATGTTCCCGATTATTGTTTTTATATTTTCTTCTTCTTCGGATTGGATAAGGGTATCTTCTATAGTGATATGGATTGTGAAAGGAAGTTCCTGGTTTGTCGAATCGGATGGCAATTGTGACATTTCTTTTCTCTGCTTATGAATATCGAGTAGCCGGTTTTTTAATGAGCGCAACAGATAGTAGCGAACATTTACTACGTCATCCAGTTGTTTTTCATTGATACATAATTTGTAAAATACATCATGGATGGCGTCTTTGCATGTTTCAGCATCAAATCCGAGATGTGAGGCATAAGAAAAGAGATCATGTACATGCCTTCTGTAAAGATTGTCAATGGTATCGTTTCCGTTTTTGTTCTCCTCTATGTAGTTTTCTAAACCGGCCATCTATCAATTTTCTTCTTACAAAGAAAAGCAAAAAAACGGAGGATTGTTGTTAATTGTACCAAACAAACAGAAAATGACAGAGGCCGGCTTTATAGGCCGGCCTCTGTTTCTTATTAATAATCAGTAGTCCATAAAGTTTAATGTTGTAAGCAATGATTAATGGTTAGTTGATTTTTGTTTAAACGATTCAACAACTCAACGACTCAATATTTCTACAAACTATCAACTACTGGCTACTAACTACTTTTTTAATAATACCCTGCATTTTGTTCCTCACTGATTTCTCCGGCCGGATTCAGTCGATCAATATGTTTCTGAGGTATCGGGCGTAGTTTATGATATTCTTTGATATAAAGAGCATCCGGATTATATTTCTTAGCCCAATCAAGTAAAAGTTCGCAACGTACCAGGTCTTCCCAACGGTTGATTTCGCCTAATAGTTCGCGACCGCGTTCGTCGAGCATAAAGGCTACAATGTCGCCATTCAGATCAGCAGCTGTTACTTTCAGGTCATCATACGTACTCTCCGTATTATTCTGTCCTCCTTCAAACATCCATATTTGCTTGTCTTTTGTCTCGCCCTCAGCCCATGCGGCACGTTTGCGTATAACGTTGATATATTCGGCAGCTTTTTCCAGATCACCTTTACGACCGGCAGCCTCGGCAGCCAGTAAATATGTTTCTCCCAGACGCATACGTACCCATTCACGTGAACCTTTTTCTTCGGCTACCGAAGGACGATTCGGATCGAGGTACTTGCTCAATGCCGGAAAATAACGGATCGAATGTGTTTCGCGGGGGAAATATGAATAAGTATAATCGGCACGGAATTTACGCATATCGTTACTGTTTGTTACCAAACCGGTTTTCTGCATGGTGTACCAGATAGCCGTATCGCCATGCTGGAATTTCAATTGACCTTCAATCTGTCCTTTTGAAGCATCCGGTGTGAAATAAACAGTACCATCATATGAAAGCGGTTCCCATTTGGGTAATGTATTTGTATTATTGGCATAATATACCCATTTGAAGCTTTTGTAAAAACGGGAATCGTGCAGGCGATCGAACAGGTCATCCATTGTTTTCTTCGTTGCTACATGACGGCGGTAAGGGCGTCCGTTTTCTTTGTCACGCAACATACCGGGCTGATCTTCATACCAGGATAACCAGAAAAGATGCTGTTTGTTTCCATCGCCATTGTATAACGGTTCGGTAGTGAATTGTATACCAAATATAACCTCTGAATTAGCCGGATTGGCCGGATCCCACAAGGATGAGAAGTTTGCCTGCAATTGATGAGCGCCACTGTTAATTACTCTTTCAGCATAATACAGGGTACTGTCCATATCGGTGGACTTTTGTCCGCGTGCTTCTGTTACTGCGCTTCCGCGTGTAAGATACACTTTGGCTAATAAATGAGATGCAGCATAGCGTGTAGCACGTCCTTGAATGGATGCCTTTTCCGGTAAATCTTCTGCGGCGTTGCGTAAGTCGCTGATGATCTGATTGTAAATATCGGCTACATCAGCGCGTTTAAAATCGGTACGTACTTCAAAACTACCTTCCGTTACTAGCGGAATACGTCCGAACTGTTGAACCAGGTCGAAATACAGATAAGCACGCATGAATAGCATCTCTGCATAACTTTGTTTTTTAACGCTTTCGATTAAGGAGCCGGAATCCATAATTTTCTGCATGCCGATATTGGCATCACTGATTCCCTTATAATGATTTTCCCATAATTCATTCAGGATTCCTACGTCCGGATTGAGCTGGGTTGCGTATTTATTGAATGATTCACGGTTGCTTCCGTCTTCTCCTTCGGTGAAAAGATCGGTACCCATTTCCGTCATTACATCAAAACGCTCGCCTCCCACACCCCAACGCAGGTAGCCATAAGCAGCAACAATTGCAGCGTTAATGCCATCTTCTGTTTCGTAATAATCGTAGGTTATTTTAGGAGCATCGTCTTCACTCAGCCAGTCACTACAGCCAGAAGTGATAAACATCAGACCAGCTAACAGATAATAATATATAGATTTCATATTTTGTTTCATTATTATTTATTTGTCAGATTATTAGAATGTTAAATTTACGCCAAAGATCCAGGAACTTGTACTTGGTGTTCCGAAACCACTACCGTCGGTTTTTGGGTTTCCGTCATCCTCTAATTTTGCCGCTTCCGGATCGATACCCGTATAATTCGTGAAAATAAACGGATTCTGAGCCGTAAAGTAAACACGCATTCTATCAACTAAAAACTTTCTGGATGTTTCCTTGGGTAGTGTATATCCTAAAGTTAATGTTTTCACCCGTAGATAATCGGCTTTTTCATAGTAGGTAGAAGTGACATAAAGCGGACGCTCTTCGTCGATACTCGGACGCGGATATGCATTGGTTGGATTGTTTGGAGTCCAATAGTCAACTTTCACTCCGCCATTACGCCCGCAATGTTCAACAGCATAAATATCGTTATATAGCATAGCTCCAAAACTTGCATAGAGAAAAACAGACAGGTCGAATCCTTTATAGTTAAACGTATTCACCATACTGGCGATCATTTTCGGACGGTCGTTACCCAGAATCTGTTTATCTTCATCTGTTATTTTGTAATCTCCGTTCATATCCTTTATCTTGATATCGCCCGGTTGGAATTCGGTTCCATTGGCTGCAAATTTTGCCATTTCGGCAAGGTCTTCTTCCGTATTCTGCCAGATACCGATCTTTTTATAGTCGTAATGCACATTCACCGGTTCTCCGATGAACCATTTACTACCTATATCGTCCACCTTTCCGTTGTACAATTCTACAATTTCTTCTTTGTTTGCCGATAATGTCAGGTCGGTGCTCCATTGGAATTCTTTTGTATTGACATTTAATGTGTTCAAAGAAACTTCAACCCCTTTATTACGGGTTTTTCCTACATTTGACAGTACTTTCGAAAAGCCTGAAACCACCGGCAACTGGCGTTCCAGCAACAGATCATGGGTGTCTTGTAAATAAAAATCGATCGAACCACTCACACGGCCTCTTAAAATACCAAAATCAAGACCTACATTCCACTGGTCGGTTGTCTCCCATGTCAATTCGCTATTAGCCATCACGTCCGGTGCATATCCGTTAGCCCCGGAACCAAATGGGTATTGGATCAATTTCAGGCTACCTTTTGTTTGGTATGGATCTACGGCAGAGTTGCCGGTTTTACCGAAACCTACTCTTAATTTCAAGTTGTCAAGCCATTCGGCATCCTGCATAAATGCTTCTTCGTTGATACGCCATGCCAAAGCTGCAGAGGGGAAAAGCACCCATTTATGTCCGTCGGCCAGACGGGAAGAACCATCGTAACGGGCAGATACGGTGAGCAGGTAGCGGCCTAAATAATTATAATTGATACGAGCCATAAAGGATGCCATATTCCATTTCACCAAACCGCTTTTAAGCTCTTCTGTCGTTAATCCCGATCCTACATCATAGTATTTCAGAATATCCGAAGGGAGGTTACTTACATCTATCTTATTGGTCTCTTTTATATCTTCCTGAACCGATTGCAATAATGTTACACCCAGCGTATGTTTATCGTTGAATGTTTTATCATAAAAGAGCATATTTTCCAAGGTAAACATCGTATACTTTTCTGTTGCATTTACAGTTCTGGATGTTCCTAAATTACGTTTCGTAGTACGTGCCGACCAGAATTCATAATCTTGTACGGTACGTGAGTCGATTCCCAGGTTGGAACGGAACTTTAAACCATCTACCGGCAACTTAACATCTACAAAGTAGCTTCCTAAGTAACGGGAGGTCTTTTTCGGGCGATCTACTGCACCTGGCTCAAGATCCATCATGGTATTGTAGACATTATAAGATCCCGGTAGCGGAATAATTTCTCCATTTTCGTCCCAGAGTTGTGCCAACGGACTTAAACGCCATCCTTTTGCCAATTCTGCACCCCGGTTTTGCACCGCGCGTGAATATTGGGTCTGTGCTCCGAACTTTACATATTTGTTAATCTCGTGATTCAGGTTCAAACGGATGGAATAACGTTCGTAATCTTCGTCTTTAAAGATACCTTCGTTTTTGTGGTAGGTAGCTGAAGCCAGGAAGTTTGTGCGTTCCACGCCCCCGCGGATACTTAACTGATGATCGGTAATCATACCGGTACGTGTTACATGATCCATATAGTTGGTTGTACGCACACGCGAAGGATTATAAACGCCATCGTCGCCCCAACCCATCATAATGGATTCCATGATTGTCGGGTCACGGGTAAATCCCGGACAAACCAGATCCTGATCTCTTGAAGCTACATCCGAATTGTAACGAATGGAACTATTGCTGGTATTACGGTAAGCTTCACGTGTATATTCGGCATAGTCAGGGCCATTCCAGAAATCGAGTTGGTTCAGGATTGTTTGCGCACCCACATATCCGTTGTAATCAATTACGGTTTTTCCTGCTTTACCTTGTTTGGTTGTTATCAGGATCACCCCGTTTGCTCCACGGGCACCATAGATAGCTGTAGCCGACGCATCTTTCAGTACTTCCATGGATTCGATATCCGCCGGGCTGATCTCACTGATACCTCCGGTAACGGGTACACCGTCGATTACATACAACGGGTCATTACTTGCCGTAATGGAACGTTTACCACGGATCATTACGTTTGGAGTTGTTCCGGGTGACCAGTTGGAGTTGGTAACAATGAGGCCCGGGACGCGTCCCTGTAATGCTTCCGAGGCATTAGCAGATGGAACTGAAGAAATTTTTGAAGCGTCAACAGATGCTACTGATCCTGTTAAGTCGCGTTTTTTTACTGTTCCGTATCCAACCACAACGACCTCGTCCAGGTTAAGCAGGTCTTCTCTTAAAAGTATGCTTAAAGATGTTTGATTGCTGATTGGGATTTCCTGGTTGATATAGCCGATATAAGATATCTGCAATATGGCATTTTCTGCAACTGAGAGCGTGAAATTACCATCTAAATCGGTAATGATTCCGTTGGTTGTTCCTTTTTCAATAACATTGGCGCCTATGATCGGTTCGCCCCGTTCGTCCGTAATCGTACCCGTTATCTGTCGTTGCGCTTGCTGAACAGCGGGATGAGGTGAAGCAGAACCTTTAGGAATCAATAGAATATTCTTATTGTCGATTTTGTAGGTACAGTTCGTCAACACCCTGTTTAAAATGTTGTCTACTGTTTCTTTTCTTGCCTGAACATCTACTACACGATCCAGGTCAATCACCTCATCATTATAGAAAAAGGTGTATTCGGTTTTTGACTCGATTTCTTTAAATACCTGTTTTAGTGTAGACTGCCTAATGTTTAGGTCTATCCGTGTGCTCTGAGCATATGAGGTTGCCATGCCTTGAAACACAAACAGGATTAGCATAAAACATGTAAGTTTCATAATTCGGATGATTTTTTCTGTTAAGAAAAGGCATAATATGCCTTTTCCAAATGAATTGTTCATAAATTTGTGTGTTTTTGATTAATAATAGGCATTACTTTGGTGAATGTAATGTTTGTTAATTTAAAATTTCTCTGATAGGTGAGTGTTGGCGCATTCACCTATCTTTTTTCCGGTTGTTTTTTACATAGGCATCATTTTTTTTATGGTTAATAATCTGTTCTTGATTTATATTCTATTTCTTAGGGAATAAATGCAAAACCTTGCCTTCCCATTTATAATCTATCGGGGCTGTCAGAGCCATATTTTTAAGAATTTCTTCCAATGATTCACGGCGGACGGTGAACGACATATGTGTATTGCGGATTAATTCCGGTGTCGCAACGATTTCAACATCAAACCATTTTTCCAGATTAATAATAACATGTGCAAGGTTTGTCTTATCGAATACCATTTTAGAATGGATCCAGTTGGTATAGTCGTCCGTGTTAACATTTTGCAAGTCTGTTTGACCGGTTTGTTTATTGTACGTCAGTAATTCCCCGGGGTGTAATGTTTGGTTTCCGGGAAAATAATTACCGCTTATTTTTACACATCCATTGACTAATAAGGCTTGAACCATATTTTTATGGGAATAATTCCTGGCTAAAAAACGAGTTCCAACTACTTCAATATCGAGACCATCTGCATTCACAAAGAAAGGTTTTTTTCTGTCTTCTTTTACTTCAAATAATGCTTCACCTTCCAATTGTACCGTTCGTTTTCCTCCGGTAAATGTTGCCGGATATTTCAGTACACTATTTGCATTTAACCATACGGTTGATCCGTCCGGTAAAAGATATTCTCCTTTTCCATCGGGGCCGGTCAGGAGATGGTTCATTGTGATTCGTTTCTGATCATTATGATCTCCTAACCAATAACCTGTATATCCGACTGAAAGCAATAGGAGTATAAATGCAGCTACCCGCATCCGGTAAGAGTGGGGTAGGGAAAGGTGCATTTTTTTCTTTTGATGGGAAGATGTACGTTTTTTCAGGCGGGCTAATGCCGCTTCCATTTCCGTGTCTTCGGTTAATAGAGCGTTTGTATAGATCCAGAGATCGTACGTTTTTTTGAATTGATTTTTGTTTTCTTCCTTTTCTTCGAGCCATTGCAGAAGATATTTCTTTTCTTCTTCTGTTGCTGAATTATTCAGGTATTTATTTGTAATATCTTTGATATTCATTGTTTTTCACGTGTATATCTATTCATCTTTAACACAAAGGTCGCATGGAACGAATCTTTCGAGTGATTAACGGTTAGTGGTAAGCGGTTAATTAACCACTAATCATTAACAACTAACCACTAATTTACATGCTTTGGTTTATGTTCTATCTCAAGTAAAACAAATGAAATTAAAAATACCCTACCTCCGATTAAAATTTTTGTGTTAAAAGTATATAGTTGTCTGAAAGAAATAACAGATAGTTTGGATGTGTTTTATCGGGTTAGCAAATTTTACGTAGTTATTCTTATTTTATTCAACTAACTATGCAAAAATCACTATATTTGTGTGATAATTAAAAATATAACATGGAAGAATTAGAGCAATTAGGAATAATACCTGTTGACTATGCAGTCTTACGGTCTCTGTATTTCGATTATCGTTCTCCCCGCAACAAGATTGCTAATCTTGAACAGGCAGGAAAGATAATTCGGCTGAAAAGAGGAATGTATGTTGTATCACCAAAAGTAACCAAGCAGTTGTTATCTGTAGAGCTGATAGCGAACCACATGTATGGTCCGTCTTACGTTTCTATGGAGAGTGCTTTGCGTTATTACGGATTGATTCCCGAACAAATATATACAGTTCGCTCCTTGACTACCAATCGTTCTAATACTTTTGAAAATACGATCGGTAATTTTGAATATATAACAACGAATGATGCTTATTATTCCATCGGTATAAAGCAAGAAACGGTTGAAAATAGATATACTTTCCTGATAGCTACACCAGAAAAGGCTTTGTGTGATATGATTACTGCAACACCACAATTGCGAATACAGTCAGGAAAAACATTCGCAACCTATTTGAAAGAAGATTTGCGGTTTGATATGTCCAGCTTAGACAATATGAATCTTAATATAGTAAAGGAGTGCATAGAAAGCGGAAAGAAAAAGGGGGCATTAAGAATCTTATTAAATTTCTTAGAATCATGAATATATTTGAACAAATGGTCTCAAGGTACGAGATAAAGACCAATGAGCAAAAGAGAAATGCAACGCAAGAAGTTATGCAAGAAATTACGCTTGCAGGATTATACCGTGGAGGTTTCTTTGATAAGGCTGCTTTTTATGGTGGCACTTGCTTGAGAATTTTCCATGAACTACCTCGATTCAGTGAGGATATGGATTTCTCTCTCATTGGAAAAGATGAAGTATTTAATTTGGAAAACTATTTCCCTTCCATTATTGACGAATTCAAAGCGGCTGGTCGTGATGTTGTTATTACCCGAAAGGAAAAGAAGAAAGAAACAAAAGTCGAATCCGCTTTCTTAAAGGATGATACGGCGATATATGATGTTAAGTTTAAGACCGAAAAAGATTTGAAGATTAAGATAGAGGTTGATATTGACCCTCCTCTTGGGTTTATGACCGAACAAAAATTGTCATTGATGCCCTTTTCCTTTATGACAAGATGTTTTAGGTTACCTGATTTATACGCAGGAAAGATGCATGCATTATTGTTCCGTAACTGGAAGACCCGGGTAAAAGGTCGTGATTGGTATGATTTTGAATGGTATGTACGGCACAATGTACCGTTGAATTTTGCCCATTTACAAATCAGAACTAAAGAGTTTAATGACATGGATGTGGATGAGAAAGACTTTTTCACTATGCTGAAAGAAAGGCTTTCTTCTACTGATATTGCCATGGTGAAGCGTGATGTGCTTCCATTTGTTCAGAACCCCAAGGAGTTAGATGTTTGGTCGAATGATTATTTTCTTCAGTTAGCTGATAGGGTTAAGTTCTTGTAAAGGGTTTGAAATACATAAAGTAAGTCTGATATGCCTGATTCCGTTTTGTTCTCTTTTTATTGTAGAAAAAGAGGCAGTAATAAAATAAACCGTATGTCTTTTAGTGATGTGCGTAGTATGGATAGCGCTTTAGAGATATGTTTTTCAACGGTTTTTACGGATATACCCAGTTGTTCGGCAATCTCACGGTTTTTTAGTTCATATTTCCGGCTGAGGATGAAGACTTTTTTACATTGTTCGGGTAAAGAGCTGATAGCGGTATTGATTTCTCCCTGAAGTTCTTTATACATCAGTTCACTTTCCTGGTCATATATGAAAGACTGGACGTATATTTGTTGGATACGTCCTTCTGTAGAGTGTTCAAAAGGCTCCTGTTCGGTATAAGCCTTGCTATTCAGATGATTTAATGTTTTTGTGTAAATGGAGCGGAAGAGATAATATTTTATGGCATCTTCCATTACCAGTTCCTCTCTTTTTTTCCATAGTTCATAATAGACATCCTGCACAATATCTTCCGCTGTATCTTTGTCGCCCGACAAACGATATGCGTACGCCCTCAGAATTTTATAGTATCTTCTGAATAGTTTTTCTACGATATTAGTTGAATGAACTTCTTTGTCAGTCATTTGTACAAATGCCTTCTTTGTACAAATGTAATGAAATTATTCAGAAAATTGAAAAAAATGAAATGCAATAACAACAAATGTAATTTTAAAAGCAGTAATTTGTGTCGATAAATTTTTTACAAAAGTACGAATAATTTAATGAAATGCAACAATATTTCAAGATTGGCTGATTGGTATTGATTGTATTTTACAAATTAGATTATGGGGTAATTGTCATCATCGTTTGATAGCTCTTCATTGTATTGGCTCCTGTAGTCGGTCAGCAGCTTCCGTATTTCGCCGGATCCTCCGTTTTTTTCTCCTTTTACCGTTTTGTCGAAATAGTTTTTGATTGTATTGCTGTCATTTGTCTTTCCGGCAATCTCGAGGGAAGAACCGACCGAGGCAGAGGGTTTACCGGATAGGCTATCCCACCAATCGTACAACGCAGGTATAAACTGTTGCGGTTCATTGCCCGACCGGAGGAATTTCCTGAACAAATGTTTCTCGCTGATACGGTAATTATTCCATTTTGTCCGGATCTGCCGGTAGGCTCGTTTTCCCAACCTGAAAGCGAAATACAGGAGAATAACAGCCGCCAATGCCCATCCGGCAAATACATACCAGTGCATTCCGAGTATAAGTAAAGGTTTTTTTCCGGACGTACCGGCGGATTGTGTCGGCTGGGTAGCAGCCAGACTGTCTTTCAATGTTGTAAGAATGCCCAGGTTGTTATTTTTATCCACATGTATTTTTACCGGTTTTGTAGATACGGTTAACATTTTGGCACTATACGGATTCCAATAGGGCAGGCTAATGGCTGGTACGGTAAAGTCGCCATCTTTTTCTATCAGGTAGGTAATTGTTTGTACACTTCGTCCGTTGGCGTCCCCACCTGCATGTGTATCTGTCAGTTCCGGATCGCGGGGGTAGGAGGAAGCCCAGCTTAGTTTTTCCTGTCCGCTCAGTTCTGGGATGAACTGGGGCAATGTTCCGCCTGCATTAATCGTAATGGTGCGTTTTACGACATCGCCTACCTTGTAGTTGGCGGAAGATGGTTCCCACGAATCCTGCAGGTTTACATTCTTTGCGACAAACCAGGTTCCTTTTTTCTTCAGGTCGTCAGGAACATCTTTTACCTCAAACGATTGGGGTGTCGTGTGCAATACTACTTTTCGGGATTCAGAGCTTCCTTCGGGCGGACTCTGCGCTGTTATTTCTATGGGAGGAACTGTGAAGTTTCCAACCTCGTAGGGGAAAACGATATAATAAAATTGGATACCAGGGTATTGTTTTCCCCCGATGGTAAACATGCCCGGTTGAGTTTTATCAAAAGGGATAATGAAAGCGTTGGGAATCTGTAGCTTGTTGAATTCCAGCGGTTGCGTAAACCATGTTTTGGTGTAAACGGTAATGGTAACACGAAAGGGTTGCTGGACATAAACTGATTTTCGGTTCAGGTAAACACTGACCGATACCTGTGCCTGCATGGGTTGGAGGATGGTGAGCAGGACAAAGAAAGTAAGCAGTATTTTTATGTATTTCAATTTGTTTTGCATATTCCTTTATTCAAAATGGATGTAATATGGATTGATTACCAGTCTTTTTTTTCTTGCGTTACTTCCGGATAATATTTTTGCTTCTGTATCTCGAAGCGGCGGTGCAGGAATTCCCCGGGATCGGCATTTGTTTTCTGCATGAGGACTTTTGTTTCCACCGGCATTTGAGGATCCATTTTGAAGTCCTTGGGTGGAAATTTTTGTTCCTTAGCCCGGTGTACATCACTTTCTACTTCGTCCGATAAGCGGTCGCCGTGGGTCGGAAGCTTTTTAACTTCAGTATCCGAACTCAACTGTTCGTCCTCGCTTGTCGGTCTCCGTTCTTTCAATTTTTCTTTTTCCATAGCTTTCAGTGCTTTGTCGACCATGCTTTCCTCTGCTTTGAAGCGCATGGCGCTACCGGCCTGATCTTTCATGAGCCGGACAGCATCGATGTTGCGGTTGGCTTTGCTTTGCAGGGAAGGTTCTTCGGAAGCAGCCTGTTGGAATGCGGTGACAGCATCATCGTACATTCCCATTTTAGCTAATGAAAGACCATAATTGTAACGACCGATGGCGGTCGTGTCATCAACCAATAGTTCTGCTGCCGATTGGTAGTCGCCTGCTTTGAAGTAAGCAGCAGCCTTATGCGGAATATCGCTGAAGTGTTCGGCTGCTTTCTGGTAATCTCCTTTTTCATACCAGAGTTCTCCCTGGTAGTTTTCCGTATACCACCAACCGGGATGTTTGCTATCGATGCCGCAGGATGAGAAAGAAAGCATGAACAATAATGCCCAGCTCCATTGTACGGCCCATCCTTTACGAAACCAGAACAGGGCGATGATCAGTGCGGGAATCAGGAGCAACCATCCCATATCGTCCCAGTCTTTTTCATCTTTTTCCCCTTTTTTCTCGAATATCAGGTTATCCCTGACCCTTTTGGCTATCGTTTCAACATCAGATTTATCAAGTGTAATGGGGGTAATATTGATCTTATTGTTTTGTCGTAAGTTATCTAATGTAGTGGACGATTGTTTGGAAATAACGTCCGGAGCGCCGGGAACCGGAGCCCCGTCAGGTGTTGAGAACAACAGGATTTCGAGGTGGTGAATGGAATTATTTACATAATCATTTAGCAGGACGGCTTCATTGTCATCTATATTATCGGTCATAAGAAGGACTGTACTCGGCGCTTCGACCCGTTTCATCATCGTATCTATCAGACCAATATTAAGCACCATGTTTGTTCCCTGTACCGGCATTTCCCAATTATAAAGGCTTACGGCGTGATGTTTGATCAGGTTGTAGTCTGAAGTGAAAGGCAATACGGTATGGGGAGTACCTGCATAAGCGATTAATCCAGCCCGTGCCCTGGGATTTGCATTCAGGAGATCGGTTATTTTCATTTTTGCCCGTTCCAGGCGTGAAGGTTGGATATCGGTTGCAAGCATTGATTTGGACAGGTCTAATGAAATCAGGACTACCGAAGGGATTTTTTCCCCGGGTATTTCCCGCTTGTCCCAGGTTGGACCGGCTAATGAAAGGATCATACAGCTTAATCCGAATACGAGTAGGAGTAGTGGGAATATAATTGCCGCCGGATTACCTTTCGTGAACATATAGGGACGCAACGCCGGGGCAATTATTCTCTTCCACTTTTTCTGTTCGCGGTTTCCAACCAGTAATAGCAGGATTATCAGTAATAGCGGGATGAATAGCCACAATGCTTTCGGACGGAGGAAATGAAATGCATTCCAGTCGATCGTAGTCATTGTATGTATGAATTGTTTAAGCATGCCATTGTTTTAATAAATGAAATATAGCGCTTACCATGTAGACGATCATTGCCAGTGCAATTGCAATACCTAAGGGGTACATATAAAGTAACACCCTGGGTTTGTATGCCTCTTCTTCGTATTCTACGGGTTGCAGTTTGTTCAGTTCAGCGTATACCTGTTGCATTTCCTGCTGGCTGTCGGCACGGAAGTATTTTCCGCCTGTGGTTTCCGCAATGTCTGTCAGTAACTTTTCGTCAATTGCATAACCACCACTGGTGGCGTTTCCTATTCCTAATGTATAAATCATAACGCTGTCGTGCTTAGCCGCTATGGCAGCATCTAATGGCGAAATCTCCGTTCCTCCGTCAACGCCGTCAGTCATCAGCAGCATAACCCGTTGTTTGATTGTATCCTGCCTGAATATTTTAATCCCGAAAGCAATTGCTTCGCCTATACTGGTCATTTGTCCGGCCATGCCTACTTCGGTTTGGTCGAGCAGCCAGTTGATGGTTTCCAGGTCGGTCGTCAGCGGCGCCTGCAGGTAAGCATGCGTGGCAAACATTTCCAGCCCGATCTGGTCGCTTTTTCTTTCTTTGATAAAATCTTTCATGAGGTATTTGACCGCGCCCCAGCGGCTCATTCGTTTTCCATCTACCGACCAGTCTGTTTGTGCCATACTGAAAGAGATATCTGCCGCTATAAGGAAACTGCGCACGGTGCGGGTCTTTTTCTGGGGTTGCCCCGTAAATTGAGGGGAAGATGCGGCAGCCAGTAAGCAAATCCAGCAAAGGGAAAGGGCGATCCATCCCAACAGGCTCCGATGGCTTATCCAGGCGCTCTTTTTAGGATGTTGCGAAGATATTTGTATCGTTCTTGGAAAGAATGGCGTTAGTAGTGCCGCCCTTTTTTTTCGCAAAGCGGGGATGAGCAGGTATACCAGTATGGGTAAAGGCAGTAATAAGAATACCCATTTGTGGACGATTTCAAAGTGCATGCCACCTGGTATTTCCGGTAATATATTCAACAGGGTCATACGCGGTGTTTTTTAATCCATTGCTTTATCTTAACTGTAAAATCAACAGCTTGTTGTTTGTCCGGCATTATATCCGGATTGTAAACCGACCGGATCAGTTGTTCGTCTGCCGTTGAAAAAGTAACAGAAGGACAATTTTTATTCAAATAGTCAATCCATTCCCGGCCTTGCAGGGAAGCGACATTTTCTTTCCCATATTTTTGAATGCCGATTTGTTTGGCAAGCATGTCGGCCGTATATACTAAACCGGAGTAGTTGTTATTATTGATCAATTGTTTTTCTTTATTTTCCAGCCAGTTGATAGCAGTCCGGCGATACTTGTTTTTCCGGTAGTTCCTGTATACGAAAAATATCGCAAGCAACAGCAAGAGGAGCAATCCTATTTCCAGGACATGCCAACCGGGGGCTTCGGGAGTAAAGCGTACCGGCGAAGGCTCAATAAACTGCTCCAGTATGGGTATCGTATCATTCATTTTCTTAGCCTGCCTCCTATTTTGTCTTTTACCTGCTCTTCTACAGGGGCTTTCGTGTTTATAATGGATACAGGGATTCCATAGTACCTGAAATTTTCTATCATGCTGTCTAGTTGCAGATTGTAACCGGCACTGTATTTGTCGCCCCAGTTGTTTTTATTGCTGTCCCATTCAATTTGCTTGTCGCCATCGGTCAGGACTAACTTTCCGTGGGGAAGCAGTTTATCCATCGGGTCTTCGATGTGTACAAAAATCACATCATTGTGGTAAGATAAGCTCCTGAGTAAATGCTGGCTGTCCTGATTGAGCATGAGTATATTTGAGATAATGGCGATTACGTAGTCGTGTGTGATGAGTGATTGCATGCGGTGAAGCATTTCGTTGATCAATCCGGTATCGGATTTAACCGTTTTACGTAACGGCAATACTTTGTTGCGTTCTACAGTCATCTGGAAGAAATGTTCGACCAACGCTTTGCTGCGTTTGGGTTCCACATAATCATAGCTATCTTCGTTGAAGATGATTCCCCCGAACCTGTCGCCCCTTTTAATAGTATGAAATGCTACTATAGCGGCCACATGGGCTGCCGTAACAGATTTTACATACCGTTGTGAACCAAAGAACATCATGGCGCTTTGGTCGAGCAATACAAAGGTAGGGCGTTCTTTTTCTTCATTAAAAACCTTGGAATGGGTTTCGTTGGTACGAGCTGTTACTTTCCAATCGATATTCCGGACATCGTCGCCCGGGACATACAGCCTGACTTCTTCGAAATCAAGTCCGCGGCCTCTCATTTTGGCCGGGTGCTGTCCTGCCAGGATCGAATATATCGGGCGCTTGGGGAGGATATTGCCCTGCTGCACCAGGTATTCGAACCGCATCAGGTCGTTAAGGGAAGTTACAACTTCGTTAGGATAACCATTCATTTTTTAAATAACTGCAACATTTTTCAATATCGTATCAATCACCGTACCGGTACTAACCTTCTCTGCATTGGCTTCGTAGGATAGGATGAGGCGGTGGCGTAATACATCGTGGACAATATAACGCGTATCATCGGGGGTAACATTATTACGCCCGTCTAACCAAGCCACAACCCGCGAACATTTATCCAATGCGATGGTTCCTCTCGGACTGGCCCCGTAGTTTATCCAGCGTGCCAGGTCTTTGTTTATTTTATCCGGATAACGGGTTGCTGCAACCAGGTCGACCATATACTTCTCGGCGGCGGGGGCTACCTGAACCTGATTGATCTCTTTGCGGGCTTCAAGGACTATTTTCTGGTCGATAGGGGTGACTTTTTGCTTTTCGCCTTTGGATTCGTTGCGTACCAGTTCAACTATTTTCGCTTCATCCTCAGAACTAGGATAAGTGATTTCAATTTTCATGATGAAACGATCCAATTGAGCTTCAGGCAGGGGATACGTACCTTCCTGTTCGATCGGATTTTGCGTTGCCAATACCATGAAGAGGGGTTCCATCTTATAGGTTTTTCCGGCAACGGAAACCTGCCGTTCTTCCATGGCTTCAAGCAGAGCGGATTGTACTTTGGCCGGCGCCCGGTTGATTTCGTCGGCAAGTACAAGGTTGCTGAAAATAGGTCCCGGCTGGAAAACAAACTTTTGTTCCGATTGAGGCTGGTAAATTTCAGTACCTGTAACATCCGATGGTAGGAGGTCGGGCGTAAACTGGATACGGCTCAACTTACAATCGAGGTTGCTTGCCAGGCTTTTGATGACCCGTGTTTTTGCCAGGCCGGGAAAACCTTCCAGCAAAACATTACTGTCAGTAAGCAAAGCAATCAGGATTTTGCTAACCACTTCATCCTGTCCGATAATGCTTTCCTGTATGCTTTTTTTGAGTGAGATTATTTGTTCTAAATTTGTCATGATTGGTTGAGCTTGCTTTGCGTTTGATTGAGGTTTACAAGAGATATAAGATTCATAATACCTTATGAATCTTATATCTTGAAATTTTAATTACATGCTGTATAATTATCTTCTTGCCGCAGCATTTCTTGCATCGGCGGCAGCTTTCATATTTTCAGTTACCTTATCGATTGTAAAGCTGGCAGGACTCTGGCGCGGCGGGAAACTTGCATAAGTTTCTAAGTATGCTGATACCATGTCAATTACATCAAAGATCAGGAAGTTTTTATCAAACATCCATTTTTCATAATTGGTAGAACCATCATAAGCATATTCATACGGATCCTGACGCAAGTCGATCAAAAACGGAGCTTTCAGAGTCGACAATTTGGTTCTCCAGATAGCCATTCCGGTAGCTTCCTGCAGAGCAAAAGTTACTTTATATTGACCTTTCCGTGTAGCTACTAAATTTCCGTCATCATCGAAATAGTAAAATTCGTTACGGAGCGATTTGTCTACGTTTCCTGTCAGGTAGGGTAGTTGGTTGTATCCATCCAGATGTACTTTGAATGATTTACTTCCGGCGCTTACACCTTTCGGTGCATTCTGAGCCAGGTGCTGATCGCCTCCTGCTGCTGCTACAAGAGTAGGTAACCAGTCTTCGGCAGAAAAGATATCGTTGGATATTGTGCCCGGTTTAATATGCCCCGGCCAACGAGCTACGCAAGGTACACGAACGGCTCCTTCCCAATTGGTGTCTTTTTCAGAGCGGAACGGGGAAACTCCTCCGTCGGGCCATTGGTTTTTCATTGCGCCATTATCGGTTGTGTAAATTACAATGGTGTTATCAGCTATACCCAGGTCGTCCAATAGCTTCAGTAATTCACCTACCATTCCGTCATGTTCTACCATTCCGTCGGCTTGTAACCCGAGACCTGTTTTACCTTGTGACGCTGGTTTCAGATGCGTGTTCACATGCATACGTGTAGCATTGAACCAGGTGAAGAATGGTGTTCCCGATTTGACCTGACGATTAATAAAATCTTTAGCTGCCGCCAGGAATTCTTCATCTACTGTTTCCATACGTTTTTTGGTCAATGGACCTGTATCTTCCACCTTACCGTCGGCTGTAGAACGCAATACACCGCGGGGCTTATGTTTGGCAAGGAATGACGGGTCTTTCGGATATTCGGCTTGTTCGGGTTCTTCTTCTGCATTGAGGTGGTACAAGTTTCCGAAAAATTCATCAAAACCATGTTTGGTGGGCAGGTATTTATCCTGATCACCTAGGTGGTTTTTTCCAAATTGTCCCGTAGCATATCCCAATGGTTTCAGGAATTCCGCAATTGTCGGATCTTCGGCCTGCAAACCAACAGGCGCACCCGGCATACCTACTTTTGTCAGTCCGGTACGGAAAGGACATTGCCCGGTAATGAATGCGGCCCGGCCGGCAGTACAGCTTTGCTGTCCGTAATAGTCGGTAAAGAGGATACCTTCTTTGGCTATCCGGTCGATATTCGGTGTTCTAAAACCCATGAGACCAAGGCTGTATGCACTTATGTTGTGATAGCCTATGTCATCACCGAAAATCACAAGAATATTCGGTTTCTTTGTTTGTTGTGCCTCTCCTTTTTGCGGAACGATGGCACCTGCTGCTAAGACTGCTCCAATAGCAGCTACTTTACCGCAGTTTTTCAGTTTTTCTTTTAAGCTCATGAAATTGTTACTTTTAATATTAAAACCTCTTTTTCTCATTTATCAATGAAATGAAATTTATTATCATGCGATCTATTTCTTTTAACCTGCATCATTTCAAGTTTTTATGTGATTTGATCAAAATGCATCTTTATTATGAAGTAATAAAATAGAGTTTGATCCCAAAAATCATTTACAAGACTCCAGACTATAAATTCGTTTTTCAGAAATAAATATTGACAAATATTAAACAATCTCTTTTATAGAAATGTTTATGAAAAAGCCCATTTTCCGGGTTTGTAAGCCTTAAGAATGAGTTTATGATTTCGTTTTTACACATCGAAAACCAATATGTTACATGCCTGTATTATAAGGTATATCATGAGAGATGAAAAGGTGATGGCTTTTATAATGAAAAGGTTACAAAGATGTTGGTTCTGGCTATCATTAGCTTCAAAAACTGATTTTTTTTCTTGTTAATTCAAAAGGCGTTCATTATATTTGTGTGTTCATTGACAATGAACAGTTGGTCAAAACTGAACAAATTCTATGAAAACAAAAGATATCCTGTTAGAAGAAATAAAGGATAAACTGTTTGAAAATGTGGGAATTAATATAGCCTACTCTGACGGTAAAAGAGAAAGTAATAGCATTGCTCGGATAAAAGAAGAGCGATTTATCGTTGATGTTAAACCTGAAATTACGCAAGGAAACAAGAATATTGTGCTTCAACAGTTGAAGGACGCTTCAAAAGAACAAAATCTGCCGGTGCTTCTTATAACAAAATATATACCTTCTGCTATCGCCAAGTTTTTTGTAAAGGAAGGCATTAACTACATAGATGCTTCAGGGAACTGTAACATACAGCATAATAATATTTTACTGATTGTTGAAGGGAGAAAAATAGAGCGGCTCCCTAAAACAAACCAACCTCGTGCTTTTCAAGAAGCAGGAATAAAGCTGATATACTGCCTACTTGTTAATCCGGAAAATATCAATAAGTCATTTCGAGAACTTTCCGAGTTATCCCAAATTTCGTTAGGTTCTGTAAGCACGATTATTAAAGAACTTGTTGATTCAAAATTTCTTTTAAAAACAAAAAACAAAAAGGTGTTTAAAAACAAAATAGACCTTCTGAAACGTTGGGTTATTGCTTATAATGATGTGCTCCGTCCGAAATTATTCGTGAAAAGGATGAATTTCATGAATAAGTCTGAATACTCGAACTGGAGCAATCTGGATTTGTTTTCTGTTTCTGAGAAAACATTATGGGGGGGCGAATGTGCTGCCGGTATCATGACGAAAAATCTTACTCCGGCAAATTTCACCATTTATACAGATGGTACTTGGCAATCTGTGGGTAAGTTTTTAAAACTTATCCCTGACGATAATGGGAAAATAGAAATACTCCGTTTGTTTTATAACACAAAAGAAGGTAATACCGTTTCACCTCTCTTGACTTATGCAGATCTGATGGGTAGTGGAGATAGCCGAAATATAGAAATTGCAGAAATAATATTGAACAATGAGCTACAATATCTCAAGTGAAAACTTAAACAATCCGCTATTGAAGGATTTACTAAAGGAGCTAAGTAGTTACTTTGATAGTATAAATGTGGATTTCTATATAATTGGAGCAACTGCTCGTGATATTATATTGAGCAACTTGCATGATTTAACTCCGGAACGTAAAACAGATGATCTTGATATAGCCATTGCTATATCGGATTGGAGTCAATTTCAGTCCATTGAAGAGACTTTGCCTAAAAAAGACGGCTTTACAAAAAGCCAAGAACAGAAGCAACGCTTTATCTATAATGAAATTTATATAATTGACATTCTCCCGTTTGGCGATGTAGCTGAAGATGATGGCAATATTTACTGGCCACCTGACGAAACAATTGCGATGTCGGTTTGGGGCTTTCCTGAAATGGCATACTCAACAATAGGTGTAGAAATCGATGGGGAATTTTCTATAAAAATAGCATCTCTTCCTGGATTATTCATATTAAAGTTGGTTGCATGGAAAGACCGTCATCTGTCGGGTTCAAAAGACGCATATGATATCGCTTTGCTCCTGACAAACTATTTGGATATTAATACAGAAAGAGCCGTTGAAGAAAATTACGATCTTTATGAAACGGATGAATTTGACCAAGTTATTGCCGGAGCACAACTTATGGCAAGAGATGTTAAATTACTGATACAGGAAAATGAGAAAACATTAGAATATCTCCGTGAGGTATTAATCAAAGAAATAGAACTTGCTGAAGAAAGCCACTTAATCAACCAGTTGGTGGAGTCAGATGTGAGTTTACAATACGAACAGGTATTAGCTTGTTTGGAATCAATGTTTAATGAATGGAGTAAATAATTAGATACATGGTCAAAAAGTATTCACGCTATCGAACAAAAAGAGGAAGAAAATGAATGACTTGTTATCCAATATTGATAAAATACATACAACAGAATTAGGTGTAGTTCGGATAAAGAGAAATCTTTCGATAGAAACTGATGATGTTGTAAGTTGGTGCAAGCAGCAAATTCTGCAAGCAAACAGTATCATAAGGAGCGGAAAGAATTGGTATGTTTCTGTTGATAAAGCAATAATAACCGTAAACGCTAACAGCTATACAATAATAACTGCCCACAAAAAACAGAAATTCAAGCGATAATGTTACCAATGTTACATAATATTATGAGAACAAAATCCATGTTGTTATTGCAATGGTTCAAATGGTAGCATTGCTTCTTTCCGGAAACCGGTTCCGTTAAAGCTTGCAACCAAATCGCCTTGCTCATTGGTGATTTTTACTTCGCAATTGGATAGTCGTCCACCATTGAATGCTTCGTGCGCTTCGGCATATATATAACCGCTCTTTTCCGAACGGAAAATATGGATTTCAGAGTTTATAGAGAACGTTAATTTTGCATGACTATTGGTTGCTACTGCGAAAGCAAAGTCAGCCAATGTAAACAAGGCTCCTCCCTGGCAGACACCTCCGCCATTCAGATGCATTGGCTCTATTTTCATTCGTGCGCGGGCAAAGCCTTTGCCCGCTTCAAGTAGTTCGACACCTGCATTCGCTGCGAATGCGTCATTTTTGAAAAAATCGTTGATTGTCATAGATTCATTTCATTAGTCATTTGGCGTGACTCGGCAGAAACCAAGCAAGCTTGCTTACTGCACTCGCTACTTCAAATGTTCCATTCAAAACCGTCTTTTGTATCTTTTACTGTAAAGCCATAAGCGGCCAGTTCGTTCCTGATTTTATCGGAGGTTGTCCAATCTTTATTCTGTTTGGCTTGCTGGCGTATGTTTAATAATAAATCAATCGCTTTTTTATAGGCATCCTGATGGCTGTTGTCAACTGCTTCCTGCTGCAAACCGAGGATATCTTCTATAAATAGCTTGAATGTGGCTTTTAATTCCTCGAGGTCTTCAGCCGAAATTGTGCCATTACCATCCGAAACCGTATTGATAGCTTTAGATGCATCAAAGAGATGAGAAATCACGATAGGAGTATTGATATCATCGCACATCGCTTCTTCACATTGTTGACGCAGATTGCTGACATTGACAGTCGAAGTCGCGGCCGGTATAAGTTTTTGTAACCGTGCATACGCTTCCAGTAAACGTTCCAGTCCTTTTTCCGAAGCCTGTAGCGCCTCATTACTGAAGTCTACTGTGCTTCGGTAATGTGCCTGCAACATGAAAAAGCGAATAGTCATTGGGGAATATGCCTGTGTCAGGAATTCGTGGTTGCCTGTAAAAAATTGTTCAAGGGTGATGAAGTTTCCTAATGATTTGCCCATTTTCTGGCCGTTAATAGTAACCATGTTGTTGTGCATCCAGTACCTGACCATTTCGCTTCCCTGCGATCCAACGGCCTGTGCAATTTCGCATTCATGATGAGGGAATATAAGATCCCTTCCTCCGCCATGAATGTCGAAGTGTTCACCCAAATACTTTCTGCCCATTGCGGTACATTCGCAATGCCAGCCCGGAAATCCGTCACTCCAAGGCGAAGGCCATCGCATGATATGTTCGGGCTGTGCTTTTTTCCATAAAGCAAAATCAACCGGATTCCGCTTTTCGTTCTGTCCGTCTAATTCGCGGGTCGTATTAAGCATTTCTTCAATATTACAACCCGATAATATGCCGTACTGATGATCCCGGCTGTATTTAACGACATCAAAATAAACAGATCCTTCGCTTATATATGCATATCCGTTGTCCAGGATTTGCTGGATTAAGAGAATCTGTTCGATGATATGTCCGGATGCATGGGGCTCGATGCTTGGCGGAAGTACATTCAGGGCGCGCATGGCATCCTGGTAACGTATCAGGTAATATTGCACAACTTCCATGGGTTCAAGCTGATCCAGACGTGCTTTCTTTGCAATTTTATCTTCTCCCTCGTCGGCATCGTGTTCCAAATGCCCTACATCTGTGATGTTGCGGACATATCGTACCTTATATCCAAGATGCTTTAAATAGCGGAACACCAAATCAAATGTAATGGCCGGACGTGCATGCCCTAAATGCGGATCGCCGTATACTGTCGGACCACACACATACATTCCTACATGCTGAGGGTGTAACGGCTCGAAATGTTCTTTTTTCCTGGTGAGGGTATTATAAATACTTAGTTTAGGTAAAGTGTCCATAATTAAACTGCTTTGAGGAACAAAGGTAAAAAATATTTACGGTTTCTCACTATCATTATTTTTTTATAACTTTGCGCGATTATTAAGAGCCGGTTTAAATTTTCCGCAAGGGATTTGTTATGAAGGCTTTTCGCAATAAATTATATCCTTTTTTGTGAAATTACAGTATAATTTGGCTCATTTAGCCCGCTAAACCTGCAAAATGAGACTGGAATTTCACAAAAAAATCACTATAATTTATTTTGCGAGCAAAATTTAAACAGGCTCTTAAAAAAACAGCATTTTATATTTTGAAAATGTTGAAATAGAGAACGATTAAAACAAACTATATATAACGGGCATTTGCATCGTCATAAACCATAAAAATTGAATAATTGCATGAAGTACGCTTTAATAACAGGTGGTTCCAGGGGGATCGGTCGTGCTGTTTGTCTTGAACTGGCAGCTAAAGGGGTTCCGGTCATTATTAATTATGCTTCGAATGAAGCGGCAGCATTGGAAACAAAGCAGCTGATAGAAGAAAAAGGAGGAATTGCCGAGTTGCTTCCGTTTGATGTGGCTAATGTAGAATCTGTTGATAAGGCATTGGAAGATTGGGCTACAGCACATCCCGAAGATTATATTGGTGTATTGGTTAATAATGCCGGTATCCGTCAGGATGCAATGATGATTTTTATGGATGATTTGCAATGGCATAATGTGCTTGATATCAGTCTTAACGGCTTTTTCTATGTTACCCGGCGTGTGTTAAAAGCAATGTTGATGAAACGCAATGGCCGTATTATTAATATTGTTTCTCTTTCAGGCTTGAAAGGATTGCCCGGACAGACGAACTATTCTGCGGCAAAAGCGGCTGTTATAGGCGCTACCAAGGCGCTTGCCCAGGAGGTCGCACCCCGTAAAGTAACTGTAAACGCTGTTGCTCCCGGCTATATCGCAACCGATATGACTAAAGATCTGGATGAAGCTTCATTAAAAGCGAATATACCTGTAGGACGATTTGGTAAGCCGGAAGAGGTGGCTGCATTGGTTAGTTTCCTTTCGTCGGATGAAGCAGCGTATATTACAGGGGAAGTTATCTCTATTAATGGGGGAATTTATTCATAATTGAATGAAAAGACGTGTCGTAATTACAGGTATTGGTATTTATTCTTGTATAGGGAAGAATCTGGATGAGGTATCCGATTCTTTATATCAGGGTAAATCAGGTATCGGAATAGATCCGGCACGCACGACGTATGGCTACCGTTCGCCTTTAACGGGTATATTGGAACGTCCTTCTTTAAAAGGGCTACTCGACCGGCGTTCGCGAATGTCGCTACCTGAACAGGGCGAATATGCATATATTGCTACTTTGGAAGCAATGAAGACGGCATCTCTTGATCCGGATTATCCGGATCATCATGAAGTGGGAGTTATCTATGGGAATGATGCATCTTCGGAGGCGGTGATTGCATCCCATGAGATTATGAAAGACAAAAAAGACTCTTTGCTTATTGGTTCGGGGGGTGTTTTTCAGTCCATGACTTCAACCGTTTCGATGAATTTGTCTACGATTTTTAAACTCCGTGGGGTGAATATGACAGTAGGGGCAGCCTGCGCTAGCGGTTCACATTCCATTGGGTTAGGATATATGTTTATCCGGGACGGAATGCAGGACATGGTTTTGTGTGGAGGTGCACAGGAAGTAAATGTTTATTCAATGGCTGGTTTTGACGGACTGGCTGCTTTCTCGACACGCACAGATGAGCCGGCTAAGGCCTCACGACCGTTTGATGCCAATCGTGACGGTTTGGTGCCGAGTGGCGGAGCTGCCAGCTTGATCCTGGAAGATCTGGAGCATGCCGTGAAAAGGGGAGCCCCGATTTATGGTGAAATTATCGGATATGGGTTTTCGTCGAATGGTGCTGATATTTCGAAAGCGAATGACGCCGGTTCTTTCATTGCAATGGGACGTGCTTTAAATGATTCCGGCACAAAAGTGAATGAAGTTGACTATATTAATGCACATGCTACCTCTACTCCGCAGGGAGACCGGTGCGAAGCAATTGCACTCGACAGATTGTTTGGTTCGGTAAAGACTCCGGTAAGTTCGACTAAATCGATGACCGGACATGAGTGTTGGATGGCCGGGGCCAGTGAAGTTGTTTATTCGCTGTTGATGATGAGAAACGGTTTTATGGCTCCGAATATTAATTTTGAGACTCCTGATGAGGTTTCTGCAAAACTGAATATTCTTTCGAAATCGAAGGAGCAAAATATAAATGTTTTTCTTTCGAATTCATTTGGATTTGGAGGGACAAATAGTGTGTTGGTGGTTCAGAAATACAAATGATCAATATATAAGAATGGAAAGAAAAGAAATAGAATCACGGGTAAACGATTTCCTGATCGAAGAAATGGAGATTGAAGCAGATGTGATTAATGAAAATGCAACCTTGAAAGACGATTTGGGGCTTGATAGTCTTGATTTCGTGGATATTGTAGTAATCGTAGAAAAGACTTTCGGGTTTAAAATTAAACCCGAAGAAATGGGTAATGTGGTAACTGTAAAAGAGTTCTACGATTATATCGAGTCTAAGATTAATGCAAAATAAGAAGCTGTTGCAGGATTAAAACTGCTTCTGAGCTATGGAGAAAAAGGAAAAAGACTGGGAAGGTGTAACCGGGGGCAGTACGTTTGGGCAAAAAGCTTTGAAAATTTTATTTTCAATAGTAAATGTACGTGTCGGTTATTTTATACTGATTTTTATAATTCCTTTTTATATGCTTTTTGCCCGGAAAGGATATCTGGCTATTATGCGTTATTTTCGTCGCCAGCATGGTTATTCTCCTATCAAATCATTTTGGAAAACCTATGTCAATCATTATATGTTCGGGCAGATGCTGATGGATCGTTTTGCTGTTTATGCCGGCCGGAAGAATATTTTTAAGGTTGACAATCCTGACAATGATATGTTCCTTTCTTTGCTGAATGCTCCCGGGGGATTTATTATGGCAACTTCGCATGTAGGAAATGCTGAATTGTGCGGCTATTTATTGAGGCAAAATAAAAAGCGTATCAATGGCTTGATTTTTGGAGGAGAAGCTAAAGAGGTTCAGGCAAACCGGATGAAGATATCAGAAGAGAATAATATGCGTCTGATACCTGTTTCAAATGACCTTTCTCATATATTTGTGATTAACGAAGCGCTATCGAACGGAGAAATCCTGAATATACCGGGTGATCGTGTTTTTGGAAGTGAAAAAAGTATTGAATGTGATTTTTTAAATGGGAAAGCTGATTTCCCGATCGGTGCATTTGTTCTTGCTGCCCAGTTTCGTGTTCCTGTTTTGGCTTATTTTGTTTTAAAAGTATCGGCATCTTGTTACCGGGTTCATTTGGCTTTGATTCCTGTGCCGGAAACAAAAGCCCCTAAAAGGGAACAGATCAATGATATGACCCGGACTTTTGTTGGCGAATTGGAGAAAGTCGTGAGAACTTACCCTGAACAATGGTTTAACTTTTATAATTTTTGGAAAGAATGAAAATGTTTCCTGCTCTTGAAAAAGAATATTCTAAAGATAAGAGGCATGTGATTGACGCGATTCGATATGCACATGAGATAGCTTATGCCCCGGTTATTTTTGAGGTTTCACGTTTAATGGTGAAATTTGGCATTTTTGAATTGCTGGCAGATGCCAAAAATGGTTTAACGATGGATGAAGTTGCAGAAAAGACCGGTTTGTCGCGTTATGCAGTACAAGTCCTGCTTGAATCTTCTCTTACTATCGGTACTGTTTTGTATATTGACGAACGTTTTGTGATATCTAAAACGGGTTGGTTTTTACTGAAGGATCCGGGAGTTTCCATAAGTATGCGATTTAATCACGATGTAACCTATTTGGGTATGCATAAGATGGAAGAAGCGTTGCTTAACGGAAAGCCGGAGGGTTTGAAGGTCTTTGGAGAATGGAAGACCATTTACGAGGGATTATCATCTTTGCCGCAGGAGGCTCAAAAGAGTTGGCTGGATTTTGATCATTATTTCTCTGACAATTCATTTGACGAAGCTCTGCAAATCGTATTTTCCTATCAGCCGGATAGTTTATTGGATGTAGGTGGAAATACCGGACGCTGGGCATTGCGTTGTGTAGAATATAACCAGGATGTGAATGTTACGATCATGGATTTGCCGCAGCAAATTGAAATGATGAAGACGAATATTCATGGTAAACAAGGTGAGAACCGTATTTCGGGACACAATGCCAATTTATTAGACGAGAATGATCCTTTTCCTAAAGGATTTGATGCTATCTGGATGAGTCAGTTTCTGGATTGTTTTTCGGAGCAGGAAATTGTTAGTATCCTGAAACGTGCGGCAGCATCTATGGATGAAGATTCAAAGCTTTTTATTATGGAGACTTTGTGGGATCGTCAATCCAATGATATTGCGGCTTTTAGCCTGACGCAAATTAGTTTATATTTTACCGTTATGGCTAACGGAAACAGTAAAATGTATCATTCTGAAGATATGACTCGTTGTATAGAAGCGGCCGGACTGAGAGTCGAAAATATTCATGACGGATTAAAAAGCGGACATTCGATTTTGGTCTGCAAAAAGATAAAATCAATTGAAAATTGAAAGTGGGAAATTGAAAATTAAACACCAATCGTCATTTCGACTAAAAGGAGAAATCGCATGAAAACAATTGACAATGGACATTTTCAACTGTTTAGATGAGATGTCTCACGCAAGGTTCGATATGACGGAATGTTAAAGGAACAAAGAAATAAGGAAAAAATAATAGATAGTTGCATAGCTTGATATTCATGGAATTAAAAGATGTCAAAATATTGGATATAATACCTCAACGTCCGCCAATCATTATGATTGACCGGTTGACGTATTTTGATCCGTTGGTTGTAAAGACTGTTTTTACTATACAGGAAGGACATCTGTTTTGCAACAATGGGCGTCTGGAGGAAGCCGGTTTGATTGAAAATATTGCGCAAACCTGTGCTGCCCGTACCGGATATGAAGTGAAAATGCAACTGAAAGGCGACGGCTCAATTAAGATCGGATATATCGGAATGATCAAGCAAATGGAGATTTTCCGAAATCCGTTGGTTGGCGAGCAGTTGGAAACAACTGTTGAAATTGTAGAAGATGTGTTTTCTACGACATTGGTTGCTACTGAAGTGAAAGTCGGGGATGAAGTAATTGCAACATGTGAAATGAAAATTTTTTTAACGGATACGAATAGTCAGGCAGATGGAAACTAAGGATGAAAATATGCTGAAAGCTTCAAAAGAATTTGAAGTCAGGTTTAGTGAAGTGGACTCTATGAATATTGTATGGCATGGTTCGTATGCACTTTATTTTGAAGATGCACGCGAAGAATTCGGGAAGAAATACGGATTGAGCTATCAATTGTATTTTGAAAATGAATGTCCTGCACCTTTAGTTGAATTGAACCTCAAATATATGAAGCCATTGCTTCATGCACAACGTGCCCGTGTGGATATAACATTCCGTAATACACGTGCTGCAAAGGTGGTTTTTGATTATGAGATCCGCTTGTTGGAGGATGAGAGTCTTGTTACGACCGGAACGTCAACCCAGGTATTTGTAGATAAACATCATAATCTGATGCTTACGAATCCTCCTTTTTTTGAAGAATGGAAGAAAAAACATAGTTTGTTATGACTACTTTGTTAGGAGATAATATTGTTTCGGCACTGGGATTTACGACAGATGATAATTACCGGAATGTGAAGAAGGGTGTAAGCGGACTTACGCCTTTTACCGATCGTTTCGGATTGCCGGAACCGTTTGTTGCTGCCGCTATTGATGATGAAGCGTTGGAACAGGCTTACGCCATGTTGCAGATTCCTTCTTCAAAGGTATATACTAAACTGGAGAAAGCTGCTATTTTATCTATATCGCAGGCCTTGAGGAATACAGGTATCGATCCGGCTGATGAACGTGTTTTATTTATACTTTCTACTACAAAAGGGAATGTTTTTTTGTTGGATTCTGCAGATCAGGTATCTGCTTACGAACCTGAGCAGGTCTACTTATGGCGTTCGGCAGAGTTGATTGCCCGTCATTTCGGAAATGCAAATACTCCTTGGGTTATTTCCAATGCCTGTATTTCGGGAGCAGCCGCATTGATTGCTGCTCAGCGTGCTTTACAGGCAAAGCAGTATGATTATGTTATTGTAACCGGAACTGATATGTTATCCCGGTTTATTGTATCCGGTTTTCAGTCTTTTAAGGCATTGTCGCATGAACGGTGTAAACCGTTCGATGTTAACCGCACCGGATTGAATGTTGGTGAGGCCGCTGCGACCATCATTCTGACTGAAAAGGAAGATGCAGATATGCAACCTGGTGATGTTGTACTGACGAAAGGTGCCGTACGTAATGATGCTAATCATATTTCAGGTCCTTCGCGGACGGGCGAGGGGGCTTATCTGGCATTAAAAAATATTCTGGAGGGAACTAATAATAATGAGCTGGCATTTGTGAATGCGCATGGAACGGCTACTCCTTATAACGATGAGATGGAAGCGATTGCTATTACCCGCGCTTCTTTGCATTACCGTCCCATAAATAGTCTGAAAGGCTATTTTGGACATACGCTTGGAGCGGCAGGGGTATTGGAAAGCATTATTTCCACTCATGCGCTTCGTGATGGAATTGCATTAAAAACATGCGGTTTTGAATCGTTGGGCGTTTCGAATCCATTGCCGGTCGTAACACAAACACAACCGGTAGAGGGACATCGTTGTATTAATATGCTTTCGGGATTTGGGGGGTGTAATGCCGCGTTATTATATACACTTGTAAAACCTTGAGCGATGGATATTCATATTAAGAAATATTGCCGTGTGTTATCCGGAAAAGTATGGGTTGATGGAGAAATGTACCTGGAATCGGAGTCTGAGCCTTCTGATAATTCCCAGTTTCTGTCGGATATTTATCACCGGTTAGGAATTGATTACCGCAAATTTTTTAAGATGGATGTTTTGTCTAAAACCGGGTTTCTTTCTGCAGAGATTCTGTTAGAGGGTTTTGAGAAAGAACAGCCTAAAGAGGATATGGGGATTGTATTGTTTAACCGGAGTGCTTCGTTGGAAGCGGATAGTAACTATCAGCAAACGATTGGTCATGATGCGGATTATTTTCCGAGTCCGGCTGTTTTCGTGTATACTTTGCCAAATATTGTTACCGGGGAGATCGCAATTCGAAATAAAATACACGGCGAAACAGCTTTTTATGTATTTTCGCAACCGGAAGTACAATCTATGATTGATATTTCGCGTGAAATGATGTTTGCGGCCGGATTGAAATATCTGCTATTGGGATGGCAGGAGGTATCACAGGATACTATGGATACCTGGATGGTGCTTTTAGAGAAAGTACCCCAAACCCCTGAAGGGGCTTACCCTGAATCCCTAAAGGAACTTATGAGAAGTATGAATTATGAATAACAAAAGAAATATTCCCACAATTTCCCCTTTAGGGGATAGGGGTGTATTTTGCTGACTATTAATCGCTTTAAAATATTAAACATTATGGATGAATTGATTTTAGAACTAAAACAGGAAATTATTAAAGTGTTGAATCTGGAAGGTGTAACTCCCGAAGATATTGCAGATGATGATAATTTATTTGGTGAAGGTCTTGGACTTGACTCGATTGATGCATTGGAATTAATCGTATTGTTGGAGAAGAACTACGGAATTAAGCTTAAAGATCCGAACGAAGGCAAAGAAATATTTAAGTCGGTACGCACAATGGCGGAATATGTTAGTGCAAACAGACAAAAATAAGGATTGAGATATGAATGTAAAGGATGTCTATATAACCGGAGCGGGTATTATTTCTGCAGTAGGGGTAGGAAAAGAAGCTACGTTGGATGCGATCCGAAATCTGCGTTCCGGTGTCGAATCGATTCGCTATCTGCAAACATCACACACTGAATATCCAGTGGGTGAGGTAAAGCTGAGTAATGATGAGATGCGTGAGATGTTGGGCTTTTTGCCTGAAAAGGCGGTTATCCGTTCATCACTGCTCGGAATTATAGCTGCACAAGAGGCAATAGCGCAGGCCCGGCTCGAGAATAGGGATTCTTTACGTGTTGCTTTTATTTCCGGAATCACAGTTGGCGGAATGGATCAGGCAGAATTGTTGTATTGTGATTTCCTGGAGAATGATTCGAAAAATGATTATCTTGATCTGAATGATTGTGGTTCGTGTACGGAACAGATCGCTGAATATATTGGCGGATTTGAGAAAGTATCGACCATCGTAACTGCCTGCTCTTCTTCGGCCAATGCCATTATGATGGGTGCTGACCTGATTAAAGAGGGACGGGTAGATGTTGTCGTTGCTGGGGGAACCGAATGTCTTTCGCGTTATCATGTCAACGGGTTTAATACGTTAATGATCCTCGACAGGGAGATCTGTAAACCATTTGACCGCGATCGTGCAGGTATTAATCTGGGTGAAGGCGCCGGTTATCTGGTGCTTGAATCGCCCGAAACGGCTCGTAAACGGGGTGTGACTCCTATCGGTGTTGTTTCGGGTTATCATAATGCCTGTGATGCTTTTCACCAGACTGCTTCTTCGCCCGATGGTGATGGCGCTTATCTGGCTATGAAGGGCGCTATTGAAAGCGCCGGATTGGTCCCCGGAGATATTGATTATATCAATGCGCATGGTACCGGTACGCCGAATAATGATCTTACGGAGGGGAAAGCTGTTATGCGTGTTTTTGGTGAGCAGGTGCCTCCTTTGGCTTCAATCAAATCGTATACGGGCCATACTACCAGTGCTGCGGGCAGTCTGGAGGCTGTTATTTCGTTGCTTGCATTGGAGCATCAGTTTTATCCGATAAACCGGAACTTCCGGAATCAAATAGAAGAGCATCATTTTGCTCCTGTTATGGATCCGACTCCTAAACGATCAATGCAACATATTCTTTCAAACTCATTTGGCTTTGGCGGTAATAACTCTGCCATTGTCTTGACAAAAATATAACCGATGTCGATTTATATTCAATCTGCCACTCAAATATCAGCGCAAAAACCTCTTTGTGACGACTGGTTTGATACGCCGCTTTTCTATACGGAACCGTGTGTACGTTCGGTTGATCCGAACTTTACTGATTATCTGTCTCCAATCCAGTCGCGACGAATGGGGAAGTTGCTTAAACGTGTAATCGTTACGGCACGCAATACCTTGCAACGGGCATCGCTGGAGATGCCGGATGCTATTATTAGTGGCACCGGATTGGGATGTATTGATAATACGGAGAAGTTTATCTACTCAATCATGGAGAATAAGGAGCAGTTTCTGCAGCCGACTTTCTTTATGCAGTCGACCCATAATATTCTTAGCTCGTTGATCGCCATCGAATTAAAATGTCATGGTTATAACAATACATTTGTACACCGGGGCACTTCGTTTGAGAATGCGTTGCTTGATGCTTGTCTTCAGTTTCGTAATAACCGTATTGAAACAGCATTGCTTGGAGGATATGATGAACTGACCGATGACTATTATATCTTTTTTAAGCGGCTTGGTATTTTTGAGTTTGAGAATGATCCTTATTCTCCTAAACACCACTGTTTTGCTGGTGAGGCTGCCGTGAGTATGTTACTGGCATCCGAAAAGAAAGAAAATGCTCTTTGCGAAGTAAGCGGAGTTGATACACTTTTTATGCCTTCGCAGGCACAGTTGAAAGGGGCGCTCGATAACCTGCTGGCTACAGCCGGGTGTACACTGTCGGATGTAGATGCCGTAATGGTAGGTTTGAATACGAACCGTGTGAATGATGAAGTATACCATCAGGCTATCGATCGGTTATTTGCCGGTAAACCTATTCTACAATATAAGCATTTGTTCGGACAATCATTTACATCGCCGGCTTTAGCTACGTATGCGGCAGCTACTTGTCTGCATAAGAACCTTGTTCCGGCTCATTTGTTGGTAAATGGTGAAGAAGCCCTGCAAGGAGTAAAACGGATCCTTCTTTATAATCATTACAATAATAAATCTCATTCATTAATATTATTATCCCAATGTTAAAACTCATCGCAATATCCACTGTGCAAAGTTTGTTCCTGGTATCGGGACAAATTTTCTTAAAGTTTGCCATGATGCGCATGGATAAATTCAGTTTTACCTGGAAATTTTTCAAAGACGTCTTTACTAACTTGCCGATGCTGGGTTCCGGCGTATGTATGTTAATCGGGTCGTTAATCTGGTTCTATATCATTAAGCATTACGAATTCTCGGTAGCCTATCCGCTTATCAGTATCAGCTATGTTTTCGGGATGCTTGCTTCTATTTTTATATTTCATGAAAGCATTCCGTTTACCCGCTGGGTCGGTGTATTTCTGATTATGACGGGTGTCTTCTTGGTTACTAAGGGAGCTACTTCGTAGTTAAATTGTGTATCTTAGTCAAATAATTCGTCTCCTATTTCCAGCAGTTGATTGTCTCTGAAATCAACCAAAGTACCTGTTGCAGTTTTAGGATTTCCTTCAATATCAGTGGTTTTGTTTGTTTTTAGATTTATTACTTTCAGGCCAATTTTTCTTTTATTCCCTACGGCATAATATGTCTGGTAAATGATATACTGGAAATCACCGTTGGTAAAATAGACGTAATTCAGATCCATACCTTCGTTTGTTATTCCGCCACCCCTGAGGTAGGAGGAATATTTGAATTTCTCCCAACTGTTTGTTCCTGATGCAGGGTATTTGAGTTCGATTTTATCCTTTGTTCCAAAACGATAAGAAATATATCTGTTTGATTTGTCTTTGACTAAATACATTTGTTTATTGTTTTTTGTCCGGAATGATAAGATGACCTCTTCATTGGGTTGCAGATAGTCCTGGCCAAAGCATGGTAATGAAATCAGCAACACGAATACTACAAAAGAAATCCTTTTTGGAATCCCACTTAATCTCATATGGTTCATAACTCTTATTTATTGTTTGCTTACTTGTTATTGCCCTACCTGATATCAGGCTACCTACTGCATATGGCATTCTTTTCGTTTACCATACAAAATAATCCATATCACCATGCACGTCTTTGAATCCGTACTTTTCATAAAGCGGTTTGCCCTCGTCAGTAGCATTCAATGTGATCTTTTTATAACCAAGCAGTTTGGCTTCTTCAACAATCCTTTTGAATAATTCGGTCGCGATTCCCCGGTTGCGATACGTTGGAAAAGTGTACATATTCATTATAAATGCGATTTTTCCATCGGGAATACGATGCAAGGGCGGAATTACCGAGAAACTCAATCCGCTCGTTGCTATAATTTCGTCGTTGCCAAGGGCAATCCATGCTATAAATGAATTATCGCAGAGCGCTTTTTTGAAATACTCAAGATTCGTTTGTTCAACAATAACTCTTTCCTCTTCCGAAGGCACATTGTTGATTTCTCTCAGGAAAATACTGCGTATTTCCGCAAGTTTTTCCGCATCTGATAAGATGGCTTTTCTGTATGTGATCATTTCATTCGGCATTTTTTAATTTGCTTTTATTTTGTTGTTATAAGTTATTTCCTTACTTCATGTATTTCGAAAGCTATTTTTAAAAGTTCATTTGTGGTTTTCCAATTTCTTGTGGTTGCTCCGACCTTTAATTTCTTTTCCAAAAATGTATTGTTTAGTTTCGTTCTTCCGTATCCATTTGGGCAGTACAAATATACAGCATGCCCAGTAATAAAGACTTCTTCGCCATCCTGTTTCTTTTCTTCAATTGCTTTTATATCGTATTCATCAGGATTTGAAGATAAAAAAGTAACATATAGAAAAGTTTTGTCTTTGTTCAGGTCTTTTGTAAATGGATTATTGTCAGTTATTTGTTTCAGGTTGTCAATCGTTAGGACTATTACGGGTACATTAAATCCAAAGTCTTTTTCTATTTGCTGTGTTATTTCTGTGCCTAATTTTTCAGGCTCAGCATTTTCACTGTTAAAAATAACATTTCCACTTTGTACGTAAGTTGCAATATTGCCAAACCCCAGGTTTTTATACATTTTCTGCAAAGCATCCATTTTGATAAGATTCTGTCCGCTTACATTAATTCCTCTTAAGATTGAAATATATGTTGTCATTTTGTTGTTTTCAATGTTTTTTTGTAATTGTCAATGTGCTACCTGATAATAGTCAACAACGTTAGGAATAACACGGTCAATCATGATTACAAATGTCATCCATAATATGACTAAGATTAGTAGCAAATTAATAATTGTGAGTATTGTGGAATAATTTCTCTGGGAACGATTGGATTTGCGACTGATCTTTTTGGCGTAAAACTTGGAAGCGATTGGGATCAGGGCCGCTAACAATAACACAAAAATAGCAGGATAAAGACCGGTAATTGTAATACCGATGACGCTAAGTATTGCTGCCGTAAGGGTTAACACCATTGATACGGACGTCACAACCTTAAATGATTTTGTTCCCATTTTGATTTGAATTTCTGTTTAAATTCGATGAAGATATCTACGGCAAAGATATTTTATTTACCAATGCAGACTAATAAGAATGTGTTCAAAATAAAAAAATAAGGATAGGGAATCCTGGAATATAGTTTGAAGTGTGTGGTCTGATTTAGATTAATGAAGGTGGAAAGTGATTTTTTGTTTTGTTCTTATACAAAAACAGAAGGCTTTCGGGGCCTTCTGTTTTCTATAATCATGTATTAATAGCGGTTATAACTATTGTTACGGTTTCCTTCGTATGAGGATCTTTCCGTGCGCGGGCGTGCCACGCTTACCGAAAGCGTTCTATTTTCGTACTCAGCTCCGTTTAGATCGTCGATAGCCTTCTGACCCTGTGCCTCGTCTGCCATTTCTATAAAACCGAATCCTTTAGATCTTCCTGTTTCTCTGTCCATGATAACTTTTGCTGAAGAAATTTCTCCATACTCTGCAAATAATTCGTTTAAGTCGGCATCATTGATACCATAGCTTAAACCTGCAATGAAAATGTTCATATAAAATTTATTAAAGTAAATAATTGTGGATTGAGAAGGATAATTAAAGGAGAGACAACTCTGAATAGTTTTATAAAAAGAAGACAATACGATAAAAATTCGTAACTCAATTCGGTGCAAAGATAGTCTTTTAATCCGGAGGGTCTGGAATAGATGCAATTATTATGAATATAACATAAATATTAAGGAATTTAGCTCTGTGTAAAAAAACATTTTTTTAGACACCCCTGCAATTTATATTTTATTTCAGATATTCCTTAAAGAAAGATTCTAGTTTCCCGAAAGGAATAACATCCATCCGGTCATATAGATCCACATGTACAGCTCCGGGAATAATCAACAGTTCTTTGTTGTCACCTTTCAATTTCCTGAAAGCATCTTCACTGAAATAACATGAATGTGCTTTTTCGCCGTGGATAACCAGTACTGCATTACGGATTTCGTCGGCATATGAAAGCTGGGGCATATTGATGAACGAAAGTGTCGATGTTATGTTCCAACCATCGTTAGAGTTGAGCGAACGCTCGTGATAGCCACGATCCGTCTTGTAGTAACTGTGATAGTCTTTTACGAACCATGGCGCATCGTCCGGTAATGGATCTACTACACCACCGGCCAGTGCATACGTGCCGTTTTTCGCATCGGTGGTACGCTGGGCATTGAGTTGTTCGCGGAGTTCATAGCGTTTATCCGCATCCATCGAATCGAAATAGCCGTTAGCATTCACACGGCTCATATCGTACATCGTAGAAGTGGCAGTTGCTTTAATCCGGGTGTCCATAGCAGCAGCGTTGATAGCCAGGCCGCCCCAGCCACAGATACCTATGATTCCGATACGGTCAGGATCTACATCATTGCGGGTGGAAAGGAAATCAACGGCAGCGCAGAAATCTTCCGTGTTAATGTCGGGAGAAGCTACATAGCGGGGCTCGCCACCACTCTCACCGGTATACGATGGATCGAAGGCAATGGTCAGGAAACCGCGTTCGGCCATTGCCTGTGCATAGAGCCCTGAAGACTGCTCTTTTACCGCCCCAAAAGGACCGCTTACGGCAATTGCAGGCAATTTCCCATTTGCGTTTTTAGGTATATACATATCGGCGGCAAGCGTAATGCCATACCGGTTGCGGAAGGTTACTTTACAATGGTTGACCTTGTCGCTCTGGGGGAATACTTTATCCCACTGGTTTGTTAATTCTAACTTTTCCATATTATTATTGTTGTTTGTTTGATTCTTTCCGTTTGCCGGTTTGGTTGCTCCTGCCGTGGTTGCTCCAATCACAAGCAGGGTTATTATGATTATTTTCTTCATTTCTTATAATTCATTTTTTGTTATTCACCTTTTTCTTCTGATTCAAAGGTCACGGTTACGTTTCCCGAACCTAATGCGGATGCTAAACCTGTTGTATTATCCACTTTCCCCAATGGTGTGTAACTGTAAGATGTAGAAAAGCTTTTGTAGAACAATACCAATGTCCGTGAACCATACAACATGAGATCGCCATTTTGAATTGTTCCCGGATTGGAAGCACTGGTCGGCAGGCTGCCTGGCAGGTCGCAGTACTTTTCATTATTGTTCAATTCGGACATGGTGGTTGTGATTGGCAACAGTTTCCTGAAGGCGGTTGCTGCCGCATTATTCTGAAGGTTAGCCGTGAATATGGTTGAGCCAATGGTTATCTTCAATGTCCCGTTACCTTCCGGATCGTCTTCTTCATTACCGTTGCCGGAGTTTTCCGGCTGTTCCGGTACCGGTGCTTTCGGGTTGTTTGTGTCATCTGTATCACAAGCTGAAAGACTGGTTATCATCATAAAAGAGAGTATTATTGATATGAACTTATTCATATTTGTCCTGTTTAAGTTGATTTTATGACTTTTGCCGGAATACCGCCTACGATCGTATTGTCAGGAACATCTTTGGATACAACGGCTCCTGCGGCTACGATCGCGTTTTCTCCAATCGTTACCCCTTGCAGTATAGTCGCTCCGGCGCCAATCCAGGCATTCTTTTTAATATGGATGGATTTAGGCACAAGTGAATGCCGGTCTTCCGGCGATACCGGATGTCCTTCGGATAATATGCTGACGTTGGGACCTATCAATACATTATCTTCGATGGTGATGCCACCCAGATCAAGGAAAGTACAATTGAAGTTGATAAATACGTTTTTGCCTATCGTGGTATGTTTACCGTAATTGATATACAAGGGAGTAAACACAGCAACACTTTCGTCTATCATGCTACCTGTAATCCGGCTTAATAAATCCCTGATCTTAGCGGGGTCGGATGAATTGTTCATCTGTACGAGTAGTTTTTTTGTGGCGTAGGAAGCCTCCCGCATCCGATAGCCTTGAGGGTCGCCGGCCGGAATAATTTCTCCGTTTCTTAGCCGTTCGAAAATATCTGATTTATCCATCTTTGTTTCTGTTTAATCGAAGAGGCTACGTTGATACACTCTCTTTGTATTTTTTATTACAAAGATCGGGTTTTATGAACCAAGACGGTTAACGATTTTCAAACCGATAATTAAGAAATTCAAACCATGGCTTCCCGTAGAGACTTTGGATTTGTGCCTGTTTGCTTTTTGAAGAAGTTGTTAAAGTAGGTGGGATATTCAAAGCCGAGGGCGTAGGCGATTTCGGAGATATTCCAATCCGTATGTTGTAATAGCGCCTTAGCCTCTGCAATAATCCGCTCTGTAATATGCGCAGTCGTTGATTTACCTGTTATTTCTTTTACCGCACGGTTCAGGTAATTGGTGTGCACATTCAGGTTCTGCGCATAATCCTGCGCAGTGCGTAGTTGCAATGGGTGGTCGGAAGTTTCAACCGGGAATTGTCTTTCCAGTAATTCGAGGAATACGGAGGTGATCCGTGCAGTTGCTTTTTTGGCCTGGTGATAATGCTCTGAGGGTTGAAGTTTTAATGATTCGTGAATGATCAGACTGATGTAGTTACGGATAAGTTCATCCTTAAAAGTATAGTCGTTTTCCTGTTCTTCAATCATTTTCCGGAAAAGCGTATTGAGAAATAACCTTTGTTCTTCTGATATTTCTAAAACAGGTGTTCCGTCAATTTTAAAGAAAGGTGATTGGAGTAAGCTTTCAGAACGTTCGGACTGTTTCAGAAAATCTTCTGAGAAAAGACAGGTGTAGCCGATGTATGTAGTTGATATTGTTTCCCAGGAATAGGGAATATGTGGATTGCCAAAAAACAGGATAGTTCCTTCCTGTTCAAAACTTCTATCGGCATAGTTGATAATGCTTTTGCCAGTAGTAAGGCAAATCTTATAGAACTCTTTGCGGCTGTAAGTACGTGTGGCGCTACTGTCGTCTTCTATTTGAAAGGCTTTGAAGCCTTTTAATTTGAGCTCATTGTTGAATTCAGAAATTGTGCGTTCTACTTTCATGAAACAAATATAAGAAATTCAAACCTGTGTAAGGCTTAATCGATAAGGCTTTTTTTGAAAATAACATAAGAGGAAGAAATCTCCCCGTCTTTCTTCCTCTTTTTTGAAACCTGACCGGTTTCAATGTTTCCCGACTGTCCGTGACCCTTTCCTCTCGTAAGAATGCATGTGTTTGTACTAGTTTGGTTCATTTTGTGTCAGACCACATACCAATTCTTTTTGATCATTGGAGCCGGGAACTCTTCCCCTTCATGGATGTGTATACCCTTTCATATCCTTGAATATGTTACAAATGTAAAGGGCTGGTTATGATTAAAAAAATATCCCCGGCTATTATTTTAATATGCAATTATCCAGTTGATTATAACTTATTGGTGATGCTTTAACCAACCAATTATATTAAAATAATACGCAAAAATTGCTTTTTTGATTATTTTATTACGCTCTGCCGGGTCATTTATTAGGAAGAAATGCAAAATATTTCTAATTTAGCCGTCAACTTAAGTAATCCGGTGGTTGTTATAGCAGCATAAATTAAATAATATTCTATATGGAGAATGATAAGTGTCAGACAGAAGTACATATGGGCGATAATGTGCGCATTATCCGCCTTTGGCGGAAACTAAGCCAGGATGAGTTGGCTGATTTATTAGGAGGTAAGATACAATGCCAGGTTTCGCAACTGGAAAAGAAAAAGATAATTGATAAAGAGATTCTTGAAGATGTAGCTGAAGCGTTACGGATAGACGTTGAATTTCTGGAAACATTCAGTTTTGAAAAGCTTCTGGGTGGAAAATATTTTGAGCAAAATAATAAGGATACTGAATTTTCAGTTGTGGCAGAAGAGTATGAAAATAATAGCGTGCCGTTTAGTGAAGTGAAAAAGCTATACGATGAGATCCGTAAGCAGGACAGGCATATGGTTATTATGAAATATCTGCTGGATACAAATAATATTGATTATAAGACGGTTCTGGAGTGATTTGACTATATATGTCTACAAAAGAAGCGGGTCTCTTATGGGATCCGCTTTTTTTTAGGTTTTAATCATAACCTAAACAAAAGGCTTCTCATTCAGGAAGTCTTTTGTTTTTTACCTATTCCGCTTCTTAAGCTAATCTTAAGAATATCCTAAGTTAATCTTAAGCATTCCCATATTGTTGATTCCTACTTTTGTAGTAAGAAATTCAAAGAAGTTTAATTCATTAAAATCAGCATCTATGGAAAGTAAATCAAACGAACAGAATGTAATCAAGCTAAATAAGCCTGATATGGAACGAGGTGTAAGCCTTATGTGTGCATTGGCAGCTAGAAAGTCAATACGTTCATTCAGCAGCAAGCCATTGGAAACGCAAGATCTTTCCGACTTGCTATGGGCTGCCAATGGTATTAATCGTCCTGAAACTAAAGGGCATACAGCATCTAATTCGCTTGGAAAACAAGAAATTAGACTTTACGCCTGTACTCCACAAGGCACTTGTTTGTATTGTCCGGATGAACACAGTCTGATTCCTGTTACGGAAACTAATCTGATACCTGCTTTAGCCGGAGGTCAGGAATTTGTACTGAATGCTCCTGTAATTCTTTTGCTTGTAGCAGATGTTTCTGTATTTGACGGAGTACCCGAACCGATGCGTTCAACCCTTGCACCCTTGGATACGGGAATTATCTCACAAAATATCGCATTGTTTTGTGCCGCAAACGGTCTTGATACTGTTGCGAGAGGAACAATGAATCAGGACGTTCTGAAAGCAGAGCTAAAGCTGAAAGATACGGATTGTCTTTTATTAAATCATCCGGTCGGATACGCTAATATATAATATACTGTTTGCTTGATATGGAAAATGCGACAATCTCATTATAGAGTTATTTGAATATTAAGTGTCGAATAAATAATAAATATATGAAAATAGCAATCAGGTATTTTTCAAAAACAGGTCATATGGTAAAAATGGCTGAAATAGTTTCCGATGTGACCAGTGTTAAAGCCGAAACAATAGATGTTCCCGTAACGGAAGAGGTCGATATACTTTTTCTTGGGAGTGCTGTTTACATGGCAGGAATCGACAGTAAAATGAAAGAATTTATTGCTTCTTTAGATAGTAAGGTTAATAATGTGGTTTGCTTTAGCTCTGCTGCTGTTTTATCCGGTTCGTATTCACAAGTAAAAGGACTCTTGAAGAAACAGAATATTCCAGTTGATGAAAGGGAGTTTCATTGTAGAGGGCAATTCAAAGCTTTGCACAAAGGACGGCCAAATCAACAGGATTTAGACAAATTAAGGACTTTTGTTAAAGGAATAATCTCAAATTAAATGAAATTATCATCAATAGGGAGAAAATTGGTTATGGGCATAAGCGGATTATTTCTGATCATGTTCTTAACCCTCCATTTAGCAATCAATCTCATGTCTTTAATCTCACGGGAAACCTATGAAACAGCTTGCCATTTTATGGACACAAATCCTTTCGTTCAGATAATGGTCCCGGTTTTAGCGCTCGGTTTTGTTGTGCATATTGTAATGGGGATTATACTTACGATTCAAAACAGGAAATCACGACCGGAAGAATATAAGGTAAAAAGCAAAACCAAAGTATCGTGGGCTTCTAAAAACATGTTGGCATTAGGGCTTATTGTGTTGGGGTTGTTGGTAATCCACTTGGGACATTTTTGGGCAAAAATGCAATTACAACATTTTCTCTGCAACGAAGGCGAAAACCCTTATGACCTTGTGAAAACCGTATTCTCAAACGGTTGGTATGCGGCTATGTATGTTATTTGGATAATGGTTATTTATTTCCACATATCACATGGCTTTTGGAGTATGTTCCAATCAATGGGAGCAACAAACAAAAAATGGCTACCTCGCTTACAGAAGATTTCAATTATCTACTCGCATATAATCATGATAGGCTATTTGGCTATACCTATCTACTTCTTTATAGGTTTCGGAGAGTCATAAAACAATAAAGAAACCGGAAAAAATTCCTAGCAGCTACTTAGATTAAAAATAAATAGAAAAATGAAGAATTTGATTACTCTCATGCTGCTTATCGCAGTCACAACGTTTGCTTCGGCGCAAACAAAAATACTTCACGATTTTACAGTGAAAGACATAAACGGCAATACATGTGACCTTTCTACCCTGAAAGGCAAAAAGGTATTGGTTGTAAACGTAGCTTCTAAATGTGGTCTGACACCACAATACGCTCAATTACAAGAACTGTATGACAAGTATCAGAATCGGGACTTTATTATTATAGGATTCCCGTGTAATAATTTCAGAGAACAAGAACCCGGCACAAATAAAGAGATACAGGAGTTTTGTCAAATGAATTACGGAGTTAAATTCCCGATAATGGACAAAGTTCAAGCCGTTGGAGATTACAAATCGCCAATATACAAGTGGCTGACAGAAAAATCGGAAAACGGAAAGATTGATGCAGATATACGTTGGAACTTTCAGAAATTCATGATTGATGAAAACGGATTAATCGTGGACTGCATTCTTCCTCAAGCACCTTTCTACGAAAAAGTAGCTGATTGGATTGAGGATAAGTAGAAAACAGATTATGAATATAGCAATCATATCTGTAGTTTCACTGGTAACCAATATCTTTTTAGGTCAGTTTCGGATAAAATTTCGGAAGATGACTTTTATGTGGTGGGTTATGATTCATGTATTTCAAGGATGATAATGAGAAAACTTAGTAAAATGAAAGCATTCGGATTGATTTTGTTATGTCTGATATTTGTAGCCGTAAAGTAATAATTAACCCCCAATGATTAAAAATTTTCAAGACCTGTAACATATGTTACAGATTATTGTTGGTGTACTTTTTTATTTTTGTGAAGTTCAACTTTATAAAAATGAAAAATATGGAATCGTTCAAATACCTTAAAGAAGAAATAGGGAAATTTATCCAGAAAAACCAGTCAATCTTAAATCACTGTTTGGGCTTAGGGTGCATTGTGGTAGTTACATTGTTATCCGTAATCTTTTTTACATCGTGTGAGGATGGATATAAACATCTTCAGAATAATTTAGGAAAGTATAATACTGCCGAGTCGTATTTAAATGGTGTGTATACCGGATTGGAGTATGCGGAACAGAATCCGGACGGACTCAAAAGGAAATCTGATAGTCTGATTGAATATGTGGACGGTTATCTTACCCAATACAGTAAAGACGTTCCTACATCGCTCGCCGATGTTACCAATATTGACAACGCAGCGCTTTATTACATGTCGATAATCAAACAAATAGCCCTTGTTGCTTCCGACTATGCCGGTAAGATAGCAACTTTGACTGACGAGGAGGTTGAAGAACTGTATTATCGTAAATTCGATTTGCTTGCAGACGAATTGGCAGAAGCTGTCGAACGATGGGCGGATTTGCAGGAAGCATATGCAAAAAAACACAATATCACATTGGTTGACCTTAGTAAGTAATGCGAATCAGTAGTCAAAGTAGTCAAGTAGTTATCAGTTGCTTCGCAACTTCGTAGTTAAGTAGAAATGTATTTGCATTATTCTTAACTTCTTGACTACAAACGAGCGTAGCGAGTGATAACTTCTTAAACTACTGATTCAGACAAGTAATTAAATAAGATTATGAAAACAAAAGCAGCAATTGCAGTATTGATGTCGGCCATCTTTTTTGTATCGTGTGAGAAAGCGCACGAACGCCTTGAATACAATGTAAACCAGTATAATGTCTGCATGGGGTATTCAAACCTGTTGCTGGTAAGGTTGTGGGATATAAGGATTCATCCGGATGTTGCAAGGGTGAGCGCCCAAAAGTTGATTGACTATGTTGATACTTGCTTTGCGCATTATGGTAAAGAGATTCCTGCGTCGGTTGAAGAGGTCAATAGTATGGATGATGCGATGCTTTATTATATGTCGGTTTACCGGCAAATGGCAGTTATGACTTGTGATTTTGCTGATAATGCGAATGTATGGACACAGGAAGAAGCTGAAGAACTATTTTATAGTAAAATGGATCCGTTAGTGTCTGCTGCAATAAAAACTGTCAGACGGTGGGACGAATTGCAGGAAGAGTATGCAAAGCAGCATGGAATAAAACTTTATGACTTCAATAAAATAGAAAGACTTCAATAGTAACCCCAAAATATTAATTCCAGGCTGTCTTTAGTGTGGATCTGATAGGTTCGAACCCTGTAGTCGTATTTGTATTCCAGCGAATCGAAAGCAGGGTTGGATGCAGGAAATTCGTCCAAATAACCTTTTGCTGCACCTTTTTCCAACCTGGCAGTATCAACAAAATTCCAATTCCTTATAGGATTTGAGAAATAAAAGCCGACAAGTTTTCCTTTATAGAAAGAATAGCCTGCGCTTTCATGGTAATCGTAATATACACTTGGAGAAATATATATAAGGCTATCATGAATATTCAACAATACGACTTTAAGGGAATCATCCGTTTGGCGACCATCAAGAAAGGCGTCTATTTCTCTAAGTAAAGCCGGGCTTGCAATTTCCTCTAAACTTCCAGCTTCATCGCTTTTATGCTTTTGCTGATTACCGATGCAACCCGTAAAAAGCAAGGCGAATATATAAATAAGACTTTTTATCCCTGGGTTATTCATGATTGTTCTTTTAATTGTATAACTATAAGTTTAATACAGCAAAACCTCCGCAGTTTTCATCGTTGATGAACAGGTGTCTGTTGAAAATTGCATATAGTGCTAAGGCTTTGTAGCAAAGGTAGTGTTTATAATCCTAAAATATATATATGACAAAGAAACATTGCTCTCAGCAATGTGTGCGGTTAGAGTGTAGGGTGATGTGAGAAGCAAGCAGAATGATGAGGGGTTGTCCAAAAGAAAGTCGTATTATAACGATCTGTACGAATCGACTTTTCGGGCAACCCCTGATCAGATAAATATTTAAGCTGTAATAGCAGAATCAAGATAATGAGATTGCTGTGCAATAGACATTGTAATAAAAGGCGTCTGCCATCCTCCGGCACGTACCATTACGTTTGCATATTCAAGTAACTTTTCAGCAGCTTCCGTGTCACCATTATCGGCTTTTACAGCAATATTGTGAATCATTTCATACTGATCTTTATTGCCGAGTGTGACTGATAATACCTGCCCGTTATTTTTCATGAACGATTCAACAATCGCCGTCAATATTGCGATCTTGTTTTCACGGCTTTCTTTTCCGATATCGAGTGTAAGATCAACAGGAGCGCCGGCTGCAAAACGCGACAGATCGAGGGCTTTCAGCGACGCGAAGATATGTCCGAAACTCTTGTTATTTGTTCCCCGTGAGGGCCCGTTGTTTTTAGTGAGCGGTTCGTCTTTGAAACGGTCAACTGAAGCGGCCACACCCATTCCCATGAGGGTAAAGGCTGCAAATGTACCTAAACCTGCGGTGAATGCGACGGTTGTTTTATATCTTTTGTCGAACGGGCTTCCGAAGAATCCGCCGGCTATGCGCAATCGCTTGGCTTCTTCGGGGTCGACTTTGCCTTCCGGTTTTTCACGATAAGCTTTATCCGTAAGTTCTTTTGTAGCTTTCAATGATGTAAAAAAATCATTTACTATTGTTGCTGCAATACGATCGGTTTCAGGATCATTGGTCCCGTAGCGCGGACTATTATCACGGAGATTCTTGAACATTTCTTTGTATTTCGCGGCTACTTCTTTCGGTTTATCCGGTTGTATCCCGAAGTTATTCCTGAATGCCTCCACTACTTTATCTAACTGATAGGTTTTGGTTTCAAAGACCCATTTTTTGATTGCGGCGATGCTGTTAACCATATTGGGAAGCCCCGATAAGACTGTTCCTCCTATGGAGATACTGCAACCACCCCATGACTTATCGTGTCCGCGTTCCATGCATGATCCTAAGAATGCCGACAACAAAGGAGCCGGTGTTACGTATTCGTCGAGGAGATAATAGTTATACATGGCTGCTGCTGACTGGAAAAGGATGAAATCCATATTTTCTTTGACTGCCATCATCAATTCCTTATAATTAGTAACAGGTTTGGTATGATAACACCGCTTCCCGCCTTTGAGTTGCATATTGCCTGCATCGAGTGTATCACCTTCATTCAGCGCACATTCAAGCGCGGTTAATCCGTTGATCATGTTAAAGGTCCAATCACCCTGGCCATTTAAAATGGGTTCCCAGCAACCATCGACGCAATAATCACGGACGAGTTTCAAGGCTTCATCTTTACCTATGGTGTTATCATCGACAAATGATTGCAGGAAACCGGGAATTACTGTTTCATCGTTGATGACTGATGGTAGATTGCCTGTTTCGGCGATTGATTCGGCCACTTTATTGATCAAATCCTTAGGGCTGTCTTTGTGCAACCGTACATAAATACCAGGAGTGGGCAGATTAACATTTTTCCATGCCTGCAATAATATATAAGTGCTTTCGACAGTGGCATCCCGGCCTTTTGAATCGACACCTCCGATCACTACATTCTGCAGAAACTGGTTGATATTCCCGCGTTGATCTGAATACCAGCGGCTGATGCCCATAGATACTCCAAAATCGATATGATCCTGTTCAATTAAATGGCTCGTGGACAGATTCATCGGCCCTGCGAGTTTGATAACTAAACATTCTACCAATTCTACAGCTCTCTTCAGTTCTTGTTCGGATGGTTTTCCATTCTTTACCAAAAATGGTTGCAGCGTCTGGTCTAAACGACCGAGTGATAGCAAATCCATTCCGGAACGGAATCCGATTTGCAGAAACAAGATGCTCTGAACCGCTTCGTGAAAGGTATCGGCGGGTTCCATAGGCACTTTTTTGCATATGCGTGCAATTTCGAGCAGTTCGTTCCGGCGTTCTTTGTTTTTTTCTTTCGCTGCCATGGCTTCGGCCAGTTGCGCATATCGTGCCGCATATTCTACCACCGCAGTGCAACTGATGATTACGGATTTGTAAAAATTATATTGGTCAATTTGATCTTCAGAGAGTTTCCTTTTTTTTCTCTTTGCTTCCAACTTTTTAATAGCTGATTGGCTGTCTGCAATAATTTTTCGCATTCCGTGTTTCACTAACCTGTTGTAGTCGGCAGAATTGTGTCCTTGTATAGAGAATTCCGAACGGTTAGAAAGGCTTGCCATTTGTCGTTCTTCTCTGGTCAGATAATCGGGAAAAACTTTTCCCAGGCCGTTAGAACCCATTGGTAGCACTCCGACCAACAATTCTCCCGGAGAGATAGTGTATGAATTTGTACGTGCAGAAATTTTCGGATCTGTCAGCGCTTTCAGTACAGCGGCAATGCCTTTTGCTCTTCTTATAATAACGGCTTCCGGTTTTCCGCCCGGTTGCCCGGGAATGGACAGATCGGGTAGTTCCCCTTTACTGAGCCAGTCGCCGGCCCGGTTGCCTTTGGCTCTTTTGAATAACATTTCCCGAAGTTGGGCGGTTCTCGGCGTCATTTCATTCGGCAGATTGAGAACCAAATCGTTCTTTTGAATCATTGCATCCATAATAACATTGTTTTAAATTGATTATTGTATAATAGTCGCCGAACAGTTTTTCTCCTGAAAGAAAACGCGGACTGCTTCTATCTGTTTAGACGTTACTATTCCTTCATTACTTACTTTGCACTCCCGTCCAAGCGCATGATAATAATGCGACGTTTCCCGGTTGAACGGTAATAGTTGGATTTCGTGCAATTCGTTAGCCCGCATAATTGCAGCAATGCGATCCAATGATACAGGAAGATCTGTAATTCCGGCAATAACCGGCGTACGGATGATAATGCGGCTTCCTGTTTTAGCTAAAAAAGATAAATTTTCAGTGATTTTTTCAGCATGCGGAGGCGTGTATAATGGTGTGGGGCGTAATCCATACAACCAGCAGTCCGTCAGGTGAGCCACATCTTTTACGTGTTTTTCCGGTAATGCTCCTGAAGTTTCCACGGCTGTGTGAATACCCTCTTCTTTACAGAGTTGAAGTAATCCAGCGAGTGCTTCGGATTGTAAAAGGGCTTCGCCTCCACTCACGGTTAACCCGCCGATTGAACGAAGAAGATCGAGCTGGGGATATAGCACATGCCAAAGTTCCGGCACTGTTATCTCCTTTACTGCTTGTGCCAGTGCGCCACTGAGATGGTCGCGGTGAGAGACCGGACAGGCGTCAATACATTTGCCGCATCCCACACACTGCTCCCGGTGGACAATATGGTTATCTGCTGTTACCTGATGTACTCCGTGCAGACAAACCTGTACACATCGGCTACAATGCCGGCATTGCGCGGGAAAATTGAGTAACAGAAATCCTTTTGCCTGAGAATGGGGAGAATGACACCAGGGACAACGTAAATGGCATCCTTGCAGATAGAGCACTACTCTATGACCGGGACCGTCGAAACGTGACATCCATGCGATGTCGAAATAGCTTAATATCAAACTGTTCAACTTCTTTTTCATTTTGCTGAGTTTTGCAAATCCTAATTAGAGGTATCTTCTGAAAGCTATTTGTGGATGTCCCCTCTGAATTGTAAGAGGTGATATCCGGATATGAATCATAGACTTGTACAAAAAAGGAAAATTAATTCCCTTTTGCTGCTTGAAGGGTTACTGGCCGAGGTTTAGTATGAGCCTATACCAATATTTCAAGTTTATTTATACAATTTTGTTTCTTCAGAATCAAACCATTTGAATACGGAATGATTCGTGATGTAAATTTTTATAATTTTCAATATTTATTGCTTATAAAACAAATCTTCCCAAAAAAAAGTTCGATTGGATTCGTTGTTTTTTACTTGATCTGACGTTGGCACTTCAATAGCTCCGGAATTTTTGGTGACTGTATTTTTAAGAGCTTAAATATAAATTTATTCTAAGTTCTCTTTAATTGAACATTGAATTGGAGCAATGTGTAAATCGGCGTAGTCAAAAATGGAAAATAAAAGAATAGGGGAAAAAGGGTGTTTTACCGGGACTGGAAATATCTATTATTGCCGGATTTCGGATTGCAAATACGAGGTAGCACGGTAAAAAAGGTTAATCTTGGGATGAATCTATTAAATTTACACTAACTTTACCATTTATAATTTGTATTAATGTTGAGTTAATGAATAGTTTCCTGAAACGTTTTCTTGACTGCATATGAATGAGAATAGATGCGAATATCGTTTCAGGTGATTTTAATGTAAAATATGGGTCATATGAAGAAATTGATGTATATGGTTGCCGGACTGTTGTTAAGTTCGGTTATGCTGTTTGCCCAATCGGGATATCAGAAAGCCTCGGATGCGCAAAAAAAAGAGATCGTTAATAAAATGACGAAGGCCACGGGAAATATGAAATCGATGAAATGTGATTTTACACAGGTGAAGGAGCTATCGTTTATGGACGATAAAGTTACTTCTGAAGGATCGATGCTTTTTAAACAACCGGATAAAATCCGTTGGGAGTATACGAAACCCTATAAATACATTTTCTCAATGGACGGGACGAATGTGCGGATGACATCGGGTGACAATACGAATAAAGTTCCGGTAAAATCGAGTAAGATGTTTAATGAAATCAGTAAAGTGCTGATTGGTGGCGTTAGTGGTAACGGGCTGGTTGACTCGCCCGATTTTGCAACCCAATTCAATGTGGGTAAAGAAGACGACCAGGTGGTGCTTACACCGCAAAAGAAAGAGGTGAAAGATCTTTTTTCGTCTATACAATTATATGTAAGTAAATCGGATAGTCGTATCCACAAAGTGGAGTTAATAGAGAAAAGCGGCGATAAGACGATTATACAACTAAAGAATATCCAATTAAATGCTTCGATTCAGGACGACATTTTTTCTCGTTAGCAGTTTGCTTTTGCTATTGGCAGGTTGTGCTTCTACTTCGAAAGTGCAGTCGTATTCTTATGCATCACCGCAGGAGTTGCCTGTCTGGGAACCGGCATTGCGTTCGGATGATGAGATGAACCGTTATCAGGTGAGTTTTAAGGTTAAGAATAATACGATTACAGGCATTTGCCTGCTGAAAAAAGTTGAAGACGGCTGGCGCGGGACATTGATGAATGAAATGGGCGCGAAGGCTTTTGACTTTATGATAACTGGGAAGAAATGTAAGTTGGTGAATGTGATGTCGATGATGGATAAATGGTATATCCGTAAGACGATTGCAGACGATTTATATTTTCTTTTCGAAACGGATAATCCGGATGCCGGATTTCAGGGTAAGACGGTTCGGTATGATGAAAACGGGACATTAGTAGTCCGTTATGGAAAGAAGAAAAAATTAACCCGTACGCCTGGAGCGGTAATAACAATGGAAAACCTGAAACGTAATATATTGTATTCGTTGGAGAGGATAGAATGAACCATTTTGCCTGATGCTAAAAGAGAATTTTTTTTCAATAGAAGAGCGTACACAGACTGAGAAGGGTTGGGAATATAGCATTGCACTAAATGCTTCTCATCCTATTTATCAGGCGCATTTTCCACAGAACCCGGTAACGCCGGGTGTTTGTCTTGTACAAATGATGAAGGAGATTGCAGAAGATTGTTGTTCGAAGTCTTTCTTTATTTGCTCGCTTAAAAATGTGAAGTTCCTTCAGATACTTAATCCCATTGAAAACCGGGAGGTTCTTGTGAAGTTTAACAGCCTGGTAAATGAGGCCGGCAGATATGCTTTCTCAGCTGTTATTTGTAAGGACCAACTTGTATTTTCGAAGGTAAATCTGCAACTGGCGGAAATCAGTGAAGGAGGAAATGACTGAGCCGGTTTTGCAGACACGAATGGAGGCGGAACACATCTGTGTTGTGATGCCGACGTATAATAATTGCGGGACATTGGCTGGTGTGATAGATGATGTGCTTTGTTATACTACTTCCCTGATTGTTGTGAATGACGGGTCGACCGACCAAACAGCTGAAATTCTAGAGACATATTCGAACCGGATAACGATTGTTTCTTATCCGGTGAACCGTGGGAAAGGGTTTGCGTTGAAGCGTGGATTTTCTGCCGCAGTAGAGTCCGGTTATCATGCGGCAATTACACTCGATTCGGATGGTCAGCATTTTGCACGGGATCTGGAGCGTTTTGTGGAGATGGCAGAGCAATATCCGGATAGCTTGTTGATGGGTCAACGTACAACGGAAGGGTCTATGCCTTCCAAAAATAGCTTTGCCAATAAGTTTTCTAATTTCTGGTTTACATTGCAGACTGCTAAGAAACTGAATGATACACAGAATGGTTTTCGTTTGTATCCGCTGAAGGTAATGAAAGGGATGCGTCCTTATTCGTACCGTTATGAAGCAGAACTTGAGTTGCTTGTACGTTCGGCATGGAAAGGTATTCCGATTTATCCGGTTCCTGTGCATGTGTATTATGCTCCCGAAGGGGAAAGGGTGACTCATTTCAGACCGGGTAAAGACTTCTTTAGGATTAGTCTGTTGAATACGCTTTTTGTTTTTCTGGCTGTTTTGTATGGGTATCCGTCGATGCTATGGCATAAAATAATGGACAATTGACAATTAAGGAGAAAGTAAGAAATCAATGGGCAATTGAGAGTTGACAATTGATAATTAAGAGGTAAAAGTAATGATTCGTTTTTTTCTTTCCATATACGATTATTTCACAAAGCATAAAGGCCAATTGTTTGGTTTGTTGTCGTTGCTGGTAATTCTTTTTACGGTTGCAACAACACAAATCCGTTTTAAGGAAGATATTTCGGGCTTCTTGCCTGAAGATAAGGAGAATGAGCGCATTAATAATGCATATCGTTATGTGGCTTCCGCCAATAATATAACTGTTTATTGTACAGGTATTGATTCAACGTTCCAAACAAAAGATTTACAAATCGAGGCGATCGGTTTGTTAGCAGATAAGTTGTCGTCGTTGGATTCGGGGTATATCAAACGTTTGTTTTATAAGGTGGATCCGACCCAGATGTCGGATATCTCATCGTTCGTGGTGAACAATATGCCTTACTTCCTGGATGAATCTGATTATCAGCGACTGGATACACTGCTGACAGATGCGTACATAAGCGATCAAATGGAGAGGAGTAAAGATATTTTGCTTTCGCCTGTCGGATTGATTCTTAAAGAAAATGTATTAGCCGATCCGTTAGGGATTTCAAATACGTTGATGCGTAAGTTGCAGGATTTCCAGGTGGGAAGCCAGTTTAAGTTATATCAGGATCATGTATTTACGGGTGATAATAAGGGTTTCCTGCTGATTGAATGCAATATGCCTGTCAGCGAAACGGTGCGTAATGCCGAATTTATAGACTCGCTTAATGTGTTTATGTCGGATGTAGAAGCTTCGTTTGACGGGAAAGTGCAGCTGAGCAGTTTCGGCGCTTCTGAAATCGGACTGGGGAATGCGTCACAGATTAAAAAGGACTCGATAATGTCGAGTGTATTGGCTTTCGTGCTGATTTTTGCTATTCTGATATATGCTTTCCGCAGTAGCAGGAAGATTATTTTTACGTTCGTTTCGGTACTTTTCGGGGGGCTGTTTGCGTTGGCCTTTATGTATCTGATACGGGGTGAAGTGTCTGTTATAGCAATTGGTATCAGTTCTATCATGTTTGGTATTGCAATTAATTATCCGTTGCATTTTATTGATCATTATAATCATATTCCTCATTCGAGGATTGTGATTAAAGATATATTCGAACCGCTTACAATCGGAAATATTACGACTGTCGGCGCTTTTCTGAGCCTGGTATTTATCGCTTCGGATGCGATGATCGACCTGGGGCTGTTTGCATCGTTGTTACTGGTCGGGACGATCTTTTTTGTACTTATCTTTTTGCCTCATATGTTGCCTGACAGGACTCATGTGAAAGAGGTGAGACAGCCTACTATTTTTGTCCGTGCATTTGATAAGTCTTATGAGAAAAACCGCTGGGTGGTTTGGGGTACATTGCTTCTTACACTTATCCTTAGTTTTTTCAGTGGAAATTCGCAGTTTGAGACAAATATGCAGAATATTAATTATATGACTGATGCACAGCAAAAAGAGTATCAGCGTATGATGGAGTTGCTGAATCAGAGCCAGCAGGTTGTTTATTATGTGACGGAAGGTAAGGATATGGAGCAGGCGCTAGAGGCTAACGAGGCACTAAAGCCCCAATTGAAAAGATTGATGGATGAGGGGGTTGTAGCCAGGGTTGGTGGAGTCGGTAATTTCTATCCTTCTAAAGCAATGCAGGCTGAACGGGTGGAACGATGGAATGCTTTCTGGAATACTCGCAAAGATAGTACTATACATGCAATCCGTACTGAGGCTGTTAGGTCGGGTTTTAAACCGGAAGCATTCTATGTCTTTGAAGAAATGATCAACCTGCCATGGGAAATTGTAGAATTGTCGCACTTTGATTTGATAAGGGAGTTGCTGGCAAAAAATTATTTAGTGGAGACGCCTGACTGGTCGATGGTGGTGAACCTGCTATATACGGAATCTTCGAAAGCACTGGAGCTGGAATCTGCACTGAATGCGGATAATAGATCATCTATCGCTTTTGATGCAGGCTCTATTACACGGCGGATGATTGCTTCTTTATCTGATAATTTCAATTATGTATTGTATGTCTGCGGGTTTATTGTATTTGCATTCCTGATCTTTTCGATGGGAAGGCTAGAGTTGAGCCTGATTGCGTTTATACCGTTGGCATTGAGTTGGATCTGGATTCTGGGTTTGATGAATATTTTTGATATCCGTTTTAATATAGTGAATATCATCCTGGCTACTTTTATTTTCGGGCAAGGTGATGATTATACAATATTCATAACTGAGGGGTTAATGTATGAATATACATACCGGCGCAAGATTCTGACCTCGTATAAAAACAGCATTGCACTTTCTGCCTTGATAATGTTTATCGGTATAGGTATGCTTATTTTTGCCAAACATCCTGCCCTACGTTCGCTGGCTGAAGTAACGATTGTTGGGATGCTTTCGGTAGTTATTATGTCCTTTATATTTCCATCGTTCCTGTTTCGCATGCTCACTGTGCGTAAAGGAAGAAAGCGTTTGATGCCGGTTACGTTGAAGAATTTCCTGAGTACTTTGTATGCTTTTGCATTCTTTCTGGTTATGAGTCTTGTGATAACCGTGTATGGTTGGTTTTTGTTTGCATTCGGCAAAGTGACTGAGGATAAAAAGATGCGATACCACCGGATGCTCCAGCGTATTTCGAAATTCGTAATTTACCGCATTCCCCAAGTGAAGACTACGTTTACGAATGTAAGCGGCGAGACGTTTGATAAGCCTTCTGTGATTATTTGTAATCATCAGGCGCATCTGGATCTGATGTGTGTCCTGATGCTAACGCCTAAACTTATTATCCTGACTAATGACTGGGTATGGAATTCACCTTTTTATGGCCGGTTAATACGTTATGCTGATTTTTATCCGATATCGAATGGTATTGAGAATGCATTGGATCAATTGCAAGATGCCGTATCGAGAGGGTATTCGATTGTGATTTTCCCGGAGGGAACACGTTCGGCAGATTGTTCAATCCGCCGTTTTCGCCGTGGAGCTTTCTTCCTGGCTGAAAAGTTAAAACTGGATATTATTCCGGTAATGATCCATGGGGTTGGGCATGTGTTGCCTAAAGAGGAGTTTATGCTCCGGAAGGGTCGTATTGATATTCAGGTTATGGATCGTATTTCTCCGGATGATGCCCGTTTTTCGGCTGATTATTCACTTCGGAGCCGTGGGGTACGCCGGTTTTACCAGGAACATTTTCAAGAATGGTCAAAGCAATTAGAAACTGCCGAATATTATAGTGATTTGGTTATTCATAATTATATTTACAAGGGACCGGCCATTGAGCGTTCGGTCCGGAGCCTGTTACGTAAGCATCATGATTTTAAAGAGGTGATTGGCCAGTTGCCTGATGTAGGGTCTGTGATTGTAAATAATAGTGGTTTAGGTGCATTTACGTTATTGCTTTCGTTGGTAAAGAAACAGTTGCAGGTGATAGGGATAGAAAAAAATGCAGATTTACGGGATTTAGCTGCTAATTGTGCTTCTGTTCCCGCAAATCTGTCTTATATACAGGATGAAAGTGTATTAGAAAATCAAACGAATGATATGCGTTTACGGATTGAAGTAAATGATTCCGGTATAAAGCTAACAGAAACTATTAACTAAATTGTGCACGAATCTTTTCTGCTGTTTGAGCCAGTTCTTCAGGTGATTTCTTTAATTTGGGGTTCCCGAAATAAATGTCGGATTCTTTCCGGATCGGAACGAGGTGAATATGTGCATGTGGAACTTCGAGCCCTATTACTGTGATTCCTACTCGCTTACATGGAATTGCTTTTTCAATAGCGCTTGCGACTTTTTTAGTAAAAACCATCATGCGGCCTAATAAATCATCATCGAGGTCAAACAGATAGTCTACTTCTTTTTTGGGTATGACTAATGTATGTCCTTCTGCAACCGGACTGATATCCAGAAATGCAAAAAACTCATCGTTTTCTGCAATTTTATGAGAGGGAATCTCTCCTGCGATAATTTTACTGAAAATAGTAGCCATTGTGTATCGGTTTTAAAGTGAAATTTCCAGGATTTCAAATTTTACAATTCCTGATGGTACTTTTATTTCTACCATATCGCCAACTTTTTTTCCCATTAATCCCTGTGCAATGGGGGTATTGACTGAAATTTTGTTTTCTTTCAGATTGGCTTCCGAATCAGCCACTAATGTATATGTCATTACAGCATTATTCAGAATGTTTTTGATTTTTACTTTATTCAAAATCTGTACAGCGTCGGTTTTTATCTGTGATTCGTCAATAAGACGGGCGTTTGCAACCAAATTTTTCAATTGGGCAATTTTAGCTTCAAGGATTCCTTGCGCTTCTTTGGCTGCATCATATTCTGCATTTTCAGAAAGGTCTCCTTTGTCTCTGGCTTCAGCAATCTGAGCAGAAATTTCAGGGCGTTTTATAGTTTCCAAATGATTAATCTCGGCTAGAATTTTGTTATAGCCTTCTTCTGTCATATACGTAACAGCCATTTTGTTTCCTCCTATATGGTTAATGATAATATAAAAAAAGAATCCCAGTCAATGTGATTGACTGGAACCCGTTTTGCATTTATTTTTTACAACAACAAAAGTAAGAAATTTCTTTCAGACTTGAAAACGTTAAATTGTGCTTTATAACATAAATGTAGTTTTGAGGTCTGTTAGAACATTGCTCTGATATCTTTTTCTAATGTATTGATTTCTTCGATCCGTTTAGTCAGAATGCCTTGCTGATTCAAAATAAAGACAGTCGGCAATTGTCTTACATTATATAAAGCTGCTGTTTGTGAATAAACGGATTGAGGATCTTGTACACATATCCAGGGTAAGTCAGAAGCTATATTTTTCCAAAGATGCGCGTCGCTGTCTAACGATACCTGATAAATTTCCAGGCCTTTATCATGAAGGTCTGTATAAAGGGTGTTTAATATTTGATTAAGGGCCAGTGACCATTCAGTCTGATAGGCTGTAAAGTTAAGAATGACGATTTTATCTTTTGCAGCCTCAGAAAGCTTTATTTTCTCTCCCTTAAGATTGGGCAGGTCAATATCCAGAAAATCGATTTCCTGCGTTGTAATTTTATCAACATCAATGGTGCGATTGCTTCTAAGAACTTTCAGTGATTGTAATGCTAAATTATAAAGATGTTTTGCTCGCGGACTTTCGGGATATAGGTGATTAAAGCTTGTTGCAACAGCGCCATAAGCCCGGGAGTCGGATTTGTCGTATAAATCGAAAAATAATAGTCCGTCAATTTTCTGGAAAAGGGCAAAATATGCCGGTGTTGACATTGGTTTGGTATAGATGTATTTCAATGCAACTTCTTTATACGTATTGATGGCGTTTAAGGCATTTAACTGATAAGTTGTGTCGGAAATTAATCCGGATTCATATTCTTTTCGTATTCTTTTAATCTCTTCGTTTGCGTCTAGCTGTGCCAGTGTGATAGCTCTGATATCAGTAGAATTTTCTGATCCTTCCACACTGTAGGAGGTAGCGAATGTTCCTGCATCAGCAATAAACGAAATTGTTTCGGTAGAATCTATTGCAAAATTTATTAACTGGTCATTCAATCGCAAACGATAAAAGTCAGGATATTCCGGACGCGGTTGTTTAAACTCGAATTTCCCGGAACTGTTTAGTTTGGCGGAATCTAATATGACAGCGGAAGATATTCCGATATTTTCCAGATACATTGTTTGCCCATCAGCTCCTGCTACAATACCTGTTACAGCAAATTCGGGAGCATGTTTACATGCATTCATCATCCATAAGCCACAAACAAGACACAGGAGATGGAGTATATTTCGTTTCATATGATTATTATTTTTCCCTTTCCTTTCCCCCTTTAAGGGTTGGGGGTTATTGTATCAACGGTTGCAAATATACATTATTATTGGCAACTGATTTAATTTTATGCTAATATTTTTTGTGTATTTGTTGAGTAAAGTAAGCCGTTTATGATTTTATCCCGACAAAATCATAAAAAAGTAACGACTAAAATTTAAACAGGCTCTTAAAATTGGAAAGAAAAAAATATTCATATATTTTTGCTGCATGATAAAAGACTTAGTTACATCGATATTAAAGCAAGAGGCCGAGGCAGTACAGAATATACCTATTACTGAGAATTATGAGAAAGCTGTAGGCTTAATTGTTAAGCATGTGCATCAATTGGGAGGAACCCTGATTACAAGTGGGATGGGTAAGGCTGGTCAGATTGCAATGAATATTGCTACGACCTTTAGTTCGACCGGTACACCGGCATTTTTTCTGCATCCAAGTGAAGCGCAACATGGTGATTTAGGTATCGTTCGTAAAAACGATGTGATCTTGCTGATCTCTAATTCAGGAAAAACCCGTGAGCTGGTGGAATTGATTAATCTGGCTCGTGGATTAGTCGGCGATATCCCTTTCATAGTGATTACTTCTAATCAAAAGAGTGAACTGGCAAAAGAGGCAGCTGTTTGCCTGGATACGGGATCTCCCAAAGAGGTTTGTGCCCTGGGGTTGACTCCAACAACGTCGACAACTGTAATGACGGTGATCGGTGACTTGCTGGTTGTAAGTGTTATGACTGAAATCGGTTTTAACAGCAGTGATTATGCCAAACGGCATCATGGGGGGTATCTTGGTTCGAAAAGCCGTCAGCAAAGTAAAAAAGAGGAAAAGAAATAATGAGACAGGTGGTCGGTATAGGGGAGACGATTCTGGATATTCTTTTTAAAGAAAATCAGCCTTTTGCTGCTGTACCCGGAGGTTCTGTTTTTAATGGAATGGTTTCGTTAAGCCGTTTAGGTATTCCGGTATCATTTGTCAGTGAAGCCGGGCATGACCGGGTTGGCAAATTAGTCACGGATTTTATGGCTTCGAACGGAATGACGACTGATTTTATTGATTTTTTTTCGGATGGTAAAAGTCCTGTATCGCTAGCTTTTCTGAATGAAGTGAATGATGCGGATTATCTTTTTTATACAGATTATCCCAGACAACGCCTGAATATAAAATTTCCTGTTATACATCAAGATGATATTGTTGTTTTCGGTTCATATTATGCTTTAAATCCCCTACTTCGTGAACGTGTATTGGAGTTTCTGGAATATGCTAAAGATCGAAAAGCGCTTCTTTATTATGATCTGAATTTCAGGAAAGCACATATGCATGAGAAAATTCAGATTCGTCCTGCTGTTATGGATAATTATGAATATGCTGATATTGTAAGAGGATCGGATGAGGATTTTATGAATATGTATGGCAATACGGATATGGAGAGTGTATATAAAGATGAGGTTCGTTATTATTGCAAACAGTTTGTAACGACGCATGGTATGGAGGGAGTGAACTTATTTACCGGTAGTTTTCAGAAGCATTATGATCTTCCTGCTGTTATTGATCCGGTTAGTACGATTGGTGCAGGTGATAACTTTAATGCGGGGATTGTGTACGGATTAATAAAATATGGAGTAAGGCGTGATGATCTGGCTAATCTGAGCGATTTGGTTTGGGAAAAGATAATAAGTTGTGGAATGGAATTGGCTAAAGAGGTTTGCCGTGATCATTTGAATTATGTATCACATGAGTTTGCTACAAAATATAAAAACGTGTGAGTCTGTACATAATATCATATTAATTCTCTATCTTTGTCAACCAATTATATTAGTCGTTTTGTGTAACCCGGCACATATAAGCAATTATGAATTATGAGTTAAGAATTATCAATCACTCATTATTAATTATTCATTATCGTCATTCTTCATAATGTTAGGAATGATGACAGTTCGCTACATAAAACGTTCTTATCTTATCTTATCTTATAAAGTAGATTTTGAAAACATTTGAAGAATTAGGGATTGCCGCACCGATTTTGAAGGCGATCCATGAAATGGGCTATGAGGCACCCATGCCGGTCCAGGAAGAAGTAATACCTTTTTTATTGGGAAGTAATAATGATGTAATAGCTTTGGCGCAGACGGGAACGGGTAAGACTGCAGCTTTCGGTTTACCTATTTTAGAAAAAGTTGATGTTGCGCTCAGAAAACCTCAGTCGTTGATTTTGTGTCCTACACGTGAACTTTGCCTGCAGATTGCAGGTGATTTGCAGGATTATTCCAAATATATGGAAGGGGTAATGATCTTGCCGGTGTATGGAGGCTCGAGTATCGATAGCCAGATTAAAACGCTGAAAAAAGGTGTGCATATCGTTGTGGCAACTCCCGGCAGGTTACTTGATTTGATGAATCGCAGAACTGTTGATTTGAAGAATATTCAACAAGTAATTCTTGATGAGGCGGACGAAATGTTGAATATGGGTTTTACGGATAGTATAAATTCAATTCTGGAGGAAATCCCACCGTCTCGTAATATGTTATTGTTTTCTGCAACGATGCCCCAGGAGATCTCGAAGATTACAAAGAAATACATGAATAATCCTCGGGAGATTGTGATCGGACGGAAAAATGAGGGTAATAAGAATATCCGCCATATGTATTATATGGTTCATGCGCGCGATAAATATCTGGCATTAAAACGGATTGTGGATTATTATCCGCATATTTACGGTATTGTGTTCTGCCGGACACGAAAAGAGACGCAGGAGATAGCGGATAAATTGATTCAGGATGGTTATAATGCGGATTCGCTGCATGGAGAGCTTAGTCAGGCACAGCGTGATTATGTTATGCAAAAGTTTCGTATTAAGAACTTACAGTTGTTGGTTGCAACTGATGTGGCTGCACGAGGACTGGATGTTGACGATTTAACGCATGTCATTAATTACGGATTACCTGATGATATTGAATCGTATACGCACAGGAGTGGCCGTACGGCACGTGCCGGGAAAACCGGTATTTCTATTGCTATTTGTCATATCAGGGAAAAAAGTAAGATCCGTGAAATAGGGAAGATTATCAATAAAACGTTTGAGAAAGGTACGCTTCCTTCGGGGCCTGAAATTTGTGAAAAACAGTTGTTTAGTTTTATCGATCAGATAGAAAAAGTAAAGGTGAATGAAGATGAAATCGCTTCATTGATGCCGTCTGTTTTCCGTAAACTGGAATGGTTGGAAAAAGAAGATATCATTAAGCGGTTGATTGCTTTGGAGTTTAACCGGATGCTTGATTATTACCGTGATGCGGATGAAATAGAGGAGGTCGATGAACGGAAAGCGGTCCAGGAAGACCGGAATGAACGCTCGTCACGCCGTCATAAAGCTGAAAGTGGTTTTCAGCGCTTTTTCTTAAATTTTGGGAAAAACGACGGTATGCAGCCGGCTAAGCTTATAGAACTGATTCATCGTTGTGTGCCTGGAAAGGTGCAGGTTGGACGGATTGATTTGCGGGATAATTTTTCGTTTTTTGAAGTTGAAGACAGAGATGCTCAGCGAGTTATGAAAAGTATGAATAGCTTTGAAGTGGATGGTCGTGAGATTTCAGTTGAGCCTGCACAGGAGAAAAGCGGTGACCGCCGAAATAAGCGCAGACCGGCAGAATCGTCAAAGCGTGATTTTCGTTCAAATCTTTCTGACAGAAGAAACAAAGGGAAAAGTAGTAAACCCTGGCGGAAAAAATAGTTTAGAACCTGTTTAAATTTTGCATGCGAAATTTAAACAGGCTCTAAACGAAAGTAGAAGAAATATTAGGGTATCGTTTTCTGTTTTTGTACTTTTGTCAAACTAAAACAGATAAATGCTATGGATACGAAACATTTTAAAAGAACACTGATTACAACAGCGCTACCCTATGCAAATGGCCCGGTACATATCGGGCATTTGGCCGGTGTATATATTCCTGCGGATATTTATGCCCGGTATCTTCGTTTAAAAGGGGAAGAGGTTCTTATGATCGGCGGATCGGACGAACATGGTGTTCCTATTACCCTCCGGGCTAAGAAAGAAGGTGTTACGCCTCAGGATGTGGTGGATCGTTTTCATAACATAATTAAGAAATCGTTTGAAGACCTGGGGATTACTTTTGATATTTATTCGCGTACAACTTCACCGACGCACCGGCAACTGGCATCTGATTTTTTCCTGACGTTATATGAGAAGGGAGAATTTATCGAAAAAACGACAGAACAATACTATGATGAGGAAGCTAAACAGTTTTTAGCGGACCGTTATATTACGGGGACTTGTCCGCATTGTCAGAGTCCTAATGCCTATGGTGACCAATGTGAGGCTTGTGGAACGTCTTTAAATCCGACAGATTTAATAAATCCGAAATCAGTTGTAAGCGGTAGTGCTCCTGTGATGCGTGAGACAAAGCATTGGTACCTTCCCCTGGATAAATATGAGCCATTTTTGCGTCAGTGGATATTGGAAGAACATAAGGAATGGAAGCCGAATGTGTATGGTCAATGTAAAAGCTGGCTGGATATGGGCTTGCAACCACGTGCTGTAAGCCGTGACCTGGATTGGGGTATTCCGGTGCCAGTTAAAGGGGCGGAAGGAAAGGTGCTTTATGTCTGGTTTGACGCTCCTATTGGTTATATATCGAATACAAAAGAGTTATTGCCGGATAGTTGGGAGACGTGGTGGAAAGATCCCGAAACCAAGATGGTTCATTTCATAGGAAAGGATAATATTGTTTTTCATTGTATTGTTTTTCCTGTGATGTTGAAAGCCGAAGGTTCCTATAATTTACCTGAAAATGTGCCTGCAAATGAATTCCTGAATCTGGAAGGGGATAAGATTTCTACATCACGGAACTGGGCTGTATGGTTGCATGAGTATCTTGAGGAATTTCCCGGTAAGCAGGACGTACTCCGGTATGTTTTAACAGCAAATGCTCCCGAAACCAAAGATAATGATTTTACATGGAAAGATTTCCAGGCCCGTAATAACAATGAATTAGTTGCCATATTGGGTAATTTCGTTAATCGTGCGCTGGTACTTACCGGAAAGTATTTTGATAATAAAGTTCCGGCTCAGGGTAGTTTGACTGAGTATGATAAACAGACGTTGCAGGATTTTGCAGAGATAAGACATGATGTGGAAAAGTATTTGGATACTTACCATTTTCGTGAAGCGCAGAAAGAGGCGATGAATCTGGCGCGTATCGGCAATAAATACCTGGCAGATACGGAACCCTGGAAGCTGGCAAAAACGGATATGGAGCGTGTCGCTACTATATTGAATATAGCTTTGCAAATTACTGCAAACTTATCTATTGTTTTTGAGCCTTTTCTGCCGTTCAGTATGAAGAAACTAAACCGGATGTTGAATATTACTCCTTTGGGATGGAGCCGGTTAGGTGCAACTGACTTACTGGCGGCTGGTCATCAATTGGGTGTGACTGAATTACTTTTTGAAAAAATTGAAGATGAGACCATCGAAAAACAGATTCAGAAATTGTTAGATACTAAGAAGAGTAATGAAGAACAGGCTTATAAAGCGAATCCAATAAGAGAAACAATTGAATTTGATGATTTTACTAAATTAGATATCCGGGTGGGTACTGTTCTGGATTGTATAAAAGTGCCCAAGGCTGATAAATTATTGCAATTTAAGATTGATGACGGGTTGGGCGGGCGTACCATTGTTTCCGGAATAGCAAAGTACTATAATCCGGAGGATCTGATTGGAAAGCAAGTTTGTTTTATTGCAAATTTAGCTCCCCGAAAATTGAAAGGTGTCACTTCCGAAGGTATGATTTTATCAGCAGAAGACAAGGATGGAAAGTTGGTAGTGATGACAACAGAGAAAATAGTGCGACCGGGTAGTGAAGTAAAATAATAAATCAAGCGAATGAATATTCAGATGGTTGACTTACAGAGTCAATACAGGCGGTTGAAAAAGGAAATAGATGCCGCAATGCAGAGTGTGATTAATAATTCTGCTTTTATCAATGGCCCGCAGGTGAAAATGTTCTGTGAACATTTAGCTGAATATATGTTGGTTCGGCATGTTATCCCCTGTGCAAATGGGACGGATGCAATCCGTTTGGCTTTAAGGGCTTTAAATGCTCAACCTGGTGATGAAGTAATACTACCGGCTTTCACCTATATTGCTGCAGCCGAAATGGTTACATCCTTGGGGCTTACTCCGATTTTAGTGGATGTTGATTCAAAAACATTTAATATTAATCCGGAATTATTAGAACAGGCGATTTCAAGACAAACCAAGGCGATTATTGTCGTTCATTTGTTTGGCCAGCTTTGTGATATGGAGTCGATTCTGAAGATTGCGGAGAAGTACAAAATCGGTGTAATTGAGGATAATGCACAATCTTTAGGTGCTGAGTATATGTTTGCTGACGGAACTACTAAAAAAGGTGGTACAATCGGTAGTATTGGTACGACTTCGTTTTTTCCATCGAAGCCGTTGGCTTGTTATGGTGACGGAGGGGCTATAATGACTTCAAATGGTGAATTGGCTGAACGTATACGGATGCTGGCAAACCATGGGCAAACTGAAAAATACCATCATAAGATGGTGGGCTGTAATTCGCGTTTAGATACACTACAGGCGGCCATTCTGGATGTAAAGCTAAAATATATAAATGACTTTACTGAGGCTCGTCAGAAAGTTGCACAGCGTTATGATCAGAAGCTTAGTGTTTTAAATGATATACAAATTCCGGAGAGATCGTCGTTTTCTACACATGTATATCACCAATATACTATTCAGGTGAAAGAGGGGCAACGTGATGCTTTACAAATGTATTTGAATGAAAAAGGTATTCCTACGATGATTTATTATCCGCTTCCGGTACAAGAACAAGAAGCGTATAAATGGGTTGCCCGGCCATCTGGCGATTTAAGTGTTTCGGCACGTTTATGTAAGGAAGTCCTTTCGTTACCGATTCATACTGAGATGACTGAAGAAGAGCAGGATTTTATAATAAGTAATGTTATTGGTTTTTTCCGGAAGGAAACAGAGGCATAAATATGGAGACTCAACAGAAGGTTCGTTTTGCTGTGGTTGGTTGCGGACATATAGGCAAACGGCATGCAGAAATGATAGCACGTGATGCGGATGCTGAATTAGTAGCGTTGTGTGATGTTCAGCCGAAAGAGTTGCTTGGAATAGAACAATATGATGTTCCTTTCTTCAGTGATTATATAGAGATGCTGCAAAATGTTCCGAATATTGATGTTGTAAATGTTTGTACGCCTAATGGCTTACATGCGACGATGGCTATTCAGGCCATTGAAGCCGGTTTCCATGTTGTAATTGAAAAGCCAATGGCTCTGACTGTGGCTGATGCTGAAAAAGTGATCTTCGCATCGCTTAAATATCGGAAACAGGTTTTTTGTGTAATGCAAAACCGTTATTCTCCACCGTCTATCTGGATAAAGCAGTTGATTGAATCAGGCCAATTAGGAGAAATATATATGGTTCAACTTAATTGCTATTGGAATCGGGATGAACGTTATTATAAGTCAGACGGGTGGCATGGAACAGCCGAACTGGATGGCGGAACTCTTTTTACACAGTTTTCTCATTTTATCGATATTATGTATTGGCTTTTTGGTGATATTGATAATATACAAGCGCGTTTTTCAGATTTTAATCATGCTGTATTAACTGATTTTGAAGATTCAGGGATCGTTAATTTTCGTTTTGTAAATGGTTGTGGAATGGGTAGTCTCTGTTATTCGACTTCTGTTTGGAATAGAAACTTAGAGAGTAGTTTACTGATTGTAGCCGAAAATGGGAGTGTGAAGATCGGTGGACAGTATATGAATGAAGTCGTAGAATGTCATATAAAAGGTTATCAAATGCCGGAACTCGCACCTACAAATCCCGGCAATGATTATGGCGCATATAAAGGTTCTGCTCAGAATCATCATTATGTGATTCGCAATGTTGTAAATGTACTTAAAGGAAATCCCGCCGAATCGATTACTACGAATGTATTGGAAGGCATGAAGGTTGTTGATATTATTGAACGAATTTATGCTTTGAAAGGCTAAGTGGCCATTCAATTTTATTTATAATATTTACATTTTATTTGAATATCATTACAAATTTGTATATTTGCACGCAATTTATCATAATCGTATGAGAGTGATGAGATTTTAGTGAATGTATATATAGGTATTGGATGGAGTTTTCCGCTGTATGGAAAAATCAATTATTTAAAATTGTTGTTAAATGAAAATATCGATTGTAGGAACCGGATATGTAGGGTTAGTTACCGGCACTTGTTTTGCCGAAACAGGAGCAGTTGTTACTTGTGTTGATACGAATAAACAAAAAATAGATAATCTTAAAAAAGGGATTATTCCTATTTGGGAACCAGGTCTGGATATTCTGGTGAAGAAAAATTCGGAAAAACAGCGCTTGTTTTTTACAACTGATATAGCGGAAAGTCTGCTTGATGCCGAGGCTGTTTTTATAGCGGTAGGTACTCCTCCCGGAGAAGACGGTAGTGCGGATTTAAGCTATGTATTGGCTGTTGCAAGAGAAATAGGCCGGCATATTAGCCATTATATGGTAATTGTAACCAAAAGTACTGTGCCTGTAGGAACATCTCGTAAAATCAAGGAAGCGATTGCGAACGAAATTGAAAGTCGTAATTTGGATATACAATTTGATGTAGCTTCTAACCCTGAATTTTTGAAAGAGGGAAACGCTATTGATGATTTTTTAAAACCTGATCGTATTGTTGTTGGTATTGAATCTGAAAAAGCCAAACAAGTGATGGAGAAATTATATAAGCCGTTTCTGCTTAATGGACATCCGATTATATTTATGGATGTTGCTTCTTCTGAATTAACAAAATATGCTGCTAATGCAATGTTGGCAACGCGGATCAGTTTTATGAATGATATTGCTAACTTATGCGAATTATTAGGTGCTGATGCAAATATGATACGTAAAGGTATAGGTGCCGATCCACGCATTGGTATGAGGTTTTTATATCCGGGTACAGGTTATGGAGGAAGTTGTTTCCCGAAAGATGTTAAGGCATTGATACAAACTGCATCTGAAAACGGTTATTTGCTGGAGGTATTGAAAGCTGTAGAAAACGTAAATGAACGTCAGAAGTCGGTTGTTTTTAATAAACTGTTCTCTCATTTTAACATGAATTTAAAGGGGAAAAACATTGCAATATGGGGATTGTCTTTTAAACCAAATACTGATGATATGCGCGAAGCTCCTTCTTTAGTGGTTATTGATAAGTTAATTGAAGCGGGAGCCACGGTAAATGTCTATGATCCTGTTGCCATGGATGAAGCTAAAAAACTTTATTTGGGAGATAAAGTGAATTATTCGAAATCGCTTTATGGGGCGATTGTGGATGCTGATGCATTGCTTTTAATGACAGAATGGAGTGAATTCAGAATGTTGGACTTTCCGCGTTTGAAAAAGGAAATGAAAGAGCGTGTAATTGTAGACGGCAGGAATATATATGATCCGAAAGAGATGGAAAAAAATGGTTTTATTTATTATAGTATTGGCCAGAAGCATTAATTTTTAGAAATATATGAATCGTATACTTGTTACAGGGGGTGCCGGTTTTATCGGCTCACATTTATGCGAGCGATTGTTGAACGAAGGTAATGATGTTATTTGTCTGGATAATTATTTTACCGGTTCGAAAACCAATATTGCTCATTTGCTTAATAATCCGTATTTTGAATTGGTAAGACATGATGTTATAAGTCCTTATTATGCTGAAGTTGACGAGATCTATAATCTGGCTTGTCCGGCATCGCCGATTCATTACCAGTATAATCCTATTAAAACCATCAAAACTTCGGTTATGGGAGCGATTAACATGCTGGGGTTAGCCAAACGTTTGACCGCCAGAATTCTTCAGGCTTCAACAAGCGAAGTATACGGTGACCCCAATGTGCATCCGCAAACAGAAGCGTATTGGGGCAATGTAAATCCGATTGGTATACGTTCGTGTTATGATGAAGGAAAACGGTGTGCCGAAACATTATTTATGGATTATCACCGTCAGAATGGTGTGCGCATAAAAATTATCCGTATTTTTAATACGTATGGTCCGCGTATGCATCCGAATGACGGACGTGTTGTGTCAAATTTTATTGTGCAGGCATTACAGAATAAAGATATCACTATTTATGGAGATGGGCAACAGACCCGTAGCTTTCAGTTTGTAGATGATTTGGTTGAGGGAATGATCCGGATGATGCAGACTCCGGAAGATCTGATTGGTCCGGTAAACATCGGCAATCCGAATGAATTTACCATATTGGAGCTGGCAGAGAAAATATTGAAACTAACGGGTTCAAAATCGAAACTTATTTTTAAATCCTTACCACAGGATGATCCGGTACAGCGTCAACCTGATATATCAAAAGCCAGGGATGTTCTGAATAATTGGCAGTCAGTTATTGAATTAGACGATGGTTTGCTAAAAACGATTGATTATTTCCGTAAAATTATCTGACAGGCCTTATGTATTGGCTTTTTGATGATTTACAAAGGCGCGAAAAAGTGTTTATTCTCCTTTTATCGCGCCTTTGCATTTTTCTTACTTCTGTTCTTCGAACGGGGTACGCCTCAATTCGTCTTTCAGTTTTACGTTCGGCGTAAAAATCACTTTTACATTTTTTATCAGGGAAGCATTCACATTTTCGGCAGTGTCTGCACCATCGGAAGAGAACGAAAGGCGCACGGTACCGAAATCGCCCAATTGAACGCTTTTACCGTCTTTCAGGTATTCAGGCAACTCGTCCAGGAAACTGCTGAGCACATTCAGGATATCACCGCGTGTGAGCGACGAACTGCGTGAGATACGATTGGCCAAATCATCCAATGTTATTTTCCCCGAATTAACAGGTGATGCATAAAACTTCGGCGGAACCTGTCGGTCTTGCGGATTCATTTTCGGAATTTTCTTAAATCTCATGACATTTTAAAATTAGATAGTTAGACAATTAGACAGAAAAGCTTACGTTACAATTTCCGCACGTGCGGAAATATTTTTTCATACGTCTGAAAATTTATTTTTGCACGTCTGAAAATATTTTTCCGGACGTACATAATTTATCCGTATATTTTCCATTTTTCAAAAATATAAATATTATTGGTATTTGTTATTTCTTTGGGGTGGTAAATCATATTTTTATGCATTTTTATAATTCCCGGTGGCCGGATTTTTAAAAAATATGGCTATGGCGGGTGTTGCGTTTTCGGGTAAAAGAGCATAAACTGTATGACCTAAAACTCAAAAGAAATTTGAAAACAATCCGACTCATACAGTATTAGATATCACCGTCTTTTTTCATATCTTAGCAAACAGAGAATTGTATACTCAATATTATGCTTTTATGACAACTTCTTCATGGGGTATTGAGAGAGACGTTGTTAAGCACCGGGAATTATTTACCATTCCATTTATCATAGAAAATTTTACCAAGCAAAACAAACAAACACTTATTTCATTATTGGATAATGCTATTAAGAATCAATCCCATATACCATTTTCAGACAATTTGGAAATAGAAAACAATATTAAAACAGAGGTTTTACAACCTCAGGATTTAGATTTTATGAATTTAAATCCATACTATATTTCTTCCCTCAACAATTTTACTTTTATCAAGCATTTAATGTTCGATTTTACTAAATCAATATTAACGAACGTGTAGTAGTATCTATTAATAAGGGTGGAACGTATATTGTAGTACCGGGTTTACTGCAGGGCTGTTAAGTCTGTTGTGAAAAACGGGAATCTGTGTGCGACAACAAAACCTGACTATGGCGGAGTTGTGCTTCGATATAAATTTGTACTTCTTTTATGGAGAAGTATGTACAAAATATGTATATTTGTATGTTTTTCGTTATTCCTGTGTGGGAGTGACGAGGATTCGTAGTATACATAATAATCAAATAAATATATTAATTATGTCGATAAAGAACAAACTGTTATATTTGAGAAGACGGTGGTTTCCGTCAAAAGCGGAGAAAATCCAAGAAAAGAAATATGAGGAAAAAATACTACAATTTTATAAGCAAATTGTATATAGGGGTGATTTGGTTTTTGATATTGGAGCAAATATAGGAAATCGGACAATTCCTTTCTTGAGAATGGGGGCAAAAGTAATTGCCGTTGAGCCTCAGGAGAAGTGCCGCAAATATTTGCAAAAAAAACTAAAAAAATATAGAGGCGGGGTGATTGTGCCTAAGGGAGTTGGAGGAAAAGAGGGTACTTCTGAATTTTTCATATCTAATGCAACTACGATTTCATCTTTTTCAAAAGAATGGATAGATTCTATGAAAAAAGAAAGGTTTAAAGATTTTGATTGGAATAAGCGAGTGATGATAGAGATGACTACTTTGGATCTTTTAATAGAAGAGTATGGTTTACCCTCTTTTATTAAAATTGATGTGGAAGGGTATGAACCGGAAGTCTTAAAAGGATTGTCAAAACCGGTTAAAATGGTTTCATTCGAATATGCTGTTCCTGAACAAAGGACTAAGGCTTTAATGTGTATAGAGTTGCTTGAAAAAATATCTTCAAGGTATGTATTTAATTATTCTATTGGAGAAGATATGATATTTCATTTGCCGGAATGGGTTAAATCTGAAGAAATGAAAATGATTATTGACTCTGATGAGTTTCAAGAAACTTCATGTGGGGATGTTTATGCGAAGATTATAATAGTTTAGATATAGAAAAAAGTAATGAAGCTATCGTTAATTAAGAAGAAAATACGCTGGACGTTTGATCGATATACTTATTTATATATTGGCATTCACTTCTTTCAAGGAAATTTTTCCGTAAAAAACTATTGGAAGTTAAAAAAAGATAGAAATGTGTTTTTAGCTCAATCTAAGAACTCAGCAATAGACTTTCCAATTACAAAACTTCGGCCTTGCTATGCAGACAGTGTAGATGACGCGGGTTCACTTTCTTTCCATTATTTTTTTCAGGATTTATTTGTAGCTCAACGAATTTTTTTCAATAATCCGTTAACGCATGTTGATATTGGAAGTCGTGTTGATGGATTTATTGCTCATATAGCTTCTTTCAGAGAAATTGAAGTTTTCGATATACGGCCCCTAGAAATTAAAATACCCAATGTTGTTTTTAAGCAACTGGATATTATGGACGAAAATAATATTGAAAAAGGAAGTGTATCTTCCATTTCTTGTTTACATGCTTTGGAACATTTTGGATTAGGTAGGTATGGCGACCCTATTAATTTTGATGGATTTCTGGCCGGGTTCAGTAATATAGCGAATCTGTTACGGAAAGGTGGTAAATTCTATTTCTCTGTCCCTATTGGCCCACAGAGGGTAGAATTTCATGCTCATCGGGTTTTTTCTCTTTCTTTTTTACTAAAAATGATTGTACCTTATTATCATATCGATATGTTTTCTTATATCGATGATCAAAATCATTTTTATCCGGATGTGGAACTAACAGAAAATATTATAGAAAGTAATTGTATTTGTAATTATGGTTGCGGAATATTTGAATTAACCAGAAGATGACAGAAGTTTCTTTAAAAGAAAAAACGGCTAAAGGCCTTTTTTGGGGCGGGATAGGAACCTTTTTGCAGCAGATTATTGGATTAATATTTGGTATTCTAATCGCTCGGATTTTATCTCCGGATGATTACGGTTTGGTTGCAATGCTTGCTATTTTTACAGCGATTGCCAATACAATTATGGATAGTGGATTCAGTAATGCTCTAATAAATAGAAAGATTATAAAACATGAGGATTATAATGCCGTCTTTTGGTTTAGTTTATTTTCGGGATTATTGATATATATAATTTTGTTCTTTTCAGCTCCTTTAATAGCTGAGTTTTATAAGCAGCCTGTTTTAGTAGATTTATCACGACTTTTGTTTTTGAGTTTCCTTTTTTCCAGTTTAGGCATTGCTCATAATGCATTTTTACTGAAAAACATTATGGCTAAACAACGTGGAATTATTGATTTTTGTTCTGTACTATGCTCAGGAATAATCGGTCTTATCCTTGCTTTAAACGGATATGTTTTTTGGGGATTAGCTGTTCAGGCAATTACACAAAGTTTTGTTTCTACTGTACTCCGCTGGTATTTTTCTTCCTGGCGACCGACTTTTAGAATAGATTTTTCACCTTTAAAAGAAATGCTTGGTTTTAGTTCTAAAGTGTTTATAACAAGTATTATTGTTCAACTCACAGGAAACATTCTTTCTATTGTATTCGGGCGTTATTATGGTGCAGTACAGACCGGATATTATGCACAAGGTAATAAATGGGTTTCATTGGGATCAACAGTGATGAATGGGATGCTTCTTAATGTTGCACAGCCTGTTTTGGTACAAGCTAATGACGATAGGGAAAGACTGGTAAATATATTTAGAAAAATGATTCGCTTTGGTGCTTTCATATCTTTTCCTTGTTTACTTGGTTTAGCTTTTGTTGGTAAAGAGTTTATACTTATTACAGTTGGGGAGAAATGGATCGATAGTTTATTTTTTCTACAAAGTTTTTGCGTGTGGGGAAGTTTTTCTTTTATATGGTTGCTATATACGAACATGTTGTTATCCCTTCATAAATCTAATATTTACATGTGGAGTGTGTTGTTTCTTTCTATTTTGCAAATTGGGATTGTGGTATGTATGATTTCAGCCAGTATTAAAATAATGACTGTTGTTTATATATTAGGTAACTTTGAAGGTATATTATTTAGCCATTATTATATTAATAAACTTATTGGACTCCGTTTAAGAGATGTAATAAAAGATCTTTTTCCATATCTGTTTTCCACTTTAATTTCAATATTTGTGGGTTGGCTTGTTGTTATTACCATAGATTATAATAATTATCTAAATTTACTGATCAAAATTGTTGTTGTTGCATTAATATATATAGTCATAATGAAAAAAAGCAAATCTATTATTTTCAAGGAATCAATAGGTTTTCTGAAAAGGATTTTGGGGAAAAATAAATAGAATGAAAATAAAGCAGTATTCGTTTTCTCAATTCACATCTTTTTCATATGGTTTATAATAAAATATTAATTTACTTTGCAACTCTTTTTCAAGGGGTTTTAATGCACTTGACTCTAGGAAAATGATATAAAATGAATTATCGGAAGTGCTAATATTTTATAAATAGGAGATAAAACATATGATTTCTGACTCACGTTTTTTTACTCTTGAGGATCCTCATTCAAGTTTTTTTGTTTATGAATTAAGTAAAAGTTGGTGGAGTAGATTCTACGAGTATGAATGGTGTAAGAATTTTGTTGAATCCAATGATGTTATTCTTGATGCTGCAAGCGGAGTATTTCATCCGTTTAAATATTTCTGTGTAGATAAATGCAAGGAAGTTCATGCATTTGATATAGATCCGGATGTAGTTAAAGATTTGCAAAAAATAGAACCATGTCCAGAAGAATTTAAAGACAAATTAGATGTTTTATGCAAATTGCAAAATAAAATACATAATCAATGTTGTTCAATAAACTCGCTGCCATATAGTAATAATTTTTTTGATAAAGTGTTTTGTATATCCGTTTTAGAGCATTTGCCTGATTTTAGAAATTCTATTGGTGGATTGAAATTTAATGGTCGTGGAATTTGGACTGCAATATCTGACATTGGGAAAAAAATGATATTAGAGTCAATCAAGGAATTTGGCAGGGTGTTAAAGCCTGGAGGCAAATTGATTATGACATTTGATTTTCCAAGAATAAATTTAGATTATATGGAAGAGATTTTGAAACAAAATAAGTTTAAATTTTTGGGTAAATTTGAAACAAAATTGCCTGAGAATGCCGTCTTTTCAGATGAATTAAAATTATATTGTTTTAGAATAATAGTCGAAAAAGAATCGTGATATTTGTGAAAGTTATTCTAAAGAAAAATGAAAAGTTGCTAATTCGTAGGTGGATTAGATAGTTTGATTGTTTTGAATAACTTCTTGATAGAAAATCATACCATCTGAATAAAAAATGTAGATATATTCTGATGAAAAAGATTTGAAATGTGATTCTTTTTCTGGGAGCATTTTTATATACAAAATAAAAATAATATGAATATCGGTATTGTAAGTACATGGTTTGAAAGAGGGGCTGCCTATGTATCAAGACAGTATGTCGACGCGCTGAAATCAAATAAAAATAATCATATTTTTGTATATGCAAGAGGGGGTGAGGCTTATGCTAAAAAAGATAAGGTATGGAATAAAGATAATATAACGTGGGGTAAAAGATCAAAGAAATATTTTTACGGGGCCACCAGTATTGACAAAAATGATTTTATACGTTGGATAAATAAGCAAAATATTGAAATTATTCTATTTAATGAACAAAACTGGTGGGAACCGGTTTTATGGTGCAAAGAGATGGGTATAATCGCTGGGACTTATGTTGATTATTATACCGAAATAACAGTACCTTTCTTTCATGCCTACGATTTTGTTATTTGCAATACGAAAAGGCACTATAGCTTATTTAAAGACATTCCTCAATCATATTATATTAGATGGGGTACTGATATTGAGTTGTTCAATTATGAGGAGAAAGAAGAGAAAGAAGATCTTGTTTTTTTTCACTCTGCAGGTATGAACCCTACTAGAAAAGGAACCGGTTCTGTTATACAGGCATTCAATAGTGTTTGTGCTGAAAATAGTAAATTAATAATTCATACTCAGGAAAAGTTAGATGATTATTTAAACAAAAATATATGTAGCATAGCGGAAAATAATCCTGATATTTCAATAATAAATAAGACCGTGGCTGCACCTGGGCTATATTCATTGGGAGATGTTTATGTATATCCATCTATATTAGATGGTTTAGGTTTGTCCGTGGTCGAAGCTTTATCTTGTGGATTGCCATGTATTGTAAGTAATAATGAACCCATGAATGAGTTTATTAATAATGCAGAAAATGGTCGATTAACAGATATTGAATATCTATATTCGCGAAGTGATGGTTATTTCTGGCCTCAGTGCAAACTATCTCAGAAATCACTTGAGGATAATATGCGGTTTTATGTTGAAAACAGGAATAAACTCAAAGTTTACCAAAAGCAAGCAAGGATATCAGCAGAAGAAAAGTATAATTGGAAAGAAAGGTATCAGGAAATATGTTCTATTTTTGAAAATGTAAAAGCCAGGCCGATAGATAAAAGTCTAAAGAATATGATACTTAAATATGAAAAAAACAATAATGGGAAATACAATATAATACCTTATGCTTTTTATTATTGGAAAAAATGGAAAAAGAACTAACACTTCATAAGAAAATATTATACATAGCAGTCCACGAATATAATAAAGGATGGGGTGCAGAACATTTTGTAAATAAGGGATTTATTGATGGAGGAAATAAGACAATTTGTATAGATTACAGAAAATATCGAAAAGGTATTGTAAATCAGATAAAAACGGTAGAGCCATTTGATTATTTCTTACTTCAAAGGGGAGACTTTTTCCCTATAAAAATACTAAAAGCAATTAATAGACCAAAGTTCTTTTGGGCTTCTGAATTAGTTTCAAGAAACAGGGATCAGGATAGACTTTTGCAAAGTAAATTGTTTGATCATGTTTTTGTCCATACACAGGCTTGTAAAAAGGCTGTTATTGCTAATAATTGGTTAAAAGAGGAGCAAATTAGTGTTTTATTGAACGGTTTTGATCCCGAAATACATTATCCTATGGAAAATATTGAAAAAGATATCGATGTTTTATTCATAGGTAATATGCTAAACCGAAGAAAGAAATGGCTTAATGAAATAAAGAAACATTGTTCTCTTTATATAGTAAATGGTGTATATGGTGAAGATATGGTTAAAATGGTTAATCGGTCTAGAATTATCTTGAATATTCATTCGGAAGAATTTCTTGATACGGAAACGCGTCTTTTTGAAGTACTAGGATGCAGAGGTTTTCTATTATCAGAAAAACTGTCTGAAGATAATCCTTTTATAAATAATAAACACCTTGTTGAGTGCATAGATTTATCAGATATGATAAGTAAAATAAGATATTATTTGAACCATGAAAATGAAGTAAAAAAAATTGCAGAGCAGGGATATGTAGAAGCTATAAATAAACATACTTACAAAAAGAGAGCAGAATATCTGACTGACTTTTTTTCTAAATATGAAAATAAAAATATACAGGATAGTATTTGCGTAGATATTCTTAACTCGGCTAAATCAGAATCATTCATTTTATATATGAAAGTTTATTTTAGTGAGAAATTAATGGCGTTAAAAAGATATGTAAAACGCTTGCTTCCATTTTGTAAATTTTTTTTAAATGAAAAATAAGGTCGCTATAGTTAGAGTATGGGGAGGCATTGGTAACCAGCTTTTTATTTATGCGTTCGCAAAATTGTTATCACTGAGATATCATATACCTGTTTTTTTGGAGAAAAGAACAGGTTTTACTAATGATGGATATCATAGGAAATATAAATTAAATAGGTTTAATATCTCAATTGAGACTGTGGCGATTTATTATACTTTATTCCCATTAGTAAATAAGAAAAATGTACTGAAAAAGATTATTTTTCCAAATGTCGTTTTGTTTGAAGAAGATTTATCTAATGCATTAGTTCAAATTCCAATGGACTTTTTTTCTGGTTTTTCAAAATCGGTTATTTATTTTCAAGGCTATTGGCAATCCCTAAATTTTAAAGATATAAGAAATGAATTATTAAATGATTTGGCTTTTTATGTAGAATCTCGCCCTGATTTTTCTTTTTATAAAGAAAAAATAGAGGCTTCTGCTAATAGTGTTGCAATTCATTTTAGAAGAATAGAATATAATTTTTTATTATCTTTGGATTATTATCAAGAAGCTATTAAATACTTTTGTAATAATACAGTGTCTCCAGATTTTTACATTTTTTCGGATGATATTGAATGGTGCAAAAAAAATAATGATACTTCAAAATATAACTTTTGTTTTATTGAAAACTTTGAAGATGAATTATATGAATTGAAGTTAATGAGTTTATGTTCAAATTTTATTATTGCCAATAGTACTTTTAGTTGGTGGGGGGCCTGGCTATCAAATAATGAAAATAAGATTGTGATTATGCCTGAGGGCTATATAAATATTAGTATGAATGGGCAAATTGTTTTTTTGGAGGGATAACTCGGGATGCAAAATAGTGCTATAGGAAAACTGGTTAAAAGAAAATGACCAACTTTTTTTAGTATTTTGATTGTCTCTTTGACCGGAGAAGTTGAGACATTTTTGTTAGATCAGGATCTTTAGGATGGAAAAGAACAATTTATTGAATAGATTGATATATAAAAAAATGTATAGAATAGCAATAATTGGTTTGGGGTATGTAGGTTTACCACTCGCCGTTGAGTTTGGTAATAAATATCCTACAATAGGTTTTGATATAAATAAAAAACGTATAGAAGAGCTACAAAGTGGGATTGACCAAACTAAAGAGGTTGATGAAGAACAATTGCAATATGTATTGAAATTATCTGATTCAGTTGATTATGGGTTGAGTTTGAGCTCTAAAGTTGAAGATATTGCATCCTGTAATGTATATATAATTACTGTTCCGACACCCATTACTAAATTTAAAACGCCGGATTTGGGGCCTTTATTAAGTGCATCGTCTACAGTCGGCTCTGTTTTGAAAAAAGGGGATATTGTGATTTATGAATCAACAGTATACCCGGGATGTACGGAAGAGGACTGTGTTCCTGTGCTGGAAGAGAAATCCGGATTGAAATATAATATGGATTTCTTTTGTGGATATTCACCGGAGCGTATTAATCCGGGTGATAAAAAAAATACATTAACAACTATTCGAAAGGTAGTTTCTGGATCGTCGAAAGAAACTGCAGATCAAGTAGAGATTCTTTATAATTCGATCATTAAAGCAGGGACGTTCAAAGCGTCTTGTATCAAGGTAGCTGAAGCTTCAAAAGCGATAGAAAATGCACAACGCGATGTAAATATATCGTTTGTGAATGAACTGTCTTTAATTTTTGACCGAATGGGAATTGATACCAATGAGGTTTTGGAGGCAGCTTCCACCAAATGGAATTTCTTGAGATTTTTTCCGGGATTAGTTGGCGGTCATTGTATCGGTGTGGATCCATATTATCTGATGCATAAATCGCAGTGTTTAGGATATAATCCACAAGTGATCTTATCCGGGCGTTCGGTTAATGATGAAATGGGACGATTTGTTGCGTCGAAAGTAGTGAAGCTGATGATCCGTAAAGGTATAAAAATCGCCAATAGTAAAGTTTTGATTCTCGGTTTTACTTTTAAGGAGAATTGTCCGGATATACGGAATACCAAGGTGATAGATGTCTATCAGGAATTGTTAGATTATAATGTGGCTGTGGATATTTATGATCCATATGCATTACGCGATGAAGTCCGGAAAGAATATGGAGTTGAACTATTAGAAAAGTTGCCTGATTTAAAAGAATATTCCGGAATTATTTTAACAGTAGCTCATGATGAGTTTAAGGAAATAGATTTCTCTTTTGTGAAGAATTTGCCAATTATTCTTTTTGATGTCAAAGGTTTCTTAGAAAAATCACTAGCTGACGGAAGGCTATAATATGTTGATGAAATTAGCTCCTATTGTTGTTTTTACATATAATCGTCCGTTGCATACTCAATTAACGATAGAAGCATTATTAAAAAATGAGTATGCAAAAGATAGTGATTTGATTATTTATTCTGACGCTGCGAAAAACGAAGAAGCAACTGCCGGAGTAAATGAAACACGGTGTTACTTGAAAAATATCACAGGTTTTAAATCAGTCACTATAATAGAAAGAACAGAAAATTTTGGACTGGCAAATAACATTATCGATGGTGTTACCCGTATTGTTAACGAATACGGAAGTATTATTGTATTAGAAGATGATCTGTTAACATCGCCATATTTTTTGAAGTATATGAATGAAGCTATGAATATCTATGAAAATGAAGATGATGTTATCTCCGTTCATGGTTATGTTTATCCGTTAAAACAGAAATTACCTGAATCTTTTTTTATCCGTGGTGCTGATTGTTTAGGATGGGGTACATGGAAAAGAGGATGGGATTTGTTTGTCAAAGATAGTAATAGTTTATTAGCTGAACTAAAAAATAGGTATTTAGAGAAAGAATTTGACTTTTCTGGATCCTATCCTTACACAACAATGTTGGAAAACCAGGCAAGAGGAAATGTCGGTTCATGGGCTATTCGTTGGTATGCGTCGGCATTCTTGAAAAATAAATTGACACTTTATCCAAGCCGTTCGCTTATATTTCATAATGGAAGTGATGGTAGTGGCACAAATTGTGATGTAAGTGATGAATTTGTAGTTGAATTGTCAGAAACTCCTATATTAGTAGAGAAGATTGATACGAAAGAAAATCTAAAAGCACGTAAGGCTTTTGTTTATTATTTTCGATATACATTGTTAAACAGAAAAATAAAATCTTGGTTAAAAAAGTTGATCGGAAAGAAATGAAGCAAAGGGTTATACAACTATTGCCGGATAAACTATTTGTCTCATTGAAAAAGTGGGGATGGCAAGGCGATTATAAGTCTTGGCAAGAAGCAGAACAAGAGTCAATAGGGTATGATGCTGATAATATATTAGAGAAAGTAAAGGCTGCTTTATTAAAAGTAAAAAATGGCGAAGTTGTTTATGAACGAGATTCAGTTGTTTTTGATAAAATAGAATATGCATGGGAGATATTATCTGCATTATTATGGATTGCGGCACAAAACAAAGGCGAATTGCATATAATTGATTTCGGAGGCTCTTTAGGAAGTACTTATTTTCAAAATAAACATTTTTTAGACAGCTTGCTTTCTGTTAGTTGGAATATCGTTGAACAACCTAATTTTGTAGAAGAAGGTAAACATTCTTTTGAAAATGAGAATCTGAAATTTTATTATACAATGGATAAATGTATTGAATCTTCAAACAAAAAGATTCAGGGAATACTATTTTCCAGTGTTCTTCAATATTTGGAGGAGCCATACGTTGTTTTAAAAGAGGTTATTGAGAAGCGGTTTCAGTATATTATCATTGATCGTACGGGATTTACATTCAATGATAAAATGCGATTAACAACGCAAAAAGTTCATCCAAAGATCTATGACGCCTTATATCCTTGTTGGTTTTTCAGCGAAAGTGTATTATTGAATTTTTTATCAGAAAAGGGTTATGATCTGATGTTTGATTTTGACAGTCTTGATATTACTAATATACCGGCAAAATATAAAGGATTTGTTTTTAAACTTAAAAAGTAATGCTGAATTTTTGTACTTTATTTGATTCTGGATATCTTTCAAGAGGATTGGCAATGTACAATTCTTTAGTGCATTATTGTAAAGATTTTCATTTATACGTTTTTGCATTTGATGATAAATGCTATTACATATTGAAAGAGATGAACCTCGAACATTTGACTGCCATATCGCTATATGAATTTGAGGATCCGGAATTATTGGAAGTTAAACCGACACGTACAAGAGGAGAATATTGCTGGACTTGTACTTCTTCGACGATTTTATATATTTTAAAACGGTATGATGTTGATAGCTGTACATATTTGGATTCAGATTTATACTTTTTCTCAACTCCAGAGATATTGATTAATGAAATGAGTGATAACTCTGTTCTAATTACTCCGCACCATTATACAAAGAAATATGACCAGAGCAATAAAACAGGAATATATTGTGTACAGTTTGTTACATTTAAGAATAACGAAAAAGGATTAAAGGTTTTAAACTGGTGGCGGAATGTCTGCATAGAATGGTGCTATAACCGTTTTGAGGAGAACCGTTTTGGTGATCAGAAATATCTCGATGATTGGCCTGAAAGATTTGACGGTGTATACGTTTGTGAGAATTTGGGAGCCGGCGTTGCTCCATGGAATATGCAGCAATATACTTTTGTTGGGGAAAAAGAATTTGTAGTCGGTACGGAGATCGCAACAGGAAACAGGTTTAAGGTGATTTTTACCCATTTTCACTCGTTTACATTTGTTTCTCCGTTTTATTTCTCTCCCAGACCCTATTATAAGAGAAAGAGCAGTGTGATCCGTTTACTTTTTAATCCTTATATGAAAGAGATTCAGCGAATAAGAAATCAATTCCCACAGATTAAAAATTCCGAAGTTTACCTTTCCGGTTTTAAAAAGATAAAATATTTATTGGAAGTTTTTTTACGCAGAGGATTTAAAGAATTGTATTATATAAAATTGTTACATGAACAGAATGGCCCGGATAATTGATTTAAAAACATATACGGATGAACGGGGAAATTTAACTGTTATCGAAAAAGTTATTCCCTTCGATATAAAGAGGATATTTTATATTTATGGTGTTGATGATTCTGTGCGAGGTGGACACAGGCATCATAAAACGAGACAAGTTGCGGTTTGTATTCAGGGTAGCTGCATTATTTCGAATAATACAGGAGTTTTAAAAGAAGAATTTATGTTAGATGTACCTCACAAATGTTTAATTCTTGAACCGAATGATTGGCATACAATGCATCATTTTAGTAAGGATGCTATTTTGATGGTTTTAGCTTCTGAGTCTTTTGACCCAGCAGATTATATCTACGAGCCTTATGATTGAGTATGAAAGTTTAGCATCTTCAAACAAAAGATTTGAAGATGAATATAAAATTTGGTTTGCCCGTTTTTTGGAAAAAGGGTGGTACATTTTAGGAGATCAGGTAAAGGTCTTTGAAGATAAATTTGCTGATTATTGTAGTGTACGGCATTGTATTGGGGTTGCTTCCGGTTTGGATGGATTAATGCTGTCGTTGAGGCAGGCGGATTTTCCTCCGGGAAGTGAAGTAATTGTTCCTTCCAATACTTATATTGCAACTATTTTATCAATATTACAATGTGGATTAAAACCGGTATTGGTGGAACCTGATATTCGTACATATAATATTGATCCTTCATTGATTGAAGAGAAAATTACGTCACAGACGAAAGCAATTATGCTCGTACATTTATATGGGAAATCTTGTGATATGGATCCTATAATGAACATAATCCGTAAATATGATTTGCTTTTGGTTGAAGATTGTGCACAGGCACACGGCGCACTATATAAAAGCAAGAAAGTAGGATCTTTTGGCATTGGCGCTTTTTCTTTTTATCCGACTAAAAATCTGGGTGCATTGGGGGATGCCGGGGCTATCACGGTTGATGATGATTCTTTGGCTGAAAAGTTTAAAGCTCTCCGGAATTATGGCTCCAAAATAAAATATCAGAATGATTATGTCGGATTTAATTCTCGTCTGGATGAAATACAAGCAGGCTTTTTATCTATAAAACTGAAATATTTAGATGAAATAAATGCACATAAAAAGAAATTAGCAGATTTGTATTTCGAAGGTCTGAAAAGTGATTTTATATTGCCATTCAGGTCGCTTGAATGTGATGATGTTTTTCATATATTTAATATACGTCATCCGGAAAGAGATAAACTTCGTGAGTATTTGTTGAAAAATGGTGTCAAGACAGATATTCACTATCCGATCCCTCCTCATAAACAAAAAGCTATGCAAGGCATTTTTGATGGTGACTATCCGATTTCGGAAGAGATCCACCGTACAACTCTTAGTTTACCTATTTCTTTTGGACATATGCAGGATAATATATTGAAAGTTATAGAAACTCTTAATCAGTTCTGATATTTATGTTGAACTATTTTAATAAGTGTTATTTGCATCAGCAGTTTTTTCCTGGATTGATAAGTGTTTTTATTAATCCGTTTTATTTTATCCGCAAACATTTAGTTCGTAAAGTCGCTTTATTCGCGCCTGAGTTAAGCGGGAGGCTTTTGGATTTTGGCTGTGGTACGAAGCCTTATGAGGTATTATTCCCCCCCCCCTCGCGTGGGGGAGTACGTCGGTATCGATATTAAGAATGAAGGGCATGATCATGTAAAAGAAAAGGTAGATGTATACTATGATGGTAAAACAATTCCTTTTGAAAAGGAAACTTTCGATTCGATTTTATCGAGTGAAGTATTTGAACATGTCCCCGATATGAACGAATCTTGCCGCGAACTGTCAAGGGTGCTAAAACCTCATGGAAAGATATTGGTAACCGTACCTTTTGTTTGGCAGGAACACGAACTTCCGTTTGACTTTAGACGGTTTACCTCTATTGGGTTGAGAAAAGTTTTAAACGATAATGGGTTTGAGATCATGAAGGAAGAGAAAACGGGTTGTTTCATGGAAGTCGTTGTTCAGTTGTGGATGACTTACTTGCGACAGCTATTATACGTGAAAAACAAATATGTCAATTTAATACTGAACATAATCTTTATCTCTCCAGTCTGTATCACTGGTTTAGTTTTGTCAAAGATTCTTCCTGAAAAACAGGAACTTTATTTTAATACGGTAATTTTAGCCCGGAAAGTAAGTTGAATTCATTAATTTTTTCTGTTATTACAGTTACTTATAATGCTGCAAATGTATTGGAAGATACGATTAAGAGTGTTATAAACCAGTCTTATAAAAAGATCGAATATATTATTATTGATGGTGATTCATCGGATGGGACAAAAGGTATTATCGAAAAATATAAAGACAAAGTAGCTTATTGGATCAGCGAGCCTGATAAGGGGTTGTATGATGCAATGAACAAAGGACTGAAAAAAACAACAGGGGATTATGTCTGGTTTTTAAATGCAGGCGATAGCCTTAAACATGAAAATACTTTATCAGAGTTGACAACTCTTGCAATCCAAAATAATGTGCCTGATATTTTATACGGTGAAACGGATTTGATAGATTCATGCAGGCTTGTTATTGGAAGGCGACGGCTTCAACCACTCCGGCATTTATCATGGAAGAGTTTTCGGATGGGAATGTTGGTTTCTCATCAGGCTTTTATTGTAAAACGAAAATTAGCTCCGGAATATGATTTGCAATATCGTTTCTCTGCAGATTTTGACTGGTGTATAAAGTGTATGAAGCAGGCAAAGTCAATTCTTAACTCCAAACTTATACTGGTGGATTATTTATATGAAGGTATGACTACATCTAACCGGAAAGCTTCTTTAAGAGAACGGTATGCTATTATGTGCAAATTTTATGGTAAATTTGTAACCTTAATTTTACATGTCTGGTTTGCCGTTCGTTTCTATTGGGCAAAGTGTTTCACAGGAAAAGAATAATAAAATATAGAATAAAATGCAGGCAATATTAAAAGAATGGGGTAAACATCTTTTAGCAATAGTGATCTTTATTGCTCTATCGGTAATATATTTTAAACCGGCGGTTTTCGAAGGAAAAGTGCTGGTACAGGGAGATAATATAAAGGCCATCGGTATGGGACATAGTCAAATGGATCAGTATGCAAGAACTGCACAACCCGGGGAGTTTAGTGCATGGTCTGATGCCATGTTTGGTGGGATGCCTTATATTACAGGATATGGGAAGCTTGGTCCGAATATTCCGGGAGTAGGTTTATTGGAAGCTCCTTTAAAAAATATTGGCTATACAAATCTTTCCATGCTACTTATTGGGTTAATCTGTTTTTATATGCTGATGTGTGTCATGGGGGCCAATTGGTGGCTGGCTATTGGAGGCGCCATTGCATTTGCATTCGCAACCTATAATATCGTTGTTATTGAAGCCGGGCATATTGTCAAAGCGTATGTAATTGCTTATATGCCTTTAACATTAGCCGGGATGTTTTTATTGTTTAAACGAAAATATTTGTGGGGGGGAGTATTATTTCTGTTAGGAGTAGCTTTTTCTTTATCAAACGGGCATCCTCAAATTACCTACTATCTGATGTTTCTTTGCTTGTCTGTTTACATTGGTTTTATTGTGTGGAAAATAAAAACAAAAGAGGTGCCGGAGTTAATTAAAACTTCATTAATTATGCTGGCAGCGGTAGTTTTATCCGTTTTGCCCAATACTCAAAAATTATATACAGACTGGGAATTGGCGCAATCATCCATACGGGGAGCAACCGAACTGACAACAACTACAGCTGCCGGTGAGAAAATCTCATCGGGGCTGGATAAAGAATATGCTTTTCAGTGGAGTTATGGGAAAGCCGAGTTGTTAACGTTTCTGATTCCGAACGTATATGGAGGCCGGTCAGGCTATACTTTAGACAATTCTTCAAATTTTTATAAAGCTTTACGCACAGCCGGCGCCCAGGTTGGGAAAGAGGTACAGGCGCCTACTTACTGGGGTGATAAATCTTTTACACAGGGTACGGTATATTTTGGAGCGATTGTCTGTTTTCTTTTTGTATTAGGCATGTTTGTTATTAAGAATAAAATGAAATGGTGGCTGTTTGCAGGCGCTGTGTTTACGACATTCCTTGCTTTAGGTAGAAATCTGGATTGGTTTAATGACTTTATGTTCCATTATTTACCTATGAATAATAAATTCCGTACGGTCGAAATGGCTCTATCGATCACAGGATTTGTGTTTCCTATCATTGCATTCTGGGGATTGAAAGAAATCGTAGAACAGAAAGTTGATACAAAAGTCTTAAAAAGAGGGTTTATTTGGTCATTATCCTTAACCGGAGGTATTTGTTTATTGATCTGGTTACTCCCGGATCTGTTTTTAAGCTTTGAGTCGGGATATGATATACAATCGGGATATGATAAACAGCCCTGGTATTCGGCATTATTGCAGGATCGTTCGGCAATGGCTTCGTCGGATGCATTACGGTCGCTGATATTTATTCTTTCAGGGGCAGGTTTGATTTTCTTATTTATAAGATCCAAAAATAAACAAAAGATTGTTCCTCTGGTTTGTGCCGGGATAGCAGTATTGACATTGGTGGATTTATGGGTAGTAGATAAACGTTACCTGAACGATTCTAATTTTACTAAAGAAACTCCACAGGAATCGTATAAGGCTTCTGTTGCTGATAATCTAATTTTAAAAGATACAGATCCTTCTTTCCGTGTGCTTAATCTAAATAATCCGTTTCAGGAAACGGTTACATCTTATTATCATCATTCTATTGGTGGATATCATGCGGTTAAACTACGGCGCTATCAGGAGTTGATAGATCATAGGCTAAGTGGAGAATTAAATATGATCATTCAATCTTTTTCGGGAGCTCAAACATTGGAAAGTATTGTGTCTGTTTTTGCAAATACACCTTCGCTAAATATGTTAAATACACGTTATGTTATATACAATCCAGAGGCAGCAGCTATTCGGAATCCGTATGCCTATGGCAATGCGTGGTTTGTTCCGGATTTTAAGATTGTTGAAAATGCGGATGCAGAGATTGCTGCTTTGAATGAGATTAATCCATTACGAACAGCTGTGGTAGATAAACGTTTTGCTGATGAATTGAATGGATTTGTGCCCACAGTTGATTCTACGGCTACAATCAAATTAGATAATTATCGTCCGAACCGGTTAACATATACATCTGTGACAAATTCTGAGCAGTTAGCAGTTTTCTCTGAGATATATTATCAACCGGGCTGGAAAGCCACAATTGATGGTCAACCGGCTTCACATTTCAGGGCTGACTGGACATTGCGAGCCATGCGTATACCGGCAGGAAAACATCTGATTGAATTTGAATTTTATCCGGACACTTATGTCGTAGCAGCGAATGTAACTGCATATAGTTCTTTCCTGATATTGTTGTTGGTAATTGGTGCTATTGGATATTCTGTGTGGCAACAATTCAGATCAGTTAAAACGGAAAAGGTAGAAGGATAAATTTATTTATAAAACGTTTTTTCGTATGCCGCAAATTCTCCTTTACGGAGGATTAAGCGGTTCCATACGGCTGAATAGAAGCCGCTACCATATGCAATTAATTGAATATAGGATGCTATAATAGATAAGCATCCTATTTTTATGCTCTTATTTTGAATAGAAGAATCAATAAAGATGATGAAAGCATAGAACACCAGCGGAAGAATGCTCCACCAACAAAAAATACTTCCTATCAGGAAGCAAATGGTCCCTGCTGTAAATAAAGCGGGGAGAAAGTGTACTAGTTTTAATGATTCGGGATATTTCTTATACAAATTAATACGAGCTATACCGGAGTTATATACTTGTCGCCAGAATTTCTTCCAGTCAGTTCTTCTTTTATGATAAACCCAGGCTGATTGAAATAGAGCAACTTTATAGCCACCTTTATAGATACGTATACTGAAATCTATATCTTCACCAAAGCGCATCTTTGCAAATCCTCCCAGGGCTTCGTATACATCTCTTTTTATTCCCATATTGAAACTTCGCGGATAAAACTTATCCATTTTCTTTTTACCTCCCCGGATACCTCCTGTGGTAAAAAAAGAAGTCATGGAGTAATTAATGGCTTTCTGTACAGGTGTGAAACTATCGGAAGCCCGATCCGGGCCTCCGAATGCATCAGCATTTGTTTTTTCGATGTTTTCTTTTACTTCTCTGATATAATCCGGTGGAATAATGCAATCTGAATCTAATACAATTAAATATACTCCGTTTGCTTTGGTTGCCCCATAGTTGCGTGCCTGTCCGGGTCCCCCATTAAGAGTATAATAATATGACAAAGGAAACTTATCCTGATATTTTTCTACGATATCCAGGCTTTTTATTTGTGAACCATCTTCTACAATGATTACTTCAAAACCATCCTCTGTTTGGTTTGTCAAACTTTGTAATAACTCGTCAATTTCCTGAGGCCGATTATATACGGGTATAATAAGAGAAAGCAGCATATGATCTATTTTACTAATTTAAGTTCATCAATAATACGTTGGCATTTGCCCCATTTGTCAATCATATAGAGCATATAACGTACATCTACGCCAATGCAGCGTTGTAACTCAGGTTCAAATGCAATGTCGCCACTCATCGCTTCCCAGTTTCCGTCGAATGCCAAACCGATAACCCGGCAATTCTTATCGAAAATCGGACTCCCTGAATTTCCTCCGGTAATGTCATTATTTGTCAGGAAGCAAAGTTGTAATTCACCTTTGTCATTACTATAAGGGGCATAATCACGGTTTTTGAGCAATGATAGAATTTCCGGCTGAACCCAGAATTCATCGTTTGTATCGTCTTCTTTTTCAAAAATACCTTTTTCAGTTGTATAATAATCATACCATGCTGCATCGAAAGGGTGGTATCCGCCAATGGAACCATAACTCAAACGCATGGTGAAGTTAGCATCCGAATAAAATGTTTTTTCAGGATACATTTCCTGTAGTCCGGCCATAAATAATCTTTCTCCTTTATCAATATCGTCGCCTGCTTCGCTGATCAGTTGTTGCATCTCGTAAATTGAAAAGATGGTAGATAATGATAACTCGATTGCCGGGTCTTTTTTCATCATCTTACTGTATTGCTCCTTGTCTTTTAATAACCGAGCCACATTATCGTATGATAAAATCTGTGTCTTATTAAACAGATCTGTTGTATATTTCGCATAATCGCCTTTATATTTTTTATCTATTTTGGCATAAATATCCGGCAAATATTGAGCAGGCACCTGTTTTTTTACAATTTGCAGCATAGCAGGCAGCACCTTTTGATCGAGAGCAGGCTCATAGTCTTTGAAGAATGCAGCAATCTGTCCGTCCAAAATTTCGTCAATTTCTTCAGGAGTACTGTTCTTCACATCTACACTGCCTATCATACGGGCTAATCGTACAATTTCAGTTCCGGAAGCAAATGCTTCAATCAGATAAGTTAAATAAGTCTGATATTCGGCTCCGGAAGTATATCCTTTTTCCAGTAAATTCAGCACGTCGCCATATGTTGATTTACGCTCTGGATTTTGGTTTATCCATGCAGCAAATGCTGCTTCATCTGCTTTTTTCCGTTCAATAACATTTAAATTTGCCAATCCACGATTCATACCAATCGAGTTTTTCCAATAATTGGAACTACCTGCATATTTGGAAGAATATTTAATACGTACAGCATCACTGGCAAGCATTGCTTCTTTCCATATATCCTGTTTAATTCCGCGTACTTCAATTCGTGGCTTATTACTGTTTTCGATCCGTTGTTCCACTCCCCACGAAGAAAGATAACGATCCGTACTTCCGGGGAATCCTAATGTCATTGCAAAATCTTTATCTGTATATCCTTGAATTGAAACTTCGGCAACATACTTTGGTTGATAAGGGCGATTAGCATCACTATATTCAGCCGGTTGATTTTCTGCATTTGCATATACACGGAAAACTGAAAAGTCTCCTGTGTGGCGTGGCCACATCCAGTTATCAGTATCACCACCAAATTTCCCTACAGAACTTGGAGGAGTAAAAACTAAACGAACATCACGAAATACGTTATATACTACCAGATAGTATTTGTTCCTGTTATAAAAGGGTACAACTTCTGCAGCTAAGAAATCATTTGTTCCTATAGAATCACAAATGGCCTGGCCTATTGAATCGGCTATTGTAATACGTTTAAACTCATCATCAATTGAAGCTGTAGCAGATAAAATCTGGTCACTCACGTCTACTGTTTCTTTCAGGTAACGTACACTTAATCCCGGAACGGCTAACTCTTCCTGTTGCTTTTGTGAGATAAATCCGTCTTTCAGGTAATCATGTTCTATACTGCTTAGTTTTTGGATAGCTCCGTAACCACAATGATGGTTCGTGAAGATTAATCCTTGTTCTGAAACTGTAATTCCGGTGCAACCTCCGCCAAATATAACAACGGCATTAGCAACACTGGGAGCTGTATCATCATATAACTGTTCGAAAGGGGATAAGAATCCCAGTTCTTTCATTCGGGCGAGATTTTGCTCATTTAATTCTTTGAGAACCCACATTCCTTCATCAGCGTGAGATAGTGTTACTCCAATCAGTAACATTAGCGCGATACATACTCTTTTCACTTGTTTCATTTGTTTTTCTAGTTATATAGTTTCTATTTTATTTTTACTTTTGGAAATAACGCCCGATTACCGGAATTTCGGACAAAGGTAAATCCCTTTTTATAATAAAAATTAAAAAAAGGATTAATATAATACTCCGGTATAATAAACGTAACGGAACAGACTCAATCGAGGGAAGCGTACCTGCCACATAACAAATTGCAGCAATTGATCCGTATACAAAAGCGGAGCGTAAGTCATATGCTACCGGGAATTTTTTCTGCCCGATAAAATAAGAGAGCATCATCATCAGTAGATTACTTACAAAAGAAGCCCATGCACATGCCATAAACCCAAATCTGGGTACAAATAATACAATGATTATTACTGTAATGGTACAACCGATAATAGAAAAATAGGCACCCCATTTTGTTTGGTCTGTTAGTTTATACCATATAGATAAGTTGAAGTATATACCAAAGAACAACTCGCCAAGCATTACAATCGGAACTACAGCTAGTCCGGAGTAGTAGTCAGGGCTCACAAAACGTTTGATAATATCCAAATAAAACATAACTGCCAGGAAAATGACTAATGCAAAAATGATAAAATATTTCATGGCTTCTATGTAAGACTTTTTATTGTCGGTATCTTTATTTTTTGCAAAAATAAAAGGCTCGTAGGCATACCGGAATGCCTGGATAAACATAACCATTACAACTGCAATCTTAAAGCAGGCACCATAAATACCTAGCTGGGCAGCTGCATACTCTTTATCTTCAAATAGAAATTTGAATAATATTTTGTCAATGGATTGATTCAAGACTCCGGCTATTCCTAATATTAGTATGGGAAATGAATATCTCAATATTTGTTTTAAGAGAGGGAAATTCATCTTTTGACGTAAACCAGGCATTATTTCCGGCAAGAGCAATATGAAGGTGAACAGTGTTGTGATTACATTTGCTACAAAAACATAACCTACTCCGTATTCAGCATTATAAAACCACTCAATCCATTCGGGCTGCCTTTCATATATCCATGGACAGATAATCAGGAAGAAGATATTCAGGAAGATGTTCAATCCGATACTTGATAATCTGATGGCTGCAAACCGGATAGGTCTGTTTTGATAACGTAAATAAGCAAAAGGCAGACAACAAAACGCATCCAACGCGACAATACCGGCCATCATGCCGATATATTCGGGGTGGTCAGAATAACTTAAGGCATTACTGACCGGATTCAGGAAACATAAGATCAAAACAAAAAACAGAGAGGATGTGAAAGCAAGGCTATATAGGATACTCCCATAAACACGCATGGGTTCTTTTTCTTCTTTTTTGTTGATAAAACGGAAAAAGCCCGTTTCCATGCCATAGGTTAGAATAATCAATAATAAAGCTGTCCATGCATACAATTCGGTTACAACACCATATTCACCAGTACTGGTTAGTACACGGGTATACATAGGTACTAACAGCCAATTCAGAAAACGTCCGATTATACTGCTCACTCCATAGATGGCGGTATCTTTCGCCAATCGTTTCATCCCTGCCATAGTGCTATTCGAATAAGAAGCCCTGTTGAGATGAAGGAGTTTTACCCAGGTGTTCATAAGCCAATGTCGTGACTTCGCGTCCACGTGGTGTTCGTTTGATGAATCCTTCCTGAATTAAAAAAGGTTCGTAGACTTCTTCTAATGTGCCCGGATCTTCGCCCAATGCAGTAGCAATAGTAGTAAGACCGACAGGTCCTCCTTTAAACTTATCGATTATTAAGGTGAGCAGTTTATTGTCTATCTGATCCAGGCCATAACGGTCAATATGCAGCGCTTCCAGCGCGTAGCAAGCGATGGCCTTGTCAATAATGCCATTTCCTTTTACCTGTGCAAAATCTCTAACCCTGCGTAATAAGGCATTGGCAATACGTGGTGTTCCCCGGCTACGTCCGGCTATTTCCTGTGCGGCATTTGTCTCACAGCCTATATTCAGGATATCGGCGCTTCGTAAGACGATTTTAGTCAGCGTTTTTACATCATAATATTCAAGATGTAAATTAATCCCGAAACGGGCGCGCAAAGGAGCTGTTAAAAGACCGCTCCGTGTAGTTGCTCCAATTAGTGTGAATGGTGCCAGGTCAATCTGAATCGAGCGGGCACTGGGGCCTTTATCTATCATGATGTCGATCCGGTAATCTTCCATTGCAGAATATAAGTATTCTTCTACGATGGGACTTAAGCGATGGATTTCATCAATAAATAAAACATCATTTTTATCTAGCGAGGTCAATAACCCTGCCAGGTCGCCAGGTTTATCCAGTACAGGACCTGAAGTTACTTTGAAGCCTACGTTCAGTTCATTGGAGATGATATTTGAAAGCGTTGTTTTTCCAAGTCCCGGAGGTCCATGTAACAATACATGATCTAAAGCTTCTTCACGCATTCGGGCAGCAGCAACAAATACCTTCAGATTTTCAACTACAGTTGGCTGACCGCTGAAACTCTGAAACGTTAAAGGACGCAATGCATTTTCGTATTCCCGTTCGGTTTCCGGAAGATGACCTGCATCGTGCATGTCGAAGTGTTCCTCCATGTTAGATAACTTCATTGGAGGACAAAGGTAAGAAAATAATGGTTAATGATTCGTGATTAATGGTTAATGAATAATTAACAATTCACAAATCACAACGCTTTTCGCACAGCTTCCAGTAATGGATCAACAGATAGCGGTTTGCCGGTAGCCTCTTTAATCCATACATTAGGAGTAAGTCTGCCTAATTTGAAGATACGATCAACTTCCGAAGCGAAATCTTTTCCCTGCATATAATTTTCTAACTGAAATTCGATAATCTGTCCGAATGCATATGCCGAAAGATATAAGGGATAACCGATCATATGAGAATAAACAGCCAAAACGGTTTCGTCTTTTACCCCAAAAACAGGTGCGTAATATTTATTCCAGATCTCTTTAGATAACCGGATAACTGCTTCCTGCAATTCTAATGCTGTTGCGTCCGGATGGGCGTACATCCATTTCCAGACAGCAATGTCGAGCATGGATACTCCTGCTATTTCATAAAGGCCCCATACTTTGTCGAGCACATTCATCGCATCTTTATCCGGATCGTTATTTTCAATTCCTAAGATACTCAGATCGCGTTTCTGAAAAACAAAAGCCAAAGCTTCCGTAAAAGACGTATTAGGTACCCCTTGGAGCATGTAATAGTCGACGTCATATAATGATATAGTTTGCTCGACATTATGCCCGAATTCATGAATAGCAATGTTATAGCCTTTGTAGTTCATGCCATCTGCCGGAATGCGTGTACGCAGACGTGCCTTTTGTTCTTTCATGGATGCTCCGGCTGCATGTCCTGAACCTCTGGCCGGATCTACGGCAATTTTTTCAGCTAAATATTGTGCGCGCTCAGGAGTATATCCTAACTTAATCAAAATATTAGGAAGATCTTTTTCCATGGCTTCGGCATTTGGATAAAGTTTACGGATTTGTTCATCCAGTTTTGCTTCGTCTAGATTAGCACGTGCTTTAAATCCGTCATACCATATATCATGGGCTTCCAGTTTGCGGTTTAATCGTTTTTTGATTAACTGACCTACCTGCTTTAGTTCGGGGGCTGAAAGAAACCGGTCGAAAAGGGCTTCAACATCTTCGAGCGCTACTTCCATGTCGTCATTGAATTTACGATCAATGAAAGTATTATTCATGTATTTATCTACCCGTTGCATCGCATGAAAATTGTTAATCATTTTTTCATAGCGTACAGGAGATTCTGTATTCCCATCTACTTTCCGGCCACTTTTGAAAAGTGTATTTGTATATGGGTTCCAATCGTATTCATTTGAGTTGATCGCCTCTTTCGGAATATCCTGTGCTACGATACGTTTCATAACTTCATAAACAGTACGTTGTTTCTCAAGGCCTTCTTTTCCTTTGTTATAGTTGGTTTTTATTTCATCACGTAAGTTCCAGTGACAAAGTAATATCATGTCTTCAGGAAAAATATGTTTTCCATTCGGGCTGAATAATTTTCCCATATAAATATTATAGGCATCAATATACCGGTCGGCATCGTTACTAACGAGTGCATTTTGCTGGCTGACTTCTGTCGGTATACGTTCGGTAAACCAATCCCCTAATCGTGCATATGCCCATGCCAGACGATCATTACCTAATGTCTCTTTTTCCTGTAAAGTCTGTTTAGGAAAATTCAAAGCAATCGTAAATGCAATTTTGCTTTTGTATAAATCTTCTGTCAGATGTGCCTGCGGACTTAAAGCCGAAAATTCATAATCGATCGGATGAATGGGGCCTGTATCAATGGTAACATGCCAACCCAGCTTTTGATACATTTGACTGAAATGCCCATTGATGGCTTCCAGATAATCGCTTATCTTCAGGAAAACGGTTTCTTTCTCCCGGGAATCAGTGATATAGTTTTTCAAACAGAAATCAATAAATACCTGCGAATCGCCATCTGTATCTTGCCATAGTCGGGCTACTTGTTGTACACCTTTCTCAATCTCTATTTTTTTAGATGGATTCTCCTGCACTAATTTATCTATGACTGCTTGCGTTGTGCTTGGTGGTATAGCAGCAAAAACGGAACTTGTGATTCCCCAAAGTAATAATATTGATAGATGTATAGTAAAAGTCTTCATTCAAAATGTTTTTTTATTCGTTGAATTAAATATAAAGCCCTTTGAACTTTTCTCTCTTATGTCCCTTTAGGAATTTTGGTTTTTTTCCTATTTAAGTGCCGGTAATATATATTTCCATACCAGATTCAGTTCTGCCTGCATATCGCCAATATTGGCAGTGATAGCAATTACAGTGTTCTTTTCCGGTAAGACAAGGATGAACTGTCCGTCTTTTCCGTCGGCCCGGAATGAATTATGTCGGCTGCGCCACATCTGATACCCGTAACCTTGCAGCCAATCGCTGTCTTTCGGCTTGATCTTCAGATCTTCTTTTCGTGTTCCTGCAGGTAAAGACTCTATATGTGCACGGGTTGCTTCATTAAACCATGATTCAGGCAATAATTGTTCTCCGTTCCAGTTTCCTTTTTGCATAATGAATAATCCCAGCTTGGCCATATCTTCCGTTTTTACATATAGTCCCCATCCACCGATATTTATTCCCTGTGGACTCTCTTCCCAGATCGCTCCGACGATTCCTAATGGACGGAAAAGACGAGGATACAGATAATCGAGTAGCTTCTCACCTGTCACCTTCTGGATAATAGCGGAAAGCATATATGTCGCAAAACTATTATATACATAATGTGTTCCCGGCTGGTGTTCAAACGGAGCAGCAAGAAACATTTCTACCCAGTCAGTATCCGGCGAATTACGAATTGCGGCTCCAGGTTCTACATCATGTCCGGACGACATCATTAGCAGGTGACGAATTTCCAGAGCTTTTAAATTATCATTGACTTGCGCGGGTAATTTATCAGGGAAAAACGAAATCACTTTATCTGTTACTTTCAGCTTTCCTTCTGCTGCGGCAAAGCCAATGGCTGTAGCTGTAAATGTTTTGCTGACCGAAAACATTACATGTGGTTTGTTTGCAGCATGATCTCCCAGCCACTGCTCGGCTACCACTTTTCCATTTCGCACAATCATCAGGCTATGTAAATCCATTCCGTTTTTTTTCACTGCATCCAGGAAGCTTGTAACTCCTTTTTCATTCAGTTTCTCGGATTTAGGAGTAGATCGCGGCAGTGATTTCGTTAATTCATTGTAAGTGATTAGTTTTATATTCTGTTCCTTTATTGCTTGTTTAACTTTTTCGCTGGTGAGCAGATCCGTAACACCTTGCCGGTCAACAGCGACGTCTTCATATCCAATATGACCTACAGTCTGCATTTCATCATTGTCATAAGCGGGATGGTCGAGGAACATATATGATTTCCCAGTTTCCAGTTTTTCCAGCATGCGGATAAAAGAAGCTTCTTTTTCTGCAGACGTTTTTTTTGGGCCATCATAACTGACAAAAGTGAAATTGTATTGTTCGGTAGCGTCAACCCTATCCATTGCAGGGAGATTATATTCTTCAGCCAGCCGTTTAACCAATTTAACGACTTCAGGATCAAATCCGGTTGAAAACATGTGACCGGAAATATGACTGATTTGAGGTATATTTTTCAGCCCTAATTCGATTTGTGCTCTGAACTCTTGCTCTATTTCTGATAAACTCCATTTGTTTTCTGTAATGGCCTGACCAGGATAAGCCGGATTGAGAGTCATCATAGGATAGAAATAGCCGTTTTGATCAATCAGACTGGGACAATGGGTTAAGGGACGCCATTTGATATTATCCCATTCACTGGTAATGGTAAGATGTAATCCTACATCCAGACCCGGATTTTTACGGAGCATTTTTACGGCTTCAGGAAACCAGGGAGTAACGACCATAACTTCTACCGCAGTTTCAATCCCTTGCTGATATCCCTCGATACAAGCGACGTTTACCGCATGAAATGCGCCCATATCATCTGCCCGGACTATTAACTGAGTATTTTGAGCAAACATGTTTGCACCGGATGCGAAAATGAGAATCGCACAGATAAGTTTCAAATGGTGTTTATTCATGAGTATATAAGTTTTATAATGAGTATTTGAATGACTGAGTAAATTCTATTCCAGTGCCTGATATACAGTGTTCAAAAATTTTTCCCAGACTTTAGTATCAGGTATCCGGTTTGTATATAGCAAAATGATAAGATTTTCTTTAGGATCAATCAGATAATCGGTTTTGTAGTAGCCTCCCCATTGGAGTGAACCCGGTGAAACCATTGATGCAAAATTCGGAATACCTTTAAGCTCGTTATCTTTATCCGGATATATTTTAAATCCTAGTCCGAAACAAAAATCCGTTCCTCCATTATTAGGATGAGGAAGCTGGTCCGTGCTCATCATTTCAATCGTTCGTCCTCCCAGGATACGTTGGTTATTGAATATACCTCCGTTAACTATCATTTGGCAAAACCGGGCATAATCTTCGATCGTGCCGTTTAAACCTGTTCCGGCCTGGCAATAGCGTGTGTCGGTAGAGAAGGGGTTTCGTCCGCTCCATACATCGGATTGCGCAACCAGTTTACCCTCCTTTTCATTGTAAGCAGTTACCATTCGTTGGCGGTAACTTTCAGGATAATACCAGTCGGAGTCTTTCATCTCCAATGGTATCAGGATCGTTTCTTTTACATAGTCACGCAGTGATTTACCCGAGAAATATTCAACCAGATAACCACATACGTCTGACGCCGGATGGTAATTCCATTGCGTACCGGGGGCGAAGCTTAATGGTAGTTGAACTAAATCTTTTACCTCTTCGGCAAGGGTTTCGTAAGGTTTATTATTACGCTTATTCATCTGTTCCTGACGTATTTTCTGCACATCACGGTTGCCTGCAATTCCGGATGTGTGGCTTAACAAGTGGCGGATTGTAACCGGGGAAGCTGCCGGACGTGTAGTATATGTTCCATCTTCATTTAATTGTTCCAGTACAACATCAGTACATTCGGGTATGTATTTCGAAACGGGATCATCTAACTGAAACTTACCCTGTTCGAATAAAGTCATCAACGCCACACTGGTAATCGCTTTTGTTTGCGAATAATTGCGAAAAATATCATTTTTATTCAAAGGCTTTTTGCTTTCTATATCACTCCAGCCGAAAGTTTTGTTATGAACTACAACTCCGTTTCTGGCAACAAAAGTAAGCGCTTGTGGAATGATGCCTTTGTCGACATATTCCTGCAGCAACCGATCAATATATATTAACCGGTCACTATCAATCCCCAACTGATTTATATCAGTTACAGTGTATGTAAACGCTTGTGGTTTGGATTGCTGGGCAAATGCAATCGTAGTTATGCCTGATAAAAAGAGCAGACATATGAATATGACTTTTTTCATGTGTAAATCTATTGTTTTTTAACATCAGTGTTACATGTAACTCACACTATATTCATAAACCTCTGGTGTAGGCCAGTTTGCATGTTTGTTTCATGGTTGCCGTTTAAAAGTGTATTATGAGTTTTTACAAAATTACTTAAATTCCGACATATTAGCAATGGTATTAATAAAAATGATTTAATGAATTTCAGGCTTTTCTTCAAAACTTAAAATAACACAAACCGATCAGTTTTTGTACAAAGTATTTTTTTATATTGTATTTTTGTTATTGCTAGATTAGCAATAAAATTGAAACAGTATCTTAATGAGAAGAAAATTTATAGTTATAACTTTTTTATCGGTATTATCGGTTGTCTCCATATTCGCTCAGAAGAAAAAATTGCCTCAGGCAGATAAAAAAATGCTGGAGGCATACAGGATTTCGGGACAAATTATAACAGAGAGAATAATCGCCGAAGATCCATCCAACAAGGATATACTTGATAATATTACTGAGAATGATTTAATTGTAATTGATGGAGAATTTGATCATATCCATTTGGTATTGCCGTCGCTCGAATTGCCCTTTATAAAAGTGGACCATGACCAGCTTCAGAAGATGGAATTTAAACCCGGTCAAACTGTTTTTGTAAATTGTGCATCGTCTTTTCCCCCGGCTCAAGCTAAACGTCTGGCTTCTTTTGTCGCTAAGGGAGGGCAGTTGATTACAAGTGACTGGGCGTTGAAATATGTCTTAGAAACAGGCTTTCCCGGATACGTGGGAGGTAACGGGAGGTATACGACTGATGATGTTGTTCGGATAGAAACCGTTGATACGGAAGATCCTGTTATCAAAGGTTTCCTTGATGAGGAAACCAATCCTGTCTGGTGGCTTGAAGGTATTTCATATCCTATCAGAGTATTAAATAAGGATAAGGTAAAAGTGCTGGTCCGCTCTGAAGAACTGAAAGATCGGTATGGTGAAGATGCTGTGTTAGTCAGGTTTGAATACGGGAAAGGAGTTGTTTACCATATGATTTCGCATTTTTATTTGCAGCGGACAGAAATCCGAGATGTAGTACAGGAAGAAAAGGCTGAGAAATATATTATTGTGAAAGGAGGTACCCGTAATAAAAGGATATTACAAGATGCCAGACAACTTAATTATGGTCAGATACAGGCAGCAAACACATCTTCTGAATTTATAATGCGGGCAGTAATTAATCATAAGAAAAAGAGTTACCAATAGGATTTCAATCTATATTTTATAGTTGTAGCCTTCTTTCCAGAGGAGAAGGTTTGAGGGTAGGTCTCTTTTAAACATTGACCTCGGAATCTTGAATATTAAATTTTGAATTAATATATATGAACATTGAAAACTTCAGGGAATATTGTTTAGCTATAAAGGGGGCAACAGAAAGTACTCCTTTTATTGATGACAGGGTGCTTGTTTTTAAGGTAATGGATAAGATGTTTTGTATGATATCACTTGAGCCTAAAGACGGAGTCTTCCGGGCAGATCTTAAGTGTGATCCTGAATATACGCTCGAACTTCGTGAGAAGTTTGACGGTATAGGTCCCGGACATGTACCAACTACCTTACTTTGGCATCGGGTTACTTTGGAGAGTGATGTCCCTGATAAATTGATTATTGATCTTATCCGGCATTCGGTAGATGAGGTGATTAAAAAATTACCTAAAAAGAAACAGGCAGAATATCGGGAACAATCAGATTGTTAATTTGTTTTAGATAAAAAGTGATTAACATTTAAAATATATACCAGATGAAATCATTAAAAGATACTTTTACATTAAATAACGGCACGGAGATTCCTTGTATTGGATTCGGTACCTGGCAGACTCCGGATGGTGATACGGCAGTGGAATCTGTATGTACTGCAATTGAGGCCGGTTATCGTCATATTGATACGGCGTCTGTGTATGGAAATGAAAAAGGGGTAGGGAAGGGAATTTCAAAATCGAATATTCCGCGGAATGAACTTTTCATTACCTCCAAACTATGGAATGCAGATAAAGGATATGATACGACATTAGCTACTTTTGATAAAACACTATCCGACCTGGGAGTCGAATATCTTGATCTCTATCTGATTCATTGGCCTGCTATCGGAAATGATGGTTCCAAATACAATAAGGAAACCTGGCGTGCATTTGAAAAGCTTTATAAAGAAAAACGAATCCGTGCAATTGGTGTAAGTAATTTTAAACCTCATCATTTGCAGGCACTCATAGAAACAGCGGATGTTATTCCGGCAGTAAATCAGATCGAATACCATCCGGGACAAATGCAGCACGAAACAGTTGATTTTTGCAAGAAATATAAAATACTAATCGAAGCCTGGTCTCCTTTAGGGACGGGACGTATGCTTACAAATCCGCAACTTAAAAATATTGCCGGGCAATACGAAAAATCTGTCGCTCAATTGTGCATTCGCTGGTGTCTTCAGAATAACACATTGCCTTTGCCTAAATCGGTGACGCCATCACGTATCAGTGAAAATGGTGATGTGTTTGATTTTGAAATTTCTCAGGAGGATATGGAACAGATAAACTCTCTCCCTTATATCGGAGGATCCGGACTGGATCCGGATAAACGGGATTTCTGATCAAAACCACTTTATCTTCCGGAAGACAAAAAATGCAAATCCGGAAAGACAGATGCAAGTAATCACAATACATATAAAAGCATATGGAAAATGGTCTACATAAATATCAACATTCATTCCGTAGAAACTGGCGATTAAGGTTGGAAGCATTAAAATGATGGAAAGGCTTGTCATGCGTTTCATTATAATTCCGACGTTATTAGATATAATGGAAGCAAAAGCATCCATTGTTCCCGTAAGGATGTCGCTATATATTTTTACGGTACTGAAAGCCTGCTCCTGTTCGATTATTACATCTTCATACAACTCTTTGTCTAAATAATCAGTGTCATTGAAAATGTTTTTTAGTTTGTTGGTAACAACCTGATTTCCATGAATAGAAGTGTTGAAGTAAACCATTGTACTTTGTAATTTCATCAGGTTAAGTAATTCTTCATTCCGAATACTTTTCTGTAATTGTTGTTCGGCATTTTTTACTTCCATCTGTATTTGCTTCAGGTATTTCAGAAACCATACGGCAGAAGAATAAAGGAACCGGAGTATTAAGTCAAGTTTATTACGCACTTTTATTTCCTTCCTTTGTGAATACCTGATAAAATCGGCTAACATCTCAGTCCGGTAATAACAAATCGTAATGAATATCTCATTATTGGTTAAAATGCCAAGCGGTACGGTAGTATAAGGCGTATCTGTCCCGTTTATATTATTGGGGACAGGAATACGTAAAATCGTAAGTAACCAGTTGCCTTCTGTTTCGATACGTGGACGTTCGTCGGTATCGGCAATGTCATTTAAAAAAGATTCAGGGACTTTTAAATCTTGTGTTAAATAGGTAAGATCGCTGGTATCAGGACATTCAATATTAATCCAGCTATTGGGTTGCCATTGTGGTTTTTCTACAAACCCTTTTTCGCAATAAAGAAAAGTTCTCATTGTAGCCTCCTTTCATTAGTTATTGAGCAGAGACACTACAATGTAATGACTCCGTTCGTTTAGTTAGTTTTTTTACACGGTCGCGAATGATCGTCCATAATTAATTATCTCTTTTTATATTAAAGCATCGCAAAGATACGAAAAAAAAGTTCTTGACATGCAACAAGGGAGAGCTACCTGTGTTAATTTGATGTCTTCGATTGAAGTAACGAGATGATCTCTTTATGAAATTTGCCATTACTGGCAACTACCTGCTTACCGGATTTCCAATCGTCTTTGCCTTCGAAATCGGTTATTACGCCTCCTGCCTGTTGTAATATAAATCCTCCGGCAGAGACATCCCATGGCCCCAGGAATGCTTCGATGCGTGCATCAAACCGTCCGCATGCAATATAACAAAGTTCAGCAGCTGCAGCTCCTAATATGCGGGTACCTGATACATAGCCATATAATTTTTCAACTAAATAATTGGCTGTGTTTTTATATTCATCAAAATTATAGGGTAAACCTAATCCCATAAATGCATTATTCAGTGACGAAACGTCCGAAACTTTAATAGCCTTGCCATCCAGATAAGCGCCACCTCCTTTATAGGCATAAAAACATTCATTGCGGCATACTTCATAAACAACCCCCAGCAATGTCTCTTCCTGATTTTGCAGTCCTATACTAACACAATACGGAGATAAATTATGGATAAAGTTGGAGGTTCCGTCCAATGGATCAACCACCCATCTAAAACTGTTTTCAGATTGCTCAACGGTTTCTTCTTCAGTAATGAAGCCTGCTTCCGGTAATAGTGTTCTTAATTCTTTTACTGTCATTTTTTCGGCTTCGCGGTCTACATACGAAACATAATTATGGGAGCCTTTTTCCAATACATCTTTTTTATTAAATCCGGCTCTTTCGGTAACTAAATAAGCGCCTGTGTTCTGTGCAATCTCACAAACCCGAAGGGTCATTTCCTTTAAATCCATATTTCAATTTATTTATATAAGAACGTAAAATTATGGATTTTATTTGTTGGGAAGAATGTATAAGGGATACACAGTTTATTTTAAGGAGGGTTTCTGTAGTGAAAATAGCGTATAGTTATGCAGTTTGGTTGTATATTATAAGATATTTGAGTAAGTTAAACGTTTTATTATTGCTGGAGATATGTTTTATAACATCTTAAAATAGTTTTAAGATAAACGTTTAACTATATATATTTGCATTGTCAAAAGAATTTGAAGATTGATATAATCGAATCAGTTAATCGTTTAATATAATATTATGAAGTCAAACTATCCAAAAATCGGAATTCGCCCTATTATTGACGGACGTCGTCGGGGAATCCGTGAATCACTAGAAGATATGACGATGAATCTTGCTCAAAAGGTGGCACATTTGTACAGTGAAACATTACACTATCCGGATGGTTCACCCATTGAGTGTGTTCTTGCCGATACATGCATTGGAGGTGTCAAGGAAGCTGCTGATTGTGCAGAAAAGTTCGAAAGGGAAGGAGTTGGCGCTTCTCTTTCAGTAACACCTTGTTGGTGTTACGGATCGGAAACGATCGATATGAATCCGGCTATACCTAAAGCCATTTGGGGATTTAATGGGAGTGAGCGACCGGGAGCGGTTTATCTGGCAGCTGCATTGGCTGCGCATAACCAGAAAGGTCTACCTGCTTTTGGTATTTATGGTAAAGATGTTCAGGATGCAGATAACCATGAAATTCCGGATGATGTGAGGGAAAAACTTCTTCGTTTTGCAAAAGCGGGTCTTGCCGTTGCTATTATGCGTGGTAAGTCTTATCTGGCAATAGGTTCTGTTTCTATGGGAATCGCAGGTTCAATTGTAAGTCCGGACTTTTTGCAGGAATATTTGGGTATGCGTACGGAATATGTGGATAGTTCTGAAATCTTACGGCGTATACAACAGGAAATATATGACAAAGATGAGTATGTCCGGGCACTGGAATGGACTAAAAGGAACTGCATGTCACATGAAGGAGAAGACTTCAATCCGGAACATTTAAAAACTTCCCGTGAAAAGAAAGATCAGGATTGGGGATTTGTTATAAAGATGACTATGATCATGCGGGATTTGATGGTTGGCAACCGGGCATTATGGTATATGGATTATAAAGAGGAAGCTATGGGACATAATGCAATTGCCGGAGGTTTTCAGGGACAGCGTCAATGGACGGATTTTCTTCCCGATGGTGATTTTTCAGAAGCGATACTAAATTCTTCTTTTGATTGGAATGGTATCCGTGAGCCGTTTACATTTGCAACGGAAGATGATCATCTGAATGGTATTTCTATGTTGTTTGGTAAACTATTAACGAATAAGGCTCAGATTTTTGCAGATGTAAGGACTTACTGGAGTCCGGAAGCAATTGAAAGAGTGACTGGTTGGAGACCGGAAGGAATTTTGGCAGGAGGAGCGATTCATCTGATTAACTCAGGTTCATGTACATTAGATGGTACAGGCCAGCAATCCGATGAAAACGGTCAACCGGTGATGAAACCATTTTGGGAAATAACAACAGCAGAAGTGGATAAAATGCTTGATGTAACAACCTGGCATCCTGCTTCATTGGAATATATGCGGGGTGGCGGATATTCATCACAATTTCTTACGAAACCGGGTATGCCGGTTACAATGTGTCGTTTGAATCTGGTAAAAGATCTGGGGCCGGTTTTACAAATTGCCGAGGGTTGGACAGCTACTTTTCCGGATCATGTATTTGATCTCATAAATAAACGTACTGACAGAACCTGGCCTTCTACTTTTTTTATCCCCCGCATTACCGGAACAGGTCGTTTCAGGAATGTCTACTCTGTAATGAACTATTGGGGAGCTAATCATGGAGCCATCAGTTATGGTCATATTGGCGCCGACCTGATTTCATTGGCATCTATGCTTTCCATACCTGTCTGTATGCACAATGTTGATGAAGAACAAATCTTTCGTCCTGCCGCATGGAATGCTTTTGGAGCAGAGCCGGAAGGTGCTGATTACAGAGCTTGTAAAAACTATGGACCTTTATATAAATAATGAATATGTTGAGTAAACCTTTACGAGGGATTATCCCTCCAGCTATAACACCGATGTTAGATAATGATACATTAGATATTATCGGATTGGAAAATCTCCTGAATCGAATGATCAAAGGAGGAGTCTCGGGTGTCTTTATCCTTGGGACTTCGGGTGAAGCACAGAACTTAAGTTATCTGGTAAGGAGAGAGCTTATAAAGCACACATGCCGGATTGTAGATGGCAGGATACAAGTGTTGGTAGGTATCACTGATACCAGTTTTTCGGAAAGTCTCTCTCTTGCCGTAGTTGCAGCCGAACATGGAGCTGACGCATTGGTATCAGCACCTCCTTATTATTATGCTCCGGGACAGGATGAATTGATTCAATATTATGTACATCTGGCCAAACGTCTTCCGTTACCACTGTTCTTATACAACATGCCATCGAATGTGAAAATAATGATTGAGCCCAAAACTGTTCTGACTCTTTCTGATAATCCCAATATTGTCGGGATAAAAGATAGTTCAGCCAATGGGAGTTATTTTCAGAAATTAATTCATTTATTACATGATAAGCCGGATTTTGGCTTGTTTGTCGGACCAGAGGAAATGACCGCTGAAGCTGTATTAATGGGTGCTCATGGGGGAGTGAACGGTGGAGCTAATCTATTCCCTGAATTATATGTATCACTTTATAATGCGGCAGTAGAAAGGGATTTTGAAAAAATATCCGTTTTGCAATCTAAGGTAATGGATATTAGCCTCTCTCTGTATGATATAGGACGATTTGCATCCAGTTATATTAAAGGAATCAAATCCGCACTCAATCTTTTAGGCGTATGTAGCGACTATATGGCAGAACCTTTCCATAAATTTGAGGAAAGGGAACGAAATATCGTACGGGATAAACTGGTTGAATTAGATTTACTAACATAAACGAATAAGTCTATAAATTAATATTATTGATTCAATAACATATTAACCTAAATAATAATACCATGAAAAAAACAATTCGTTACCTGTTTACGTTTTTAGGATTTATAGCAATCGGATGTAATTCAAATAGCTCTAAAATAGATGGATGGAGCGATGAAAAAGTGAATGAATGGTTCCTGGAATCTAACTGGAACAAGGATCTTCCCTATGTTCCGGATGCAAATATTAATAAGCGATTATTTATTCAGCAACAGGAAAAAAATCCTGAGACCTGGAGAAAAGCATTTGACTTTCTGAAAAATGAAGATCTTTCTGAATTGCCGGAAGGCCGTTATGATTTATCTGATAATGGATTATATGCCACCGTTTCGGTATATCAGACAAAAAAACCTGAAGATGCAAAATATGAAGCTCACCGGAAATATATTGATATACAATATGTAGCCGAAGGAGAGGAGTATATTGAAATTTTACCTCTTGAAATGATAAAAGAGGCACAAAATTATGATGGTGAAGCAGATATTATGTTTTTTGAAAGTAAAACAAAAGGGAGTAAACTTTTGGCAGATAAAAGCCGTTTCTTTGTGTTCTTTCCTACTGATGCACATAAACCTTGTTTAATGACTGATACTACTAAAACGGTTAAAAAGATTGTAGTGAAAATACCTGTTTCCGAATAAAAAGAAACGTGTATTTTTTTTACTTTCCTGGCTGTTTTGATATTCTGTTTCAGTCTTTTAACCTTCGCAAGTATGATGGGATAATCATATTTGCCGGAAATATTTAGTTACCTTAATTTATTAAACTTATAGAAATCCTTTAATTGAGTTAATAGTAGACTCTAAAATTACTTTATCATGAAAAAAAATCATTTTCGAAAGACTGGTGCCTGTATAGCACTGGTTACAATCTTCTTATTACCTATATCAGTGTATGCTGATGTTTGGGTGGAAGGAAAAACTGTTTCAAATGAACATGTTACAAACGACATCCAACAACAAAAGAGAATTACAGGGGTAGTTGTCGATCAGGCCGGACAACCTGTTATCGGTGCAAATGTTGTTGAGAAAGGTACTACTAATGGCACTATCACAGATGTTGATGGCAAATTTGTATTAAATGTTGGAAATCAAAGTACTTTAGATATTTCGTATATTGGTTATTTATCTAAGAGTATAACAATTGGCAATGAAAATGAATTGCATATCGTTTTGGTTGAGGATTCAAAAAGTTTGGAAGAAGTTGTTGTAGTTGCTTATGGAGCACAGAAAAAAGTTAATCTGACCGGTTCTGTTGCTTCTGTTACAGCAGACGATATTCAAAATAGAACCTATACAACCGTACAGCAGGCTATTCAAGGCCAGATACCGGGATTAACTGTGACACAAACAGGGGGGCAGCCTGGTAATGAGGCACTGAATATGAGTATCCGGGGTAAAAGTACTTTCAGTACCAATGACCCGTTGGTTATTGTGGATGGCCAGGCTATTTCGATGGCCAATTTGAATCCGCAGGATATAGAAAGTGTAACTGTTCTCAAAGATGCCGCTGCCGCTGCTATTTATGGTGCAAGAGCTTCGGGTGGAGTTATACTTGTGACTACCAAGAGAGGAAAAGCCGGTAAGATATCCGTATCTTATGATGGATACGTCGGCGTTCAGGAAGCAACCGCTTATCCACAGATGGTTAATGCTTATGATCATGCCCGTCTGTTTCGTGAAGCTGAGTATAATGATAATCCCAATACTACCACATTCACCTGGTCGGAAGAACAGGTTGAAGAATTCAGAACCGGGAAGAAGCCGAGTGCCAATCGTCCGGATTATTTATTTGATCCTTCCATTCAGACGCAACATAATGTAAGTATATCCGGAGGAAGTGAAAAGAATACATTTCTTTTTTCTTTTGGTTACCTGTATCAGGATGGGATAATGAAAAATACGAGTTTTAACCGGCTGAATTTTCGTATCAGTGATCAGTTTAAAATAACAGAGAAGTTAACTGCTGATGTGATGCTGAACTTTATGCCTACTACGCGCAAAGCGCCTTCCACTGCAACTTATCCCAGCGGTCCGACCCGTGGACTGGGTGATATTATCTCTTCTGCATACAGACGACCATCTGCTTTACCAATATTTACCGAAGATGGGCAATGGGCTTCGGTTACGGCCTGGGCTAACCGGTTTGGCTTAGCGTCAGAAGACGGTGGTTTTCAGAATCGTAAATTCAACCGGATCAACGGATCGCTCAGTTTAAATTATAACATCCTGGATGGTTTAAACATCAAAGGTTCTTATTTTGGAAAGTATGACCCGACCCGGGAAATAAACTTCAGTAAGCGTATGCAGTTTATTAGTCCGGAGGATTGTAAAACTGTAGATTTTGATTATAATACCAATTCAATGACGGTATTCAACCAATCCAATTATGAACATAATTTACAGGCGCTTGTTACGTATGATAAAATTATTGGGGAAGACCATGACTTAAAGATCCTGGCGGGCGCTTCCATGGAATGGAGTAAAGATTATCAGGAAACTGTCGGGCGGCGTGATTTTTTGACAGACGATATTTATGTTATTAATGCAGGTAGCGCTGATCCGAATGTATGGACTACATCAGGTACAGCATCTGACTGGTCAATAGCTTCTTATTTCGGACGTATCAATTATGCCTGGAAGGGAAGATATTTGGTTGAAGCAAATATACGTTATGACGGTTCATCACGTTTTTCGTCTAAAGAAAGGTGGGGTGTTTTTCCTTCTTTTTCAGCAGGATGGAGGATTTCGGAAGAGGCTTTTTTTAGTTCCCTGAAAGAAAGCATTTCTAATCTTAAGTTGAGAGTTTCATGGGGACAGGTAGGAAATCAAAATACAAGAATTTCGTCCAGCGACCTTGGACTCTATCAACATTATTCAACGATATCAACTTCGGCATATTATTTTGGAGGTTTATCACATACAACTGCTTATTATACAAATTCAGTTAATGACAGGCTAACATGGGAGACAAAGACTACTACGAATGTCGGACTTGATGTTACATTTTTGAATGACAAGGTATCCTTGTCAGTAGATGGTTTCAAAGACCGAACATCCGATATTCTGATGAGACCGGTAGTTCCTGACACATATGGTATGGGCGCTCCGATTATGAACGTTGGAACCGTTGATAATATCGGTTGGGAAGCAATGATCAGTTATCGTGACCGGAGAAACGACTTTAACTGGAGTGCCAATCTGCAGATATCTGATGCTAAAAACGAAGTAAAGGAGATGATTGGCAGCCCTGTTATCAGCGGTAACCAGATTACTGAAATCGGATATGAGATGAATGAATGGTATGGTTGGAAATGCGAAGGTATCTTTTCAAGCGAGGAAGAAGTAAAAAACCATGCATTCCAAAATATAAAAACAGGTGTCGGTGATTTGAAATATCAGGATACGGATGGAAATGGAACGGTAAATGCAGATGATCGTGTCCGTTTAGGTAGTTCACGTCCGCGATTCCCTTTTGGAATAAATCTTAATCTGGGGTGGAAAGGACTTGATTTAAGCCTCTTTTTGCAAGGAGTTGCCAGCCAGAAAACATATATCAATAGTTATGGGGGATTACCTCTTCATGAACAATTGGGGACGCTTCAGGAGCATTTTAAAGACCGCTGGCACCAGGACGATCAAGGTAACTGGATTACCGGGAAGTATCCGAAATTGCGTATAGGTGGTGTTAATGTAGGTAACTTTTCTTCTTTCTGGCTCCAGAACTCTGCTTATTTAAGGGCAAAAAACATACAATTAGGATATACACTGCCTAATAATATTGTTAAGAAATTATCTATGCAGCATATTCGGTTTTATTTAAATGCAGAGAACTTGTTCACTTTCACTAAAATGAAAGGTGTTGATCCTGAAGCCCCTACCGGAAATGGTAATATGTATCCGTTAACTAAGGTTTACTCTTTTGGCGTAAACGTATCATTTTAATTAAACCTCAAAAATATACTACAATGAAACTTCTAAATAAAATATTTCTGTTAGGTGCCAGCCTGGGATTGATGTCATGTTCAGATTTCCTGGAAACGCCACCTTTAGCAAACCCATCTGATGCTACTTTCTGGACTTCATACGACAGGGCTGAAATGTGGGTGAGTAATGCATATAAAGACTTGCCCGGATGGCAGGACTATTCATTTGAACCCATGAGTGATAATAGTGCCGGTCCGGGACGTGGTAACTGTAACCTGGTGGCGAATGGTACATTTGAATCTACGACAAATATTGTCTCCTATAAATGGGGTTATTCTTATATCCGCCATTGCCTGGAATTGTTGAATAGGTTAGACGACATTCCTAATTTATCGGTCGAACAAAAAAACGAACTGGCAGGCCAGGCGCATTTTATCATTGCCCTGCGATATTACGAAATGGTTACCTTGTACCGGGATGTACCTTTGGTGACAAGCGTTTTGGCAATGGAAGACAGTGATATCCCAAAATCTCCGAAAGCAGATGTTCTGAAATATTTATTGGAACAATTAGAACTGGCGATTAATGAATTACCGGTTTCCTGGTCGGCAAGTGAAACCGGAAGAGCGACCAAAGGCGCAGCGTTGGCTCTTAAAGCTCGTGTTATGTTATATAATGAACGGTGGGCAGAGGCTGCCGAAGCGGCTAAAGCGGTTATGGATTTGAATGTATATGAGCTGCATCCCAATTATATGGAAGTTTTTATGACAGACTTCAATAATCAGACCAAAGAAGTTATTCTTGCCAGGCAATATGCTGAAAATCTGGAAACACATACGATGTGTTTCGCTCATGGGTTTTATACAATCGGAGGTTCCAGCCAGTCTATGCCTTTGCCCGACCTTGTTAACTCGTATGAATGTTCTGATGGATTGCCTATTACCGAATCTCCTTTGTTTGATGCCCAGAACCCATGGGAAAACAGGGATCCTCGTTTCAAAATGAACTTTATTGTTCCGTTCGAAACATTTGCCGGCGTAACCTACGATCCGATTAATAATCAACATGACGGGCTTGCTGCTAAAACATATATTTACTTTAGGAAATATATTGCGGATATGTATACGCAACAGCGTTCTATGTGGGTAAACTGGATTATTTTCCGTTATGCGGATGTATTGTTAATGTATGCAGAAGCTAAAAATGAAGCATCCGGACCGGACGCATCTGTTTATGATGCTTTAGACCAAATCCGGAAAAGAGCCGGAATGCCGGAAGTTGACAGGAATAAATATAACACAAAAGAGACTTTGAGAGCTTTTATCCGTAACGAACGACGGGTTGAACTGGCCGGTGAGGGGCTGCGTTATTTCGATATTCTTCGCTGGAAAACGGCAGAAAGCGTACTTAATAAAGAGATCGTCAGTTATGAGATTCCGGGAGTTCTTCCGTTGAAAACAATTGAGACCCGGGTCTTTAATCCTGCCAAACATTACGTATGGCCTATCCCACAATCGGCCATAGATAAAGCGAAAAATTTGCTACAACATGATGAATGGCTGAAATAATAAGTTATATTTAAAGCAGTTTACAGATTATCTGCTAAACTGCTCTTTTATTACTTAAGCTATCCGCCATGTCGAACCTTATGTGAGACATCGCATAGATATAATGTTTTCAATGGTTTTGTGCCATTTCTCCTTTCTGTCGAAATGACGATGGTTTTATTTTATTACTTATCCGTGATTTTCTTTTGGAGCACACATTTTTAAGTGCAAAATCAGGATAATAGAAGATGATGATAAATATTATTGATTACTTTAAATATCGTATTATGAAAACAAAAATGTATTATTTAATTTTATGTTTACTGGCAGGTTTGGTTTGTCTTGCCCAGAATACACCAAAGCCACCGGGTGTTATTATTGATCATATAGCCCAGGAGACAGGAATATATATAGGATCACCAAGTATATGCGTATTGCCTGACGGAAGTTATATAGCTTCGCATGATGAGTTTGGACCAAAATCTACGGAATTCAGATCTGCAAAAACCAGGATATTTATTTCCAGTGATAAAGGAGAAACCTGGATGCAGATAGCGGTTATTGACGGACAATTCTGGTCGAACTTATTTGTTCACAACGGAGCATTGTATATTATGGGAACCAATAAACATCATGGTAATTTTATTATCCGGAAATCGGAAGATAAAGGATATACCTGGACCATACCTTATCATAAATCAAAAGGGCTAATAATTGAAGGTGAGTATCATACGGCTCCTATGCCTATGGCAGTTCATAATGGTCGCATATGGAGGGCCTTGGAATATGCTACGGCTCCGACCACACAATGGGGAAAACGATATAGCGCGATGGTTATTTCGGCTCCGGTTGATGCGGATCTCATGAATGCTGACAGTTGGGTAAAATCGAATTCTTTGCCTTATGATTCGACCTATCTGGACGGTAAATTCGGAGCATGGCTGGAAGGGAACGCGGTAGTGGATCCGAAAGGCAATATGGTTGATGTATTACGTGTTGCTGTACCTGCCGGACATGAGGAATATGCAGCAATTGTCAATATCAGCCCGGATGGAACTATTGCATCTTTCGACCCACAAAAGGGTTTTATGAAATTTCCGGGTGGTTGTAAGAAGTTTGTTATTAGATATGATAGTAAATCAAAAAGATACTGGATGCTTACCAATTATGTATCGCCTGATTTAAAAGATAAAAATCCGGGAAGTGTCCGGAATAAGCAAGCACTCTGCAGCTCTAAAGATTTGAAAGAATGGGATATTCATCAGATTATACTGGAGCATCCTGAGGATATTTATCATGGTTTTCAATATGTTGATTGGTTGTTTGAAGGTGATGATATTATATTTGTATCAAGGACGGCTTTTGATGATGAAAAAGGAGGTGCCAGAAACAATCACGATGCAAACTTTATGACTTTTCACCGGATTAAAGATTTCCGGAAGCTGGCGACAAAAAGTATATTTAAATAGATAAAAAAAGGGCTCATGCAATATTCAGAAAATAACCTAAAAGGCATTTGTGAAAAAAATCAAAGCTGTATCTTAATAATCTTATTATTCTTTCTGGCTAATACCCCTGCATTATTCTCACAGAAGGCTGATTTTGAGATTGTAAATACAACAATCCGGATCTGGTGGTTGACCTTGAAGTGGGATTATGGCCGATACCGATACCTGTCGATTACGATAATGATGGCCTGGTAGATATGCTTATCTCATGTACTTCCTATCCTGCCAAGAAACTGTTTTTTTTCAAAAATATAGGCGACAAAAGGAACCCGCTTTTTGATAAACCGGTCATTGTGGAGGAAGGTGTCAACTACATTTATCCTTCGTATATCAATGGAGAATTACATGTATTAAAGCCGGAGGGTGAATATGTAAACTTCATAGAAAACTTATATTCGTCATTGTCGGATATCGAAGTTGATTTGAATCCTGCCAAAGATATTAAGAAAACCAGAAGTAACAAATGGAGTTATGTCGATTATGATAATGATGGTGATTTGGATATTATTGTTGGAATCGATGAATGGAGTGATTATGGTTGGGACAATGCGTTTGATTCAAATGGAAAATGGAAGAATGGACCTTTGCACGGATATGTTTATTTATTGGAGAATAAAGATGGTAAATATCTGAATAAAGGAAAAATTATAGCTGGTGATCAACCTATTGATTCGTATGGATATCCTTGTCCGATGATGTATGATTTTGACGGGGATGGTGATCTGGATATTATTTGTGGTGAATTTGTAGACAAACTGACCTGGTATGAAAATATTGGAAGCCGGGAAAAACCTTTATATAAAAAAGGAGAGTATCTTCAGAATGAAAAAGGTTTGATAAAGATCTATCTTGAAATGTTTGTTCCTGTAGCATTCGACTTTGATGAAGATGGCCATATCGATATTTTGGCGGGTGAAGAAGATGGAAGAGTTGCTTTTATCAGAAATTCCGGTAAGGTTAAAAATAATATGCCGATATTTGAGTCGCCGGTTTATTTGAAGCAGAAAGCAGATAATGTGAAATTTGGCGCTTTAATAACTCCTTTTAGTATTGACTGGGACGGTGATGGTGACGAAGATATTATTGCTGGTAATTCTGCCGGAAACCTTAGTTTTATTGAAAATCTGACGGGTGGTCGAAATCCGGTATGGGCAGCTCCTGTTTTCCTGAAAGCAAATAATGAGGAGATCCATATACAAGCCGGCGAGAATGGTTCAATACAAGGGCCATGCGAGGCCAAGTGGGGATATACAGTCCCGACTGTTGCCGACTGGGATATGGATGGGCATCTGGATATCATTATCAATTCTATTTGGGGAGAAGTGCTTTGGTACAGAAATACTGGAGATCTGACTCATTTGGATGGCCCGTATAAGATGAAAGTTGATTGGGGTGGAACTCCTTTGAAACCTGCATGGAATTGGTGGAATCCGGGCAGTACAGATCTTGTTAGTCAGTGGCGGACAACGGCGGTAGCTATTGATTGGAATAAAGATGGCTTGACAGACCTTATTATGTTGGATCATGAAGGATATTTATGTTTCTTTGAGAGGTTTAAAAATGGAAATGAATATTGGCTGAAACCAGGCCAACGTATTTTTTATCTGGACGGTGAAACACCCCAGCAACTTCGTTTAAATGAAAAAGAAGCCGGAGCATCCGGACGACGTAAACTTTGTATTGCAGACTGGGATAATGATGGAGATTTAGATATTGTCATCAATAGTACCAATGTTGATTTGCTGGAAAATGTGAGGGAAGAAAATGGGAAAGTTTATTTCAAAGAGCGAGGAAACCTGGGAAAAATGAAATTAGCAGGTCATACCACTTGTCCTACTGTTATAGACTGGAATGGTGATGGCATTGTTGATGTTTTAGTCGGTGCGGAAGACGGACATCTGTATTTATTGGAGAATGTAAATCAGTAAAGTAGTAAAATCAGCATATACTTGTGTGAAAAAGTATGGAAGTACAATTTAAATTCATGATGAAATACTTTTTATATATACTTGCTTGCTTTTTTTGGGCTTATCCTTTATCTGCGCAGCTAAAAAATAGTATTGGTATGGAAATGGTACAAATTCCGGCCGGGGTGTTTTATATGGGTGACAAAGGATTAGGTGAGCATTATGATGAAGCTCCTTTGCATAAAGTTAGAATAACCCGACCGTTCTATATCGGTGCAACAGAAGTTACGAATGCTCAATATGAATGTTTTGATCCAAAACATAAAACAATAAGAGGTAAATCCGGTTTGTCAAAGAAGGATGATGAAGCTGTGATATATGTGACTTATCGGGATGCAGTGGCTTTTTGTGAATGGCTTAGTAAGAAAGAAAAAAAGACATATCGTCTGCCGACAGAAGCCGAATGGGAATATACCTGTAAAGCTGGAAGTTATTATAAGTACGCGATAGGCGACGGCTTACCTGGTGTTTCTCAAAAACGCCAGGAACATGTCTGGGGTGTAGATACCACCATCAATCTTCAGGTGAAAATGACTCCGGCCAACTCATTCGGTGTATATGATATGCATGGTAACGTAGAAGAATGGTGTTATGACTGGTATGGCCCTTACTACAGTGGTGAACAAACGGATCCGGTTGGGCCATCTGACGGACTGTATAGAGTTACTCGTGGAGGCAGTCATAGTACTCCTGCTACTTATTTACGTTCTACTAACCGTATGGCCATGATTCCGGAAGACAAGCATTGGCTTACGGGTTTTAGAGTGGTACAAGCAGATATGCCGGAAACTAGGCATCTTCCGGTTAAAGACTTAAAGTATCAGGATGTTTCACAACAGAACTATCAATGGGGTAAACCGTTGGATAAACCGTTTTTTGATGAACCGGTTATCTATGTAAAAAGGCCGGATTGTGCTTCACAGGTCCCATTTTATAATCATAATCATTGTCCGGCTATCACATGGTGTAATAACGGAGATTTGCTTGTTATCTGGTTTTCTGCTAATGATGAGTCCGGAAGAGAAATGACTATACTTGGCAGCCGTTTGAAAGTAGGAACATCTGTATGGAGTGAACCTTTTGAATTTTTTAAAGTACCTGATCGTAATATGACAGGTTCTTCACTTCTTAATAATGAGGATGGAACTTTAGTTCATATCAATGGGGTAGAAGCAGCAGGAACATGGCAAACTTTGACAATGACGATGCGAACCAGTAATGATAATGGAGCAACATGGAGCCGTCCACACCTGATAACCGATGATCATGCAATGCGTAATCAGGTTATTGCCGGTACATTCAGAACTAAGGAAGGGTGGCTGATTCAGCCGGCGGATGCAACACCGTGGAATTATGGGGGAACGGCTTTGCATATAAGTAAAGACAATGGTTTGACATGGATTGACCCAGGAAAAGATGTAAAAAATGATTTTGTTGAGGGAGGTACAGGTGGAAGTATTGCAGGTATTCATGCCGGGATTGTTCAGTTAGAGAATGGAGATTTTCTTGCATTAGGGCGAGGCAATAATCTTCCGGGTGAGGATATGTTAGAGCGTATGCCGGTAAGTATATCTAAAGACAATGGTTTAACATGGACTTATCATGCTTCTGAATTCCCTCCAATAGACGGAGGACAACGTTTAGTATTGATGCGCTTAAAAGAGGGGCCTCTTTTACTGGTTTCATTTACTAATCATCCTTTCCGGCTGGATAAAAGAAAAAAAGGAATGACGTTTGTCGGTAAAGATGGAATAGAATTTATAGGGTATGGATTATATGTGGCGCTATCATTTGATGATGGAAAAACATGGCCTGTCAAAAAACTGATGACTGACGGGAAATATCGTTTTATGGATGGAGGAGCATGGACCGGTTTCTTTGAAATGGATGAAACACATGCTGAGCCGAGAGGATATCTGGCTGCAACCCAGACTCCTGATCGGATTATACATTTGGTCAGCAGTAAAAATTATTATCGCTTTAATTTACATTGGTTAATGGAAGATTGGAAAGCGATTCAAAATTGACTTAATTATTAATGAATAAGGATATTTACATGGAGAAATATGTTATTGGGATAGATTTCGGTACTGATTCTTGCCGTACTTTACTAGTGAATGCTATTACAGGTGAAGAGTTAGCTTCTGTGGTAGAATATTATCCACGCTGGAAGAAAGGATTGTATTGCAATCCGTTGATTAATCAGTATAGACAGCATCCGCTGGACTATATTGAAAGTATGGAAAATGCAATAAAAAAGATAGTAGAGCAATTTCCGGTTGAAATCACTTCACAGATTAATGGTATTGCTTTTGATACGACGGGCTCAACTCCTGTATTAACGGATAAAAACGGGATGCCATTGGCATTGCTGCCGGAATTTGCCGAAAACCCGAATGCTATGTTTGTCTTGTGGAAAGATCATACGGCTATCATTGAAGCAGAAGAGATTAACCGATTGGCAAAGAAGTGGAGTACTGACTATACTGTGTATAGCGGTGGGATTTATTCTTCCGAGTGGGTATGGTCGAAGATGTTACATATATTAAGAATTGATTCTTCTGTCAGGGAAGCTGCATATAGTTGGGTTGAGCATTGTGATTGGATGCCAGCTTTGTTGACTGGGAATAATTCTCCTGAGAAAATACGGAGAAGCCGTTGTGCAGCAGGGCATAAAGCCATGTGGAACGAACAATGGGGTGGATTACCTTCGATCGATTTTTTGACTACACTTGACCCGTTATTAGGTTTATTTAATGGACATTTATATGCTGAAACCTATACCAGTGATGCATGTGCAGGAGTTTTAACAGAAGAGTGGTGCCGACGCCTGGGCTTACAGGGACAGGTTGCAGTAGCTGTCGGCGCATTGGATTGTCATTTCGGTGCTGTTGGTGCTGAAATTAAAGAAAATACTTTTGTACGTGTAATGGGTACTTCTACTTGTGATGTAATGGTGGCTTCTTATGATCGTATCGGAGATACTCAAATAAAAGGGATTTGCGGACAAGTTAACGGTTCGGTTTTACCGGAAATGGTGGGACTGGAAGCCGGTCAATCTGCATTTGGCGATGTATATGCTTGGTTTAAAGAACTTTTATTCCGGCCAATCAGCGAATTACTGCCTTTATTGGATGCACCAGAAAATGAGGACTTGATAAAGCGTATAGAAGAAGAGTTGTTACCTTATTTGACCCGTGAGGCTGAGAAAATACCGCTTTCTGAAAATCAGCCTATCGCTTTAGATTGGCTAAACGGCCGTCGTACACCGAACGCAAATCAACTTGTAAAAGGAGTAATCAGTGAACTCACATTAGGCACTACAGCGCCACTTTTATTTAAAGCGTTGGTTGAGGCTACCGCTTTCGGTTCTAAAGCAATTGTTGATTGTTTTTTAGAACAAGGTATAACAATTGATCAGATGATTGCAATTGGTGGGATATCGCAAAAATCACCTTATGTAATGCAAACGTTGACCGATGTCTTGAATATGCCTATTCAGGTTGCACAAACAGAACAGGCTTGTGCACTGGGTGCTGCGATGTTTGCTGCAGTAGCAGCCGGTATTCATCCTACTATAGAGTCCGCTCAACAAGCCATGGGAAAAGGATTTTCCAATGAATACATTCCGGATCCGCATAAATATAAAAAATACAAAGTTCTTTACGAAAAATATCTTTGGTTAGGAAGACTTGTCGAAGAAAATCAAAACAATATCTAACGTTTTTATACATGGAAATCACTATACTTGACTTTATTATATTCATCCTGTTTATTGTCGGAACCATCCTATTCGGCATTTCGTTTTTCTCAAAGAACAGGGATGCAAACGACTATACGGCAGCCGGAGGAAAACTGCCGGCTTGGGTGGTGGGAATGTCTATTTTTGCTACTTATGTAAGCAGCATTAGTTTTTTGGCCCTACCTGGAAATGCTTATATGAGTAACTGGAATCCTTTTGTTTTCAGCCTTTCGATTCCTATTGCATCTTTTATTGCCGCAAAATATTTTGTTCCTTTTTACCGGAATATAAATAGTATATCGGCTTATAGTTTTTTGGAAGATCGATTCGGGTATTGGGCTCGTGCTTATGCAGCTATTTGTTATCTGCTTACTCAAGTAGCACGAATCGGTTCCGTACTTTTTCTGATGGCTCTTCCTTTACATACCATGTTGGGATGGAGTGTCCCAACAATTATTATTGTTTCAGGACTTTGTGTGGTTGTTTATTCTGTAATAGGAGGTATAACAGCTGTGATATGGAATGATGCTATACAAGGTATAATTCTTATCGTAGGGGCGGTTACATGTGCTATTGTTTTGCTATTTTCGATGCCCGAGGGGCCAGCACAATTATTTTCAATAGCGCTGGAACATGATAAATTTTCTTTGGGTAATTTGGGTACGGACTTAGCAACACCTACGTTTTGGGTTACTCTGATCTATGGTATTTTTATTAATCTGCAGAATTATGGAATAGATCAAAACTATGTGCAAAGATATAAGACGGCAAAAGATGATAAAAGCGCCTGTTCTGCGGCACTTTTTGGTGGCCTGTTATATGTCCCGGTCAGTATGTTTTTTTTCTTTATAGGAACAGCTTTATTTGCTTATTATATGGCTAATCCGGGTTTACTTCCCGAAGGAATAGCCAATGATGCTGTGTTTCCTTATTTTATAGTGCATGGATTACCAACCGGAGTAACGGGGTTGCTTATCGCAGCTATTTGCGCGGCTGGTATGAGTACGGTTTCGACAAGTATTAATAGTTCAGCAACTATTATCCTGACAGATTTTTTTCAACATAAAAAGAAATTGACTGATAAACAAAATATGAAGATATTGTATGGGACATCTTTTATACTGGGCATTCTGGGCATTGGAATAGGGTTAGCCATGATGTCTGTACAAAGTGCATTGGAGGCTTGGTGGAGTCTGGCCGGAATTTTTAGTGGCGGTATGTTAGGTCTTTTTCTTTTAGGTTATCTGGCAAAAAAAACAAGAAATATTCATGCGGCAATCGGTGTTATATGTGGCGTTGTTTTGATTGCGTGGATGAGTTTGAGCAATCAAACGATGTTTCATAATTATCTGACCATTGTATTTGGTACTATTTTGATCTTTTTGGTTGGATTTTTAATGTCGTTAATAATTAGAAAAAGAGGAGGTGAAAAAGATTAATAGAATCGTGTTTTTTTGTTAATTTTGCATGTTGGGGGATATTATTATGAGTGTTGATTAAGATAATAAGTGTAATACCAAACAGGATGAAAGAAAATATAGATTTTTGATATGAAAAGAACATCGATTAAAGATATTGCACAAGCAGTGGGTGTTTCTGCGGCTACTGTTTCGATCGTTCTGACGGGTAAAGCCAAGAATGGGCGGGTCAGTAAAGAAATGGTTGAAAAAATTAAGGTTGTAGCTAAAGAAATGAATTATCAGCCAAACCGTCTGGCTCGAAGTTTGCAAAGTGGACAGTCGCAAACAATCGGTCTGTTAATAGCAGATATTCTTAACCCGTTTTTTGCAAATCTGGCTTTTCATATACAAGAAGAAATGAGGAAAGCAGGATATGCTGTGATTATCATGAATACCGATGAAGATAGTCAGCAAATGGAGGAGATGATTGAGTTGATGCAATGTCGCCAGGTAGACGGGTTTATCATAGTTCCGGCCGAATCAGGAGAACAATCTATTCAACAATTGGTTGATCATTATGTACCCTTGGTACTTATCGATCGATACTATCCCAATGTTCAGACAAGCAATGTTTTAATTGATAATTTTGATGCTTCCTATCAGGCCACTCAATATTTGATTCAACAGGGCTGCAGGAATATAGCACTTTTTATATATGATACCCGGCTGCCGCATATGGAAGGCCGGGTAAATGGATATATGGAAGCAATGAAAGAAAATAAGTTGTATGATGATCATTTTATAAAGAAAATCTCGTATAAAAACATAACAGAGGATATTTGTAAAGAATTACAGTCTGTAGCTGAAAAAAAAGAATTGATAGATGGCATTGTATTTGGTACGAATACAATCGCGGTAATTGCATTGAAACAATTATTTAAATTGAAAGTAAAAGTTCCTGAGGATGTCCGGGTTGTTTGTTTTGACAAGAGTGAAGTCTTCGATTTTTTGCCTGTTCCTATCCCTTATATACAACAACCTATTCAAAGTATGGCACGTATGGCTTCCCGCTTACTTTTGGAACAACTGGAGGACACTGAAAGTCGTAACGGTTCCACTTATCGTTTGCCGGCAGAATTGATTTCTTAGCGTTATATTTATGATAAACAAATTTCTGATTTTATTGCAGATACGGAATAAAATCAGAAATTTACAATTTTGCTTATATTTGGGATTACATGACTATTTTTTCTTCAAAATATACATCTCAGCCCATTCACCATCAATCGGGTTACCATCCATATCAAGGGCTATCAGGGTTTCCTCATCTATACGGTATTGTTCCGAAGGATCTCCGTTAAGTGTTAGGATTTGACTATTTGGATCCCAGCTGTAAGTGCCTTCGTCGGTAAATATCGCTTCATCACCTTTCCCCTGATAGATGCGTTTGATTGAATATTCATTACCCGAGAGTGTTATTTCCGTATAAATACCCGAACAATCTGCACAGGGCATTGTTCCTACGTATGTTCCATCATATGCCGTACTTTTTTTGCTGTTATTACAGCTTGTAATGGTTAACAAACCGATAGCCATTACGATAAAAATGTTTAAAAAAATAGATTTCATATTCGCTGACTTTAAATTCAATATAATAACAGGTAAAAGCGATATATGGTTGCTGTAAAAAAACAAAAAAACATTTCTAACCGTAATGTAAATGTCTATAAGGGGTATAATGTCCCTTATTCGGTCATATGACTATTCTTTTACGGCGTCTTTATATTTATCATGTAATTCCCGTTCGGAATACACATACACCAGGTTTCCAATGGGGTCTTTTACACTGAATGCCCTGTCTCCCCATTCGTGGTCGGTAATATCTTCAAAAAAGGAAATATCTGTTTGTTTAAGCTGTTCATAACAGGCATCCACATCTTCAGTCATCAGGTTAAGCGTCATTCCACCCGTAAATGAATCCCTTATCATATCTTCATTGCAGCCCTGGAAAGAAAGGTATATAGGAGCAATATTATCACTCTCAAGCCGTATCATAACATACCAGTCGGCATCAAAAGCTACCTTCGTCTGGAAATACTTACCGTAGAAATCAACACATTCTTTTATTTTATTGGTGTGGAATGTAATGGAAAGATCTTTAATTTTCATATATAATGTTTATAATTAATTCTTATAATCCGTAAATCCCAGACGATTGCCTGAAGGATCGGTAAATTCAACAGCCCACCCGGTCCGGATGCGGAATGGTTCGGATAGAAAAACGATAGATGTTTTTAGTTTATCATAAATTGTATGTACATCTTCTACCTCCATCCAGATAGTGGGTGCCGAGTCTGGAAATTTAGTTTTGTCCTTTAAAATGATGGCTGCTTCTTCTTTACCGATACTAAAAGCTACCATCCCCTGCTCCGAAAACTCAAATTTCTTTTCAAGTTCTAATGTTTCTGCAAAGAATCGTGAGCTTTCTTTATAGTTCTCAGCAGGCAGGAAAAAGTTATCATAGTTTTTGATCGTTAACGGTTCTGTAGAATCCTCTGTTATGGTCAGTATATAACCATTGTTATCGAAAATGGCAAATTCATCTGCGCCATAAAATGTTTTATGCATCTCCAGAGCCAGAAATGATGTGTCTTTGAGCTTGCTATAGAGATCTTTCATATTTTTCATTTTTACATAAAAAGTAAGTGCTCCCGGTGATTGATAGTCTGTTAACTGAGGATACTCCTTTTTCAGGCTTTGCATTTCCTGAAACATAATCACAGCGTCACCATTCTTTAACATGGCCCATTCCAACTCTCCTGAGTTGGGGGTACTTAAAACGAGTTTAAACCCTAAAGTTTCCGTATAAAACGTAACCGTTTCATTTACATTTGCGACTCCTATATTCGGAGATAATGATTGATATTGCATAATTGTAATTTTTTGAATGCAAATGTAAGTCGTGTCCTTCTTCATATTTGTGTAAAAAACCGACTTTTTATATAAAACAGATCAGAGGGAGAAACGTGCAAACTCTTTATGCATATGCGAATGATCATGATAGCCACAAGCGATAGCTATCGAATAGAGGCTTTCTTCCGGATGTGCTTTTGCATATTGACGGGCTGCCTGAAACCGGACGACATTACTGAATAACTTGGGTGAAATTCCTATTGAAGTTTTAAATTTTCGTTCCAGATGACGTTCGCACATACATGTTTCCTGTGCTAATTGTTTTACGGAAAGTTGTCCCGTGCTTTTCCGGATAAGTGAAATGGCATATTGTATCTGTTGGTTAACAGCATAAACTTTGTATAAATGTTTTATGAAGTATTGATTAATGTAGTTTATTCGTTCCTGCATGTTTCCCATTTCAGGTAAACGGTTATAGAAATCAGTATCGAGCAATGTTTCAGTCATTAACAGGTCAATATGCCGGTTGGTAATTTCATTTATTGGAATCTGTGTAAATGCGGTTATTCCGGCAGGAGCAAAGCGTATTCCCATCATCTGTATGCGTCTCGGTTGATAAGTAATTTCAAGAAGAGAAGTCATTGTTCCCACTAACTCAGGTTTTCCATAAGTAAGTGTTCCGGAAGTCTCTTTATCAAAATCGAAGATAATATCAACGCATCCATCCGGCATGATTTGTTCCCTTTGAAAATTTTCTACAATACCATCACTTACCCAGTAGGTCTCTATCAGATGTTGCAGCCTTATATCAGGTAGATATTCTCGATACATTTTATATCAGTTATTGTAAAATGTCGTAAGGTAAGAATTATTTAATTTGTTTTTGCTTTCCGATACTTTATAACACATGTATGCATGATCCAAAGGTTTGCCATAGCAAATATAAAAAAGAGTATACCCCATCCCAAATAATCGAAAGCAGAATATTCATATGCAAATACTCTAAATATATAGATTCCGAAAACAACTCCTGTCAGGGAAGTTTTGTTCCGGGGATTATTGTTCGATTTCATCAGTCGTATTGTATGACTCTTTACCCTCATTAACTGTTCCAATGTTACCACAAAAGGCAGGGCGGAGTTTCTTCCGGATTGATAACCTTCCAGTTTTGTGATATCCCATTTAACCTGTCCGAATTCATCACTGATCGGATTTGACGTTTGAAGGGAATAACCCAGGTAATTAGGATGGATATCTTTGGAAGGATATTTCTTTTCCTCCAGGTATGCCTGTGAAATAATACTTGGTCCCTCGGGGTCAAGCCGGAAAATAAGGTTGGAATGGATAGTCCCTTTACCATGCAATAAAAGATAGTTTGCCCGGACCGTTTGTGGTGAAAGCTTTAAGGCTCCGCGACGGTAATCAGTCCGCAGGTTATAAAGTTTGTTTTTGAGGATCCATTCCAGGTGAGTGTTATCTTTATAATAAGCAACAAGCACATGTGTGATAGCGGGTAATTCGTTTCTGTCATCAAAGGGTATCGTATCCTGAAGCGCCGGGCCTGGTGTTTCCTTGAATGTATCATAGGTATGATATGCAATTAATTCATGTTGTGAGGCCCTGTTAAGGAAATGTTGTACAATATGTAGCAGGAACTCTTTCAGTCCTGTATCATCTGTATTCACCGGTGATACCGCAAAGGCGCCAAGTCCGGGAAGAATTTCATGATAACTTTGAAACGTACGTTTTTCCGTACCGGGATAAAGGATATAAGCACCGGCAGTACGGCGAATTGCATCTTTATAAGCATGCATTTTCAGCAAATCGGCACGTTTGTAATTTCCTTTAGACTGCTCTTTCTTTTCCTGATCCTGATCTGCGTCTACAAATATAGACTGAAAGTTATCTATTTTATATTTGGCATCAAAATGAATATAAACAATCAGTTCCCGTTCTTCTGCCTCGGTTTGCGATAAGCCTTCAGGACGGATAGAGAGCGTATAGTCAGGCCGCATATTGCGGGTCCAGCTACCTCCGGACGGGTAACTACGGTCTCCGGAAAAAGTCCGGTTGTAATAAAATTCAATATGCAGTCTGCGGTTTTTGGCGATGAATATACCATCGATCATTTTGAGTTGTCCCTGTTTTAAAGTCAGCTCCAAACCTCCGTTTTTAGAAACGATGATCTCATCAATCGGTTTCGGTTTGATATGAAAAACTTCTTCCAGCAGGTCCAATAGCCTGAAAAAAAGCCAGTATTCATATAATACGGCAACATCCCGTTTGCCACCTTTATACACGTGATCCCCGCCCTGCCATATCAGACTGGCCGCCATATCAAACATAAGATATGCCTGAAATACTTCCCGGTATCCTTCTTTTCGTTGCAGAACGGGACTGTTTAACGGTATCATATCCAGTGTCGAAACGTCTCTCAGGAAGGGTAGGGACAAATATCTTTCTAATAACTCGGCACTGGCTAAGGCATCTCTTTTTAACCGTTTACCTGCTTCAGAGTGCTGTGCAATGGACAGGCAAAACTGCATAAAGGTTTCGATAACATATTTAATAAAACGATTTTCGGGAATGTCTGTTGTTTCCGTTTTATCCGTTACTTGCACTTTATTAGGTAATGACCGGAATTTGTTGTGCAAAGGATGACCTGTATGAAGAGGAGTGCGGTTGCTGTTATTTATCATCTGACGCATAACCGAATGGTTGATATTGCGGATACTTGATATGTTTTTGTGCTTCTGTACCGGTTCCCACCGTTTTACCGGCATGGAATTAATGCGGTGAAGCGAATCAAGGAAATGCTCGGAACGGATAATGGAATCGACAAATGCAAACCGTTGATAAAGAGTTTGTGGATCTTTGTTTATGTCCACCGTGAAGTTTTGATAAACGGGAGAAGATTGTTGCATGATCAGGTCGGTACATTTAGCCGTAATATCTTCCATCATTTTACGGTAATCTGTCCTGTAATTTATTTTTGCCGAACGGATTTCAAGCATAAGACTACCTGCAATCTCATCCTGGAACAAAATGTTTATCTCTAGCGAACCAACATAGATCGATGTTAAAATAAGCCCTTTATTTGATTCTATTTTAGACGCGCGGATCAGTTCTGATTCTTCGAACCGATAACCTGAAGGCAGGCAGTATTCATAGTTCATGCCTTCTGCCAATTGGTAACGTGATTCACCATAACCGGCAGCATCCTGTTCATCGATGATAAACAGGGTATCGGGCACCTCTTCATAAATAGCAACCTCTATAGATGTACCATCTTTCAGTAAAACAGGTATGGGAAGAGGACTGGTCATTTAGGCTTCGGCATAACTTGTGAATCCGTTATCTTTCGCATTCCGGAACATTTGACGTACTTTTGTAGCCGACAATGGATAACGGAAACGTTGGTCTATTGCGACTTCTTCATTTTCAATTAGCAACTGCCCGGCATCCGGTTGCAAACAAATTCTCCAAAGTGTGTTTAAGATAGGTTGTATCTTCTTACGTGAACCGTGAAGCTTAGGAAGCATCTTTTGCATAACAACGATATCCATCAGTTTATCATTATTCCAACCTGTGTTTAGTTTTCGGGCAAGGCTAATGAAACGATACATTTCAGATACAGTCCGGTAACCAAACTCTGCTCCTGCCTGTTTTAAAGCCGTAAAGAAAGACATCAGTATCGTATTAAGTTGTTTATCACTATTAAAATCCGATTCCTGGCTGAGCCGGATAAAACTATCGGCCATATCTGCACCGGTATAATTAATAGCGTCACGTTTGATCGGTTCGCAACGTAAGAGATATTCATTCATTTCATCTTCATTAACCCTGAACTCAATCACATTTGCCCTATCCAGTACTTTGGGACTGAACATATAAGTTGTTTCGTCTACATTGATTGTCCCGGTGATATAAAGATTGGGTGGAAGCTTAATTTCAGGGGGAATCTCACAATTACTCCACTCTGTTGTATCAGGATGCAGAGTGATGGACTCGAATGACTCCATGGTGCTTAGGAAATCAGCGAAATATCTTTCCACGTAGCTTAGGTTCATTTCATCTAGTATGAGAAAATAAGGCCTGGATGGATTTTTGGTTGCCCTGACTACAAAATTAAGTACTTCGTTTTCGGGTTGTATGTAGGCGCCCGGGTCAAGTGCATTCGGACAGCCTAATAAATACTCACGGTTGTTCCAGTCGGCACCTACGGAAACCACTTTGACCTGGCTTTCGTTTTCGCTGAGCCACTTGGCAAAAGTCAATGCCAATCGTGTTTTGCCGGAACCGGATAATCCGCTTAAAATAACGAAAGGCTTGGTTAATAAGGAAACAGTATATCTATATAGGAGGTCTTTACTAAATAAAAGCCCGGTTTTCCGTATTTCTGCAATACGGTGAATATTAAAGGGTACATCCAATGGAGATTGAACCGTATCTTTAGATTCAATGGGAGCCATCATCTTTTTATAGATCGAGATCATTTGGTTTAAATCTTCATCCAGATTGGATGGTTCGATTTCGGAAGTCGGACTATATACCCTGAAAACGTATGAATTGCCATATCTTTTAGGCGCACCTAGTTTGTTGTCAAAGAAATACGATTCGATTGATTGTATGTCTTTAGATAAATCCCAATGTTTGGATGGTTTGTGAGTTTCACTAACACCAAATGATAAGATAAGCATTTTCAGCTCTCTATAATATAAAAAAACAGGGTAAATGCCATTGCTAGTTGATTGTCCCTCATACAAAAAACTAATCCAAGGTATGCGAGCATGATTTCCTTTTCCAAAACTTACTTCTACTTTCAAGCCTTTATATTCTTTGGGATATCCGGCCACTTTTATACTCTTATCTTCATTTGCCTGACGAATAAACTTCTGGATGACCGGATAAAAACTGGGAGAAGGCTTTTGTTTGGTTTCGACTGTAAATCCGAGTCCCTTTAAATGTTCTCTGCCGATATCATCATGTCCTCCGTAAGTCATTGTTTTTCTGGTTACATTGTTATATGCTAATGAAAGGACATATTTCGCAGGATAGCTTTGCCCTTCATATACCAAATCATATTTAGTTGAACGGATTCTTGGAGGCAGACCATTTTTATCAATATCGTGAATGATTTTTATCACATCATCTTTTGAGATATGGGAGAGTTCGTCTCGAAAGCTTTCTGATTTATCTGATTCTTTCATTGTCTATATAGGTATTTACAGCATTTTATTCTTGTAATGACAAAGATATTGTTTTAAATAAAAAGAAGATAACCATTTTTAAGAATATTTCCGTGTGAGCTTTTTTTGTCTACTAAATATCCTGTTTGGTATACTAAAAAATGGAATAACCAAAACATACCTTACTTTTGAGCCACTAAACATAAGCAATAAAAGAATTTATGATGAAAAGAAAATTGAAATTGTCCGTTTTATTTGTTTTAGTTGTAGCAGCAAGGCTTTTTGCTCAAGAAGGTGAAGAAAAAAAAGCAGCTTTCCAGGTAAACTTTTTTCCTCCGTTAAGTACGCAGGGAGTACAAGCATCTGATTATACAAATGCAGTTTCTTTTAGTATTCTGGGTGGAGTATCTAAAAATATTACAGCCTTTTCGTTTAGTAGTTTGGGTACCTATGTGGTGAATGACATTAGCGGAGTTCACATTGCAGGCCTGGGCACTTATGCCGGTAATAATGGCAGTGGCTTTATGTTATCAGGGTTACTTAACAGGACCGGTGATTTTAATGGCATAGGCATAACCGGCTTGGTTAATCTGGCTGATGAGATGAGCGGTTTACAACTCAGCGGACTTTGTAACCTGTCAAATGGGGCAAATATGCATGGCATGCAGTTTTCGGGATTAGTAAACAAGGCTGGTGGTGTTAATGGCATGCAATTCTCCGGATTGGCAAATGTGGCAAACGATGTCAATGGAATACAATTTTCCGGTTTAGTAAATATCGCAAAGAATGTAACCGGACTCCAGTTTGCAGGTTTGGTAAATATAGCAGAGAAGAATGACTATCCGGTTGGATTGGTTAACATTATCAAGGATGGTGAAATGAGTGTAGGGATTAGTTATAATGAGATTGGTTCCACAGTTGTAGCTTTTCGCTCAGGCGGACGTATCCTTTATGGAATAATAGGTGTGGGATATAATTATCAAGCAGATAAAGAGCATTTTGTGACGGAAGCCGGTTTTGGCGCCCATATTCCAATATTCAGCCGGTTCCGTATCAATAATGAGATCCGTTTGCAATCACTCTCTGATTTCTCAGACGAGAATGTGTTGCATGCCGGTTTAAGTATTATGCCGGCTTTCAAAATACTTCCCCAATGGGAAATCTTTGGAGGCCCCAGTATCAATTATATGAATTCGGGTAATACAGCCAATGATGATATGTTTCCGAAGAATAATCTCTGGAAAAAGTATACTGATGACAGGCTACAACAGGTTTATATAGGATTCTCTGTAGGAACGCATTTTCTATTTTAAAGGGTGGATACAGGCCAGCATACAAATCCCGGTCAGCAGTCTTTCTTTTACAGGCTGCTGATGGATCCTGGTAAAGGATACAGGATATGTAGGCACGCGTTGCTTATCCTGGGAGTTGCGACTTTATCATTCAATAATGTCTATCTGGGCTTTTTTGAATATGGAGAATTGCTTGGTAATAAGGGGTATAAGTCTAAATGTTAGTAAGTGAAAGCAGATAAGATATTGATTACTACAAAGAATAGCTAAAACGAATTATAATTCAAAGCAAAAAAAATGACGCGAATGAATCATGAAT
>JAITVY010000084.1 GCA_031285565.1 Tannerella sp. | reverse complement strand
TCACTATAGGCGGCAAGGCCTTTGTCTACCAGTTCCTGATTGATATCATTGAAGGTGATCGTTGCACCGGCCCTGGCCAATGCGGTTGCGATCGAAAACCCGATTCCGTAAGATGCACCCGTTACTAACGCGGTCTTCCCGGCTAAACTAAATATATTGTTCATAGTTTTTTATTATTCAAAATTTATCATTTATCACTCATCACTAACCGTTAATCATTAGGATGGCCTTCATTTTCAATTTTCCGCTTTCCATTGAAAGCCCAGAAAGGACTTTCAATGTTACCTGGACACCCTCCCGGAGCCATCACCCTTCATTAGATTTTCAACTTCGGCAACACTAACCAGGTTAAAATCACCATAAACAGTATGCTTCAGGCAAGATGCAGCAACAGCAAATTCCAATGCCTTCTGGTCATCCGAAGGATAAGTAAGAAGTCCGTAAATAAGCCCACCCATAAAAGAATCGCCACCACCTACACGGTCTACGATATGGGTGATATCATATCGCTGGGATTGCTTGAGTATTCCATCCGAATAAAGCACTCCGCCCCATGTATTATGGTTTGCATTGATGGCGCCCCGCAACGTAACGATCATCTTCTTACAACGGGGAAACCTCTTTATCATTTGTGTACATACCGATTCAAATTCTGCCGCATTGATTTCTCCGCCTGTAGCCGTCACATCAAATCCTTCCGGCTGAATGCCAAACACTTTCTCACAATCTTCCTCATTACCAAGAATGACATCACAACCTGCTACCAGGGCAGGCATAACTTCAGAAGCTGTCTTGCCGTATTTCCATAAGTTTTTACGGTAGTTCAGATCACACGACACAGTAATACCCAAGCCATTAGCAGCCTCAATAGCCTCAAGACAAACATCAGCAGCTCCCTGCGACAAAGCAGGAGTAATACCTGTCCAATGAAACCAGCTGGCATCTTTAAAAACAGCCATCCAGTCAATAGAACCGGGTTTGATATCTGCTATCGAAGAATTTGCACGATCATATACAACCTTTGAAGCACGGGCAACGGCGCCGGTTTCCAAAAAGTAGATACCTACGCGGCTACCACCACGTACAATATGGTTAGTACCAACATTATATTTACGTAAATCGGAAATACACCAGGCAGCGATATCATTTTCCGGTAAACGGGTAACAAATTCAGTCGGAATACCATAATTTGACAATGACACGGCAACATTAGCCTCACCACCACCAAAGGTAGCATTCAGATTTGTTGCTTGTATAAAACGTTGATAACCGGGCGTTGCCAGGCGCAACATGATTTCACCAAACGTGATTACTTTTTTCATACGACAATATTTTACTTTTTTTTAAATGCTAATGAATGCGGATTTCCGCAGATTTATTCAATTTCTTGTTGTTTTGAGTTTGCAATCCAAAGCCTTACTATTTAACCATCCGGATTACAAATTAACCAGAACACCGGCAATGTGTTCGCAAACAAAACACGTTACTTTAATCAAAACTTAAAAAACTGTTTTGCATTATTGTAGCTGATATTTTCTACCATCTGTCCGATAAAGTCCATTTCGGAAGCAGGCAATTCGCCGTTTTCAATATCTTTACCCAGCAAATTACAAAGAGTACGTCTGAAATATTCATGGCGCGGATATGAAAGAAAACTGCGTGAATCGGTCAGCATACCTACAAAACGGCTCAATAAACCTAATACCGAAAGCGCATTCATTTGTTTTTCCATTCCGTCTTTCTGATCCAGGAACCACCATCCGGAACCAAACTGTATCTTTCCGGCAATCGTACCATCCTGGAAATTACCGATCATTGTAGCAATCATCTCATTCGCACATGGATTCAGATTATATAGAATGGTCTTTGTAAGCTTTCCTGCAGAGTTTAACTTATCAAAATATTTCGACATAGCCCTGGCTGTATTAAACTCACCTATTGAGTCAAATCCCACATCAGCCCCAAGCTGCTTAAACATTTTAGAATTATTGTTACGTATCGCCCCGTAGTGGAATTGTTGCGTCCATCCCGTTTCAGCATCCATCTCACCAAAAACAATCAACATAGCCGATTTGAATTTCAGGATTTCTTCTTGCGTAAGTACTGTCCCACCATATACCTTATTGAAAATCGCTTTTATTTCCGCATCCGTATAATCTTCGGCATAAAACTCTTCAATCCCATGATCCGATAATCTGCAACCTTGTTCTTCAAAAAACTGATGACGCTTCCGCAAGGCTTCAATCATATCATCAAACGACGATATATTTGCACCGCTAACTTCAGAAAGTTTTTCCATATATGCACGAAAATCCCCTGGCACCTCTACAGCCATAGCTTTATCCGGACGCCATGTTGGGAGCATCTTTATCTCAAATCCGCTTTCTCTTGTACGTATATGATGTTCCAACGAATCAATCGGATCATCCGTAGTACAAACAACCTGGACATTATAATGACGCATCAGCCCTCTGGCTGAGAATTCCGGTTTAGCCAGTTTTTCATTACATTCATCATATATCTCCCTGGCAGTCTTCGGGCTCAACAACTTTGTTATGCCGAAAGCCGTCTTAAGTTCAAGATGTGTCCAGTGATAAAGAGGATTACGCATTGTATATGGAACAGTCTCCGCCCATTTTTCAAACTTTTCCCAATCGGAAGTATCACCCGTACAGAAACGTTCATCTACCCCATTCGTACGCATCGCACGCCATTTATAATGGTCACCGCCAAGCCATATCTCTGTAAGCGAATTAAACGTATAATCATCGGCAACCATTTTAGGAACCAAATGGCAGTGATAATCGATGATAGGCATCTTCGCCGCGTGATTGTGATACAATTCCTGCGCTGTTTTCGTCTCAAGCAGGAAGTTTTCGTCCATAAATGTTTTCATATGTATAATATATTAAAGTAGTCAGTAGCTGGTAGTTAGTAGAATTGATTGTTAATTTGTTGAACCATTAATTCGTTGAATCGTTTTTTTAAAATTGTCAATTATCCACTGTCAATTGTCAATTGGTATTTCTTTCAACTTTTCCCTTTCAACTTTCAACTCTATAAAGTCACCCCGGTTTTAAAGATAGCAATTTCTCTGTAACTACTACGCTCATTATTTGTTAAATTTCCACTTGCGATATCAATAATGAATTGTACAAACTGCCTACTGAGCGTATCCATTGATTCCCCGTCCAACAATGTACCCGCGTTAAAATCAATCCAGTTCGGCTTATGAATATACAAGTTCGAATTGGTCGAAATCTTTATGGTAGGCACAAATGTGCCAAAAGGAGTGCCCCTGCCTGTCGTAAACAAAACCATATGGCAGCCCGATGCAGCCAATGCTGTGCTTGCAACCAAATCATTACCCGGAGCGCTCAATAAATTCAATCCATTGCTCGTCAATCGCTCTCCATATAAAAGAACATTCTTTACAGTCGAAGAACCAGCCTTTTGAGTACAACCTAAAGATTTCTCTTCTAAAGTAGAAATGCCGCCGGCTTTATTTCCCGGTGACGGATTCTCATAGATAGGTTGCTTGTTTTCTATAAAATACGATTTAAAATCATTAATCAAATGCACTGTTTTCTCAAAAACATCTCTCGACTCGCTCCGGTTCATCAGAATTGTTTCAGCACCAAACATCTCAGGCACTTCCGTCAAAACAGTAGTCCCACCCTGGGCAACCAGAAAATCAGAGAACACACCCAGTAACGGATTAGCCGTAATTCCGGAAAAACCATCCGAGCCACCACATTTCAGACCAACCCGTAGATCACTCAAAGGAATATCTACCCGTTGATCCTTGCATACCACATCATAGATTCCCCGTAAAAGCTGCATGCCGGCCTCTATCTCATCATCAACCTTTTGTGTTTCGATAAAACAGATACGTTCTTCATCAAATTCTCCTAAAAATTCACGAAAAGCGCCAATCTGATTATTTTCACAGCCCAATCCTACAACCAACACACCTCCCGCATTAGGGTGAAGAACAATATCCCGTAAAATTTTGCGGGTATTTTCATGATCATCACCCAATTGCGAGCATCCGTAATTATGCGGATAGGCAACAATAGCATCCACACCCATACATTGGGTCTCTTTTTGTAACATCCCTGTCAGTTGCGTCGCTATACCATTTACACAACCCACTGTCGGCACAATCCAGATTTCATTCCTGATACCAACGTCTCCGTTCTTACGACGATACCCTTTAAATGTAAAATTCCCTTTAGAAGGCAATTCGGAAACCGGTTGAGGATTAAACTCATAATCCTGCAAACCCTCTAAATTTGTCTTTATATTTTTTTCGTTGACCCAACCACCTGAAACGATTATCTTCGTCGCATGTCCAATGGGCGCACCGTATTTAATAACAAAATCGCCTTCCTTAAAATCCTGTAAAGCAATCTTATGTCCTGCCGGGATATCCTGTTGCACGACAATCTTTTTACCGGCTATATATAAAACCTCACCAGCATTAAGATCCGTCACTGCCACAGCAACATTATCAACCGGATTTATTTGAATATACTTAAGCATCAGAGAATCTCCTTAACAACGTTCATCATACCTTTTTCCTGAATATCATCCAGATATTTTTTCACTAAACCGGTAAGTCCCGGAATCTTATTCAAGTCTTCCCCCCAGATAAATTCCGCACCAAGCACACCTTCGGCCACTTTCTGTGTCGAACCGGTTGCCCATAATGATTTCAGCAACTCCATTATTTCAGGAGCGTCATTCGGAATAATTTCGGCTCCGTCTTCACGTTTGCCACCTTTATAATAAGTTATTATAGCTGCCAATCCGAGTACAAGCCCTTTCGGTAATTCACCTTTACGTTCCAGAAAGACTTTCACACCCGGAAGATCACGCGTTTGATACTTAGGGAAAGAATTGAGCATAATAGAGGTAACCTGATGATCTACAAACGGATTATTAAAACGCTCCAAAACATCATTGGCAAATTTTTCCACCTCATCTTTAGGAAGATTAAGTGTTTCCATCAATTCATCAAACATCACTTTGTGTATATATTTACCAATCACCTCATGCTGGCATGCATCCCTCACAATATCTATTCCGGACAAATAAGCAACAGGTGATAATACCGTATGAGGGCCATTCAGTAACGTAACCTTACGTTCGTGATAAGGCTCTTCGCTCGGAACAAAAAGAACATTCAACCCGGCTTTGTCCGCAGGAAACTCTTTCGCGATTTTTTCCGGCGCCTCAATTACCCATAAATGGAAAATCTCACCTTGCACAACCAGATTATCCGCATATCCTATTTTTTCCTGAATAGCAGCAATATCCTTACGTGGGAATCCCGGTACGATACGGTCAACAAGTGTTGCATACACTCCGCAGGCGTCTGTAAACCACGTTTTGAATTCTTCCCCCAGGTTCCAGTGTTCAATATACTGATAAATTGTTTCTTTCAACTTATGTCCGTTAAGAAATATCAGCTCACACGGAAAGATAATAAGCCCTTTCGTCATATCACCCCCAAAAGTCTTGAAACGATGATAAAGTAACTGCGTCAACTTACCCGGATAAGACGATGCCGGTGCATCCGTCAGTTTACATGATGGATCGAAAACGATACCGGCTTCAGTCGTGTTTGAAATGACAAACCTCATTTCAGGTTGCTCTGCCAGTTGAAGGAATGCTTCATTTTCGGTATAAGGATTGATTGCGCGACTTAGCACATCAATCATAGTAAGGCTATTTACTACAGTTCCATTATCAAGTCCCTGCAAATTTAAATGATAAAGACAATCCTGTTTGTTCAGCATGTCAATCATGCCTTTATCGATGGGTTGAACGACTACCACACAACTGTTAAAGTCTGTTTTTTCGTTCATATTATATATGATCCAATCAACAAACGCACGGAGAAAATTACCTTCTCCAAATTGGATAATCCGTTCAGTATATGCTTTCTTAATAGCTGTGTTCTTGTTTAAATCTTTCATATCTTATTTATTTTTCATGATTCTACATTTAATAACTATTCAATTGTCAATTGTCCATTGTTTTTTGTCTTTCATTGTCAATTGTCAACTGTCAATTGTCCATTATATATAGTTCCCCCTTACTATCCGGCAAAACCTGCCCGTCAAGAGTGACATTATCAGAGTAACCAAATGTTATTTTAGGACCTTGTTCCGGAAATATCTGCACATTTTTTAAGATTACACTATCCGTTTGTAAGAGTTCGGCCCCAAATTTAGAGGAAATTGTAACATTTTCAACATAAATATTCTTAATTCTCATTTCCGGAAGACCATTAAAGAACATGGCCCGACGGGCACCTTTACAGGTAACATTCCGGATTGAAATATTTCTGAACGAAGGAGTCTCTTCTGTTACAGCCGGGAAATCAGCATTTTCGGATCGCCCTTCCTGCAAATCTTCCATGGCTGATTTACCACTATAAAACAAATCAAACAATAAAGGTTCTGTAGGAATATCTGTCATATTAATATTTTCAATCCAGATATTTTCAACCACACCGCCACGGCCACGTGTACTTTTAAAACGCAAACCAACATCCGTACCCAGAAATGAGCAATCAGCAACATAAATATCTTTAACGCCACCCGACATTTCACTACCTACTACAAATCCGCCATGTCCGTGTAATACTACATTATTCTTAATAATCACCTGCCGGCAAGGTTCATTCCTGTCACGCCCGTCTTTATCCTTTCCTGACTTTAAACAAATAGCATCATCCCCTACATCAAAAAGGTTATTAACAATCAATGCATTCTTACATGATTCCAAATCCAAACCGTCTCCATTTTGAGAATACCACGGATTAAACACCTTTACATCCGACATAATAAAGTTTTCGCACGAAAGTGGATGAATACACCAAGCCGGCGAATTACGAAACGTAACCCCTTCCAGCAATACATTCTCACATTTAACAAAACTGACCATAACCGGACGCAGCCAATGGTGGATCGCTTCCCATTCTTCATCAGTCGTAAGATTTTCCGGATTATTAAAACGATCGCTTACCCGATGGCCCCTCAACGACTCTTCGCTCGGATACCAGGTATCTCCTTTTTCATTAAGAATACCTCCGGATGCAACCAACGATTGCCATTGGTCTTCCGTCAGTTTACCTTTCTTTACAAAACGCCACGCATCTCCCGAACCATCCAGCACGCCGGCTCCGGTAATGGCAATATTCCGGACATTCCGGGCATGAATAGGAGAAGTACTACGGCGCGTATTCATCCCTTCGAATGATGTCTCAATAATAGGATAACGTTTCGGATCCGTATCAAAAATAACCAATGCATTCGCTTCCACATGTAAACGGATATTATCCAATAATTGAACAGGACCTGTTTTCCAGACACCGGCCGGAATTATAACTGTACCCCCACCCTGGGATGCAACATCACGAATTGCTTTGTTAATCACTTCAGAATTATCTTTTAAACCATCACCAACTCCCCCCAGGCTGGTAATGCTAATCGTATGATCCGGAAACTCAGGAGCTCCAAATTCTTCCATATTAAATGGAATATCCTTAAAATAAGAAGAAAAAGAAACACCCGGGTCGGGAACCGTCACATTGGAGTGATTCTGACATCCTGCCACAAGAATACTTGTTAACAGATAAAATAACGTTTTTTTCATTGGCATATTTTTCATTATTATTTGGTTATCATTTGGCATTACAATATTACAGCGAATAGATAAAACGATATGGGAATAATTGTTTTATTGGTTGGAGAAATTGGTCGGAAATGCAATACAAGGCAGCATGGAGTTTTATTATGTGTAAAAATTGATTTCAACCAATTTTTTCACACAAATGAACAATCTTTAGACCATGCATACATTTCATCAGGCTTATATTTGCATCAAAATGAATGTTAAATCAAAATCTCAGCCATGATGAGTAGAAAAACAAAAAACAAATTGCAAAAAGGACTATTAGCACTATGCATGTGTATAATGAGCCTGTCAGTATTCGCTCAGGGACGCCAGGTTACTGGTGTTATTACTGATGTAACGGGAGAATCCGTAATTGGAGTGAACGTACTGGTAAAAGGAACCACCAACGGCGCCATTACCGATTTAGATGGTAATTACACAATTCAGAATGTAGAAAACAACGCAATCCTGGTTGTATCATACATCGGCTATCTCACGCAGGAAATTCCGGTAGGAAACCAATCCGTCATTAATGTATTACTAAAAGAAGATACGCAATCACTCGAAGAAGTGGTTGTAATAGGTTATGGCGTTCAGAAGAAAAGCGATCTTACGGGAGCTATCGGTTCAGTCGATAATGAAAAATTAGTTGCCAAAGGATCTACAACAGTAATGGAATCCCTCCAGGGGCAGGTTGCAGGGGTCGACATCTCGCAATCATCCAGCCGTGCAGGCGAAAAATTCAGTATCCAGATTCGTGGTAAAAGTTCATTGCAGGGAGGCGATCCTTTATATGTTGTCGATGGTGTGGTTACAAACGACATAAACTTCCTGAATCCTTCCGATATCGAAAAAATAGACATTTTAAAGGATGCATCTTCTACTGCAATTTACGGTTCGAGAGCCACCAACGGAGTCGTTATGGTAACAACCAAACAGGCGAAGAGCGGACAAGCAGATGGCCGTGTTTCCGTTTCATACGATGGTTACGTAGGTATGAAAACCGTGGCTCGCATGCCCGATTTCATGGATGATGCCGAATGGATGGACTTCCGGTATATGAAATATACAACACCGGTTAAAGATGCCAGTAAAAATTATGTGGTAAATAACGGGAAGATGGCCATGGAAATGACCAATGGTAACTTATTATCGGTATGGAATGATAAAGGAAATGATATCAGCTACAAAATGAGAGAACAGTACCAAAACCGTGATTTCACGGATTGGCGCGACCTGATGTTAAGTGATGGTATCCAGCAAAATCATTTTATAAATGTTGCCGGTAATAGTAAAAGTACATCTTATCGTTTGGGTATGGGCTATCAGCAGGAAGAAGGTGTGATGGGTGATTCGTACGACCGTTTCAATATTAAAGCAGCCATTGACGGAAAAATAAGTAACACCGTTACTGCCGGAATCACAGCAAACATGGCTGTTACAAATAACGATTTCGGAAGCCAGCGGGCCGTACAGGAAGCATTCCGAGCAAATGGTTACTGGTTACCTTATAATACGGAAACAGGTGAAGTAAATTATATGCCGGGTAAAGACCTCGCTCCCGGTCAGGAAACAAGCCTTACTTTTCCTGCCGGTTTTTCATCATCGGTGAGTCCGCTGATTGATAAAGCAAATTCAAAAGATGAAACAAAAACATATGATGTGCTAGCAAATGTATATTTACAATTCCAACCGATAGAAGAAGTAATCTTTAAAACAACTTTTTCGCCTACCTACCGTTCAAGCCGCAGAGGTGAATTTTATGGAGGACTCTCTTCTATGCGCTCTTCTACCTACAATGCAACATCTGCTCCCAATGGTGAATCACTGGCTACTGTAACGAAGAAAGAATGGCTGGATTATACCTGGGATACACAGGCCAATTATGTCAAAACATTCGGCGATCACAATATCAATGCGATGGGACTATTCAGTATGTATCGCTCAGAATTTGAAAATTACGGATATTCGGCTGTTGGCGTATTGCCGGGAACAGACTGGTATAATATGGGATCGGGTTCCAGCATACAATCACCTGCAAGTGGGTACAGCGAAATATCCATGCTATCGTATGCTCTACGTTTAAACTACGGATATAAAGGCAAATACCTTGCAACAGTGTCAAGTCGTTGGGATGGTAGCTCCAAATTCCAGAAAGGCAACAAATGGGGTGCATTTCCATCCATGGCATTAGCATGGCGTATCTCCGAAGAAGATTTTATGACAAGCACTTCATGGATCAGTAACCTGAAATTGCGTGCCAGCCTGGGATATACAGGTAATAATGCCGTTGTAGGAGCTTACGACACACAATCATTAGCCAGTACATTATATTACTATGGGTTCGGCTCAACCATTGCGAAAGGATATGGTCCGAATGGCCTGGTAAACGAAGGGTTAACATGGGAAAAAACAACCGAATTGAATTTAGGGCTGGATTTCGGATTTCTGGACGGCCGGATCAGTGGTAGCATTGATTGGTATAACAAAGACTCCAAAGACCTGCTAATGCAACAAAAATTGTTAATCGAACAAGGTGCATACAATAAAGATGATATCGGTACTATGTGGGCAAACATCGGTAAAGTACGTAATACAGGTTTGGAAGTTGTATTGAAAACAATTAATGTTAGTTCGAAAGACTGGTATTGGGAAACTGTATTCAGTTTTGCTACCAACAAGAATAAGGTGCTTGAATTGCAAAACGGAAAAGAAGACATGCGTGCACAACGTTGGTTTATTGGTCAACCGATTGATGTGATTTTTGATCTCGAAGAAGCCGGAATTTGTACCAAAGAAATGGCATCTGACGAAATGTATCAGAAATACGGCTATTTTGAAGGCAGTATGACGTATGTCGACCAGAATAACGATGGTAAAATTGATGACCAGGATCGCGTTATTTTAGGACATAAACTGCCTACATGGACCGGAAACTTTTCAACTACAGTTGCCTGGAAAAACTGGGATTTCTCAATGTCAATCTATACCAAACAAGGCAGCAAAACATATAGCCCCTTTATGGATGAATTTACAGATTACTCAGATCGTGGACGTACCAAACTAAGTATGGACTTTTATATTCCCGAAGGAGCTCCTATCTTTAATACGTATGTCGATGCAAATGGTTTATTACAATCCGATCCTACAAAAGTAGCCACATCCGCTAAATACGGAAGTTATCCTTATCCGACCAACGATGCTGCTATCAATCATGGTGGCGGAAACGGTTGGAGAACCGGGAAAAATACCGAATTCAATTCTAACGGAGTGGTGAACAATTCCTTTGTAAAAATTAAAAATATCACCGTAGGCTATACTTTCCCAAAAAATCTGCTGGGAAAAGCGAATATTCAAAGCTTACGTATCTATGCGAATGTACTGAACCCATTTACTTTTACGAACTACAAAGGGTTTGATCCGGAATGGGCAGATGCCGAAATTAATGACGGTACAGGTGGTCCAAGCTCTATTACTTATCAGATAGGTCTGAATGTTAAATTCTAATATTCAACATTCAAAAGATGAATTCATTCATTAATAAAAAAATAAAACATTATCATATGAAAAATTTATATATATGGGTTACGGCATTTTTAACCTTTACAATGACGGCCTGTTCTGATTTCATTGATCAGGATAATAAAGGAAATATCGATCAGGGCTCTTACTATACAACGACTGAAGGTTTCAAAAGTTTATCTAATGCTTCCTATAGCATGTTACGCACACTATACGGTGGCAATCCCTGGCTCTATGTATGCGGAACAGATTTATTTGCCACTGGTCGTACTGCTCTGCCGGTAGGGTTAGGCACATACGGTTCATCGTTTACGGAATCAAACACAGATGTAAAAACCTTTTACACAGATTATTACAAAGCAATATCATTAACAAACGATGTCATCTACTGGGGAGGAAACGATCCGGAAAAAGCGCAGCTGGTAGACGAAGCGCGCGGATTACGAGCATTTTATTACTACACGCTTGTCCAACAATTCGGAGGCGTTCCGTTGGTTATCGAACGAAACACATCCCAAATCACTCAGGTTGAACGCGCTAGCGCAGAAAATGTTTACAAATTCGTCATAGATGAATTAACCGCATTATCAGGTTCATCTGCGCTGCCTGAAAGAGCCAAAGCAACAGATTTCGGACACTTTGACAAACGTGCAGCTACACATTTTCTGGCAAAAGCATACTTAGCAAGGGGATATGAAAATTTCGGATCGGCCGGTGATTTCGCAGCAGCCAAAGAAAACGCGGATAAAGCAATCGGAGGCATGAAATTAAGCACTCCTTTCGCCACTTTATTCGATATGCAAAACGAACAAAACGAAGAGATTATTTTCTCTGTACAATACGACATCAACACGGTTGAGAAAGAAACAAATGGTAATATGCAGCAGGCACATTTCGGCGCTTATCTGGATGGTCCGGAAAAAGGACATAAATATACGACATCTACATTAACACCCACTTTACGTATGCACGAAGTTTTCGCATCGTCTCCACAGGATGAGCGTTATGATGCTACTTTTATGCAGGAATTACGTGCCAGCTACTGGGATTATTATGATGAAGGCAAAAAAAATACCAGCCCGGTAACTTATTACTATGCACCACCCTGGGCTTCTGACGAAGCTTCAATTACAGCATGGCGTGCAGAATTACCCAGCCGTGAGAACGCAATTGTGGTAACAATGACGGAAGAAGGCCCCAATATTGGTGGAAATGTCACAACCTATATTTCTAAAATGCGTGAAGATGTATACGGAGTAGCCAGTTTCCGCAAATTTGATGATACCAACCGCAAAGGCACATTTTCCACAACCGCATCGATGCATGATATTTTTCTGGCACGTGTTGCCGAAACATATTTGATTGCAGCAGAAGCTTTGATAAAATCCGGTAAGCAGACAGAAGCATTAACTTATGTGAATGCAGTACGTGAACGTGCTAAAGCAACGCCCGCAACAGTAAATGATATGACAATCGACTATTTGCTGGACGAACGCGCCCGTGAATTAGCCGGAGAGTACCATCGTTGGGAAGATTTAAAGCGGACAGGCAAACTCACTGAATATGCAGAAAAATATAATCCGGACATTTCAACCGGTGCAGTAGGACAAAAGATACTTCGTCCGATCCCGTTAGCCGCAAGAGAATTAAATTCAGCGTTAACGCAGAATCCGGGTTATTAAGAAACGAAACACAATAGGTTTTTAAGGTGAATAGATGTTCGATGTGATATCGACAAAGCAATTTGATTCAATCAAATTCCTTTCGAAGGGGCTATCTTGCAATTGAGATAGCCCCTTTTATCTATAATATTCTTCCCTACACAACCCCAATAACAAATCTAGTCCAATAGATTACGGACATGCTCCATATACATTTCACGGATAGCCGGAAGCTCTCCAAGCCCCCGCATACGTACTTCTACCTGATAACCCTCTTTTTCGAGTTCATCTTTCCAGACACCGGCAATATCTTCCTTGCTATGATTGCCACAAACCAGGAGCAATGGTATAAGGATTACCTTCTTCGGACGTGTCCCTTTTAATTGTATTTTAGTCGTTTCTAGACTAGGGTAACCTTCAATGGTACTGACATGGCAATTTTTCAAACCACGTTGCTTCATCATATAGTCCAGCATAGCATAGGTAGCTGTACTGGGCAATTGATTTCCATGACCCACATAAACAATATCCTCCTTACTTCCGGGACGTTCATTTGTCAAAATATTTATTACCAGTTCTGCATCAGCTACCGAATATAATAACGGGTTGCCTACACGAACCTCTTTGAAGAACTCTTTCACACGTTCCGCATCCTTACGGACAGAAGTCATCTCACTGCCTTCAATAAGCGTAGTGCTTTGTATCAACACATGCGTATATCCTTCCGTGCGCAATTTCAACAAAGCATCAATAGGACTGTCCTTTTGTTTACCCAACTTTGCAAGACGACGACGTACAATAGGTGAAATATATGCTTCACGCACTTCGAATTGCGGAAAACGTTCTTTCGCCTCCCTGGTAATCACATCAAGTGTCAAAGCAATTGTTTGCTCATCAGAACTCCCATAATGGGTTATCAATAAAGCGGTCTTCTCCTCCTCTTGTGCCGGACTAACGCCAACGATACCAAACAACATACATAAAGCAATAAAAAACTGTTTCATACGATAATATTTAATTTTTAAATTTAAGAACCAGACTAACATAAACCAGGCGGCCTGGCGACAACAATGAATAATTTACTCCGATCGGACGGTTATCTTTCTTGTTGAAGATATTATCAATACCGATACCCGGTTCGAACAGAAAATGACGAAAATAGTCAAAAGTATGCCGGGTATTCAGGTTCCAGATACCATACCCTGGTGCATCACCATCCGTATCGCCCGGATGCAATCGCTTACTTTGCATACGACCTGTCAGGTTAATGTTCATTGTATAATCTTTCCAGGTATGAGTATAATTACCGCTGACCGTACCGGTATGACGGATAGAACGCTCAATATCCTGCCATTCCTCAGCATTTTTACCACGTGCATAAGCCAGGCTATAATTTCCGTTTACAGTTAATCCGGAAAACACATTTGCAGCCATATTAACTTCGAACCCCCTCACAATAGCCCTTTCAAAATTAGTGTATTGTTTAAAGTTCTTTAATTTAGCGGCATCGGCAGCAGCCAGGCTAAACTCATTCTGAGCCCAGCTACGAAAACCATCAGGGTCGGCCAGATCATCAATATTAACAGTAACAGAACTGATCATATCATCAAGATAATTCAGGTAACCGGTAACAGAAGTACTGAAACGTTTGGTATTATATTCAACATTGACGGAAAAAAAGTTACTACGCTCCGGTTTCAGATCCGGATCACCCAGGGTAATGGTCTGTTTGCCGGAAGATCCATGCCCGGTTTTATACATATTGTAATACAGTTCGTCCAATCCCGGTGCACGGAACCCTGCCGAATAAGATGCACGCATATTAACATTACCAAGCGAATACATAGCTGCAACTTTAGGTGTCAAACGTCCGCCTGCTTCCTCGTGGTAGTCGTAACGCAATCCAACAATCCCGGTGAAGCAATTCCATAGTTTCACCTCATGCTGTCCGTAGCCTGAAAGCGTATAAGCACCTTTATCAATATCAGCACTCGGCCGGTTGAGCGTTTCCTTGCGATAATCGGCGCCGAATACGGTAGTACTGTTAGGAGTAAATCCGAAAATTCCTTTCACCTCGGCATCGTGAAACTTCTGATTCTTTGTCAAATCATACGATCCGGGCAAAAAACCATTTGTTTCCTGAATATATTTATATCGTGAATCATAATCATTGCCCATATAATCAAACTGGATAGAAGAAAGATCATTCAGTTTGTAATTAGCTCCGGCTCCCCATTTAAACGATTCGTAATTCAGATCATATGTATATCCACCGTCAATACCATCCTGCTTAGCCGGACGATCCGTGAGTTTCCAGTAGTAACCTCCCTCTGCATAAAATGAAAGGCGGTCGGTAGCTTCATAAGTAAATTTCTGATTGACAATATTTGAGTGAAAACCTATAGAAAGAGGATCGAGTGTCTCAACCAACTCCCCATCACTACTTTCCGTCATCGTGTTATTCTGCCAGTTATCAGCCTGATCATGTTTATACGAAGTAAAAGAACCAAACTTATTCCGTGCAATGTCAAGATTGACGGATTGAGTATATTGTCCTTCACCACTATAGCGGCTGTTTGTAGATAGTTGAATAACATCCTGAGGGTCAAAAGTGATGATATTGATCACCCCTGCCATAGCATCCGAACCATAGAGAGACGATGCAGCTCCATTTAATACTTCAATACGCCTTACACGGCTCATATCTATCTGGCTTAAATCGATATTACGACTGGTATCCCCTGTCAGTTTACGCCCGTTAATCAGGATAAGTACATATTTGTTGGAAAGACCATTCATCATCAGGTAAGACCCCATCGAATTGGTAGAAAATGATAATGAAGGAACCATCATCGTCATGGCCTGTTGAAAATCAGTAATTCCTGTTTTTTTAATTTCATTGGCGGTAATAACAGTTACCGGTGCAGGAGTATTTTTCAACCGCTGGTTAGTACCGGTACCGGTTACTACAATCGGATTCAATTCATATTCATTCTGAATATCATTTTCATTCGTAAGATCGGTTTGCGCCTGTACAGAAGTCACAAGGCATCCTCCAATGAGTAGAGTTGCTAAAAGTTTTGATTTAATCATTATTTAAATTGTTTTGGTATATGTTTAATAGGTCTGCGCTTATATCGTTTTCTGTAAACGATATAGCCGGACACGAGTATAAAGCTTAATATAAAACCTGAGGCAAATACAAACCATTGGGTTAGACTGCCAAGCAGGGATGAGAAAAAACGACCGACATGAAGTTCCAGACAAAAATTCCATAATGACATGGGCTGGTTCTTCAGTTCATCAGGCATTGGCGGTAACAATTGTATTCCGGCATAATCCGTAGCACCGTTTTGACGCTGAAACACAACGGCACAATCCAACAGGTCTGTACTATATCCTGATACAGCCGTACTACTTCCTGATTTGCGACGTTCAGAAACAGACTTGCCCGTGAAATAATCAGTCACAGATTCTTCTGCAGGGTTCCAACGATAAAAGCCGCTCAAAGAACCTACCAACCATGTATTTTTATGTTCCGGATCTAAGGCGAAGACATTGATTCCCATCGAACTGGCAGCCGGAGCATGCTTGATTTTATGAGGAACATCACTCAAATAATCCATCTGATAAAACCCCTTTGAAGTTCCCAGAAGCCAGGCATTGAGATGCTCATCCCAACGAATGGCACGCAATTTATCGTGCCAGGCATTTTCAGAATCAAGAGAACTACCGGGAATTGGATTTACTTTGACCTTTACTAATGGTGTACGCAAAGGTGCACGCAGACACATTCCACTAACAGAAAGGAGAAGCGTTAGGATAATGAGATAAGCACCCAACCGGTTATGCCATTTCAAACTACCCCGAAGCAAAGAAATATGAGATTGTGCTTTCATCTGTCTCCGTTTACGATGACGGATCAGTGAAGGAAGTACCCAGTAAATAATTCCTGTAATGCACAGAACGACTAATACAATAGCTAAACCATCAACAATCAGTTTTCCGGTTATACCGAAAAGCTCACCACTATGAAGAAGCCAGACCATACGGAAAAGAGTCTCTTCCGGAGAATAATTTCCCGGGGGTTGTAACTGAATCCTATCGAATATATAATCGGGAGCAACAGCACGGTAAACATACGAACGTGAGAGTGCAATGAGTGTATCTCCATGTTGAATAACGTCAGATAGCTGTTCATCATGACCGGGTAACGGATATTCCTGCCACTGCCCGCCTTCTTGCAAAACATAAAGTTCAAAGAGTGCTGCAGACCAGACACTACCGTCAGGCATTTGGATAAGGTTACCGATTTCACGGTTTTCTATTCCCTCAGCCAGTCCGGTATTAAATGAAGTAAAAGTTGAAAAACAAGAATCTGTCAACCAGATACCGGCATTACCGTACATCAGTATTCGTCCATCAGTTAGTCGTAGAGTCCCTTTGACAATACCATTATTCCAATGTGTATACTGGTAACGTTGAGGCATCCAACTCCGGCTAACATCATAACTTGAGAAATATTTCTGGTGATTCAGAACTATTCCTGTACAACAAAACATCAGGATAAAAACTGTAAACAAAATACCTCCCCATTTATGGTATTTCTTCCAGAATAATTGCATCTTTGAATTGTAGGCGCTTGGTTTCAGATTATGTGACTACAAAGTTAGAGGCTATCAAAAGGCGAAAAAATACCCATATAATGGTATATTAAGCACCCTTATATTACCTGAATTACCTATTAATGGTGATTTATCATATTGTTCCTTTTTTAACAATAAGTTTTTTGCCTATTTTTGTCTTATATTTTATAAGATGCACTCCTCATTAATATACAACTATGAAAGTCTGACTTATATAAAAACATACTTAACCCATAAATATTTACCGGCATGGACAAAAAGATTATATTCCTGTTATTAGCGTTCGTATTACTTCTTTCTTTCACTACCGAAAAGAAAAGAGCCTTCACCATCTTTATGATTGGCGACTCCACCATGGCTAATAAAGACCTGACCGGGGGTAATCCGGAGAGAGGATGGGGACAAATGTTACCGGTCTTCTTTACAGAAGATATCCATATAGACAACCATGCGGTAAACGGGCGAAGCACAAAAAGCTTTATTGATGAAGGACGTTGGGAACAGGTACTAAAAAAAATAGCTCCCGGTGACTATGTATTTATCCAATTTGGTCACAACGACCAGAAACCCGATGCGGAACGTCATACCGATCCCGGCTCAACATACGATGCCAACTTAAAACGGCTCGTCTCGGAAACTCGTGCAAAAGGAGGAATTCCGGTTTTATTCACATCCATTGTCCGCCGCCATTTTAATGAAAATGGGGAATTGACAGATACACACGGAGCATACCTGGAAGCAACCCGGAATGTTGCATCAGCAATGGAAGTGCCGCTGATTGATTTGAATCGCCTTACGCACGATTGGGTTTCGAAATTAGGCGATGAACCTTCACGGGCCTACTTCATGTGGGTGAAAGCGCAAACGCTTCCCTGTTGCCCCGAAGGCAAAGAAGACAATACACACCTGAATGTAGCCGGGGCAAAATCCGTAGCCGCTTTGGCTACCCATGCATTAACAGAAACCATACCGGCATTAGCACAATACCTTAGAGAAACGTACGATTTTACTGTCGCTCAGGATGGCTCCGGAGACTTTTTCTCGATCCAGGAAGCAATCAATGCAGTGCCCGATTACCGGAAAGAAGGACGTACCCGCATATTAGTACGCAAAGGAACTTACTACGAAAAAATCATCATACCCGAAAGCAAAATAAATGTCTCATTAATCGGAGAAGACAGCACTGTCCTCGCATACGACGATTACGCTTCTAAGAAAAACATATTCGGCGAAAACAAATCCACATCAGGATCAGCGTCCTGTTATATTTACGCTGATAATTTTTATGCCGAAAATATAACTTTCCAAAACACATCCGGCCCGGTCGGACAGGCAGTAGCCACTTTTGTCAATGGCGACCGGATCGTATTCAAAAAATGCCGTTTCCTGGGTTTCCAGGATACGCTTTATACCTATGGCATGGAGAGCAGGCAATACTACGAAGACTGCCATATCGAAGGAACGGTTGATTTTATTTTTGGTTGGTCTACAGCAGTTTTCAACCGTTGTACCATCCACAGCAAAGGGAACGGATACATCACAGCCCCTTCCACTCCGCAAGGGAATAAATACGGCTATGTATTCTTTGATTGCCTGATCACTGCCGATGAAGGAGTTGACAAAGTATACCTCTCCCGACCCTGGCGCGACTATGCCAAAGCCGTTTTTATCCGCTGCGATTTAGGAAACCATATCCTGCCCGAAGGTTGGAATAACTGGGATAAGAAAGAAGCCGAAAAGACAATCTTTTATGCAGAATACGAAAGTAAAGGCAAGGGAGCTAATCCCGCGTCACGTGCACCATTCTCCAAACAACTAACAGATCTGACAGACTATTCCATCGAGAATATCTTTGCCGACGCAGACGGTTGGAATCCATTGACAGACCCGGAGACTTTGATTTTAGAGAAAAGATAATTTTTCATTACTTTTGTCGCTTCTAAAAAATAGATTTACAAACGACATTAGAGATGAAAACAATCCTGCTATTGACAGCTCTGTTATTTTCCATACTTATTTGTAACTCCCAGAATGTTCAACTTCATTATGATATGGGAGGAAGTATTTACGATAAAGACCTGGACGGACGTCCTGTGTTAACCTCCACAGTAGAAATGTTCAAAGCAGATAAATGGGGAAGTACCTTTTTCTTTATCGATATGGATTATAAAAGCGAAGGAATTGTGTCCGGTTACTGGGAAATCTTTCGTAGACTTCGTTTCTGGGAACCACCCTTATCTATTCACGTAGAATATAATGGCGGATTAACCAAATCATTCCCTTTTAATAATGCCTATTTGGGTGGAGTCTCCTATGCGTATAACAGTCCCAATTTTGATAAAGGATTTAGTATTACGCCAATGTATAAATATATCCAGAAGCATAGCAGTCCTCATAATTTTCAATTGACGGGTACCTGGTATATCCATTTTGCGAAGGATGGTCTATGCACTTTTACAGGCTTTGCCGATTGGTGGAGGGAAAAGACGGATGCAGGCAACTATATTTTCCTGGCAGAACCCCAGTTTTGGGTGAACCTGAATAAATTGAAAGGAATAGACGATGATTTTAACTTAAGTGTAGGCAGCGAAGTCGAATTATCATATAACTTTGGCGGACGGGATGGTTTTTATGCCATTCCGACAATTGCCGTTAAATGGACATTTAATTAAAAGATTGTTTAAGTTTTATTGCTGATTATGTTACAGAAACTATTAGGGTTTGACAAACGTACCATGACACTTCGTACCGAAGTGATCGCAGGTATCACTACCTTTCTTACCATGAGCTATATCCTGGCTGTTAACCCGGATATCCTGAGTAAAACAGGAATGGACAAAGGTGCTGTATTCACGGCAACCGCATTGGCCTCCGCTATTGCCACATTATTACTTGCTTATATGGCAAAGCTCCCTTTTGCACAGGCTCCCAGTATGGCATTAAATGCATTCTTTGCATTTACACTAGTAGAAGGCATGGGGTATTCATGGGAAACCGCCTTAGCTGCAATGTTTGTAGAAGGTGTTATTTTTATCCTGATCACATTCCTGAATGTTCGTGAGCTTATACTAAATAGCATCCCGATGAATCTCCGGTACGCTATCTCAGCGGGTATCGGTATGTTTATAGCATTCATCGGACTAAAGAACGCCGGTATCATTGACGCAAGTCCGGCTACTTTTGTGAAATTCGGCGCTTTTACACCAGCTTCCGTTCTGGCCATGATTGGTATTCTATTAAGTGGCGTATTGGTTGTCAAAAAAGTAAAAGGAGCCTTGTTCTATAGTATACTGATTTGTACAATAATTGGTATTCCATTGAGCGTGACGGAAATCCCGGAAGGTTTCCTACCCGTTTCCATGCCCCATTCGCTGGAACCGACATTCTGCAAGTTCGACTTTTCCGGATTCTTTACGTTCGATATGGCAATCATCATATTCACACTGTTATTTATGAATATCTTTGATACGTTAGGCACGCTGGTTGGTCTGGCATCCAAAACAGGTATCATGGATAAGAACGGGAATATCCCGCGGGTAAAAGAAGCAATGATGTCAGACGCCATCGGTACTACGGTAGGAGCCATGCTGGGTAGTTCTACTATTACAACCTATGTCGAAAGTGCATCAGGCATTGCAGAAGGAGGACGTTCGGGAATGACATCATTTGTAACTGGCGCCCTATTCCTGATAGCCTTGTTTTTTGCACCCGTATTTCTACTTATTCCAAGTGCCGCCACCACCGGGGCATTGGTACTGGTTGGGGTCTTTATGATGGACACCATCAAACAAATAGATATGGAAGACATCTCAGAAGCATTACCGGCTTTCATCACGATCATTATGATGGTACTGACCTATTCTATTGCCGATGGTATGGTGCTGGGATTACTCTGTTATGTATTAATAAAACTACTCACAGGTAAACACAAAGAAGTATCCATCACCATGTATATCCTGGCTGCACTGTTCATCCTCAATTATATATTTGCCTGATCAAAAGTGAATTCTTATTTCACAAGTACTTTATAAGATTGTCCTTTGATTGTAACAACATAAAGTCCTTTCGCCATTGGGATTGATTCATAAAGCAGTGCAATTACTTTTTCCATCATAATCTTTATAGACAATATTATCCGCCATTATACGTATATGCTGTTACTTTTCTGACAACGGATGATTTGGCGCCCATATATAGGTATAGGCTATATATACCGGATATAAATACTCTAAACAAATAATATAAATAACTGTCTCTTCATAATCAATACAGATTAAGGTTTGAGTATCTCCACATAGTTTTCAAGCCAATATTATTATAATTCGGCCATAGCCAAATCGCATAATCACTAATAATATTGTGCTTATGAGATTTCTCGCGTAAAGTTCGAGATGATGGAGGTGTTATTGCGCCATTGGAACAAAGCAGAAGTACCTCATCATTTTTCCTGAATTTATAAAAACTACTTGTTATAACATTTCCTAACATACCCGGCTATTCGCTTATATGCTAAAGCGATATGTTCGTTTACCGTACTTTCACTGATGGACAGCAGTTCGGCGATTTCCCTGTTTTTCAGTTTCCCGGATAGCACAAGGCGGAATACCTCTTTGCATTTTGGTGGTAGAGAGTCGATGGCTTCCTGTATGAGCAGTTCATACTCCTTATCAAGCAAAGTGCTTTCCGGATTATCTTTTTCGGGGATAAATTCTATTTCATATAATGACAGTTGAGCCTCGTCCGGAATATTATTATGGCGGATATATTGAAGCGCCTGGTTTTTCACAGATGTATATAAATAGTATTCAATGTTTTTGATATGGCCTAGTGTCTGTCTTTTCTTCCAGATTGCAGTAAATACATCTAGTACGGATTCTTCTGCCAATTCCCTGGTATGCAGATAATAATATGCCAGGTGAAACAGCTTGTGTGAATACATTTCAAACAACTGTCGTAGTGCATTTTCATCTCCTTTGACAATTTTATCCAATAGATATCCGGTCTTATTGCTGTCCATTTATTTATGAGAATATATAGCTTTGAGCTTTGATTCAGGCCATCTTTTCAGCAAATATAGGAATAGATTAAAAAAAAATCATTCCCGACCCGTAGTTTTTATATCCAACTGTCATCTTTATAAATAAGAATGTCACAGTAATGGAAGAAAATGAGAAAATAGACGACCGGATGAGCAGGTTTCGCTTTAAACCGCTTCAGTACGATACAACAGCGAACTATGAGCGGCTGCAGGAGAGGATCAAAATATCGGATATGCCGGTAATCAGAAGTATATCTCCTGCATGGCGATGGTTTTCAATTGTGGCATCCGTTGCTCTCCTTCTTGTATCCACTTTGCATTTTATCGACCTGAAGCCTACGGAACATGCCTGGTATGAGGTAACGGCAGTACCGGATGCTAAAACAAAAGTTGTACTTCCGGATAGTAGTACGGTATGGCTCAACGCTAACGCCTGCCTGCATTACCCCCGTTCGTTCGATGATGAAAACAGGGTAGTAGGGATTTTAGGCGAAGCATTTTTTGAAGTACGTAAAGATCCGGAGAAACCGTTTATTGTTGAAATGGGAAGGCTACATATAAAGGTTTTAGGCACATCGTTTAATGTTATTACAGATGAAGAGGATGACAAAATAACAGTCACACTTATTGAAGGGAAGATAGCTTTATACGATAGCAGCAGACCTGGCAAATCCGAAAAGTTCCTGGTTCCGAGCGAAGAAGCTGTTTTTTCTAAAACAGATGGCGAAATAGCCATAACGACCATACGTCCGGAAAGCGTTATGTCTTGGGTCTCAGGTCAATTCTATTTCGACGGAAACACATTGGATGAAATTACCCGTGAGTTGGAAAGGGCATTCCATGTCAAGATACATATTGAAAATGAAACAATGCGCAATAAAACATTTAATGCAGTATTTGACAGCAAAGAAACGCTGGACGAAATACTTTCGATTCTCCAGATACCGGCAAGATATACAGTAGAAAAAAGACGAGGAGAAATATATATCAATTAGTTGTTGAACCCGAAAAAAGAGTATACCATGAATAGTTCCTGATTTGTATAAAAAGCATTTGGGAGTGCGCTAACACCCCCAAACGTGATTAGTTAACCGGTAGTGATAGAACTACCCAGTACCAAACACTTTACATACAAAAATATGAATAATAAATTATATGATTATCCGCAATAATACCACAAGCATTATTATAATTCAAATATATTATCTTTAATCGAATATTACAAAAAAAACAGTGCAGGAAGATAACTCATAAACTCCCTGCACTGAAA
>JAITVY010000080.1 GCA_031285565.1 Tannerella sp. | reverse complement strand
TCACTATAGGCGGCAAGGCCTTTGTCTACCAGTTCCTGATTGATATCATTGAAGGTGATCGTTGCACCGGCCCTGGCCAATGCGGTTGCGATCGAAAACCCGATTCCGTAAGATGCACCTGTTACCAATGCAGTCTTACCGGATAAACTAAATATTTTGTCCATAATTTTATTTTTCGTTTTTGTTTATTTTTACAATCAATGGCTGTTCCAGGCTGGTTGCAAAATTGATAATGTATGTCTGAAAATCTTCGACTTTAGGAAAGCCAAATTTTTCCCAGCCATATCCGATGTAATAATTAACCGGATGGTTAGGCTGATAGGTCGTTACTGCTAAAATATGTGAGTGAGTTTCTTTCTTTTCTGTTTTAGCATGTGTAATTGTATATGTATCAGTGATAACATCTTCAACTTCCGACGGAACAACCATTCCTACATAGATATTCCCAGCCAGCGGGCTAGTTGGTTCTGCATAGACGATTGTAGTCGTTCCTTTTTCGGTTGTTTCCTGTGCAATATAGTTACTTTCTTCACGCTTAACAATACCGGCGGCCACTGCGATCGGTTCATTTGTTCCATAAACTTGGGTTACTTTAGTGAGTTGCGATCCTGCATCCAATGAGAATATACGGCTTTCGCTAAAGGTTTTGCCATCAACTTCTATATCTTTATATGTTAATTTAAAAGTAGTACGCAGAGGGCCTTGCTCGTATACTTCATGTTGCATGAAATTCTCATTTAACCAAAGTTTCTCGTTAACAAAAGGAGCCATCATACCTGCACCTAAAGTTCGACCTACTTTATAATCATCTAATCCTTCTCCATCATCCTGATGATAAGAACGGACACCTGCAATATCATCTTTATACCATTTATCAATCACCAGATTATTCGTTCTTTTGAACCAAAGATCAATTCCGTTGCTTGGCCCGTCTGATTCGATAAGCGCGTTGCCGTACACACGAAATGCAACGCGATCATTTTCCCATGCAAAATCATCTTTACGTTCAGGGACAAAACGACCGAACGATTTAGATGTGAATATTTGAGGATCACCTGCTGATAGTGTGTAGTTTACAGTTGCATTAGTATTTGTCCCTGCCTGGAAAATTAATTTATTATCATATGTAATCTGAGTTGGAATTATTTCACCTGCTTCATTTTTAATGATGTAGGATTGATTCTCTTTTAATTCAACAGCTGTATTCAGATCACTTAACGGAATTTCTACTATTTCCGCAGAACGATTAAAATCACTTGGATTTTCGATTGTGATTGTTAACGTTTGTTCAGATGTACATGAAGTGATAATAGCTCCGGCACATAGAAAGAATAAAAACTTTTTCATACGAAATTTTATTTTTTACATTAAGGATGTATAGGACTCAGCATAAATGTCATACTCTTGTGGTAATAACCTTGTTCTCATGCTTCGTTCATAATTTGTTTGATTGTTTATCGTAATTTATCTGCAGTAAACGTATCCATATCATCATAGTCGAGATTTTCACCACACATAGCCCAGATAAAACTGTAATTGCTTGTTCCGGCAGCAGAGTGAATAGACCATGAAGGTGAAATGACTGCCTGTTCGTTTGCCATAAAAATATGACGGGTTTCTTGTGGTTCACCCATAAAATGGCAAACAGCTTGTTCTTGCGGAACTTTAAAATAAAAATATGCTTCCATTCTACGGGAATGAGTATGAGGTGGCATTGTATTCCAAACGCTTCCTTCTTTTATCTCAGTTAATCCCATCTGCAACTGGCAACAGGGAACGATTTCATTCAATATTATTTGATTTAACAAACGTTCGTTAGAAGTTGATTTGGACCCTAAATCGCGTGTACGACGCATATCTTTTGTGATTTGCGCTGTCGGGTAACTCTTATGTGCTGGTGATGATGCAAAATAAAATTTAGCCGGTTTTGAGGTGTCTTTACTTTGAAAATACACATCTTTTGCTCCTCTACCCACATAAACAGCATCTTTAAATGCTAATTCATAGTTGTTTCCATCAACCGAAACAATACCTTCTCCTTCGATACAAATAATTCCCAGTTCGCGTCTTTCGCAAAAGAATTCCGAACGAATAAGATCAACTGTTTCTAATTTAATTTTGTCTTTTACTGGATAAGCTCCACCGATAATTAAGCGATCATTATGTGTATATGTCATTAATATAGCATCCGGTTCGAAGAGCTTTTCCACTAAAAATTCTTTTCGAAGTTGTTCCGTGTCATAATGTTTCACATCGTTCGGATGTGTACCCCAACGTTCTTCAATTTTTGTCTTCATTTTATAATATAATTGATGTTAAACTGCATTGTAAAATACGAAAAGATCATTCAATATACTCAATTGATATATCTGTTCAGGCCTCTAAGGTATAAAATATCTTTGAAAGAATAATATTAACACTATAAATAAGGATAATTTTAATACATTTGCCATAAATTTTCGAAGACACTGAAATAGGACAAATATTGTATTTGTAATATATAAATGAATTCGAAATATATTGAATCGTTACTAATATCAAATAGTTGATTACAAGCTAAGACAAATTATATATTGTTTATTTGCTGTAATAATATGTATATATGAAAAAAGTTTTTGTTAGTGGATGTTATGATATGCTGCATAGCGGGCATGTTGCTTTTTTTGAAGAAGCAGCCGGTTATGGAGAATTATATGTGGGAATAGGATCTGATAAAACTATTTATGAATTGAAAGCCCGTAAGACTATCAATACGGATGAAGAACGTTTGTATATGGTAAAAGCATTACGGGTCGTAAAAGATGCATGGATAAACAAGGGTAGTGGAGTGATTGATTTCTTAGAAGAGATAACTTTCCTGAAACCGGATATTTTTTTTGTGAATAGTGATGGACATAGCCCTATTAAAGAAACTCTTTGTAAAGAGTTGGGGATAGAATACATTGTAAGTAAGCGTATTCCTCATGGTAATTTGCCGATTCGCTCAACAACTGCATTACGACAGGAATGCCGGATTCCATACCGGATAGATTTGGCCGGAGGTTGGTTAGATCAGCCGTTTGTTAATAAACATTCCCCGGGAGCTGTTTTAACAATCAGTATAGAGCCGGATTACGAATTTAACGATCGAAGTGGTATGTCTACCAGTTCACGGAAGAAAGCTATAGAATTATGGCAGACAGATATACCGGAAGGAGATATGGAGAAGTTGGCTAAAACACTTTTTTGTTTTGAAAACCCTCCCGGCACTAAATATGTTAGCGGTTCACAGGATTCTTTAGGGATCGTGTTGCCGGGCCTTAATCGTTTGTATTATAATGGAGATTATTGGCCGGAATCAATAGATTCGGTAAATGATGCCGAATTATTGAAATGGATTGAAGAGCGAATTTGGTTAGTACCGCTTTTCCCAAGACACGAAACGTATGATGTACTGGCAAATACTTCTATAACGAAAGATAGTGTTACACAATTAAGCCAGGCCGCAGATGATTGCTGGCGTGCTATCTTGTCAAAAGATATAGATACATGGGGTAAGGCTTCTGTCTCCAGTTTTGAAGTGCAGATCAAAATGTTTCCAAATATGGTTTCTTCTGAAATTTTATATGTTTTGGAAGAATATAAAACAAGTGTGTGTGGATGGAAAATGAGTGGTGCCGGTGGCGGTGGCTATTTGGTTTTTATAAGTGAACGTCCTATCACTAATGCTATACAAATACGAATCAGAAGATAATATGTTATGAAAGGAATTGTTTTAGCCGGAGGTTCCGGTACACGTTTATACCCTTTAACCAAGGGTATATCCAAGCAAATGATACCCATTTATGATAAACCGATGATTTATTATCCGATATCGGTTTTGATGTTAGCTGATATACGTGAGATATTAATTATATCAACACCTCAGGATTTACCTGGATTTCAGCGGTTGTTAGGTGATGGCTCAGAGTTAGGTGTAAGTTTTGAGTATGCTGAACAACCCTCACCAGACGGATTGGCACAAGCCTTTACTATAGGCGCTGATTTTATTGGAAATGACAATGTTTGTTTAGTGTTGGGAGATAACATTTTTTATGGACAAAGTTTCACAAAAATGTTAAGAGAGGCTGTTATTAATGTAGAACAAAAACAAAAGGCAACTATATTCGGTTATTATGTAAATGATCCGGAACGTTATGGTGTAGCGACATTTGACGAACAAGGTACTGTATTGACGGTTGAAGAAAAGCCTGAACATCCAAAATCGAATTATGCTGTTGTAGGACTGTATTTTTATCCGAACCGGGTTGTGGATATTGCCCGGACTATAAAGCCTTCAGCACGTGGTGAACTGGAAATTACTACAGTTAACCAGGTGTTTTTAGCAGAAGCGAATTTAAAAGTTCAGTTATTAGGACGGGGCTTTGCCTGGCTGGATACGGGAACGCATGCTTCGTTATCGGAAGCATCGACCTTTGTCGAAGTAATCGAACAGCGTCAGGGATTGAAAATTGCTTGCCTGGAAGAAATCTCTTACCGGAAAGGATGGATTGATACAAGTCAATTGGAAATGATTGCTAATACGATGATAAAGAATCCATATGGTCAGTATTTGATGAAGTTAACGGATCGTTGAACATTTTCTTTTTGAAATTGTTTTATAGCTAGTTATTGATAATTGATTTTGAATATACGATAAATAGTGAAAATACAGTAAAAAAGACGAGGTATTTTAACAACAAATTTTTAAAAAAAAAGAACAAAAGACGCCTTTTGTTTGTTTTAATTAAAAAAACATTTACCTTTGTGCAGATATATTAGTTTAGGTGATTTGTAGAATTAAAATTTTTAAGGAGATTATTTAGATTAGAGAAAAAAAAATTTGATTATTGTTTAATAAAAAATGAATAAGTTATGAAGACTAAGGTATTACTTTTATCTATTTTGTTTGGTTCTGCGCTGTCTTTGTCGGCTCAGGAATACCAACCTCAGGTAGGTTTTAGTACAGAAAATGGATCTAAAACAAATTTCAAAAAGAACAAAGCTTCTGACAATGTGTTTATCTCTGTAGCAGGAGGTGGCAATATATTGTTAGGTGATTACAACGGTGATGCTGATTTTGGAGATCGTATTGCTGTTTCTGGTGCAATTTCCGTTGGTAAATGGTACAATCCGTACATGGCTTTCCGTTTACAGATTAACGGTGGTTTGATGAATAACTTTAACAGATTAGCAGGAAGTTCAGATTTAAATGAACAGGAATTTAAATGGATTAACCCTCATGTAGATATTATGTGGGATGTTACCAATTTCTGGGCTCCTTATAAAGAAGCTAAAGTATTCCGTTTTATTCCTTTTGTAGGGGTAGGATATGCATTGAGACCAGGAACTACAGTTGACGGTATTTCTTACAAAAGAGCTGAGTCTGTATCAGTGAATGGTGGTGCTCAGTTTATGTTCCGTTTAAGCAAACGTGTTGATTTGTTCTTAGAAGGTCAATACACATTGCTGGGTGAACATTGGAATGGTCCATCAACTGCTCGTCCACGCTATGATCGTCCGGTGCAAGCTATGTTAGGTTTGAACTTTAATTTAGGAAGAAAAGAATTTGAAGTTCTTGAACCAATGGATTATGATTTGTTGAACGACTTGAATTCTCAAATCAATGCTTTACGTAATCGTAATGCAGAATTGGAAAAACGTCCGGAATTCTGTCCGGAATGTCCTCCAGCTCCAGTTGTTGAATGCAACGAATCTATGACTAATGTGGTTTATTTCCGTTTGAATAGTGCTAAGATTGACAAGAACCAAGAAATTAATATTTTTGGTACTGCAGAATATGCTAAGAAACACGGACTACCTATTAAGTTAGTTGGTTATGCAGATAGATTAACTGGTAACCCAGATTATAACAAGGGTCTTTCTGAAAGACGTGCAAGAGCGGTTGCGAAACAGCTTATTGATAAATATGGTGTATCTTCTAACAATATTTCTATTGAATGGAAGGGTGACGTAGTTCAACCATATGAAAAGAATGAATGGAACCGTGTTGTAATTATGGACACAAGTGAAAATTAAAAATCACAAACAGTAAAATATTAAATAAGGCATCCCGAAAGAGATGCCTTATTTTTGTTCGCCCAGCATGTGTATATTCTAATGGGTGTAAGTCCCTGACACACCCTGATAGTGGGAAGTGTTTAGCCAAAGCCAAGGGTGTCCATTGCGAGATGGAATCTGAAGGAAGG
>JAITVY010000045.1 GCA_031285565.1 Tannerella sp. | reverse complement strand
TCGATAGTTTTCTCCAAACAAATAATCTTTCCTATATTTGCTCCTGCAAATTGTTCTTTGTACATCATGCAAAATGAGGAGATAAACGGAACTTCGCTCATTTCCAAATCGTTACCTGTTAAGAATTTTATTCTTGTAACTTGCTCGTTTTCAACTTAAAAGACAAATTCCTATGTCTTCCGGCATGATAGCTCAAAGTTCCCGTCATGCCTATCATTTTACGTATGGTTTGAAGTTTCCATTTCAGGGTGTTGTATTCCATTTTGGGAAATAACGTCTCTCTTGACGGATCACGGTATTTTTCTATCAGTTCGATAGCTTCGGGCAATAATTTTACCCGACTGAGTTTGCCGTTCTTCCCGCGTTGGTATTTGAGCCACAAAGCACCCGCATCATCTTTGGAAAGGTTGCCATTCGTAATGGCAACCACATCGACATATGAAGTTCCGGTATAGCAGGCGAAAAGGAACATATCACGGGTAGTTATGTGGGACTGGTGGTGTTCCTCAAACTCTAAATCCCGTATCTTTTCAAAGTCCTCCCGGTATAATGCTCGTGGCGGATTATTTTTTTGCTTTAAGAGCGGGTAGGTAGAAAAATAATGCCTGTCTGAATGCCCTTCTTTGAATGCAATCCGGCATATCTTTTTCAACAAAGGATTTGGTAACTGAAACTCTTCGTAAAACTGCTTATGCCCCAAACTTCAAATTTACCCAAATCGCTGAATTACAATGGTGTTATCAGATTCGCTTCTTACCTTCTCATACCTATTCTGACTACTAATTTCCCATGTTGCCCGGCTTCCGTCTGCAACCATTCATATAATTTGTATGTCATTGAATGAGAGTCTGTATTGGAACGTATGGACACATATACATTGGCAACAAATGGATAAGTCTTGTTCTTTATTGATTTTGTATCAGGATAAATACCATCTATCGCAATACTTTTTACATTGTCGGCTCCAACTGCGTCACGAATAATATACTCTTTGTAATAATGGGGCGAAAAGCAAATACCATTACATAAATGATTAAAATATAAACGGCTGTTATTATTTCTTCTTTTTTTTTCGAAAATAATAAAGCAGATAACCTGTACCTGATTATTTCCGACTTGTCGTGTTAGTCCGGCTGTTTTTAATCTGCGCTGAATAGCTTCCATCTGGTTGTTTACTCCGTTGGAGAATTTTATCGACTCGATAAAAAAAACGATTTATTTTGGCAATCTGAAAATTTTGAGTAAATTTACTTTTTATATTGAGTAAATTATTTCAAGATGTATGAACGTACTTATTTGAAGCAGGTTAAATCAAGAATCAAAGAGCCGAGAAAGTTCATTCAGGTAATTCTTGGCCCTCGCCAGGTGGGTAAAACTACTATGGTAAATCAGTTGTTGTCTCAATTGTCCATATCATATGTCTATGAGTCGGCTGATGCTATTGCAGCAACTAACTTGACATGGCTGATGCAAGCTTGGGAGACAGCCAGGTTAAAAATGAAAGCTTCCGGAACTTCGGAATATCTTTTAGTGATTGATGAGATACAAAAGATTGATAACTGGAGTGAAATTGTCAAACAGCAATGGGATAAGGACACCCGTGAGAATGTCAACATAAAAGTGATTCTTCTTGGCTCCTCACGCTTATTAATTCAAAAAGGATTGACCGAATCCTTGGCCGGACGATTTGAAACACTATATCTTGGGCATTGGTCTTATCCTGAAATGCAGGAAGCATTTGGGTGGAACATACAACAATATGTTTACTTTGGTGGCTATCCCGGATCGGCAACGCTGATTAATGATGAAGAACGCTGGAAGAACTACATAAAAGATTCGCTTATTGAAACGAGTATATCCAAAGATATCTTGATGTTGACACGAGTTGATAAGCCTGCTTTATTAAAACGATTGTTCGAGTTAGGTTGTTTGTATTCTGGTCAGATTCTTTCTTACACAAAAATCATAGGGCAGCTTCAAGATGCAGGTAATACTACGACTTTAACCAACTACTTGAAATTACTATCAGACTGTGGCTTATTAGGTGGTTTAGACAAGTATGCCGGGGATATAATTCGCAAACGTGGTTCAAGTCCGAAGTTTCAGGTGTACAATAACGCATTACTAACATCACAAGATAACGAAACCTATTCGACTGCCATTGTGAACCCAAAGCTCTGGGGCAGGTTGGTAGAATCGTCCGTTGGTGCTCATTTACAGAATCATTCGATTTCTGATAGGTATAATCTCTACTACTGGCGAGAAGGTAATAATGAGGTAGATTTCATACTTGAAAAAGGAGATAAGGTAATCGGGTTGGAAGTGAAAAGTGGAGCTAGTGCGGATAACGCAGGGATGGGAATCTTTAACGAGAGATTTCATCCCAACAAAATGCTACTGGTTGGTACTGGCGGTATTCCCTATGAGGAATTTCTGAAAATTAATCCGAAAGATATTTTCTAATAACATTTCATTTACGACTTTGATATAAAAAAAATCAGGGTATTTGATCAAATATCTATATCCAAGAGTCAGATTTTCATCTCAATCCGCCTGATCTTTCTAAGCTTCTTGTTGCAACAACTGTTGCTCGACATGGGAAAAATCCGGCCAATACAATCATATTTATCTAAAATTTTTGAAACTGTCTCAACTTACCATAGGCTATAAAAAACAGTCGTGAAACAATCTCCATTTTTGGCCGGGGCTTGGAGCAGGGTTTTCTCCTTACCCTCTCCTTATTCTCTCCTTACCTGGTCCAACTATAGAACAAGGAGAAGAACAGACGGAAATATGGAGAAAACGTATCTTAAGTAAATTAGATTAGCTTTAATCTGTGTGTTTTGTCCTTAAACCGGCAATTCATAGCAAAAATAGGCAAAAATCAGCAATCCGGCGTAGAAGTGTACCATTCTGATACACAAGTGTCCCAGAATGGTACACTTTCTTTTCTATGCGAAAAATAGCTCGTACCTTTGTAAAAGGAACCAACACACACAGAAAAACGTTCTTTGAAATGTTGAAATATATAAAATAAACGGCTGATCTGATGTAGGACCAGGCTGTTAAGTTCTATCGTATCACCTCCGGTGGTCGTAGGACTTAACAGCCTTTTGTTCGGAGTGGACATACTAAAAGAAAAAAGCAAAAAAAATATTTTTAATAGATTCGCCATTTTCATAATAAATATCTATTGAATTATATGTAAAAATAGCATTTTTCTATTTTATGACTCAAAATATGATCTATTGATAAATGGACTATTTTTATGGTTTATGCTGAACAACATAATTGTTTAGCATAATAGAAGATTTCGTTGTAACTTTGTAGTGCAAAACTGATACATTCAATTTTATCAATAATAATATACAATCTGTTTTATGGAATTAACAAGCATATTTAAAACTGGTCTTTGGGATAAAGAGATCAATGTGACTGATTTTGTAAAAAACAATATAACTCCATATGAGGGTGATTCCTCTTTTTTGGTTGGTCCTACGGAGCGGACAAAGCATATATGGGAGCTTTGTACCGAAGCTATTGCAGAAGAGCGTGCCAATAATGGTGTCCGTTCATTGGATAATCGTACGGTGTCAACCATCACCTCTCACCAGGCAGGTTATATAGATAAAGACAAGGAACTTATCGTAGGGTTACAAACGGATGAGTTACTGAAACGTGCGATTAAGCCCTATGGTGGGATCAATGTGGTTGAAAAAGCCTGCAAAGAGAATGGAGTGGAAATCGATGAAAAAGTAAAGGATATTTTCAAAAATTACCGCAAGACGCATAATGATGGCGTTTTCGATGTGTATACCGATGAGGTACGCAATTTCCGTTCGCTGGGATTTATAACCGGATTGCCTGATAATTATGCCCGTGGACGAATCATTGGTGATTACCGTCGTTTGGCTCTTTATGGTATCGATCGGTTGATCGAAGCTAAACAGGAAGATCTGAAAACACTGACGGGTCCGATGACAGACGCCCGTATTCGCCTTCGTGAAGAAGTTGCGGACCAGATAAGAGCCCTGAATGAAATTAAGATAATGGGTGGATACTACGGTCTGGATTTAAGCCGTCCGGCTTATACGGCTCAGGAAGCTGTTCAGTGGGTATATATGGCTTATCTGGCAGCGGTAAAAGAACAGGATGGCGCTGCGATGTCGCTCGGAAACGTGTCTTCATTCCTTGATATTTATCTGGAGTACGAATTATCTAACGGAACAATCGATGAAACATATGCGCAGGAACTGATTGATCAGTTTGTAATCAAACTTCGTATGGTACGCCATTTGCGTATGCAATCGTATAATGATATTTTTGCGGGAGATCCGACCTGGGTAACAGAAGCACTTGGCGGACGTTTCAACGACGGACGTACAAAAGTAACGAAAACTTCATTCCGTTTTCTGCAGACATTGTATAATCTGGGGCCGTCGCCCGAACCGAACCTTACTGTTCTATGGAGTGTCGAACTGCCGGAAGGATTTAAAGCATTCTGTGCGAAAGTATCCGTCGATACAAGCTCTATACAATATGAAAATGATGAGTTGATGCGCGAAGTGCGTCATTCTGACGATTACGGTATTGCCTGCTGTGTATCTTATCAGGATATAGGCCGCCAGATACAGTTCTTCGGGGCGCGCGCCAACCTAGCCAAAGCGTTATTGCTTGCCATAAATGGCGGACGTTGTGAAAATACAGGAAAACTGATGGTAAAGGATATTCCGGTGCTGACGGGTGATACATTGAAATATGAAGAAGTGAAGGCTAATTATGAAAAAGTGTTGGTTGAAATAGCCCGTGTTTATAATGAAGCGATGAACGTCATTCATTACATGCATGATAAATATTACTATGAGAAAGCCCAGATGGCATTTATTGATACCAATCCGCGTATTAACCTGGCGTATGGTGTTGCCGGTCTTTCAATTGCTATTGATTCGCTTTCGGCTATCCGGTATGCAAAAGTAAAAGCAGTCCGGAATGATATCGGTTTGACTGAAAGTTTTGATATAAACGGAGAGTTTCCATGTTTTGGTAACGATGATAACCGTGTGGATAAACTGGCTGTCGATTTGATTTACTTCTTCAATGAAGAACTGAAGAATCTGCCGGTTTATAAAAATGCACGTCCTACATTGTCTGTTCTGACTATTACATCGAATGTGATGTACGGACAGAAAACAGGGGCTACGCCTGACGGACGTGCTAAAGGGGTTCCGTTTGCTCCGGGAGCAAATCCGATGCACGGACGCGATAAGAACGGTGCGATTGCTTCTCTTTCGTCGGTGGCTAAAATACGCTACCGTGACTCGCAGGACGGAATCAGTAATACGTTCTCTATCGTTCCGAAATCGCTGGGCGCAACGGCAGAAGACCGTGTTGAAAATCTGGTGACACTGATAGACGGTTATTTCACCAAAGGTGCTCATCACCTGAATGTAAACGTACTGAACCGTGAGATGCTGGAAGATGCAATGGAACATCCAGAAAAGTATCCGCAGCTTACGATTCGTGTATCGGGTTATGCGGTTAATTTCGTGAACCTCAGCCGTGCGCACCAGTTGGAAGTTCTTTCACGGAGTTTCCATGAGGCGATGTAAGAGTGATAAAAATGCTAAAAGTACATTCATACGAAAGTTTAGGAACATACGACGGGCCGGGGATCAGGCTCGTCGTTTTCTTACAGGGATGTAATTTCAAATGTCTTTATTGTGCCAATCCCGATACGATTACCTGCGACGGGGGTACATTGACCGATCCGGAAGAGATCCTGCGGAAAGCCGTTAGTGAGAAGCCTTTTTTCGGAAAAAAAGGAGGTGTCACGTTTAGCGGGGGAGAGCCCACCATGCAGGCAAAAGAATTGATTCCCCTTTTTAAACGGTTGAAAGAGGAAGGTATTCATATCTGTATAGATACGAATGGCGGTATCCTGAATGACGATGTGAAAGAATTGTTCTCGCTTACGGATCTGGTTTTACTTGATATAAAGGAATTTAATCCGGACAGGCATCTTGCGCTTACAAAAAGAAGTAATCAGCAAACTGTCCAAACAGCCTTATGGCTCGAGGAAAATCATATTCCGGTATGGTTACGTTATGTCCTGGTGCCCGGTTATTCTGATTTTGAAGAGGATATCATTGCCCTTTGTGAGCATTTAAAATCGTACCGGATGATACAGCGTGTCGAAATACTGCCATATCATACCTTGGGTACCCATAAATACGAATCGCTCGGAATGCCCTATCAGCTTAACGATGTGAAACAAAATACGCCCGAACAATTGGAAAAAGCTAAAGACCTGTTCCTGCGTTATTTTCCAGTGGTGTATGTTAATTGAATAACTGAATAATTGAGTAATTGAATAATTGACAAAATTTCAGAATTTTCAGAATTTACATATTAACTGAAAAATTGACTGGCAGGATTATCAATTATTATATTTGTATCACTAAATCAGACAGCATCCAAAATCACTCTTCTTCGACCTTGTGTTGTGAGCCATAAAACAAGTGAAAGCAGTGTGAAAATCTATGCTGTTTAAAGCTCCGTTGAAAGAAAGCATCGTATTCCATGTTGCATTCTGACGGAGCGAGTTCATAGATTTTAGCTGCTGAGCGCAGTTTTATGAGTGAAGCGCACACAGTCTTGTTTTTTGCAACTTTGCAACAAGGCAAAGTTGGGATAAAGTTAATCAACGATTATGACACACTAAACATAACCTTATTGTAAAATTCCTAACAGTTCCTTACCTTAGCCGAAAAAAAACATGAAAAGACTAATACTTCTACTATTACCGGCTATACTATTCATTTTTAATTTACCAGCACAAACCAGCGGATTGAAATTCAATGAGAATGGTGAATTCAAAATTATCCAGTTTACAGACCTTCATTTCAGTTTTAATTCGGCGAAAAGTGATACGACGCTGGAGACGATCCGCACGCTTGTAGAGATTGAAAAGCCCGGTTTGCTTATATTTACCGGAGATGTGGTTACGGATATTCCCGCGCGTGAGGGATGGCATAAACTGGGCCATACACTTGAGCAACTGGGTATACCCTGGGCGATCACGCTTGGCAATCATGATGATGAGCCAAGTATCGGACGCGATGAGATTTTTGACCTCGTAGCGGATATGCCTTATTTTATCGGAGAGGAAGGACCTGAAATAACAGGATATGGCAATTATGTACTACGGGTTTCTGGACGCCATTCCGGTAAACCGGCCGGAATCCTTTATTGCATGGATTCCAATGGATTTGGTAAAATATCAAAGTTAAGCGGGTATGATTGGTTTCACCTGGACCAGATTCTTTGGTACAGGAAACAGAGTGAGGCAATTACAGCAGCTAATGGAGGCGCCCCGTTGCCATCGCTGGCTTTTTTCCATATACCGTTGCCTGAGTACAAAGACCTGGGTGATGATGTGACAGGCAGTAAACCGGGAAGAGTTTCGTCCCCGGATATTAACTCCGGTATGTTTGTATCGATGATTGGCTGTAATGATATTCTGGGTATGTTTGTAGGGCATGACCATAACAACGATTACATTGGTAAGTACAGGGATATTGCATTGGCTTACGGACGTGTTACAGGGACTGATGCATCGGGCAGGCTGGAACGTGGCGGACGGGTGATTGTAATGTACGAAGGTGAATACCGCTTTGATACCTGGATCCGTACCCCTATGAAAAAAGAATTTGTCTATCATTTTCCGGATAATACAATCGCCGGCGAAGAGAAACAGATTGATTACATGCCTGCTGTTAAGGTAGATCCAAAGCAAAAAGGCCTGAATTATTCTTATTATACCGGACATTTTGAAAATACCGGTGAAGTGTTGCAGGCAAAACCTTTGGAAAAAGGAGTAACCCCTGATATTACATTGAGACTTTCGTTGGTGAGGGACTCGTTTGCTCTTGTTTTTGAGGGATATATAAAAATTGCAGAAAAAGACGTGTATTCTTTTTATACCGTATCTGATGATGGCTCGTGTTTATATATTGATGACCGGTTGGTGGTAGATAATGACGGCTCGCATGCCGGCAGACGCAGGGATGGGGTGATAGGTCTGGAGGAAGGCTATCACAAGTTCAGGCTGGTCTATTTTGAAGGTAACTGGGGAGAACACCTGGAAGTAGGTTATTCGGGAAAGAACCTGCGTGAAAGCCTGATCCCGGCTTATGTATTGTTTTCGGAGTAAAATACTTATCTTTATGCAATTGTTCTGGTTAAACCATAAATAATGACACATGAAAAAACACATCTGTATCATACTGCTTTTGTCCGCTGCTTTACTGCAAGCGCAAGATAAACCATGGATGGGTAAATCGGTTGATTTTACGCATGGCGGACTGATTGTTTCACCTAATCAACGTTTTCTGATTCATGCCGATGGAACACCTTTCTTTTACTTGGGCGACACTGCCTGGGAACTATTCCACCGGCTGAATGAAGAAGAAACAGACCGGTATCTGGAAAACCGGCGGGCCAAAGGTTTTACAGTAATACAAGCGGTTATTTTAGCAGAACTCGACGGACTGAATACGCCTAATCGGAACGGTGATAAACCCCTGTTGGATAATGATCCCGAAAAGCCGAATGAAGCCTACTTTCAATGGGTAGATAAAGTCATTCGTAAAGCAGGAGAAAAAGGAATTTATATTGGTCTGTTGCCGACTTGGGGAGATAAAGTAGATCCGCAATGGGGTGTTGGCCCTGCGATATTCACATCTGAAAAAGCTACGGCCTATGGTAAATATCTGGGGCGACGCTATAAGGATTTTCCGAATATAATCTGGATTAATGGGGGTGACCGTTTAGGCGGAGGTGATAATTATGCTGTTTGGGATGCACTCGGTAAGGCTATTAAGGCAGAGGATCCCAATCACCTGATGACATTTCATCCGATGGGAGAACAATCTTCTGCCCGTTGGTTCCATGATTGTGATTGGCTCGATTTCAATATGTGCCAGACCGGTCACGGACAGCGTAGTTATGATATCTACCGTCAACTGGTAGTTGCCGACTATAACCGCAAGCCCATTAAACCTTGTATGGATGGTGAACCCCGCTATGAAGACCACCCTGTATCCTGGATGCCTGAAACCTATGGATGGTTTGACCATGTAGATGTGCGTCAGTCGATGTACTGGAACTTATTCAGCGGCGCATTCGGACATACATACGGTTGTCACCCAATATGGCAATTTAAGAGTGACAAAGACGAACCGGTTGGTTTAGCACGTCATAACTGGGATGAGGTACTGGATCTTGAGGGCGCATTCGACCTGATTCATGCACGCCGTTTATTGGAATCATTCGATTTTACCAGTCGCATACCGGATCAAAGCATTATAATTACACCACAGAATTTTGCAACCGATGTTGCCATAGCTACGCGGGGGAAAGATTATGCGTTCGTGTATCTGCCTAACGGACATCAGACGGAAGTAGCATTAGATAAAATATCCGGAGCCGGCAGGCTCAGCTTGCAATGGTACAACCCGCGTAACGGGGAATATACGGATATCCTGACTGTAAATGCAACAGGAACATATCAGGCCGGTCCGCCGACATCGGGGAGAGGCAACGATTGGATCTTAGTAATGAAAGTATTATAGAATGTTTGTGTAAAGCTTCTTTGGAGATCAGAAATGTGTTCTTTTGGATTTTGAATATGAAATCTTGAATTTTAAATAAATGCAATTGATTATGAAGAAATTGTTAATGGTGTTATTCTGTTGGGTATCTGGTGTTTTGGCTTACGGGCAAATCGCAATTAATCAACTGGGCTTTTATCCTGATGCACCGAAAGAAGCAGCAGTAATGACCGATTCCGGGGTAAATACGTTTAAAATCGTATCAGCAACAACCGGAAAGGAAGTATATTCCGGCAAGTTAAACGAACTGCGTCGTTCGAAAAATTCTTCGTTATCGGTTCGGTTGGCTGATTTTTCAGCATATACAATACCAGGGGACTACCGGATAGTAGCCGGAGAAACGGAGTCACCGGTTTTTGCCATTCGTGATCATATATTAAGCGATGTTTCAAAAGCAGCATTGAAAGCATTTTATTATCAGCGTGTATCCGAACCACTCGAAAGCCGGTATGCCGGTCGCTGGTCGCGTGAGGCTGGCCATCCTGATACCATGGTATATATACACCCTTCAGCAGCAACCCTTCAACGGCCGGCAGGAATGATAATCAGTTCGCCCGGAGGATGGTATGATGCGGGAGACTATAATAAATATATTGTGAATAGCGGAATCACAACGGCTACATTGTTATCGGCTTATGAGGATTTTCCGGATTATTACAAGCAACTTACGGTCAATATTCCAGAAACAGGAAACGATATACCTGATCTGCTTAATGAAATACTATGCAATCTCCGTTGGATGCTTACTATGCAGGATCCCGGCGATGGAGGAGTATATCATAAATGTACGAATGCGTCTTTTGATGGCATGGTGATGCCCGGAGTAACGAAGGAACCACGTTATGTGGTTCAGAAAAGTACCGCTGCCGCACTCGATTTTACGGCAGTGATGGCGCAAGCGTCACGCATATATGCACGGTATGAAAAACAACTGCCCGGGTTGGCTGATAGTTGCCTGCAGGCGGCTGAGAAAGCATGGAAGTGGGCATTGCTGCATCCTGATCTGCTTTACAACCAGGATGCGATGAATAAACAGCATGAGCCGGCTGTTGTGACCGGAGCTTATGGCGATAACCAACTCAGTGACGAATGGTTTTGGGCGGCAGCCGAAATGTATGCCACAACTTTGGATTCGTCTTATAAAACGAAAGCCAAAGAGTATGTAGATGCTCGGTTGCAAGTCCCGGGTTGGAATCAGGTATACATGTTGGGAGTATACACACTATTGCGAGCAAAAGAACCTGAATTAACAACCGGTTACAGGAAGAAAGTATTGGAAATGGCAGATGATTTTGTAACATCCGTTCGTAGTAATGCATTCGGGGTAGTTATGGGGCATAATCCGAAGGATTTTGTGTGGGGCAGTAGCTCTGTCGCGGCCAATCAGGGTATTCTGCTTATACAAGCCTATCTGCTGACACAAGATGCAAAGTATCTGAATGCTGCGCTCACAAATGCCGACTATTTATTGGGAAAGAATGCAACAGGCTATTGTTTTGTAACCGGATTCGGTTCGAAAAAAGTAATGAATCCTCATCACCGTCCTTCAATAGCGGATGGAATTGAAGATCCGGTTCCCGGACTACTAGCGGGAGGACCTAATCCCGGGATGCAGGATGGATGTACATATCTGTTTACCGAACCGGAAACAGCATTTGTTGATCATGCCGATTCGTATGCATCCAACGAAATAGCTATTAACTGGAATGCGCCTGCCGTTTATCTGTTTAATGCACTTGAAGCACTGAAGGACTGATTCCTTTGGACACATTGATTGCTAATCTGGACAAAAGTGTAAATATAGAGCTTGATCTCTACCGGATTACCAAAGGAGAACAATCACCCGTAGCGTATATAAAGAAATATCCCGGACGTTATCCGGTATCAATACCGGTAACGGCTGTAAATAACCAGTTGTTTACCGGAATGGAATCCGAGTAGTTTGTGATGTGTACCTGGCCAGTCAAACCAGATTACATCATTCTTGTTAATCCGGGCTTTTTCCATAACTATTTTGCAGGCAGAATTGAAAAACATATCCTCTGTTTTAGATGGTAATATAGAATCTTCCTGATAGGCACTCAGGAAAATTGTATAATCAGCCTGGTTCATTTTTGCAATAAAGGCTTCATCATAATCTGTCCAAATCTGTACGGAATGATCTTTATGGATAATTTTAGCAGAAGCCGGAAGCTCCAGGCCCGTGTCACTTGTGAAAACCTGTTTATATCTACTATCTGAAACATAGAAAAAGGCATAATAGATAAATAGGCAAATCATGAATATGGGAATTGCCCCGGCTGAAAAGAAGAGAATTCCCGGCAGCATTTTCTTTTTCAGGAAAAATGCACGGATCAGCAAGACCAGTCCAATCAACAATAAAATTGAAAAAATAACTATAAGCGCTGCAGAGAAAAACAGGATTGCCATAAAAAGCATATTTAGTTGAAAACAAAAGTATATAAAAGATTTATGTAAGGCAAGATAAGTAAGATGTAATAAAAGCGAGACTATAGATTGACAATTTTTTGACAATAAAAAGGCATTATTTTGAGCCGGTTTTTTTCTCCATTTAAATATAAAACAGGATCTTTGTATGACCGGAATTTATGAAAAAATTCCTAACAGTTACTTAGAAAATAGATGTATATCATAAGAAAAGTTGTTGTATGAAAGTATTACGTATTATTTCCCGTGTATTTATTGGTTTGATTTTTATCTTTTCGGGTTATGTGAAGGTGATAGATCCGGTGGGATCTGCAATAAAATTCGGAGAATATTTCGAAGCTTTTCATATGAATGCATTGGCTCCGGCTTCTTTGCCATTCGGAATTATGCTGGCTGTTGTTGAGCTTGTAATCGGGATATGCATGTTGTTTGGAATCAAAGTAAAATTAGTATCATGGGCGACATTGGCTTTTATGATATTTTTTACCATACTGACGTTTGTTCTCGCTGTATTTAATCCTGTATCGGATTGTGGTTGTTTTGGTGATGCCATAAAACTTACCAATTGGGAAACTTTTTATAAGAATCTTATTCTTTTACCTTTTACGATCTTTATTTTTATCCAACGGAAACAATACAAATCATATCTTCAAGATAAAACAGAGTGGATACTCCTGGCAATACTTGTTGCTTTCAGTACGGGAATCGCTGTTTATTCATACAGACATTTACCATTGATTGATTTTATGGCTTATAAAGTGGGAAGTAATATTCAGGAAGGACGGATTGTTCCCGAAGGAGCCCCCGAAGCCGTATTCGACAATACTTTTATTTATGAGAAAGATGGAAAAAAAGAACAGTTTAAAATAGAAAACCTTCCTGATTCTACATGGACATTTGTTGATGCAGAATCGATACTTATATCAGAAGGATATATACCGCCGACCTCTGATTTTTCAATAACGGATACTAACGGAGATTTTGTAACGGATGAGATCCTTGAATTGCCGGGATATATGGTTTTTATCGTATCAACAGACATTACGGATATAAACCGGAAGGAAATGGCTGAAATAAATAAGCTGCATGAATATTCCAAAGCCAAAGATATTCATTTTATGATGTTAACCAGTTCCGCTCCGGATGATATTGAGGCTGTATTAGCAGGAACCGGAATTGATTTTTATTTTACGGATGCTACCGTTTTGAAAAGTATGATTCGTTCAAACCTGGGAGTCATGTTATTACAAGGCGCAACAATATTGAAAAAATGGAGTAATCATGATATCCCTGCGACTGACGAATTGGAAGCGATTATAAAGGAAGATACGAATGCTGTTATTTCCGGTCATAACAACCGGGAAAAACGGACGACCATACTTCTCTCCCTTATCCTGTTATGTATTTTAGGAACGTCTTTTTTCCTTAGAAAAAGATAACGTGTGATCACATTATCTTTTTAGGTATTGTTCTACTCCCTTACAAATGGACTGTAATCCGAAATCTTCCGGACGAACAGAAGCTTTGGGAATCACAACAATTGCTTCAGCATCATCTTCGGCTTTGGCCTGGCTGAAATCCGGAACCGTGCATTCGAAAAACATATCAACCGTATGTACTTTGAATCCGGAATAGAGGTATATATTAGGGATCGAGAACAGATAGCGTATTTCGACATCAAGGTTTGTTTCTTCCTTAACCTCACGGCAAACGGCTTCTTCGGCAGTCTCGTACATATCCGTAAAACCTCCCGGCAGATCGAGTGTTCCTTTTGCAGGTTCTTTGGCACGACGGACAAATAATAATTCTCCTTCCGGATTACGGATAAAGCAGGCAACGGCTGCCGACGGATTGAAATAGTATATAAACCCGCAAGCATTACATTGCTTTGCTTTTTCATTGTTCGCAACAAAGGCTTTGCTGCCGCAAACCGGACAATAAATAAACTGATGTAACGGATGTTGCATAGACTTTTGTTTAGTTTAAACCTGTATATCTTTTGCTGTCTGGAAAATTGTATCCCAGGCTTCACAAAGAGCAGTCATACTTGGGAAAAGCAGGTTTGCTCCGGCATCGAGCAAACATGAATCGGGTAGGGGACCTGTGTTGACTGCAATTGTAAATAGTCCTGCCGTATGTGCTGCCTCTACACCCAATGGTGCGTTTTCGACAACAAGAGCTTCCCATTTTTGCAAACCGCCTTTATCAAGCGCTGTTAGATAGGGTTCCGGATTTGGTTTTCCTTTGGATACATCGAAAGAAGTAACCATTCGTTCCCGAACAAAAGTGTTGGGGAAATCATTATTCAGCCGGTCTAATAGTGAAGGCTGTCCCGAGCCGGTTACCAGCATGGCAAACAGGTTCTTATCTTTTACTTTTTGCAATATTTCCGCACTACCTGTTATTGGAATAACCGCCGGACAATTACCAAAAGCATTTACTTTTTCCTGATATATATTTTTACGTTCTTCAGTACCTATATTCATCCCTTCCCGCTGAGAAATAATATTGATTGTATCATCACCGGTTCTGCCTTCATGATAATAGGCTTCTTCTTCCGTCATGTTTAGCCCGTGAGACTGCATCACTTTAGCCCATGAACTGGCATGGTTTGGCATAGAATCGTACAGAACACCATCCATATCGAATAGTATTGCTTTCAGATCAAGCCGTTGGTAACTATTTTTTTTCAGATAATCCGTTAATGCTTGTTGAATATATTCCATTTTTATAAACTTAAATGATCGTTTAGTTTTTGCATATATGCATGAGTGGCATCCGTATCTTCTGCGGCCGGAGACCATGGCGCCAGGTTTTCAGGTGCTAACGGAGCAAAGGGACCTTCTTTGATTTCGTAGATCACGGAACCGGACTCCAGTACCAGCAATCCATGCCACACACCCGACGGAATCTCTCCGCCATAAATTCCATTCATAGGATCGAGAATTTCGGTTTGTATGATGTTTCCATCATTGTCGAAGATAAATATGGCTACTTTTCCACGAAGAAGTAAAAATATTTCGTTTTTATCCGGATTGCAATGTCTATGCGGACGTAAGTAAGTATCCGGTTCCATAGCATTGAGTAACCGGTTAATCGGATCGTTCAGGTCTTCATGAAAATTATAGTTCATCCGTAACCGGGGAGCAACCTTTGCTTTGGCTGTTGTTTCGTCTAATAATTGTTTATTAATCAGTTTCATGTGATATAAAGTAGTTGGTAGAATTGATAGTTTAATTGTTACGTTGTTGATTTGTTTATTTTATAATTAATGCCAATCAGGAGTTAAAGGAGTTATCACTCGCTAAGCTCATTCATAGTCAAGGAGTTAAGTAGAAATGCATTTGCATTATTCTTAACTACAAAGTTGCGAAGCAACTGATAACTACTTGACTACTTTGACTACTGATTCGCATAATTAATCACTAACCATTAATCTCACGGTTTATACTTCGATTTCGTCAAAATATCCTGCGCATCTGTATTATTCATCAACTCTTCCGGTGTGACATGGTTGCGACTCATATATTGTGATACGATTTGCCATCCGATCCATACCCCAAGGTTTCCGGGAGCAAGATCTGAAATAAATTGCGTCGGAGCAGAAGAAAAATATTTTGATGTAGTTACATGATCTGGTGTGTAAAGGTGTTTTCTTTGAATGATCTCTTCCCATATAGTTTTTGCATTTTCTTTACACCATTGATATTCTTCCGGGGTATATCCCATCAGTGTTTCCGGAATCAATTTAGGTAATGCTTCGTGTATCAGATATTGAATTTTACCTTCATAAATCATTTGATCCAGTAAAACACGATCGTCTCCCTGAAAAGGGTATTCAGACATAACCCAGGCAGCAAAATAGTCAGGCGCTACGTAAACCGGATCCATTTTTCTACGTTCATGAGCATAAAAAAAGTTCTCATATAATGGGTAATCTGCTCCTAAATATTTATCTATAGAGATGGATAACAGGCTGTCGTCTACCAATACATTTCGGTTAAAACCGGATACATGCATGTATACTGCCGGAATTTGCATCCCCGGAAAATTGTTTTGCAAATACCCGAATGCCGAACTTAAATCTTCCTCAATAGTTTCAACATTGTTAAACGTTTTCAATGCATCCCGGTAAAGCTTGCTTAATGTAGGTTCCGAGTAATAATTTATCATCCGGTTGAAAAACTCTTCTGTCTGTGTATCTTGTGTTTTAAAAAGACTCAAACCGATTACTTTCAGCATAGATGCATATTCTGACTGTAATTGTTGCTGTAAAACAGGAGCATCGGTTAAAACCCAGTCATAAAGACTTCTATCGAAACGTCGGATATGTATGTCCGTGGAATCATTTCCTTTAACGGTATCACAACTATTACATCCGATTAAAATCAGTGTAGTAAAGAAAAGAAAAAGACTTTTATGAACCATTCTTACTTATTTCTTTAGTAAAACAGTAATGTGCAACGACAGATCAAAAAAGACCATTTTAGCATTTACATTTTGAGATATATGCCTTTCGGAATTGGATAGTTCTTCAATAAAATCAAACACGTTTCGCTCGTTTATAAAAGGAGCGAATTTAACAGAGAACATTCTTTCCTCCTGATTCATATAATTAATGTCTTCAGCCTGGAAACGGTACATGAAATTTTCACGGATCAGGCGTTGACAATACGCCAGAAAGTTTTTTTGCCGTTCCCGGCCAATACCAGCCATTTCTTCTGCAAATAGTTTCATCCCTTTGACATTACGTGCCCACGAATTTCGCATAATCAATTTAAACTGTTCCAGAAAATAAGCATTTTCTTCGCTGACATTGATTGTATCGACCATGGTCAGGTAATTGCCATGCGACATATGGGCCAGTTGTTGCGCTTCTTCAAAAGAACGTTCAAAAGTCGTTTCTATTGTCTTAGCCAGTGCATCTGTTTGAATAGGACCGATATTAATCCGTTGCGACCTCGAGAGGATTGTTCCCAGAATCTTATCCGGTTCTTCCGACACCATTAGAATGATTGTGTTTTTAGGAGGCTCTTCAATCACTTTTAATAGTTTGTTGGCGCATGTAAGATGCATTCTTTCCGGCATCCAGATAAATAATATACGATATTCAGCTTCATAAATGCGTAAACTGACTTTATGAATGATATCGTCACTTTCTTTAGCATAGATCAGCGCTTGTTTGTTGACGGCATCCATATGACTTAGCCACATGTTCAGATCGAAATAAATATGTGTGGTCAGGAAGTCGCGCCATTCCTGGATATAGTCATCACAAATTTCTTTTTTCTTGTCTTTTACAATCGGAAAAATAAAATGCAAATCTGGATGTACCATCTCGTTAAACTTCAAACAGGATGGGCATTTACCGCATGAGTCGGTTGCCGTCCGTTCCTGGCAGTTCAGATAACGTGCATAGGCAAATGCCATTGGAAATGCACCGGTTCCGGCTTGCCCACAAAACAAATGTGCATGTGGAATAACTCCTTTTTGTATGGCTTGAATGAGTTGCTGCTTAATTGGCTCTTGTCCGATAATATCTTTGAAAAACACTGTGTGAATGCTTATAATTATTTTGTAAAGATAAGAATGAAATATGAGTTATGAGTCATGAATTATTATAAAAGTAGTCATTAGTCGCTTCACATCTTAGTAATTGTTTGGGATTTTTTTCGTGAATACTTTTAGAGTTATTTTTTGAATCAGGTGGTATCATATCTATTCTTATATGTTTGCTTGATTTTTTTATTCTTTTTTTATGGAAAACTACTTTGAATTGCATCATTCATTATAAATAAAGTTAAGGAAAAAATGTGCAAACATTCTAATTAAAAACGATTATACAATTATGATTATCTATGGCTATCGGGAAGCTACCCTTCAGGCTGGAACTTTTGAGGGAGCAGTATGTCCGCATTGCGGACAACAGGGACATGTGGCAGGAGCGGTTTTTTCACGTCATCTGCATATAATGTGGATTCCGCTTTTTCCAATTTATAAACGGATGGATATTTGGTGCCAGCAATGTGGCGAACAATCTCATAGGATGGATTTTCCTGCTGAGATTCAGGATCAGATGAAAAGTTTTAAAAAAGCCCAGAAGCCGCGTATCTGGCAATTTCTGGGACTTATTATAGTTGCTCTGTTTATAGGTAGCGCTATCATATCAGGGTAACGCGAAAAAGCCAATACAAAAAAATATTTTGAAGCTCCGGCTTTAAACGATGTTTATTGTGTACAGAATGATAATGAATATTCATTGATGACCATTGCCGGAATTCAGGGAGATTCGGTTTATTTTCTGAATAATGAATATTATACGACACAAATATCGGATGTTAAAAAGTTGCATCGTGCAAATTTTTATGAGAAAGAGTTTGTCTATGGATATAGTAAAGAAGAATTGCAGGAACTCTATAATGATAAGATGATTCGCTATATCTGGCGTGACTTGCCATATAATACGGAAAAACTGAAAGGGTCAAATATAAAAGAAGACACAACAGAAGATGAGGATGAAACAGAAGAAGCTGATTCTTGATTTCTTGTTCCGGTAAGTGGATAATAAGAGAGAGGATTGCTTTGGCGATCCTCTCTCTGGTTTTTATGTCTGAATTGTGTTTTATCTCAGATTATAAATATTCTTTCATGAATTCGTCCATCTCTTCAGCATGGGCTTCTAGGCTTTGTAATAATTTGAACTGAGCTTTAGTACGAATTAAATTATGCTTTGGTTTATGAGTTTTGTAATACGTATCGCCATTGATGTAATCAGTCAGGAAACGTACGGTTTGCATATACGTCAGTAAACGTCCGCCATATGGAAGCATGCTGATTTCCAGTGGCGTCAGGAATGATTTTGCTGTTTCCATATAACCACGTGTATATGCTTTGAATATATCCATATTTACATTGACGTTATCTAAATTCTCGTCATCTTCAGCTCCGGTATTTGCTCCGGTACGGATAAAATCACCAATATCGGACAATACGAATCCCGGCATGACAGTATCCAGATCAATTACACAAAGAACTTTTCCGTTTTCGTCAAATAGGATGTTATTAACTTTTGTATCGCAATGATTGGTACGTTTCTTCAATTTGCCTTCACGGTATAACTCTTCCTGGATACACATGGCTTTTGCACGTTTCTCAATCTCATCGACTAAATCCTGTACTTCGTCCAAACGGCCTGCCTGATTCGCTTTTACTGCATCGTGAAATTGCTGCAAACGAAATTCCATATTATGAAAATTCGGAATTGTTTCGCCTAAAGCGCCTTCCGGTAAATCGGAGAGCATAGATTGAAAATTTCCGAAAGCCTTGCCTGCCTCATATGAAAATTCGGCATTCACTTCTTCAAAACTTTGGCTTCGTGGGATCATCAGGCATACGCGCCAGTAGTTCTCACCATCGAAATAATAAAATTTACCATCTTTTGCCGGAAGGAAAGTCAATACCTTACGGTCGATATCGTCTTCACCCTGCGCTTCCAGTTTTTTGCGGATGTGTGAAGTAACAGTGTGGATGTTGTTTTGTAACATCTCCACATTTGTGAAAATAAGATGATTGATTCGCTGAAGAATATATTTAGCTTCACCTTTATCTGTTGTTACTTTGAGTGTGTCGTTGATGTGTCCGTTTCCGAAAGGAGCCACTTCTGCAGGTTGATCTGTAAGCTCGAACTGATTTAAAATTTTTAAATAAGTATCATTTGACTGTTGCATACTCGTTTTGTTTTTTATGGTACAATTTTGTGTTACAAATGTAGGTGGTTTCTTATTTTTGTCCAAATTTAGCCACAAAAAAAGGTTGCTCGTTATGGGCAACCTTTCCTGTGTGTGTTAGAAACATATTTATTTTTTGTTTCTGTTTCCGTAACGGTTCATAAACTTGTCTACACGACCTGCTGTATCCACCAACTTTGCTTTACCTGTATAGAACGGGTGAGAAGTGTTGGAAATTTCTAATTTCACAAGTGGATAAGTTACACCGTCAAGTTCAATCGTTTCTCTTGTGTTGATAGTAGAACGGGAAATAAAAACATCCTCGTTTGACATATCTTTGAATACGACCGGACGATAATTTTCTGGATGAAGCCCTTTTTTCATAGCTCTATTTTAATTTTTAATTATTTATTTCTGTAATAAGTTTCCGTTATGGGGTGCAAAGGTATAGAGAATCGTTTAAATAACAATGGAAAAAGAACTTTTTTTTTCGAAAGCGTTAAACTTTCCTCTTTTATTTGACGGAATGTGCATCATTTTATTGCAGAGTTGTTATCTTTGTGCAAGATTTTTCAATAACCTACATAAAATAAACAGATATGGTAAATTACAAAGATTTAGGTCTTGTGAACACTAGAGATATGTTTGCAAAGGCTATTAAAGGCGGATATGCAATTCCTGCTTTCAATTTTAATAACATGGAGCAAATGCAGGCTATCATCCAGGCTGCAGTGGAAACAAAATCGCCTGTTATCTTACAGGTATCAAGCGGTGCACGTAAATATGCCAACCAAACTCTTTTACGTTATATGGCTGAAGGGGCTGTGGAATATGCAAAAGAATTAGGATGCCCGAATCCGCAAATCGTTCTGCATCTTGATCATGGAGATTCTTTCGAACTTTGTAAAAATTGTATCGATATGGGATTCTCTTCAGTAATGATTGACGGCTCTCATCTTTCATATGATGAAAACGTAGCGTTAACTAAAAAAGTGGTTGAGTATGCACACCAGTATGATGTGACTGTAGAAGGTGAATTAGGCGTTTTAGCCGGAGTAGAAGATGATGTTGTTGCTGAACATCATACCTATACTAAACCGGAAGAAGTAGTTGACTTTGTTACTAAAACAGGTTGCGATTCATTGGCTATCTCAATCGGAACTTCACATGGTGCAAATAAATTCAAACCGGAACAATGTACACGTAATGCTGAAGGTGTATTGGTTCCTCCTCCATTGGCATTCGAGATTCTGGAAGCTGTAGAAAAAGAACTTCCCGGATTCCCGATCGTATTGCATGGAGCTTCATCTGTGCCTCAGGAAGAAGTTGAAACAATCAACAAATATGGCGGTGCAATGAAAGATGCAATCGGTATTCCTGAAGAGCAGTTACGTAGAGCTGCAAAATCAGCAGTATGCAAAATTAATATTGATTCTGACAGCCGTTTAGCTATGACTGCAGCGATCCGTAAAACGTTTGCAGAAAGTCCTGCAGAGTTTGACCCTCGCAAATATTTGGGACCGGCTCGTGAAAATGCAAAGAAATTATATATCCATAAGATCAATGATGTATTAGGATCTGCCGGAAAATTATAATAAAAGGTCGTTGGAATTTAAACAACCTCTGACAGAGCAAATAATGAAAAGACTATCCGATTAAGTTCGGGTAGTCTTTTTTTAATAAGCAGACTATAGATACGTTTTGCTGCTTAGTGGTGAATGCTGTTTGGCTATGTCCGATTTTCAATTGCTGCTAAGCAGCGAACGCTGTTTCTCGCAATGGTATAGTCTAAATAAATTTCGCCTCTACCCATTGCTTAACGAAAACGTTCGATGTCATCAGTCGTTTTCTCACAATGGTATAGTCCAAATAAATTTTGCCTCTACCCATTGCTTAACGAAAACGTTCAGTATATTTGTATTGTAATTGTAAAAACTAAAAAAATATGAAACAATTTTTTAAGATGGTATTTGCTTCGACATTCGGCACTTTTATTGCACTTATGTTGATGTCATTTATCTCATTTTTTCTTATAATAGGCATGGTAGCCAGTATAAATACATCTTCAAATGCAAGCTATAGTCCCGGATCAAACGAGAATATATTCAGGTTAAAACTGGAAGGACCTATCTATGATTCAGTAGAAGATAACCCGTTAGCTCTTATTTTAGGAAATACACAAGCGCTTTCATTGAAAGATATTTTGTCTTCTATCAATAGAGCTAAAGACCTGGATGTTGTAAAAGGGATCTATATGGATGTTGGTGTTTTTTCAACAGGAGTGGCCAATATTGATGCAATCCGTCGCGCATTGATTGATTTTAAAGAAAGCGGGAAGTTTATTGTTGCTTATGCTGACGCTTATACACAGGGAGGCTATTATCTGGCTTCTGTAGCTGATAGTGTCTACCTGAATCCTGAAGGTATATTGGGACTAACGGGCTTTGCCTCTCAAACTATGTTTTATAAAGGTTTGTTAGAGAAAATCGGTGTTGAAATGATGGTTTTTAAAGTAGGCACTTACAAAGGTGCTGTTGAGCCTTTTATAGCAGATAAACTTAGCGATGCAAACCGTGAACAAATTACTGCTTATCAGGGAAGTATATGGAAGAATGTCACCGCAAATATTGCTTCGGAACGGAATATTACAGTTCATGATGTAAATCATTATGCGGATGAAGGGTTGTTTTTTTCCGATCCTTCGAAAGCTGTGGAATGCAGACTTATTGATGGTTTAAAGTACCGGAAAGAAGTGGAACAGGATCTGATGGAAGAAGTCGGTCAAAAAGGAGAAAAAATGCGAACCTTAACTGTTTCGAAAATTAACCGGATAAAGAAGACCAGCCGTGATTATGCTGATAAAATAGCTGTGGTATATGCAGAGGGGGAAATTACAACTGAGGTGGTATCATCTCCCTATAGCTCAGGACAAAATACAATCACGGAACAGTTGTCGAAAGAATTGCGTAAAGTCAAAGATAATAATGATGTAAAAGCGGTAGTGATCAGGGTGAATTCACCAGGTGGCAGCGCTTTTGTTTCGGAGCAAATATGGAAAGAAATTTATGATTTGAATAAAGAGAAACCTGTGGTTGTTTCAATGGGAAGTGTAGCTGCTTCAGGTGGTTATTATATATCTTCGGCAGCCCGTAAGATCGTTGCAGAACCGAATACCTTAACCGGTTCGATTGGTATTTTCGGGATATTTCCGAATGCCAGCGGCTTGTTTGGTAAACTGGCTTTGTCTACTGATATCGTAAAGACAAACCGCTTTGCCGATTTAGGAGATGTATCCCGTCCGATGACGGATGAAGAAAAAGCGTTGATTCAGGCCTATGTAGAAAGAGGGTATGATACGTTTTTACAACGTTGTGCGGAAGGACGCGGAATGACGAAAGAACAAATCGATGCAATAGGGCAGGGACGTGTATGGACCGGCGAACAAGCTGTAGAAATCGGATTGGTAGATGAGTTAGGCGGGATAGATAAAGCTATCGGGATTGCAGCAGAATCAGCAGGTTTAGATAATTATTCATTAATGAATGTGTCGGCGTCTAAAGATTTCTTTGAGGAATTCCTGCAGAAGCAGTTGGATGATACAAAAATGTCAATCGCAAAAGAATTTATCGGCGATGAGTTTGAGTATTTAAAAACATTGCATCAGGTGCGCACGACCAGTGGAATTCAGGCCAGAATACCTTATGATTTGAAACCTTTGTAAAGGAGGAATCTTCATTTGAAAAATTCCGGCTTTAAATTATATTATATCTGGAAACCCGTTTCTCTGTTGTATGAAGCAGGAGTGAGGTTAAGGAATCAGCTTTTTACATGGGAGTGGTTGACTTCTGAACAATATCAGATACCGGTTATCTGCGTTGGTAATCTGGCTGTAGGAGGAACAGGTAAAACCCCGGTAATAGAATATCTGGTTCGTCTGTTGCATGCAGAGTATCGCGTGGCTGTACTAAGCCGGGGATATAAACGAAAATCAGAGGGTTTCGTCCTGGCGCAGGAAAAGAGTACGGCAGATGATATTGGTGACGAACCTTATCAGATAAAGCTTAAATTTCCCGGTATAACGGTGGCAGTAGATAGTGATCGCCGCCGGGGTATGAAACAGTTGTTGTCTTTGCCGGAAGATCAGCGCCCGCAAGTTGTACTGTTGGATGATGGGTTTCAACATCGTTATGTACAACCCTCCCTGTCAATTATCATTACGGATTATAACCGTTTATACTATAAAGATAAACTGATGCCGGTGGGAAGATTACGCGAACCGGCTTCGTCTATCCGCCGGGCGGATATGGTTATTGTCAGCAAATGCAATGAGTCATTACAACAGGCGGATGCGCAGATTGTTGAAGGTGGAATGAATCTCCGGCATTCGCAACCCTCATTTTTTACAAGTATTGCATATCAGCAAATGAAAGGGGTTTATCCGGAAAAAACTTTTCCCCGTACATTTCAAAGTATAAAGAAAGATGATAAGGTTCTGCTTATAGCGGGAATTGCCAATCCGGCATTGTTCATAAAAGAAGTGCAGAAATATTCTGATCATGTACATGTGCTGAGTTTTCCGGATCATCATGATTTTACACCAAAAGATATACAGAAAATCAGAGATGAACTACAGCAAATGAAAGCGGAAAATCCATTCATGATATGTACTGAAAAAGATGCGGTACGTATACGTAATAAATCCTTTTTCCCGGAGGAATGGAAGCCGTATATTTATTATATACCGCTTATGATTCATTTTCTTTTTGAAAGAGGTGAACGTTTTGATGAGCTGATACGAAAACATATAGAAACAATTATAAATAATAATATTCTGGAAAAATAAATATGCAACGAACAGAAATAGCAACATTAGGAGAGTTTGGTTTGATTCGTCACCTGACGAAAAAAGTGAAGCTGCAGAATGCAAGCAGTATAAAAGGAGTAGGGGATGATGCGGCTGTTATTTACTATGCAGATAAGCAAACACTGGTTACGACCGATTTATTACTGGAAGGTATCCATTTTGATTTAACGTATGTACCTCTGAAACATTTGGGCTATAAATCTGCAGTTGTGAATTTCTCGGATATTTATGCGATGAACGGGCAACCGAAGCAGATCACGGTCTCGATAGGTCTTTCCAAACGTTTTAGTGTGGAAGACTTGGATGAATTCTATTCAGGTATATTGCTGGCTTGTGAAGTGTATGGGGTGGATCTGGTTGGAGGTGATACTTCTTCGTCCCGTACGGGTTTTACGATTAGTATCACTTGTATAGGTGAAGCTGATAAGGAGCAAATCGTTTATCGTAGCGGTGCTAAAGAAACTGATTTAGTCTGTGTCTCCGGAGATCTGGGAGCAGCATATATGGGTTTGCAGTTATTGGAACGTGAAAAAAGTGTATTCACCGGTGAAAAAGATTTTGCTCCTGATTTTGCAGGAAAAGAATATCTGCTGGAGCGTCAGCTAAAACCTGAAGCACGTAAAGACATTATCGAACTGTTAGGTAATGCAAAAATACTTCCTACTGCTATGATGGATATTTCAGACGGATTATCGTCCGAATTAATTCATATCACTCAACAGAGTAAGGTTGGCTGTCGCATTTATGAAGACCGGATTCCGATTGATTATCAAACGGCAATGATGGCCGAACAATTTAATATGAATTTAGTCACAGCCGCTATGAATGGAGGTGAAGATTATGAACTGTTATTTACTGTTCCTTTAGGCTTCCATGAACAGGTAGAGGGTATGAAAGGAATAAAAATAATAGGACATATTACAAAACCTGAATTAGGCAATTACCTTGTAGGACGTGATGGGGGCGAAATTGAATTGATGGCCCAGGGATGGAATTCACTTTCGGAATAAAAAAAGTGAGGAAAAATTTGCAGATATAGAAAAACTCCGTATCTTTGCACCCGTTAAGAACAAAACATGATGGTGCCATAGCTCAGTTGGTAGAGCAAAGGACTGAAAATCCTTGTGTCCCCGGTTCGATTCCTGGTGGCACCACTTAAAATCAAGCAGTTATAAATAAGTAGCTGCTTTTTTTATGCCTAAAAATCTCGGTTTTACATGCGTTATGTAAACCAGGGATCACCGTAAAAACTTGAGGGATTTTTGTATTATGCATACAATTTACTCAATCTAAACAAGAAAAAGGCTTTATCTTTCACCCCCCTGAAGACTCTTCTAAATGCTTTAATTTTT
>JAITVY010000036.1 GCA_031285565.1 Tannerella sp. | reverse complement strand
TCTTCTAAGTTAATGATTCCTAGGGGATTGAGCAAATATTAATGCATTTATTTTATTGATAATAAATATTTTAAACATCTTGCGATTCGTTAGGTTTTCAACTACTGATTCGCATTATTCATAAAAAAACTACAAGCATTAAACAGAAGTGATTTCCCAATAAATTTTCAATCAAAAGTAACATGGCTTATATTTCATTCACAAGCAGAGCTATACATTCGTACCGGACGTTTTGAAGAAGCAGTATTACTATGTGAAGAATATAATGAAAAACTACTTAAAAAAGTCAGGCATCTTAATTTAGAAGATCAACTACGATTATACATATCATTAGTTATAATACACTTATGTAATAACAATTTAGTCAAAGCCAGAAGATACATGAAGCAAATTATCATGGAAGGCAAATTATTTCAAATGTTTCCTATTTACAGGACTGCACGAATTTTAAACCTGATTGTTAATGTAGAATCAAATGATTATGATTTATTGGAAAATGAGATACGCTCCATCAAACGGGCCATCCGCAACGAAAAGCATGCTTATAAGACAGAACAACTTATCTTAAAATTCGTTATGCTATTTCCCATTCCTAAATACGAAAAAACACGAAATATGTTATGGAAAAAGAACGAAAAGATAATAGATCAAATCAAAGATGACAAATACGAACAACATATATTGGGTATTTTCGACTTTCTTTCATGGATAGAAAGTCGGCTGACGTTGATTCCCTTTCAGGATATTATGATAAAAAAAAACACATAAATCTCTATTTTTTGATTATTTTTACCACTTCTATTTTTTTTCCGCAATAAGTAGATTAAAAGACTTATGAAACTCCAGCAAACAGCCGATAACTCATATACATTATTCAGCACAAAGGCGAAACAAACCTATCATTCTATGGAAGGTGCCATAATGGAAGCAAAACATGTATATGTCACTCCTGCTTTAACCCACTTTCAGGACAAAAACGAATTACATATTCTGGAAATTGGATTTGGAACAGGACTAAATACAATCATCACACTACTCGAATCACAAAAAGCAAACAAAACTATTTTCTACGAAACCATTGAAGCCTATCCCGTTCCGAAAGAAATATATTACGAATTAAATTATCCGGAAAAATTATCCTGTAATAAAGAAATCTTTTTAGAACTACATGAAGCCCTGCCCGGCGAAATCAAAACACTCCAACACTTTTCATTTCTGAAAAAACATACAAAAATCGAAGACTACATCCCGGATCAGTTCTTTGACATCATTTATTTTGACGCATTCTCACCTGATGCACAACCGGAGTTATGGACTGCAGAAATATTCAATAAAATGTTTCATGCTTTAGCACCCAACGGCATATTATTAACCTATTCAGCCAAAGGTACTGTAAAAAGAGCATTACGAGCCGTAGGATTTGAAGTCAAACGCCTCCCCGGAGCCGGCAGCAAACATCATATGCTCGTAGCAGAGAAAAACTCGGCTAATTGATTATTGTAAGCACACCAATATTTCTAATTTCCACCTCAATATCAATAGATTGTTCCAAACTATTTCGTTTTATTTTACTCCGGTAATTATATACCGTCTGGACCGAACAACGAAGAAATGCTGCAATCTTAGTTGAATCAGTAATTCCCAATCTGATTAAAGCAAATACACGTAATTCTGTGTTTAACAAATCACCTTTCCTAATGTCGAAACGAAACTCTTCCTTCAACAAGTTATTTAATGAAATTACAAAACCAGGAAAAATAGTCAGAAATGCACGATCAAAATTAATATATAACTCTTTTATTTCCGAAGTTTTATCTGATGCCGAAGAAGTCATCCGTAACAATTCATCAAATTGCTTGGCTGCAATTTTTGTATGAATTGTTTTCCTGTAATTTTCCAGATATCCGATATATTCCGAACAAAGGGCCAGGAAATATCCGACATATTCTTCTTTAATCAAATTTGCTTCTGATAAATCATGATTTAATTGATTTAATTTCTGATTCATTTCTGCCAGATTCCCATTACTTTTTTTCAAATGATATCTGGCTTTTGCTAAGGCCCTCATTTGTTGAAGCATATAGATAGTCAGCACCAAAAGCAACACAAATAAAACACAGATTATAAAAAAAGTAATTTTCAACCGACGATTTTGTTGATCACTTTGTTTCTGGCTTGTTGCAGTAATAATAGGAAGCAACTTGGATATTTCAAAAAACCGAAAACGAGCACCATAAAAATTAGCATCATTCAAAGCATACTGGATATAATTATACGCACGATTGATATCTTTCCGCTCATAAAGACAAACCGAAAGATCTGATAATGCCCTGTTTTCTTTCACGGCATCCTTTACATCCGATATTACTGCGATAATCAAATATTTTATCTGATTATCCGTATCGCCCAGTTTAGAATAAAGTAAAGCCAGACTATAATTCTTCTTAGCATGATCATGCGTACCTGGCTGTATCGACTGTAAATAATCCTCCAGATAATCTTTCGCCTCAGACAATCTGTTTTCGGATTCTGATACTAAATAAGAATAAAACAAATGCTCATTCGAATACATAGGCAAATAAAACAAAACAGAATCCCTTGCTTCCCGGATACTTCGTCGATAATTATCTTCTACTAATCTTTCATCCTGATAGATGTTCATATTTGTATAAAGCATTTCATAACACTTAAAATATTCAACCAGCAAACCCTTAGGAATATAATTTCTGTTTATACGTGCTAAGACCTCTCTTGATTCTACAAATAACCCGGATGACGATAGTACAAAAGAATATTGCAGTTCTGTTCGTATAAGCCAGTCTTTGCGATCAAAAATCCTGGCATACTCCAGATTATGATTAATATAAACGAATGCCGAATCACTTATATAACTTTTATATTCATCAATAATCTGGGAGCATAGTTCAAATTGTTTTTCAAGTGTAATTTCCTGACGGAATTGATTCTTCAAACGATTCAGGCGTAACTCTTTTTGTTCCATGTAAAATGTTCCATTTAAGAGAGTCTGATCTAATTCATCCAATAATACGTTAATAGTATTACTAGAAAAAAGAGACAAGGATTGTATCCATAATAAAAACAATAAGGCGATTTGCTTTCTCATATGATTATTTATTATTGAAGATCGATGGTATAGATTTATTTTTTTACAAGTCAAATTCCGGTTTTATAACATAAACCTTTGTGCAAATAAAAAATATTCAAAGCAAATATAATATTTTTTTCAATAAAACAAAAACACAAACTACAACACAACTACTCACATAAAGACACAAACAACTACAAATTAGCAGTATAACATTACACAAATTTACCAAAAGGCTACTTTACCACAAGTAACCACACAAAGCGTCTTTTACGTTTTTTTTATTTAATATATTTGCAACAAGCTATATTTTTGTTAAATACATAATCTATTAACCATGAAACAAAAAAAGATGAACTGTTTATTCAGCTCATTTCAAAGAATCGGATTTCTTTCTTTGATAATGAGTTTCGGCGTAATTACTGCTGTCTTTGCTCAGTCTGCAACCATAAAAGGTAAAGTCATTGATGAATTTGGAGATGCAGTAATTGGTGGAAATGTTATTGAAAAAGGAACAACAAACGGTATTATTACTGATGTAAATGGAAATTACAGTCTTACTGTCAGCAATGCACAGAGGGCTGTTATACAATTTTCGTATATTGGTTATAATACACACGAAGAAACCGTAAACGGCCGGACAACGATCGATGTCACATTAGAACCATCTGTTGTCAACCTGGGTGAAGTAGTAGCAATTGGCTATGGAACGCAAACCCGTCGTGAAATCACAGGTTCGATTGCAAATGTTTCCGAAGAAAACTTTAATAAAGGAGTAACTCGCGATGCCGCTGACTTATTACAAGGAAAAGTGGCAGGTCTTACCATCACATCCGGTTCCGGAGATGTAACACGCGGAAGTGAAATACGTCTTCGTGGTACATCAACTTTACAAAACGACCAGGGGCCAATGATTGTAATTGACGGGATTCCTGGTGGCGATATGTCAACCGTAGCGCCTTCGGACATTGAATCTATCTCTGTATTAAAAGATGCTTCTTCGGCGGCAATCTATGGATCACGGGCAGCAGGTGGAGTTATATTAATCACAACGAAAAGAGGTTCCGGTTCGAAAACACAAATCAATTACAACGGATATGTATCCATGGATGTGGTTGCCAACAAACCGGATATGCTGGATGCCAATGAGTGGCGCGCAGCAAATGCCGAGTTAGGAAATGACATCAGCGAATACGACTCTTTTAATTCTAACACAGACTGGTTTGATGAATTATTGCGTACAGGAGTATCACAAAACCACTCTATATCCATGTCTGGCGGAGGACCAAAAAACAACTATCGTGCCTCTTACACATATCTGGATCGAAAAGGTATTTCAAATGATAATTACATGAAACGTCATAATTTCCGTTTCCAGTTCCAACAACGTGCTATTAATGATCGTCTACGGGTTGGATTAACAGGATCCGCTACGATGAATGATATGCAATTGCCTTTCCGGGATAATTTTATCCTTGCCTACAACAACTTGCCGGTTTACCCGGTGTACAATACTGATGGCAGTTATTATACCGGAATGTTTGGAAAATATGACCAGGGAAATCCCGTTCAAAATCAGGAAGAAAATTACCGCCTTCGTAAGATGAACTATTTCTATGGAGCCGGTGATATTCAGTTTGATATCATCGATGGACTAAATATAAAAGCCCATCTGTATAAAAGTCGTTTCAGTATGGACCGAAGCGATTGGGAAGCACCTACTAACACCATTGGCCGTAGTAATAATGGACGTGCCAGAAAAGAAGCGACTACAGGAGATCGTGAGTTGATGGAATGGACTGCTAATTTTGACAGGAGCTTTGGAGCAGAAGGAAAACATAAAACAGATGCAATTATCGGATACTCCTGGGAAAATAATCAATATCAGGATCAATATGCCGAAGTTACAGATTTCACGGTAAGCTCAATGGGAGCCAATAGTATCCAAACCGGAAATCAACTAAAACAAGGAAATATAAAATCTTCTAAAAACGAATATAAATTAATTTCGTTCTTCGCACGTGCACACTATTCATACGATGAACGTTATATGATTACTGCGACAATCCGCCGCGACGGTTCTTCCAAATTCGGTGCCAACAACAAATGGGGAACATTCCCTTCGGCTTCGGCAGCATGGGGTATTTCACAAGAAAGTTTCATGAAAGATATTAGTTGGGTGAACGATTTAAAATTACGTGCAGGTTATGGAGTTACCGGTAATCAGGATGGATTGCAACCCTATAAATCACTTGAATTATATGAAGCCAGTGGAACTTATTATACGACGACCAGTCTTCCTACGGCATTTAAAGTTTCGCAAAATGCCAATCCTGACTTGAAATGGGAAGAAACCGCCATGTTGAATATTGGTATAGATTTCTCCTTCTTTAACGGACGTGTAGGAGGTACAATCGAATGGTATAATAAGGAAACAACCGACATGCTTTATACTTATAAAGTGCCAACCCCAACCTACGTATATGACAGAATCCAGGCCAATGTAGGCGACATGAAAAATACAGGTATTGAATTCTTAGTAAATGTCGACGTTGTAAGAAATAAAACATTTAACTGGAATACATCTATTAATTTATCACATAATAAAAATGAAATTACCAGGTTGTCTAACGACCTGTATTCAACCGATCGTGTTTATACGGGTGACCCCTGGATTCGTGGAGCATCCGGAGTAACTTCCCATATAATCGAAGAAGGATATCCTGTAGGTCAATTCTATATGCTGAAATGCAATGGATTGGATGCTGATGGCAAATTCATCATTGAAGATACCAATAAAGATGGACAAATTACAGATGACGACCGTACATATGTAGGAAGCGCTCAACCGGATTTAACATTCGGATGGAATAACACATTCAATTGGAAAAACTGGGATGCCAGCTTCTTTATCCGTGGAACGATCGGGAATAAAGTATTAAACAATCCTGTAGCCGCCTATGGGAACAATACCTATATCAGTGGAAACAATGTAATGGATAATGACAACCTACTGAAATTCAGCGAAAATTCACGAGTTTGTTCATTCTATCTGGAAGATGCCTCATTTGCGCGTTTAGACAATATGTCAATTGGATATACATTTAACACAAAAAAATTAGATTGGTTAGACAAGGCACGTGTGTATGTAGCTGCACAGAATTTATTTGTAATTACAGGTTATTCCGGTCTGGATCCGGAAGTTGAACTTTTCAGGGGAGATAACAGACAAGATCAGGATGCCGGATTATCTCCGGGCATCGAAGCACGTAACTATTTCCCCAGAGCACGTTCTTTCACATTTGGTATTAATTTAACTTTTTAATTAAAAAACTAAAAAACAGATTATGAAAAAGAAAATTATAACATCATTTTTGGCCGGCTTGGCATTAATAATGACTATGCCGTCATGCACCGATCTGGATGAAAATGTATATGATAAATTACCGGCTGAAGACTTTGGCAATACAGCAGCTGAAGTAAATGCCCTTATGGGGTCGACATATAATACCTTGAAAAAATATTGGCCCGATCGTTTCATGTATTTACAGGAATGTGGAGGTTCGATGGCCGTAACACCTACCCGTAGAGGGGGAGATTGGTACGACGGAGGACAATACCGCGAAATTTATATGCATCAATGGACTGCACAGACCGCTCATGTAAAAAACTCCTGGGCTGCTGCTTCCGAAGGAATTGGCATTTGCAATGCGACAATTAATACACTTGAAAATTCCACATTTTTAAGTGATGCTGAAAAATTAACAAATGTATCTGCCATGCGGGGCGTACGTGCATTTTGGATTTATGCGATGATGGATTGCTATGGAAATGTGCCCCTGGTAACCGATTATAATGACAAAGAACTGCCGACAAATAAAACTCGTCAGGAAGTTTTTGATTGGTTAATCAAAGAAGTAACTGAAATTGCAGACAATTGTCCGGACGTGTCAGCCGATACGTACGGCAAATTCACAAAAGGGTCAGCTTATGCACTCCTTGCCAAGCTTTATTTAAATGCTGAAGCCTGGAATGTAACTGTATCAGGAAATGCATACCAACAATGTATTGCTGCTTGTGACAAAATAATGAGCTTTAATTATTATATCATTGAACCGAATTGGAAAACTAATTTTTCGATAAACAATATGAATTCACAGGAAGCGATCTTTTCAATATGCTTCTCTAATAAAGATACTGAAAATCAAAATACCATGATGCTTCGGACGCTTCATTATCAGGATTATTTAGCTGACAATGCGACATATAGCTCTTGGAATGGTGTATGTGCTCAACCCGATTATGTGAAATTATTTGATACTGAAGATCCTCGTTATGAAGGAACATTCCGCATAGGAGAACGTCGGAATGCGGCTACAGGAGAAATGCTGCAAACAGACCACGGTGCTCCGCTGATCTATACAGTAGACTTCACGATCATTGAGGGTACCGAATATGATGGAGGTCCCTGGGGTGCGGTTGTTCAGGAAGCCGGAGCCCGTTGCCAGAAATGGGATTACGCAGCCGGATTAAGCGATGCAATGGAGAATCATTTCCATATTTTCCGTTTGGCCGATATTTACCTGATGAAGGCGGAAGCGTTGCTTCGTTCAGGAGGAGATGTAGCCGAAGCCACCAAATTAGTGAATGAGATTCGTTCAAGAGCATATGGAGATGCTACACATAATTATACTACAGTTGACTTAGATAAAATCGCTTTAGAACGTAAGTTTGAATTAGCTTGGGAAGCCTATTCACGACAAGATGATATACGATTCGGCACTTTTGAAACACCGGCATGGTCAGCGTCTAATTGCCCAAGAAGTAAAGGCGATCATTTAAAACTGTATCCGGTTTCACAAGATGCCTGGCAGACGAACCAAAATCTGGTACAAAATCCTGGGTATCCAACATTCTAAAAATAAGACAGAGCCTGCTTCTCTAAAGCAGCGCTCTTCTTTTATAAAATATACGAATCATAAAATAAATATAATATGAAAATTTCAAGAAGATCCTTTTTACAAAAAGGGACAATGGCGGCTGCAGCCTTTACAATTGCACCAAACACGATCCTTGGAAAAAGCCATGGGTATACCGCCCCGACTGACAAATTAAATATCGCAGGTATCGGTATCGGTGGCAGAGGTGCAGGTGTACTTAGTGGTATGGAAACAGAGAACCTGATCGCATTGTGTGATGTAGACTGGAAATATTCTAAAGATGTATTTGCCAAATATCCACAGGCAAAAAAATATTGGGATTATCGCAAATTATTTGATGAAATGGGAAAAGACATTGATGCTGTAATGGTAGCAACAGCCGACCATACACACGCATTAATAGCATCGGATGCCATGACATTAGGAAAACATGTATATTGCGAAAAACCGTTAACACACTCAGTCTACGAATCACGCCTATTAACCAAACTGGCTGCTAAACAAAAAGTAGCAACTCAAATGGGTAACCAGGGATCATCAGCAGAAGGGGTAGACCTGGTATGCGAATGGATCTGGAATGGAGAAATCGGAGAAGTAACAAAAGTAGAAGCATTTACCGATCGTCCCATCTGGCCACAAGGTTTAATGACACCTGAAAAAGCAGATAAAATCCCATCTACGCTAAACTGGGATTTATTTACAGGCCCGGCAGAAATGAGACCTTATAATAGTCTTTACCATCCCTGGAACTGGCGTGGTTGGTGGGCATACGGAACAGGCGCTTTAGGCGATATGGCTTGTCATATTTTACATCCCGTATTTAAGGGATTGAAATTAGGCTATCCAACCAAAGTACAAGGCTCCTCTACCCTATTATTAAGAGACTGTGCTCCACAGGCCCAATATGTAAAATTAATTTTCCCCTCCCGTGAAAACATGCCGAAAGTGGCTTTACCCGAAGTTGAAGTACATTGGTATGATGGTGGATTAAAGCCACCGCTACCCGAAGGTTACCCTGCCGGACGTGAATTAAACGATCAGGGAGGCGCCGTTATTTTCCACGGAACAAAAGATACATTAATTTGTGGTTGCTATGGTGTAAATCCATGGTTATTATCCGGACGGACACCTAATGTCCCTAAAGTTTGCCGGCGTGTTGAAAATGCAATGCGTGGTGGTCATCAACAAGACTGGATACGCGCATGTAAAGAAAACGCGGCCAACCGCACTATGACAAAATCTGATTTTTCTGAAGCAGGACCATTCAATGAAATGGTAGTAATGGGGGTATTAGCCGTCCGCTTGCAATCGTTGAACAAAGAACTACAATGGGATGGGCCAAATATGAAATTTACCAACATTGGAGCTGACGAGACAATCAAAACAGTCATTAAAGACGGGTTTACCATTAAAGACGGACATCCTTCATTTAAAAAGGACTGGACAGATCCGGTGAATGCACAACAATTCGCATCCGAATTAATTAAACACAATTACCGGACGGGCTGGAAATTAGTAGATATGCCTTGATCAATTTAAATTAGAAATCACATGAAAAAAATAGTTTTATTAGCAAGTGCTGTTGTTTTAATGGGATATTTCACTTCATGTGGAGAAGGCAAAAAAGCCGACTCCGCGCAAGAGTCTGAATCTGCTACAACAGAAACGACATCAGCTGCCGCAGAGACTCCGGAATATACATTGCTGAATTTACCTACAGTAAATTTAGCCGATTTTCCTAAAGATGCAGATGGATGGATTACACTATTCGACGGCAAAACATTCAACGGCTGGAGAGGATATAACAGCGAGGTTGTTCCTGCGGCATGGATAATCGAAGACGGAGCCATTAAAATTAAAGGTTCAGGCACTGGAGAAGCCGGCGCCGAAGATGGCGGAGACCTTATTTTTGCACACAAATTCAAAAATTTCGAACTTGAATTCGAATGGAAAGTAGGCAAAGGATCTAACTCCGGTGTTTTCTATATGATCCAGGAAGTCGAGGGAGAACCTTCGTATATTTCAGCTCCTGAATATCAAATTCTGGACAACGAGAACCATCCGGACGCTAAATTAGGCGTTGATGGAAATCGTATGTCTGCTTCGCTGTATGACATGATTCCGGCAAAACCACAGAATTCAAAACCATTCGGCGAATGGAACAAAGGTAAAATCATGAGTTACAAAGGCACAATTGTTCATTATCAGAATGATGAAGCCGTTGTTGAATATCACTTATGGACAAAACAATGGACAGATATGCTTCAGGCAAGCAAATTCAGTCAGGAAAAATGGCCTTTGGCTTTTGAACTGTTGAACAATACAGGAGGTAAAAACAGAGAAGGGTTTATGGGATTCCAGGATCACGGAGAAGATGCATGGTTCCGCAACATCAAGATTAAAATTTTAGATTAAAACCAATCCCATTAACAGAATTAAAGGATTACAGATTATCATCCCTGACAGATCGATATAGGATGGATATACGATCGATATAGGATCGATATACGAGTCATAGATAATAGATTGATAAAGGAGAGAGTAAAGACACCCTCTCCTTTATTATTTTGAGATCAAATAGCTATGGATCAACTGTGAAACCGGATAATTATCAATGGAAGAAATCGGAACCCGGAGATAATTAGTCAAGGTTTTATTTTCAACTTGAATCTCGACTCTATAAAAAGTCACATATAGCACCTGATGAGACAATGCATGTTTCACTCCGGCCTTCTCGATAGAGAATACCGGCTGCCCTGTCATATCAAATAATGCTTTAAATCTTTCAGTAGTTTTCAATGCTTCAAAATTCTCTGCGCCATCAGTTTCTATCAGTGGAAACTCAAACAACCCCTCCCAGATATCTTTCCCGGACCTTCGTTGAAGATAAGTATTCCCTCCATAAGTGATAAAAAAATAATTAAAATACCGGTTACGTATTTTGGTTTTATTTCGTTTTACAGGAAATTGCAGAACATTTCCGGAGGCATACCCCAAACAACGATCGACAAATGGACATATCCCGCAATTAGGATTTTGCGGCACACATTGCAACGCCCCGAATTCCATAATCGCCTGATTATGTAAACCAGCATACTTCGGATCCATCAATGATTGAGCCAATTCAAAAATTTGCTTCTTTCCTACCCCCGTATCAATAGGTGTATCTATTGCAAAAAGTCTGCTCAATACGCGGAAAACATTCCCATCAACAACCGGATAGGGTTGATTCCATACAAAAGAAACAATTGCTGCAGCTGTATATTCACCTATACCCTTCAACGATAAAATATCTTTATAATCCTGCGGAAAAGCCCCATTAAAATCACTCATGACAACTTTTGCAGCTTCATGCAAATTCCTTGCACGTGAATAATAGCCTAACCCCTGCCAATATTTCAAAACCTCTTCCTGATCTGCAGAAGACAAACTTTCCACATCAGGAAAACGTTGTATAAATCGTTGGTAATAACCATATCCTTGTACAACACGCGTCTGCTGAAGAATAATTTCCGAGATCCATATACAATATGGATCTTTTATATTGCGCCATGGCAAGTCACGCTTATTCTTACGATACCAGTCCACCAAAATAACACTATATTTCAACGTATTAACCCCTCAACCTTTAATGTTTTTAAAATCCTCAGACAAACATACATATTCTTAGTCAAAAGATATATTTCTTTTTTTGTAAAAAAATTAGTTATAATTGAAATAAAAGCTATATATTTGCAGTCCAAAAAATTAGAATTTATTCATTTAAAAAATAATTTAGACATGACGAAAGCAGACATTGTTAGTGAAATTGCAAAGAACACTGGAATTGACAAAAACACAGTTTTGGCAAGTGTAGAATCATTTATGGGTGTAATCAAAGATTCTTTGGCTAGTGGAGAAAACGTATACCTAAGAGGATTCGGTAGTTTCGTAGTAAAAAAGAGAGCGCAAAAAACAGCACGTAACATCTCTAAAAATACAACAATCATTATTCCGGAACACAACATTCCAGCATTTAAGCCTGCTAAAGTATTTTTAAATAGCGTAGCTAAAAAATAAACAACAAGATTCTTTAATTTTAATTTTATTAAACCCATGCCAAGCGGAAAGAAAAGAAAAAGACATAAAATGGCAACGCATAAGCGTAAAAAAAGACTTAAAAAGAATCGCCATAAGAAAAAATAAGTCTTAAAACGACTACAGAACAAACTTAATAGAGCATCCTTTTAAGTTTGTTCTTTTTTTAAGACAGAATAAACAAGAAACACGATTAATTGTGATTAGCGAATTAGTTGTTGATGTAAATAAAAAGGAAGTCTCAATAGCTGTATTAGAAGACAAGAATCTGGTAGAACTTCAAAAAGAAGCTCAAAGTGAATCTTTTGCTGTGGGTAATATATACCTTGGAAAAGTAAAAAAGTTATTACCCGGTTTAAATGCCGCATTTGTGGATGTGGGCTACAAAAAAGAAGCATTTCTTCATTATCAGGATCTTGGTGCAAACTTTAACACGCAACAAGCATATTTAAAGCAACTATTGAATGATCCTAAAAAACGTGTCCCACCAATTAATAAAGTACAAATCCTTCCCGATATTGAAAAAGACGGAAGCATAGGAGATGTGCTAACTGTTGGACAAGAGCTACTTGTACAAATTGCTAAAGAGCCAATTTCTACCAAAGGACCACGATTGACAGCCGAATTATCTCTGGCAGGTCGTTTTTTGGTATTGATACCTTTTGCAAACAAAATTTCTATTTCCACAAAAATCAAATCCAACGAAGAACGGGCACGTTTACGCCAGCTGCTTCAAAGCGTAAAGCCAAAAAACTTCAGTGTGATTGTTCGAACATCTGCAGAAGAAAAACGTGTTGCTGAACTCGATTGGGAACTTAAAACGTTAGTAAAACGTTGGGATGACAATCTCATTAAAGTTCCAAAATTAAAAGCGCCTGCTGTCGTATATGAAGAGACGGCACGTACGGTAGCTATTATACGCGATATTTTCAACTCATCTTTTGAACATATATACATCAACGATAAAGATGTTTATACCAGCATATATGACTATGTTAGTATAATTGCTCCTGAAAAAAAAGACATTGTAAAATTATACAAAGATGAATTACCCATTTTTGATAAATTCGGTATTACCAAACAAATAAAATCTTCGTTTGGCCGCACCGTTACCTACAGAGGAGGAGCTTACCTAATCATAGAGCATACAGAAGCAATGCATGTCATTGATGTAAACAGTGGCAATCGCACCAAAGGAAGTACTGAACAAGAAAAAACAGCATTTGAAGTAAATATTGCTGCTGCTGATGAAATAGCACGTCAGCTACGTTTAAGGGATATGGGAGGTATCATTGTCATCGATTTTATCGATATGGCGGATATTTCAAATCGACAGAAACTCTTTGAACACATGACGAAAATGTTGGCACACGATCGTGCAAAACACAACATTCTCCCTTTAAGTAAGTTTTGCCTGATGCAAATTACGCGCCAACGTGTGCGTCCGATTTTAGAAGTACGAACTTCAGAAGATTGCCCATCCTGCCTCGGTACAGGAAAAATTAAATCTTCTATATTATTTACTGATAGCTTAGAAAGAAAAATAGATTGTTTAGTAAATAAGCATCATGTAAAAAAATTCACGTTACATATTCATCCGTATGTTGCTGCATATATCAACAAAGGAATTTATCCTTTACGTCTGAAATGGAAGTTTAAATACTCCTGGCATATGAAAATAATTCCAAATCAAAATTTGGCATTTCTTGAATACAAATTCTATGATCAGGAACGTAATGAACTTGACATGCAAGATGAAAGAGAAATAAAATAATTTAAAGAAAAAGAATTTCTTTTTAGTATATTTTCGTAGATTTGCATCAACATACCAAAACGCTAAAAATATTTTTTAAAATATAAAAGTATGGAAAAAAAGCTTTTTCTATTCTTATGTATGATATTTTCACTTTCATTTGCTATGGCTCAAGAGCAAACTATAAAATTATTTCCCGAAGGAGTCCCGGGAGAAACTACGCAATTAGAAGAAAAACAAAACAGAGAAGGGAACCGGGTTGCTAAAGAAACTGTATTAAGGATTACCGATGTCAGTGAGCCGACCATCTCAATTTATGAAGCACCTGAAGAACTTGCCAGTGGTTCTGCTATTGTTGTCTGTCCGGGAGGTGGTTATAACATTTTAGCCTATGATCTGGAAGGAGATGAAGTATGCCTTTGGTTAAATGAATTAGGAATCACTGCTATTCTTTTAAAATACAGGGTGCCGCAAAGAGAAGGGAAAGAGAAACACGAAGCACCTCTACAGGATTTACAACGTGCTATCAGTTACGTCCGGGCAAACGCTGATGTCTTAAATATTGATCCCGATAGAGTCGGCGTTATGGGATTCTCTGCAGGAGCACATTTAGCTGTCATGGCATCAACCACCTATGAACAAAGAACATACCCTTTAGTAGAAAAAATAGATAAATACAGTTGTCGCCCGAATTTTTGTATGTTGATTTACCCAGCCTATCTCGAAGGAGAAAATTTTGGTATTGCACCTGAAATAATCATAAAACCGAAAACCCCTCCTACACTACTGATCCAATCTCAAGACGACAAGTCATATATAAACAGTAGCTTATTCTATTATTATGCACTAAAAGAAGCTGGCGTACCTGCCTGGATGCATCTATACAATAAAGGAGGACACGGCTATGGACTTCGCGACACAGGGACAGAAGCCAATAGTTGGCCCGATCGCGCAGAAGACTGGTTCCGTGAAATCGGAGTTATTGAAGAATAAAAAAGTTATATTTCTGATATTTTTCATACCTTTGCATATATAATTACAGAAATCATGGGGCTGACCGGTTTTGACAGAATAGCCCAAAAATCAACAGTAAATAAGAGCAAAGAAAAAGTCAAATAAAAGAAAGAATTTCAGACTCTTACAGTCATATTATAAGCCAATTAAGAAATGTTAATTTTCTTTTGATTGGCTCTTTTTTTACTCATTTTTGTCCCCCGTTTGTCCCCCGAATACAGAAATAAATATTAACTTTGTGTTGGGTGACAAATTAATTCGAAAATGAAAGAGACAAAAGTGAAAGAGCCGATCAGGATCCGGACAAAAATGCTTTCTAACGGAAGCCAAAGTTTATTTCTTGATGTCTATATCAACGGTAAAAGAAATAGAGAGTACCTTAAGCTTTATCTTATTCCAGAGCAAACGAAAGAAGCACGTAAAACAAATGCTACCACTCTTCAATTAGCTAATGCAATCAAAGCAAAACGTATTGTTCAAATCCAGAATAATGAATACGGATTTAAAAACAATACAACCAAATCCAAAACAAACCTCATCGGCTATGTCCTGTTTCTTGCAGATGAAGCATTGGCTAAAACCGGAAACAAAAGAAGCTATTACTATACTCTTCACTCATTAGCAAAGCATCTCAACAGTTTTGCCGGTGACAAAATCACATTTCAGCAAGTAGATCATGACTTTGTAAAAAGATTCATTGTATATCTGCGATCAGCTAAAAACTTTAATTTACTAAAAAAAGAAGTTGAGGATGGCATATTGTCACCTAACACACAACATAACTTATTCAAGAAGTTTGCATACGTCATTAAGAAGGCAATACTAGCCGAAATCATCCAGGTCAATCCATTGGATAAAATTGATAGCGATGATAAACCAAAAGGAGAAGACGGAACCCGGGAGTTTCTTACTATTGAAGAAATGAAGATGCTCATTAAAGCACCTTGTAACGATGATATGATAAAACGTGCTTTTCTGTTTTGCTGTCTATGTGGTATCCGGTATAGCGATGTAAAGAATTTAACATGGGGGCAGTTTTATAAGGATAATGACGGAGAGGTCATATTGAGACTGAAAGTTTTAAAGACGAAACGCCATGAAGACTTCCCTATCAGTAACGAGGCGTTAAAATGGCTTCCGGATAGAAACGAAGCAAACGATGAGAAGTATGTTTTTATCCTGCCTAAAAACGATCACGCCAACAGAAAGCTACGTAAATGGAGCGAAGCAGCCAATATAAATAAACGGCTCTCATTTCATTGCTCACGTCATACTGCGGCAACGCTTAACCTAAGTTTAGGCGTACCAATAGAAACGGTTTCAAAGCTCTTAGGACACACTAAGATATCGACTACTCAAATCTATGCAAAGATCATAGATGAGAGCAAAAAAGAAGCTGTAAAAAAACAAGATGGGTTATTTGATTAATAAAGACGAAAAGAATTATGGACAAAACCGAGGCATACGGATTATTGGTTGAATTGAGAAAAATTATAAATACTACATGTTTATTTGTTGAGCGTAAAATGGAAATTCCTCCAGCTATTATTTCGGATCTGGATAGAGTTGGAGAAATGTCTAAGAAAATGGAAATATACGTTTTGATGTCAAAAGATAGTAACTTCCTTAATGAAGTAGAAAATACCCAACGATACACCTTGCACCAGCTATTAGGCTGGTATGAACTAAGTAATAAAACAAGAAATAGTGTGACTGACTGCTGTGCGCATTTAGTTAATATTGCACCACAAAATTTACATTCAGAAGAATCAAAAAATACAGAGAATGAACCTAAACAGAAACTATCAGAAACTCCCAAGACTTTGCCTAAAGGATTAGATACTGATAAAGGAACAAACTTTCATTCTGGAGAAACAGAAATAAACTTAACAACGATATTTGAAAAGCTTAAAGAGCACAAATATTTTGATGCTAACAGTGATTTGCAAACATGGCTTTACATTTGTTGTGGAAACACCACCAAACAGATACCTGCAACACCCCTTAATTGGATAAAGGATCAGCAGCTATTAGCTCATCTTGTAAACACTTTGTTTGGGGATACAGATGGGTCAAGATTATGGAGTATCACAAGTAAGATCTTTACCTTGAAAGGAGAAAAGCCAAACACAGATACAATGAAAACAACACTAAGTAAGATTAAGAACGGTTATAAGGACCGTCCAAAAGAATTTGATGATTTAGACAATATCCTAAAAGTATAAAGGATTACACAACATAACAGCACACAACAGTTGGGGTTACAGTAATGTATTGTAACCCTCTTCTTTTTCTCCATATTCTCATCTTTGCATCATAACCGACAAAGGTTAGCGGTGCACAGCTTGCCATTGTCTAAAATTTAAATTATGGAAGAAAAAATTTTAGATCAGTTAAGCAGAATAGAGCGTAATAGCTTGTTATCAGCAAAAAACGTTTTAACTTTTGAAGATGTTGCTTTATTAACCGGCTTGTCAAAAAGCCATTTGTATAAACTAACTTGTTCACACCAAATTCCACATTACAAACCCAATGGTAAGCAAATTTATTTTGATCGTTTGGAATTGGAAAATTGGATGAAACAAAACAGGGTATCAACCAGTAATGAGATTGACAAAATGGCAACGGATTATATTGTTACCGGTAATATCGGGAGGGTTTCAAAATGAGACAAAAGAAAAGAGCGACCGAAGCCGCCCAAACGCATCACAAAGATAACACATCCTTTTCTGAAAACCAACTTCAACGGGTAAAAGATTCATTTTGCGAATGTCCCAAAACAATGCGCCAGGTAGCAATTGAATTAAGCGAGGAAAGAAGTAATATCTGTTGGTATTCCGGAATGCTTAGAGCAAATAACCAGATCATTGTACATCATCGTGGCCGTTGTGATTTTACCGGCTTAATGGTAAACTACTATACTACCGATCCAAGGCACTTAAAGAAATTTCCTGTACAAATGTCACTATTCGATGAGGAAGGAGGCTGTTATGAATAATAACATTGGGACACGGATGCAATCAGCTATCAAAAACCGGCAAGGCGCTGATAACCCGATCGGACAGCTTCGTTTGATTGTTGATCAAATGGATGTAAATTTAGTTCAGTATAAGCGAAAGTATCCTGATTCAATTACAAGTATAAATAAAAGGGCTGACCTTATCAATGCCCTGGATGAAATTTGCCGGGCATTAGAGCAATGCGAACCAATAGATATCTGGCGGCTTATATGGGATAAATTAAACCATGCCAGGCATCACGAATTTAATGGCGATATGGCTCTGGTTTATTTCCCGCTAAAACCCGACCTGCCGGATTACGCTACCGCTAAACAGATTGTTATTGATTTATGCGGGTACAGTTTTGAAAATCCAAGGGGTTACGAGTATAATAGAGGTCAGTTATTTCAGGAATATGCATCAAACAAACATTAAGCCTATGCAAAATGAAATAACAAAGCTGATAGGTCATAGGCTTAACGGTGAGCCATACGATCCGGATAAGGAAAAAGAAAAGGTTTTACTTATTGAAAAAGTCAATAGCTACCGGTTAGATCTTGCCAAATCAAACCCGGATCCGGCGCCAATGATAACTTTATCCGGCTTGCCCGTATGTACCCGGGGAAACTTTTCGGTAGTGATAGGCTTGCCCGGAAGCCGGAAATCTTTCCTCTGTACCGGAATAGCCGGGAATCTCCTCAACGAAAACGGATATTTAGGAATGGAAGCACCTAACGGAACCGGGAAAATACTTTGGATTGACACCGAACAAGCCGCCGGACATGTAGCACGAATCGGAAAGCGCCTGCATCGCATTGCAGGGCTCCCGGTTGAGGTTAATAATGATAACATAGTCATTCTTATGCTCCGGGAATTAAGTCCGTCAGAACGCAGGAAAATAGCCGAATTCGCTATTGATTATTTTAAGCCCGACTTTATCATCCTGGATGGTTTATCTGATCTGATCACGGACCCGAATAATCCCGACCAAAGTACAGAGGTTATCTCTTATTTGCTTAACGTGACTAAGAAGCTGGATTGCCATATCCTAACGGTTATTCATGCGAATATAGGAAGTGACAAAGCCCGCGGGCATCTGGGAAGCGAAGCGTTGAGGAAATGCGAAACGGCAATTAGCATAACAGCAGACGGAGATAATTCTTTATGCAAGTTTGCGAAGACACGTGACATTAGACCGGATGACTTTGCTTTTGCTGTATTTGATGGCTTACCAATATGTACCGAAGTTGAAAAACGTACTCCAAAAAAGGAACGTTTAGAGCAACTAATGAATGAAGTCATGCCATTGCTGCCAGGTGTTATCTCATACACAGTATTGGCTGAAAAGATAATGGAATCCGAAAATGTGAAGATTGCATATGCGAAAAGACAGATTTCTGATGCGGTAAATCTTGGAATTATTGAGAAGAACGAAGTGAAGATGTATCACCGGATTTTTAAACCAGCACAAAATGAACAGAGCAATTTACCTTTTTAGTATACTACATATTGGTATAGTATATCAGTGCCATACATATATGGCACTGTATACTGTATACCTCTATACCATGTATACCTTATAGTATACCAAATTGTATACCTTTTGTATACCAAATAGCTTCAATATTACAGTAATGCAAAACCTAAGAAAACCTGAAATTGAAATCAAGAATTTTAAAACAAAAGAACAAATGAATATACAAGAAATCATACCGATACAAACAAATAAGCAGAAAGTACGAATTAAAAAGACTTATGTTAAACCGGATTCAGTTAAACAGCTTGAACAGGATTACTTCAGCTGGAAGTACAAAGATTCAGTTATTCCTGATAATTGCCGGTTCATAACTAAGTTCCGGGATGATGCCTCAAACGGATTGACGAAGTGTTTGCAAGCATGGAGTAAGATCAATGGGGCACACTTCCAACGCATGAATACTACTGGAATATTTGATTACAAAATCGGTAAGTACAGGCATTCCGGCTCAACAAAAGGAGTGACAGACACTTTGATAATTTACAATGGTATTGTATTTAACATTGAGATTAAAATTGGAAAAGATAAACAAAGTGAAAAGCAATTAGCCATGCAGAAAAGCATTGAAAGTGCAGGTGGTATTTATATCATAATAAAAAATTACAATGATTTCTTGCTAAAAATAAAGAACTATGAGTACGATCAAAATTCATGAGATTAAAAATGATTTAGGGGTACGTTTTACAACGAGTGTATCAACAGTCAGACTTCGTTCGAAGGACGGCATTCGTGATTTGCCTGATGAGGTGGTATTCCTTATAGAGGGCGTCACACGAAAAAAAGTGATAAATGGGGATTTAGTTCTCTGTGTGTCCAGAGATGAAGCGAAAAAGCTGGCTGGGGTATTAATGAAAATGGTCGAAGAAAGAGGATAGGATATGAACTACTACGAATTCTATAACACAAAAGACAGGCCGGATTTAGCAAGTTACGTTTTCGATTTGATAAAAGATCTTGGACAGCATGGGGATAGAGCAGTAACACAGGGACATCCTCAAAGTATCATCAGCTTTATGTATGATATCGATGGTATAATGTACTTTTATCGGCGGTTATTGACCGGATTTTCAGGTAATAGCAGAGAACTAAATATCAGGCTTAAGGGACTATTTACTCCGGAAGAAGATGTTTCGGCTATAATTGTACTATACGCTGTCATCTATGCATTATATCAACGGCTACAGGAAAAAGAATTATATGAACTGATCCCTGAAATGATTAAGCTCAATAAGAGAATACAACGGGTAATAAAGAAATTCTATCCGGATGCAGATAAAAAGTATTTCCTATCGCCTCATCCGGATTACTTTGCAAATCTTGTCAACGAAGAATATAGTTTACTTAAGATAGCTTGATGGCGTATAAAAGAAAGGCCGCTAGTAACAGGAGTTAGCGACCTTATCTTTACAGAGGATTAAAATTTGGCATGCTGAACTAAAATATAAATCAGCATGAATGTTCTAAATAAATATATCAATCAGCGTTACAACCGCTGGCTTGATTATGCTAAATTCCATTGCGCCAGGGCTGGCAAAGAAGACGAAGCCGGAGATGTGCTGCACGAAGCTATTATTTCGTTAATGTCAAAAAGCGAAGACGATATAGAGGAGTTATACCTTACCGAACATGGAATATACCGGAGCCTTGACTTTTACATCCTCCGTATAATTAACCTTAGCGTTAATTCCGAAACATCCTCTTACCGCTGCAAACATCGAATGCCGCCTATCGATGAAAATATCGATTATGAGCAGCTATACCATATTCCGGATGAAGAAGATATTGATGAAGAAAATGAAAATGATGATTATGTGCTTAAATCAATGAGTAGGATCCGTGAAATATTTGATGAGCTTACATTGACTGATTTGGAGTACAGGGTCTTTCATTATTATTTTATATGCAACGAACCTCTTAGTGAATGGACAGGTGGTGAATCCAAAAGCGTACTTTATTCAAAATATAAAATAGTCCGTGAGGCAATAGCAGAAATTATACACCAGGAAGATAGAAATAAATGTTCCTTAGTGAAAACGACAAAAGATAAAAAAACGAATGAGCGAATAAAAGAGATTTTAATCGCTTATTATCAAAGAAAAAGCATGTTTGCTTATATTTTAGAAAAACATAATTATTAAAAGATGGCAGGATTAAAATTTGATATTACGGTAAATCTTGAAAAGCTTGTTAAGCTGAAAGAAGAAATTGACCGGGTTAAAAACAGTCTCGATAAAATGAATCAATCGGGCGACAGGAAGGCGGTAGATAAATTAGTCAAAGAGTTGAATGGGCTACAAAAAAGCTATGATAAAACAGCTGAAAGTGTACAAAAGGCTGCAAATAAAATAAGAAGCTCCGGAAAAGACTTTCAGGTTGCAGAACATGATATTGAACGTTTTACAAATGCTATTTATAAACTTGGAGGTGCGGCGTTATCTCTTAATGCACTCAAAAACTTCGCCAGTCAGGTTGTAAGTGTGAGAGGCGAAATCCAACAGCTTGAAATAGCTTTCGAAACAATGCTTAATAGCAAATCAAAAGCTGATTCCATGATGTCGGATATTAAAGAATTAGCCCTAAAAACACCTTTCACTCTTACTGAAGTTGCGGACAATACTAAGCAGCTAATTGCCATGGGCATTGAAGCTGATAAAGTCATTGATACGATGAAAGCATTAGGAGATGTAGCAGCCGGGGTTTCTGTCCCCATTTCTCGTATTGCCGTCAATTATGGTCAGGTGGCTGCTTTAGGGCGGTTGCAATCAAGGGAAATCAGAGACTTTGCAATGGCTGGTATACCTGTCGTTGATGAATTATCAAAAATGCTCGGAAAAACATCCGCCGAAATATCCGAAATGGTGGAAGCCGGCAAGATTGGATTTCCTCTTGTCGAACAAGCCTTTAAGAACATGTCAAGCGAAGGGGGTCGATTCTATAATTTGATGGAAAAACAGAATGCTTCTGTTACCGGGCAAATATCCAAACTGCAAGATGAATTACAAATGATGTTTAACAGTATAGGTCAGGCAAATCAAGGCATTATTTATGATGCCGTGGGTGTTGCTTCCAATCTTGTCGCTAATTATGAAAAGATCGGAAGAATTATGGCAGGACTTATTGCAACATATGGGACATATAAAGCCGCCGTTATAATAGCAACCACTGCCGAACAAGGTTGGACTATTGCGCAGCTAGCAAATTACAAAGCACTTCTTTTGGTAGAAAAGGCTCAAAAGCTGTTGAATGCTACCATGCTAAAAAACCCTTATGTTTTAGCTGCTACAGTTTTAGTTGGTTTGGTCGCTTCCATGTGGGCATTGTCGGAAAGTACCAACGCGGCAGAAAAAGCGCAGGCTGCCTATAATAAACGGAAAGAGGACGTTCTTCAACAGGAGCAGGATCATAAAAGAAAGATTGATGAGCTTATTTCCAAAATAAATGAAGCCACTACAGCAGAGTTAGACCGGATTGGCGCCCTTGATGAACTTAAGCGGGCGTATCCCGGGATCATTGAAAAGTATATCGACGAAAAAGGGCATTTGCGGGATTTAATAGCCTTAAAGAAAGAACTAGCGGATTTGGATGCACACCAAAAAATCCAGGCAGATTCGGGCGAGCTGGATCAGTTAATGAAATTGAGTGAAAAAATCGATCAGGCGCGGGACAAGAAAGGTGGTTTTACTCCGATCCAATTGACTAAAGACGAACTTGACCTGCTTGACTCAATGGGGTACGAACGCGGAACGTCTGTAGAGAAGTATTTAGCGGAGGCTATCAAATTGAAGCAGCAAGATGTTAAAAATAATGCAGTTGCGGAGTGGAAAACGACACTTAAAGACCTTACCGATGAGCAGGCTAATACTGCCATAGAACAAAGGCAAAGGCTTATTTCCATATTGAAAAATAATGGTGGAGAAAAAGTTAATTTGTCTGATATGGGAATAGACTTTGATTTTAGTGAAAGCGAATTGCAAGACCAGATAAAATCATTGACCGATACCCTTAATTCCAGGAATCAATCAGTTGTCAAAAATGAAGAATTTTGGAAAAAAGAATTGGAGGGAGCAAAAGCTGCATTCACTGCAATTGACGAAGCCGAAAAAGGATCTGAAAAATGGAATAAAGCTTTAGAGCGGGTAAATAACGCCCGGGAGAAGCTGAAAATTTGGGATACTTCCAGAAAATCATCCAATGATTCCAACAAATCAAAGTCCGGAATAGCCGACCGGTTGGCCGCCATTCAGGAAGCACAAAAAAAGATCAAACAGCAGGAATACCAAAACGAGCTCGATCTGCAACAGCAGCAAATTAGCCTTATGGACGAAGGATCTGCAAAAGTTCATGCACAAATAGAACTTGACTATGAAAAGAGATTGGCTGATATTGCCCGTAATGGTGACGAGATGATCAAAGCCCAACAGGATATTGAACGCAAAATCTGGGAGGTGCAAAACCCTAAATGGAAAGAAAAAGGGATGACTTTCACCCCTACTACAACATCTGTAGGTCAGCTTCCGGCTTCTCAACAAAAATATTTGGAAGATAATGCGTTTCTTGCCGAAGAAGCCAGGAAAAAATCTATAAAAGAGCAAATTGAATCAGAAAAACAGGCAATGAATGAATACCTGAAAGAGTATGGAAAATATCAAGAGAAGATCCTGGCTACAACAGAAATTTATTCAAAAAAAATTACCGATGCCAAAACTGAAGGCGAACGCAAATCTTTGGAGAAAGAAATGGAAAAGGAACTCAAAGCCATTCATCAGGAGTTTGCCGGTAAATCCAACCTGTTTACAGACCTGTTTTCCAATGCTTCTAAAATGAGCCGCAAGCGTATCGATGAAATTATAAAAAACACCAAACGCCTTCTGGATTACATTAACGGAGTGGAAGGGGTTGAGATCCCGGTCGGCTTTTCAGAGGAACAAATTAAAGCACTGAAAGAAGATCCTGAAAAACTGAAAGCTATTTATGACGCCCTGATTCAGAAGCAAGAAGAGTACGACAATAAAACAAATTATCCATTTTCAAACATCATCAAGGGCTTTAATCGCCTGAAAGAATCTGCAGAGGAAACAAAAAAAGCGATTAAAGAAACAGATAAGGCTAAGAAAAAATTATTCGAAGACAAAGCTGATGCTTCAAAACAAGAGGGCTTAGATTACCTATTAGACGGAGCATTGCAGGCGGCAGAGGGGTTGTCTGAAATATCCGGAATGATTAGCGAAGTTGCTGATGTAACCGGCGATCAACGGCTAAAAGATTTCACGGAAACTTTGAACGACTGGAGTGACATCTTAACCAAAACTGCTTCAGGGGCGAAATCAGGTGGGATATGGGGCGCTATAGGAGGATTAGTTAGCGGTGTTGGAACATCTGTATTTAATGGTTACATAAAGGAACAGGAGCGTATACGTCAAATGCAAAATGAGCAGCTGGAATGGGCTCAAAGGTATAATTTATTGTTGATGGAACGTAACTATCTTGAAGAAGAGTATAGCTCTTTTTTTGGAAAACGCGGTATAGAACAAGCTATAAAGGCTTACGAGAGTTATAATAAAACTGTAAACTCGTATTATGATTCTGTTAATGAAAAACTTGATCTCGACTTATACAATACAAAGAAATACCAGGGATTCTTTTTAAATAATACCGTCCGGTCTAACGCTCGCAAAGTTCTGCAAGATGCTATGGATCGGGATATGAGCGTCTTGCAAGGGAGTCTTATCCAGATTGCAGAACATGAATGGTATAAATTTGGCTCCAAGGATAGATTCAAGACACTCTTTGATTTTGCCCCTGAAATCTGGGGAGGGGACATAAATGGCGAGTTTGACGCCGAAGCTGCACGGTTGTTTCTGGAAACACATAAAGATATTTCTGATGAACTTCGGACGCAATTAGAACTTTCCATTGAGCAAAAAGATGCGTATGACGCTGCAATGAAAGTTCTTGACGATCATATAGAGTCTACGTTCGGGAATATTGCAACAGATTTAACGGACATAATCTTTGAAGCTGTCAGAAATGGATCTGACGCATGGGATTTATTCGAGAAAGCCGGTTTAAAAGTTGTGGATGCGTTGGGTAAAGCATTACTACAGGAAATGATTCTGGGTGAATATTTGGAGCAATTCAGACCAAAGATCCGGGAAGCGTTCGGGCTGGGAGATCCAGCTGCGGTACAAAATGAACTTCTTGCAATTACGACCGAGATCTTTGATGGAATACCTACGGCAATTGACGCATGGACTGCAGTTGCAGAAAATTGGGATAAAATGGCAACTGATATGGGATGGGACATGTCTCTGTTAAATACAGACTCAAATGCATCTGAAAACACCCTCAAAGGCGCATACGCTAAAGCCTCACAGGAATCTATTGACCTTTTAGCCGGACAGACCGGAGCCGCGCGCGTAGCTTTAGAAAGTATCAAAGAAATCTTAGAAAGGACACTCGGAACCATGTTTGATATATCCGTTTTCAATCCGGTATTTGAGAACATCCAGCTCATGAAAGATGCACAAGTCGCCGGTTGGCGTGACGTCTCCCTGATCCGGGAGATAGTCGGGCGCATGGAAACTATGTCGGGCGAAATACGGGATACGAATTATAGGATAGCAACTTCTAACGATAACATAGCTGTCAGTGTCGGCAAATCCGCTGCGAGCATTCAGGCTATTGAATCTGGAGGGGTTAAGATGAAAGGGGCTGGATTGGGGCTGTAATAGACAATAAAAGCCCACCTTTTTTTGAGGCGGGGCAACTATGCTCTGCTTCGGCTCATTTTGATTCTTGTTTGTAATTATAAAAAAGCTCACCCAGGCAATAAAAATCATCGTTCGATAGTTCATCTCTCATTTTTCCACACAGCGTCCAAATAACAGAAAACTGCCTTTGCAAATCCTCTAAAAGATGGTTGAATGAATCTATTGAACCCGAATTCTGTATAAGGTCGAGTACATGACCGGCATCGGCTGATAAGAACTCGATTACATCGCATAATGTCGTTAAGTCGATATGGTAAAATTCTGACTTTACTATTTTGCTGTCTTTTAACCTTTCAAGGCATTCAATTATCTTTTTGTCCATAGTTATACTATTTCAAATTGTTAGTTAATTTAAATTTGTATTCAGTTTCACATTATAATTCAGTAAGTAGATGATAAAAGAAACAACCACTTTCTAAACCCTCCCGACCGTATTGCCGGGAGGAATAAAATTGTGGTGATAAGAAAGCGCCAATCCCTGACGCGCTGGATATATTGATTATGCACTTTTCTTATAAACTTTTGTTCTCATACTACTCGTTTGAATCAATTATCGCGTTCTCAAATATATCAGAACCGATAATCTCGCTTAGCTTAAGCATCATATCAGACAGATCGTCATCCATCTGTCCGAGCGTTAGCATAACAGACTTACTGTTACAATTGAATACTTCGCCCTTATTACATGCAAGAGCGTTTATCTCTGATTTAAATACTATAGCGGCTTTCATTGCGCTTTCAAGTTTTTCATTTAATCTTAATGTCTTCATAGTCTTGTTGTTTTATCTGTTTGTAAATATTAATCTCCGTTATAGCGATTGTTTGCGTAGTAATCAGTAAGCGTATCTGCCAAGTAAGCAAGTGATACATTTGTTTTTTTTATAGCTGCATTTCTTTCGGCTACCTTCTCAGCTGACCATTCACCGGTGCGGTTACGCTTGTTTGCATCTTCGTTGATCCTGGCAACCATTCTTTTTTCATCAGCCCAAGCATAAGAAAGACATTTTGCAAATGACCAATTGCGTGTGCCTCTTGGATAAGAGAAGTGACGACCTCTTTTAATTTCCCATGCCCTTTTCATGATATTGCTCTTGTTGTATTTGGATGTCGTTGTCATATCGCCTGTCATTATTTTTACAACACAAAGATAATACGCGACATTATGCATTGCAAATTATTTGGCAATAAAATTAACGCTAAACGATATATTTAACATTTATTCATAACGCCGGTCATTATTTGTGCTTATATTTGCATAACGTTTAACATTAATATAAAGGATATGGAATTAAGAATTAAGGACGTTTTGAAAGAAAAAGGTATTGCAATCAAAGAGCTTGCGTTAATGATTGACCTTGCTACGCCTAATTTAAGTAACTTGATTAACGGAAAATCAAAACCATCAATTGACGTTTTTGATCGCATAGCAACGGCTTTAAACGTTCCTATCTCCGAACTATTCGAGCAACCGGCAACCGATGTAATAACCTGCCCGAATTGTGGTAAACGCTTTAAGATGGAGGAGTGAATCTATGGAACTACAGGTAATCCAAAACAAGATTTATGAGATCAGAGGTCAACGGGTGATGCTGGACTTTGATTTGGCGGAAATGTACGATGTAGAGACAAGACGCCTTAAAGAACAGGTTAAACGCAATATTGAAAGATTCCCTGATGATTTCATGTTTCAGTTAACCAAAGATGAATGGACAGAGCTTATCGCAAATTGCGACAACCTACCAAAGGGAGTTAAATACAGTCCTGTTACACCGTCTGTATTCACGCAGGAAGGAGTAGCAATGTTATCCGGCGTATTGCGGTCTCCTGTTGCCGTTCAGGTAAATATTAACATTATGCGTGCATTTGTTGCTATTCGAAATGTCTTAGCTGCCGCCAAAAAAAGTGACCAGTTGCCATCTCTTATAGATCGTATCAAAGCATTAGAGGAAGTTAGCGAAGAAACTCTGGCTGCAATAAACGATCTGTCAGAAGATAACCGGAAAGAGTTTGACGATATTTATTTAGCATTAGCAGAGCTAGCAGCCAAACATAAGCAAGTAAGCAAACCCCGTAATCCGGTTGGATTCAGGAAGACGGATGATTAGATAAAAGGCTTATCTTTAGATAAGGATGCCTCATTTTTTTGAAAATAGTTAGATATCAAGTCAAGTGGTAATAATATACCGAGATATCAACTTGAGATCACAAATTGTGATGTCCATTACTCTCCCTCACTTATCCGGCGCTCTCCCTCATGAGGCAGAGTATAAAGAAAAAACAGCGCGTGTCACCGGATGTCAGAACCTAACAAAAGCTAACATTCAAAACAGAATAAAGAAAATACTATACGAGCTGGGTATTCAGAAGATACAGCCTACTCTATAGGACAAAGATTGTTGAAGAATGTTGAAATCCAAAAAAGGATTAAAGAGATGCAGGACATGGCAAAACATTTGCTCGACAAATTGCCGCTGAAAACATGTTAAAACCTGTTATCCAGACAAAGAATATACTTCTCTAACACTATTGTTTATGCCTGGGCTACATAAATATTAGATTGTAGCAAACAGAAACTGAATGAACCGACTTTTCGACAGATTTAAATACCCATATTATAAGTAATTTAAAAACAAAATCTGACTTTCCTGACGCTATAAAAAAACGGAGTTTTCGGAGTGCATAAAAAAAGAGCATTTTACGAGTCTATTAAAAAGAGATGTATAAAAAAATCGAACCTGACAAAACCTGACATTTATTAAGGGAATTTTTCAACAGAAACTTATTATTAAATCGAAATGAATAGGGTTGCTAATTTAAGTACGCGTACATTAAATTTATTAAAGGTCTTAGCACGTGGAATAAACCGAATTATCCGAAACATAAAAAACAGGTGTCATTCGAATTTGCTCTACTTAAAAATAATAAGTACCTTTGTATTGAAAGAAGCCGATCTTTTGATGATTATTTCTTCAATTTTGTCCCTAGTTTGTCACCCACAAATAAAAAGACGGTCGGTTTCTTTTGAATATAAACAAGTTACAATTCTATGGGGCTGACCGGTTTTGACAGCGGGCAGAAGTGGTTTGTAAGCATGCAGTGCGTCGTTGATTGGCACTTTAATCTCGGTTGACAAAACATTAACTGGCGAAAATAATTACGCTCTCGCTGCTTAATCGAAGTATAGTAGATCAAAGCTTTATTCCGGTACAAGGTACTGGAACGAGATATCACCCGGAAGCTGTGGCTTCGAAGCAATCCGATCAGGTGGTACAGCAATATCGGAGATAGTCAAATGTTTGCCTTAGACATTTGATGAAAATTTAAAGGCTAAGTTTAAAGTTGGTAGCTTCGGTCTTGCTTTAAGCCGACAATTTAAGCGAAGATAAGCATGTAGAAAGCAAATTAATTCCTCGTTTGGACGAGAGTTCGAATCTCTCCAGCTCCACTTCACAAGTTCGAACATCAAAAAACCCTGCTGAAATTGATCAGCAGGGTTTTCATCTTAAATAAAACTGCATTTTATATCGTTTTATTGCAATTATTAGATGGAGTAATCAGCCGACTAAATGCCATTTTAGGAAAGCACACCGAATACAGCCAACTAACACTACTAACTTCATATAGATTTACCACTTACCTCTAGTATTATTTTACCATGACTCGGATGCTTCACCGACTTATCACCAGCTAATGCTTTCCACGCAGTAACAACATCTTTCAACGGATAGGATATACCGATATCTGTTTTCACTTTCCCGACCTTTATTAAGTCCGTTATACTTTTTAAATCAATAGCAGATTGTTCAATACCCATTGCGATCGCTTCAATCTCTTTTTGTTTTGCTATATCTTGATAAGATAACCCTACAGTACTGACTAACTTCCCTCTTTTTTTCAGAACAGAATATGATTTCTCTTCAACATTTCCTCCAACCAAACACAAAACCAAATCCACATCTTTGAAAATAGAAGCAAAATCCTGTGTTCTGAAATCAACAACATCATCAGCTCCTAACGATTTCACAAACGGAATATCATCTCCTGAAGCTGTACTCAAAACTTTCGCACCTGTATTATGTGCAAACTGAATAGCAAATCCGCCTACAGCACCCGCACCACCATGAATAAGTACTGTTTCCCCTTTTTGTAACCGACCATGTTTATAAAGAGCCTGCCAGGCTGTCTCACCCACATGAGGCACAGAAGACGCCTCTGCAAAAGTAAGATTCTCCGGCATTTTTACTGTTTTATGAATATCTGCAGCTAAATATTCGGCATAAGAACCACCCATGCAATTCCCATATACCTTATCACCCTTTATTAAATTAGTAACATTTAAACCCACGTTTTCCACAACACCTGCAAAATCATACCCCGGGATCCATGGAAAACTCAAAGGCATACTTTCTTTCATTACTCCTGAAGTACCTTTGATCTCCAAATGATTTACTGATGCAGCATATACTTTTATTAAAACCTGATTTTCATTTATTTCTGGAGGTATAGCATCTTCATAATGCAATTGTTCATAAGACCCATAATTGTGTACTCTGACAGTTTTCATATTATAATCACATTTTATTTGTTACTATTAATAACAAGCAATCCACTCAAAAAGATTTAAGTAGAATATTTTTTGCCCGCAAATATTCCTTGTCAGAAATATACTTAACCATAGTCGACAAACAGCTTATATAAAAGAAGGCGGTAAACCTTAAATTTACCGCCTCTAACAAACTAATATCTTCCCCCTTAATGATATTAGTTTGCAATTTATCCTATTGTATATAAACAAATATCGATTTATTTTACATTACAAATATAAAATAAAAAAACGTTCTGTTTTTTACAGACAAAGCCCTTTTTTTATATGATTCAGCCACTATTTATCTCTATTCTTTATATCCGTTTCCTTCCTTATCCTCCCCGGAGAAAGACCAAACTTATTCATACAAAATGAATTAAAAGATGGAACCGATAAAAAATCATACTTTTCAGCAATTTCTTTAATGGTTAAACTCGAGTTGTTCAAATCTTGAAAAACCAATGCAGCTTTCTGATTACTAAGCCACTCTGAAGCCGACGTACCAAAAACTTTATTAAATTGCTTTTTAAACCCGGAAGGGCTATATAAAGATATATCAGCCAATTGCTGAACACTCTTCACATTTCTATAATTTTTATACATAAGATTCATAAACTGAGAATTTTTACTCATTAACGGAGAAAAAAATCTCGCCAATTGTTCTTTCGTATAATAAGCCCTTAATAAGAAGAAAAGTTCTTTCATCTTAGTACGAAAATAATAAGAACATCGAAGACCATCCTCCACACATTCAACAAAATGCTCTATATAATCATCGACACGTTTATTGACATCTAACGTATAAAATTCATCTTCGCTCAATTTCCCATATTCACGATAAAGCTTCTCAAAAGGCAAGCAATCGCATAGTTGCAACACACCTCTTATCCTACAGATGATAATGTATGTATCATCAATCAAAGTGGCTTTAACATGACTACCGGGAGGGAAAAATAAGATCTTTCCTTTCGTTATATCCAAATCAAGATATTTTGAATATGATAAGGTGAAATGTCCGTTTACGATAAAAACAATTTCTGTATCTATCAGATCCCTTTCTATAATATCACCAGCTTTTCTTTTAAGAATTTCAAAGGCTGCATTCTGCCCTTTGTCATAATTATAACACGAAAAATGTTCATGAGGATACAGTAATTCCATAATTTCATAATATTATTTTAATGTAAAAGATATATGCAATACAGAAATAAAACACTACATATCACAATTGCAATAACAAATCGTACTTCATGACATTCATTGTCAAAAAGATACGCCAATGCGTAACAATAAAAAAACTCACTAAAAAGAAATCAATATAACAAAAGTAATAAATTAAAAGGACCTGCTTATACAATTATCCGGTTTTGTATATTTCTTATTTAGTATTTGTTTAAATTTTGCTTGCTAAACAAATTAGTTTGAAGCCTTTGTATTTAAACAGATTCTTAAACAAATCAATGTTATCCATGAAACGATAAACCGGTTTTATTTTTACCTTTTCCAAAATAATAAATGAAAAAAATCACTATATTTGTTCGTCAGCTAAAACATGAAATAAATAATAACTGAAAAAATATAATTCGTATGAAATTCGACGTATCAAGCTCGGCCTTATTAACACGTTTGCAATCCATTAGTAAAGTAATTGCATCTAAAAACACATTACCCATTCTGGACAGTTTCCTATTTCAATTGAAAGAAGACAAACTGATTATTACTGCTTCGGACGTTGAAACACGTTTAATAACGACAGTAGATGTAATAAATGCTTCAGGTAGCGGATTATTCGCTGTATCAGCTAAAATACTGCTGGAACCATTGAAAAAACTGCCCGAACAACCGCTGACATTCGACATCAACGATGATAACATGGAAATATTTATATATTTCCAAAACGGAAAATACAATTTTATTGGTCAAAGAGGAGATACATATCCCCAACAAAAACCATTAAGTGAAGCTGCTATAGATCTGAATATGGAATCTCAGATACTCCTGAATGGCATAAGCCGTTCTCTTTTTGCCACGGCCGAAGACGAGCTTCGTCCCGTAATGAATGGAATCTATTTTGACATTCAAGCTGAAAATCTGACATTTGTAGCATCCGACGGACATAAACTGGTACGTTTACGCAACAATGCAGTCCAATCTGCCGGACGCGCTTCATTTATTCTTCCTAAAAAACCAGCTAACCTACTTAAGAATTTGCTGGGCAAAAACAACAATCCGGTTAAAATTCAGTTTGATGAAAATAATGCATATATAACAACGGAAAATTTTGAAATGATTTGTCGTCTGATTGAAGGACGCTACCCAAATTACAATAGTGTCATTCCACAGGAAAACCCAAACAAACTTACAATTGACAGAGTTTCATTTCTAAATGCATTAGAACGCGTAGCAGTCTTTTCAAATCCCGCCAGCAGTTTAATAAAGCTGCAATTATCAGCCAACCAGGTGATTGTTTCGGCACAAGATATAGATTTTTCTACATCAGCAGAAGAGAAGATAGCCTGTCAGTATGATAGCCCAGAACTAAGTATCGGATTTAAAGGCACATTCTTAATTGAAATACTAAGTAATATTAATGCGGAAGAAATTGTTCTGGAATTAGCAGACCCTTCACGTGCCGGAGTTATTGTACCCACCGAAAACGAAGAAAACGAAGAATTATTAATGTTATTAATGCCAATGGTATTAAACGACTAACAAAAAAATAAATGCAATTAAAATTAGCAAACCCATTGGTATTTTTCGATCTCGAGACTACCGGTATCAACATCAATAAAGATAGAATTGTTGAAATCTCTTTACTGAAAGTATTTCCCAATGGAGATGAAGAGTGTAAAACACGTCGGATTAATCCAGAAATGCCTATACCACCCGAATCGACGAAAATACATGGTATAACGGATGAAGACGTCAAAGACTGCCCGGTATTTAAAGAAATTGCAAAGTCGTTAGCTGCTATCATTGAAGGTTGCGACCTGGCCGGATTCAATTCAAACAGATTTGATATACCCTTATTGGTCGAAGAATTTTTACGTGCCGGTGTCGACATTGACCTGAACAAACGTAAATTCATTGATGTTCAGACGATTTTCCACAAAATGGAGCAACGTACACTCTCAGCAGCATATAAATTCTATTGCGATAAGGAGTTAGATAATGCACACAGTGCTGAACATGATACAAAAGCAACTTATGAAGTCTTGCAAGCGCAATTAGACAGATACCCGGAATTACAAAACGACATGAAATTTTTATCGGAATTTTCGAGCTTTACCAATAATGTCGATTTTGCCGGTCGTATGATATATAACGAAAAAGGAGAAGAAATTATCAATTTCGGAAAATACAAAGGACGCCTGGTTTCCGAAGTACTGAGTTCTGATCCGAGTTACTATTCATGGATCATGAATGGAGACTTTCCGTTAAATACAAAAAAGGTTTTGACCGAAATCCGTCTACGGGCAATACAAGGGAAATAAGTACATCATTTGACGATTTATTCATGAAAGGTAAGAAAATTATACTAGGCATTACCGGAAGTATTGCAGCCTATAAAGCGGCTCATTTAATTCGGGGATTCATAAAAAAAGGTGCAGAAGTACAAGTCGTCATGACACCCGCAGCAAAAGAATTTATAACTCCGCTTACTTTGGCCACTCTAAGCAGGAAACCAGTGATAAGTGAATTCTTTTCCAATCGCGACGGATCATGGAACAGCCATGTCGATTTAGGACTATGGGCAGACGTGATGCTGATAGCACCTGCAACTGCAGCTACAATTGGCAAAATGGCCAATGGAATAGCTGATAATATGCTGGTTACAACCTACCTTTCCTGTAAAGCCCCTGTATTTGTTGCACCGGCTATGGATTTAGATATGTTCGGACATCCTTCCACCCAACAAAATGTGGAACGATTACGTTCTTTTGGGAACCAAATTATCGAACCGACCGAAGGCGACCTGGCAAGTCAGTTAGTTGGTAAAGGACGAATGGAAGAACCCGAACAAATCATTGAAGTGCTGGAACACTTTTTCGTCACACAAAACGATCTTCAAAAAAAAAAAATAATCATAACAGCCGGACCCACATTCGAAAAAATTGATCCGGTACGTTTCATCGGAAACTACTCTTCCGGTAAAATGGGATTTGCACTAGCAGAAGCATGTGCTCAAAGAGGTGCAAAAGTAAAACTAATCACCGGTCCCGTAGCATTAAAAACTCATCATCCACAAATACAGCGTATAAATGTCGAGTCGGCGGAAGAAATGTATAAAGCAACAACGGAAGCCTTTCCTCAAACAGATATAGCCATTCTTTGTGCAGCAGTAGCCGACTATCGTCCTAAAGAACAAAAAGAAAGTAAAATCAAACGTGAGCATGATGAAACACTTTCTTTATCCTTAGTCCGCAATAAAGATATTGCTGCCACGTTAGGTAAAAAGAAGCGAACCAATCAGATAGTAGTTGGTTTTGCTTTAGAAACAAATGATGGCATAGTAAATGCGAATGAAAAATTAGCCCGGAAAAATCTGGATATGATCATACTCAATTCGCTTCAGGACGAAGGAGCCGGATTTCAGCACGACACCAATAAAGTTACCATCATTGATCGAAAAGGAGAAATACTGACGCTTCCTTTAAAAAGTAAAAAAGAAGTTGCGGCAGAGATTATAAACAGATTAGTAATATTATTTAAATAAATCATGATAAGAAAATGGTTGCTTTGGGGATGTTTCCTGTTTTTTACAATAACAACTATACAAGCACAGTCTTCGGAATTAAATGCACGTATAACAATTAATGGTGAAAAGATACAAGGCACAAATACGCAGATTTTCACGACATTACAAACAGCTTTAAATGAGTTTGTCAACAATAAAAAATGGACCAATACCACATTTGCTTTAAACGAGCGCATTGATTGTTCATTTACAATCATTCTAAACGAGTTGACCGACAACGCGTTTAAAGGAGAAATACAGATACAGGCACGTCGTCCTGTATATAACTCAACATATACAACAACAGTCTTTAATTTCCGTGACACTCAATTTGACTTTGAATACACAGAATTCGAGCCATTAGAATATACAGAAAACTCATTAAACAGCAATCTGACAGCAACCATTGTCTATTACATTTATATCATCCTGGGATTTGATTTCGACAGTTTTTCTCCAAAGGGAGGTTCGCCATTCTTTCAACAAGCGCAGCAAATTGTCACATTAGCACAAGCCAACTCCAGTTGGAGTGGATGGAAAGCCTTTGACAGCGATCGGAATCGTCATGCACTTATTACGGCAATAACAGAAAACCAGGGAGAATCTTTCCGGCAATTTTGGTACGACTACCATCGGAAAGGATTAGACGAAATGGCAGGTAATGCAGATCGTGGTCGGATGAATATAATAGAAATATTACCCACTCTGACAGAATATAAAAAAGCGCGTCCGAACTCTGTTTTATTGCAATTCTTTGCTGATAGTAAATTAGACGAAGTAGTAGTTGTTTACTCAAAAGCGACCCAACGTGAAAAACAAGAAGGATACGACCTTTTGTCAAACTTATTCCCTGCTCAGTCTAGTCGTTTGAGTGCACTCAAAAATTAAAAACCGGAACTAAGTATGCTAAAATCGTTACTTATACAAAACTTTGTACTCATTGACAATTTAAATATCCAGTTTAAAGATGGTTTTTCGGTTTTAACAGGTGAGACAGGTGCCGGAAAGTCTATTATCTTAGGAGCATTAGGCCTCGTTTTAGGCCAGCGGGCTGATAGCAAAAGTATTCAGGCTAATGCCGAAAAATGTATTGTCGAAGCTGCATTCGACATATCCGCATATCATCTGGAAGAGTTCTTTGAGGCAAACGACCTCGAATTCGATGCACAAAACTGTATCATACGGCGTGAATTATTAATTTCAGGCAAATCACGCGCTTTTGTAAATGATACACCTGCACCGTTATCTGTTATAAAACTACTGGGTGACAGGCTTATTGATATTCATTCGCAGCATCAAAACCTGCTATTGGCAGACACACACTTTCAACTAAATGTAGTCGATACAATTGCTCAAACCTCTCACATATTAGATATATACAAAAAGGAATATAACAACTACCTCTCATTTACGAATCAGTTAAATGATCTGACAGAAAAAGCTTCCAGAGCAAAAGATGAAGAAGATTATATTCGCTTTCAGTATGAAGAACTAAAAGCAGTTAAACCAATAGAAGGAGAACAAGCAGAACTTGAGCAAGAGTTGGAAATCTTGTCCCATACCGAAGAAATCAAAAGTGCTTTATATAAAGTAACAGGACTACTCAATGGCGATGAACAAGGAGTAACACCACTAGTAAAAGAGTCACTAACCGCTATTAACTCATTAAACACATTTTACCCAAAAGCAAAAGAATTTGCTGAGCGCTTACAATCTGCTTATATTGAACTAAAAGACTTAGCTTCAGAAATTGATATTTTAAAAGAAGATATTGATTTTGAACCGGAACGGTTAGAATGGGTAAATAACCGGTTAAATACACTTTATTCGTTACAACAAAAACACCATGTAAAATCAGCAGACGAATTAGTTGAATGTCTACACAAATTCGAAGCACAATTGCATCAGATCGAATCGTTCGAAGAAGAAATTACTGCTATCACCAAACAGCAACAAACGTCGTACGAAAGATTAATCAAACAAGCAAACGAAATTAGTGCCTTACGAAAAAAATCTGCCAAAACCATTGAAGAAGAAATCATCAAACGCATGGTTTTGCTGGGAATTCCAAATACTCAATTTAAAATTAACTTCATTCCAAAACCAAAGCCCGGTGCGGATGGAATAGATGAAATAAATTTCCTTTTTTCTGCTAATAAAAACGAATCTGTAAAACCAGTAGCCCAAACAGCTTCTGGAGGTGAGATATCACGTCTTATGCTCTGCATTAAAGCAATGATTGCCGGATATACGGCATTGCCTACAATTATCTTCGACGAAATCGACACAGGTACATCCGGCGAAGTAGCAGACAAGATGGCAGATATCATGCACGATCTGGGACAAAAGATGCAGGTAATCACCATTACACATTTGCCTCAAATTGCAGCGAAAGGCAACGAACAATACTACGTGTATAAAGAAGATACAACCGAACGAACTTACACCCGCATCCGTCAGCTAGACACGAACGAACGTATCAACGAAATTGCCCGTATGTTGAGTGGCTCTTCCTTAACCGTAGCAGCATTGGCTAATGCAAAAGAATTATTGAACAACCGACAATGAAAGAAAACGATATAATATTTGGCATCCGCGCTATAATTGAAGCCATACAAGCCGGAAAAGAAATCGACAAAATACTTGTAAAAAAAGATTTGCAGGGAGAGTTGATTAAAGAACTATACAGCGCATTAAAAGATTTGAATATTCCTGTACAACGTGTACCGGTCGAACGTTTGAATCGTATTACACGCAAAAATCACCAGGGAGTGATTGCATTTGTTTCAGTCGTCACATACCATCGCCTTGAAGATATTATCCCATTTGTATTCGAACAAGGTAAAGATCCCTTCATTGTACTACTGGACGGTATCACAGATGTACGAAATTTTGGGGCAATTGCACGTACTTGCGAATGTGCCGGAGTAGACGCGATTGTTATTCCGTCAAGAGACAGTGTTTCTGTCAATGGCGATGCAATGAAAACCTCAGCCGGAGCATTAAATATACTACCTGTCTGCAAAGAAAAATCAATCAATCAGGCAATTCGTTACTTGAAAGATTGTGGTGTGACAGTACTTGCTGCAACCGAAAAAGCTGTAAAAAATTATACCGAAGTCTCATTTACCGGACCTGTTGCCATTGTAATGGGAGCGGAAGACACAGGCGTCTCTCCCGAAAACTTAAGAAGTTGTGATGATATGATTAAGATACCCTTGTTTGGCACCATTGGTTCACTCAATGTGTCAGTAGCAACATCGATTCTGGTATATGAAGGAGTAAGACAACGAATGAATTAAAAACATCACATTATTTATATTAAAAAGATGAAAAAAGTAATACAAACAACACATGCGCCTGCCGCAATCGGACCATATAGTCAGGCAATCCGGGTTGATAATATGCTATTTGCCTCTGGTCAGTTAGGAATAGATCCGGTTACCGGTGATTTTGTGGAAGGAAACGTTAAAGAACAAACATTCCAGGTATTTAAAAACATCAATGCTATCCTTACAGAAGCAGGATTCACGATGCATGATATCATAAAAACAACTGTATTTCTGGCAGATATGGCAGATTTCGCTACAATAAACGAAGTATATGCATCCCATTTCGAAGGAGGCTATCCCGCACGTTCTGCAGTAGCAGTCAAAACGCTTCCAAAAAACGGACTGGTTGAGATAGAAGTGATTGCTTGTAAAGCATAAAAACAAAAAAAGAGCTTTTTAAAAAAAGCTCTTTTTTACATATATATAATTTCAGCAAAATTACTTTGCAAAATAATCTTTTACTTCTTCATTCGGAATCATCTCTTCCTGAAAGATATATGCTCCTGTTTTCGGTGACTTCACCATCTTAATCACTTTCGAATAAGTACGGCCATCGCCTTTTTTAAATGATGCTACTGCTTTCTTTGCCATGGTTTAATCTCCTATTACTTAATTTCTTTATGCACTGTCATTTTCTTCAACACAGGATTGTACTTCTTTATTTCCAAACGTTGTGTTGTATTTTTTCTGTTTTTCGTTGTAATATAACGAGACATACCCGGCATGCCGCTTTCTTTATGTTCGGTACACTCAAGAATTACCTGAACTCTGTTTCCTTTTACTTTCTTAGCCATTTCTGTTTCCTCCTAATTATACGTTAGACAGCTATTACTGTAACTTTTCTACCGGCAGAAAGCCTTTACTGGCAGCGTCTTTAATAGCCGCATCCAAACCAACTTTATTTATCAGGCGCAATCCTGATGCCGATATATTCAGGTTAACCCAACGATCTTCTTCTACCCAATAGAATTTTTTCGAAAATAAATTCACATTGAATTTACGTTTCGTCCGTTTATTTGAGTGAGCAACGTTATTACCAACCATTGCTTTCTTTCCGGTAATTTGACAAATCTTAGACATCGCTTTTATATTTTATGCAAATCAATTTTCTTAATTAGGGCGCAAAGATAAGAATATTTTTTTTCTTTACAAACTTTTCCACCTAACTTTTTATTCCAAAAATGTAAAGAAATAACAGCAGATATATGTGTTCGGTACGCAGGATGAGATTTGAACTCACACACCGTTACCGGCACTACCCCCTCAAAGTAGCGTGTCTACCAATTCCACCACCTGCGCATATCTGCTTGGATATGTGCCCAGAACAGGACTCGAACCTGCACGGCTATTAACCACTCGCACCTGAAACGAGCGCGTCTACCAATTCCGCCACCTGGGCATTACTCTCACTTATCTCTGTAAAAAGATGGCCGCATGCCACTCTTCAACCTTTACAAAATAAGGAATTCAAATGTTTCCATGTCGATTAAAACAAGAAAACGAGCGGAAGACGGGACTCGAACCCGCGACCCTAACCTTGGCAAGGTTATGCTCTACCAACTGAGCTACTTCCGCAAATAACGAGCGCAAAGATAATTCTTTTTTCATAAAATAGCACCTTATCTCAACATTTTTTTGAGATAAGATGATTCTATTTTTACCAAACCTGATTATACTTAAAATCCTTTACTTTGCCTTTAGCCTCTTTCTATCATTTTCAATTTTCCACTTTGACTATGGCTGATTTCCGCTTCGCTCCAATTCAATGCCCAATGAATAAATCCTTGATCATTTGCTCAACCCCGTTGCTTCCAACCAGACATCAGCCATTAATTGGCGCCCCGGCAGGTCCGGATGTACTCCGTCTGCAGCCCAATAACGCGCAGGTGCTAATTTCATAGCTGCATCAAATGCAGACTGATAGGGGACAAAAACAGCATTAAAATCATCGGAAATCTGTTTGAGAGCCTTGCGATAGTCATCAAACATAGGGAACCACTTCGGTTCATCAATAGCAGCCCCCCCTTTAACAGCAAACGGCTCGCAAAGAACCAATTGAACATTCGGCAGTTTCTCTTTCGTATATTTCAATAAAGCACGCAAGTCTGTATCATATATTTCAAGTGTACCTTTATATCCGCCACTCAATGTATGCCAGTAATCATTCACACCAATCAGGATACTCAAAACATCCGGCATAAAAGCCAATGTTTCCATCTCCCAACGCTCACGCAATTGATATACTTTATTGCCACTAATACCCCTGTTATATATCTTTAGCTGTTTATCAGCATGTGTTTTTAATAATTGGGTAGCAGTGAACAGCGCATAACCACTCCCTAACTGATCAAAGGTATTACATATATTACTTTCCTTATTACGTCCGCTATCTGTAATCGAATCACCTTGAAAAAGAATCACACTATCCTTTTTCAACTGTATTTTGGGTGCAGAAACACCGTTCTGTTCTTTAACTACAGCTTTGGCTAATTCCGGCAACATCATCAGGCTTAATCCGGCCATTGTTCCCTTTTTAAGAAAATCACGTCGGTTATTCATTATACTAACTTTAAGTTTATTTATTGAGTAGCAAATATACATTATATTTTGAAATCAGGATAAAGGTTTTTCCAATTAATCAATTCTTTTGCCTTTCACCTTTTTCCTTTCACCTTTTTCCTTTTACCTGACTTTCTATCACAGAAACCTCTCTACAAAAGGGACCAACAATGCAGTCATAATCCCCATAATCCCTATAGCCAATCCACTAATTGCACCTTCAATTGCCCCCATTTCCAACGCACGGGCAGTACCCAGGGCATGCGATGCTGATCCCATAGCCAGTCCTTTAGCAATCCGGCTTTTTATACCCAAAGACCTCAAGAGTACCGGCCCAACCAATCCCCCAAAAATACCGCATATAACAACAAAAGCCACTGCTAGCTCAGGCACACCACCTGTCTGTTCGGCAATACTGATCGCAATAGGAGTAGTTACTGATTTAGGAGCCAATGACATCAGTAACATTCGATCTGCCCCAAACAATTTTGCAACACCGATCACACTGCCAATCCCTACAATACTTCCGATAAATACAGATGTAAGAATTGAAATCACATTTCCTTTAATATGCTCAATCTGTTCATAAAGTACATAACCCAAAGCAACCACACTCGGTCCCAGCATAAAACTGAGTATCCGGGTCTGTTCGTAAAACGTCGTATAATCAATCTCTGCAATCTTCAAAAAAGGAATAATGATTGCAACCGCAATCAATAGAGGCTGAATCAATGGAAATTTCAAACGCTTATACAGATAAATACCGAATAAAAATGAACCTAATGTCAATGCGAGTAAAAATACTTCACCGGAAAACAACGGTTTTATTTTATCAAACAATTCATTCATTTCAATTTGCGTTTTTTCCCGTTTTTCTCCATCTTCTCCTGAACCAGAGCTACCACAATAATTGTCAATACCGTACTGATTATAATAGCAAGCATAATTGACCAGATCGACTTTGAAATAAGCTCCGCGTACGCCATCAATCCCACAGCCGGAGGCACAAAAAATACAGCCATATTTTTTGTTATTACCGTAGCAGCATCTCTCACCCTGGATGGATCAAGCAGTTTGAAAAACAAACTCAAAAACAACAAAATCATCCCGATTATACTACCAGGCATAAATCCTCCCAACAGAACACTGCATATTTCTCCTAAAAAGTAAAAAAGCAGAATAAAAAAGAGACCTTTAATCATTTTTATTACGAAGCTATCTATTTCAACAATAACCTATATAAAGAATAACGAAGCAAAGTTAAGCTTTTTTTTCCTATTTACTTTTGATCACTTACAACTTACTTTTCAGCAATTATAAACTGCGACATAGATAGCTACAGTTATTCTTTTTCCCGTTCTTTACTTTCCACTTTTACCATTCTACTTTTCCCCCTTTCTCTCCGACCACTAATAAAAAAAGTTTTTTTATCATTAAAGTGTAACCTTTCAATCTGTTTATTTGTCATATATTCGAAAACAAATTAATAACATTTAAATAAAAAAGATTATGTTAGAAAGTGTATTAATACCAATAGTGGCAATTGTTTGTACCATCGCCTTACCCGTAATATTCGGCTCACTGGTTCTTTTAAGAAATATCAATGCCAATAGTCAGGAACGTTTGGAATTAGCTCGTCATGGAATTGTAGCACCGGTCAGACCTAAACCATCCCCGAATAAATATCGAACGTTACGAAACGGCATCCTATGTATTGGAATCGCTATCGGAATCGCTATCGGGACACGAATAGTTCTGAGTGGTGGGTATAGAGAGTACATCGAATTCCTGATCATTTGTTCTACTACAATTATGTGCCTCGGATTAGGGTATCTTGTATTCTATTTGATTGTAAAGAATAAGAAACTGGAAAACGAAGAATATTAATGGACGAAAAACTGCAGATACACAAAGTGCTGAAGGGAGACACATCTGCCTTCGGCTACTTTGTTGATACATATCAGGATATGGCTATGACCATAGCCTTTCGTGTCTGCGGAAATATGCAGGATGCAGAAGATATTGTGCAAAATGCATTTGTAAAAACTTTCCATAATCTTCATACATTTAAATCAGACAGCAAATTCTCAACCTGGTTCTACCGGATTGTCTATAACACAGCTATAACAGAGGCTAAAAGCACAACATACAATGTACAATATGTTGAATACAATCAAATAGACACTTCCGGCTTTTACTCCGATCTCGATACGATAAGTCAAATTGAAGATAGAGAACGGAAAACTCTGGTAAACACAGCACTGAGTAAAATGCCTAAAGACGAAGGATTAATACTTAGTCTTTTCTATCTGGAAGACAATTCGATTAAAGATATTGCTGAGATAACAGGTCTTACAGAATCGAATGTGAAAGTAAAATTACACCGCGCACGAAAACGAATCGCTGATATTATGAGTAAAATGATGGTACAATAAAACTATAAAAGATGAAAAAGTTTACTTGATATGAAGAATAAGAATCCTATACATCATCTGAGCACAACAAAAGAACAATTAATTTCCCGGAAAGCTAAAAATGATGAACCGATCAAAAAAACTTATTGATTCAGCAAAAGATCATAGTAACTTCAAAATATATTTATTGAATTTTAAATTAACATGTAACATGGATAAAGACAATATAAATACTCCGGATAGTCTACTAAAAGAGATATTAGCAGATACAAAAATAAAAGCCGGAAAAAACCTGAAATACCGGATCATGCAACAAATTGAGACGGAAAAAGTATTCTCTCCTCAAAAAGTCAAAAACAGTACTCCTTTAATTGGTAACATGTTTTCTATTTTCGGCATTATGTATGCCCTGATTGCTATGATAGGTATTGGAGTTTATTTAACCGGAGGAAAAAATGCGCTGGAATCGATAACTTTTCTTCTACCGGTAACATTGGTTGCTTCAGTATGCAGCATTTTCTGGATGATTTCAACCTATGACGATCAAAGAAGAAGTAAGCAACAGTAAGAAGTATGAGGCTCTAAACCTTTAAAAGTATCATTAATTTTCGGCAGGAATACTTTAGTCGTTAAAGTAGTCAGGAAAAGTAAAAAGACCCTTTAGAGGTTTGGAGTTATTTTGACTTCTTAACTACAATCGAAGTAACAACTTCTTTAACTACTGATTCGCATAATTCATAATTCATACCTATCTTTGTTCTTCTGAAAAAACAAAGATGATGCGAATTGATATACTAACCGTTCTCCCCGAAATGATTCATGGCACCCTTAACTGCTCTATACTAAAACGTGCACAGGAAAAAGGCTTAGCCGAAATACACTTACATAATCTGCGTGATTATACCACCAATAAATGGCGGCGTGTAGATGATTATCCGTTTGGAGGCGAAGCAGGTATGGTTATACAAATCGAGCCGGTAGACCGTGCAATATCCTCGCTTAAGAATGAACGTGCTTACGACGAAGTAATTTTCACCTCACCTGACGGTGAAATATTCAATCAACCCATGGCTAACAGTTTATCACTACTTAATAACCTCATTATTCTTTGCGGCCACTATAAAGGCGTTGACTATCGCATTCGCGAACACCTGATTACTAAAGAAATATCTATCGGCGATTATGTTTTGACCGGAGGCGAGTTAGCCGCAGCCGTAATCACAGATTCAATCGTTCGTCTGATTCCCGGTGCGATCGGGGATGAACAAAGCGCCCTTTCCGACTCTTTTCAGGATGGACTATTGGCTCCACCCGTTTATACACGCCCAGCCGACTACAAAGGATGGAAAGTTCCTGATGTGCTATTATCCGGTCATGAACGAAATATCCATGAATGGCGACTTCAGCAAGCACAAGAACGAACTGAACGATTGCGACCAGATTTAACTAATCAAAAATAAAACGAAAGCAAAGTTATTACATATGATGACTTTTTTCAACAAATTCGCGCTCCCCACTTCATTTTTGTAAAATATCAACTATACGCAGATTTTTCCCGCATTTTTTCCTATCTTTGCAGACCAATAGTAAAAGAATGAAGATGAGATGAATGTAGTCATCATCAAATACAATGCAGGAAATATCTATTCCGTAGATTACGGACTAAAACGATTAGGCATTACACCGCTGATTACCGACGATTTAGAAATTATACAAAAAGCTGACAAAGTAATTTTCCCGGGACAAGGTGAAGCAAGCACAACTATGCAATACCTCGGGGAGCGTAAGCTTGACCGGCTGATCAAAGAACTGAAACAACCGGTTTTGGGTATTTGTATAGGCATGCAACTAATGTGTAGTCATTCCGAAGAAGGCAACACCCCATGTTTAGGTATTTTTGATGCGAATGTAAAACGTTTTACTCCTGAACGACACGAAGACAAAGTGCCTCATATGGGTTGGAATACACTCACAAATGTAAACAGTGGTTTATTCACAGATGCATTAAACGACGCATTCGTTTATTTTGTACATAGTTATTATGTACCGGTTACGAATGATACAGCAGCAACAACAACATATATTCAGCCGTTCAGTGCTGCTATGCGCAAGGATAATTTCTATGCAACCCAATTCCATCCTGAAAAAAGCGGTACAATTGGCGAGCAAATTCTAACAAACTTCCTAAAACTATAGTATGCTATGATAGAACTGATTCCTGCAATTGACATCATAGATGGGAAATGCGTACGGCTAACACAAGGCGATTATGCTTCTAAAAAAATATATAATGAAGAACCGCTTGAAGTTGCAAAGATGTTTGAAGCCCATGGATTAAGACGTTTGCATGTCGTTGACCTGGATGGTGCACGCGAAGGACGCATTATCAATTATCGCATACTCGAACGAATTGCATCACGTACAGCGTTGATTATCGACTTCGGTGGTGGTTTAAAAAGTGAGGAAGATCTGGAAATTGCTTTTGATAGTGGGGCTCAAATGATTACCGGCGGTAGCATTGCTATAAAATCCCCCGAAATTTTCACTTCATGGATAAAACGATTCGGAAGTAAGAAAATCATTCTGGGAGCAGATGCTAAAGATAAAAAAATAGCTATTAATGGATGGCAAAATACAACTGAAGATGAGCTGATTCCTTTTATTGAGCAGTATCATCAGAAAGGTATCACGAAAGTAATTTGCACGGATATAAGCCGTGACGGTATGCTGGAAGGCCCTTCAACAGAACTATACAAAGAAATACGGCAGGTGTTGCCGGAAATTTATTTGATAGCAAGTGGTGGAGTCAGTTCGATTGGTGATATCGAACAACTTGAAACAGCCGGAATACCTGCGGTAATATTCGGAAAAGCAATTTACGAAGGGCGAATACAATTAAAAGATTTAATACGTTTCACTGATAATTCAAATGAATAACCAAATGCTAGCAAAAAGAATCATACCCTGTTTAGATATTAAAGATGGAATGACCGTCAAAGGAATCAACTTCGTCAACTTACGCGAAGCCGGCGACCCTGTTGAATTAGGAGCCATGTACAGCCAAAAAGGAGCAGACGAATTAGTCTATCTTGATATAACGGCTTCGCACGAAGGGCGTAAAACGTTTACTGAACTGGTAAAAAAAGTTGCTGCAAATATTAATATACCATTTACCGTTGGAGGAGGAATTAATGAATTGGCAGATGTAGAACGTCTTTTAAATGCCGGAGCCGATAAAATATCGATAAACTCAGCTGCACTTCGTCGCCCTGAACTGATTGATGAAATAAGCCGTAACTTCGGCAGCCAAGTATGTGTAGTTGCTATTGATGCCAATGAAGAAGGAAATGAATGGATGTGTTATCTCAACGGTGGCAGAATCGCAACGGATAAAAATCTTTTCGACTGGGCGAGTGAAGCTGAAAATCGCGGAGCCGGTGAAATTCTGTTTACAAGCATGTCACACGACGGAGTAAAAACAGGATATCCCAATGAAGCATTGGCGAAATTAGCAGACCGTTTGCATATCCCGATCATAGCTTCCGGTGGTGCCGGAACCACATCGCATTTTTACGATGCATTTACAATTGGGAAAGCAGATGCAGCTTTAGCTGCTAGTGTTTTTCATTTTGGCGAAATCGACATTCATGATTTAAAAGTCGAATTAAGCCAAAAAGGAGTTAATGTAAGAATCTGACAAACGTAAATATCAAATGAAACTGGATTTTAATAAACAAGGAGGACTGATTCCTGCAATCATTCAGGATGCACAAACCAACAAAATATTAATGTTGGGATTTATGAATGAAGAAGCATATCAAAAAACGGTTGAAACCAATAAAGTAACATTTTTCAGCCGTACCAAACAACGTCTTTGGACAAAAGGCGAAACAAGCGGTAACTATTTGCATGTAGTAAATATTCTGAAAGATTGTGATGATGATACCTTGTTGATCAAAGCTAACCCAGCAGGGCCTGTATGCCATACCGGGACAGATACATGTTTCGGCGAAACCAATACTCCCGATCAGATCCTTTTCCTTAAATATTTGCAGGATTTTATAGATCGACGGTATAAAGAAATGCCCGAAGGTTCCTACACTACCTCATTATTCCAGAAAGGTATCAACCGGATGGCACAGAAAGTTGGAGAAGAGGCGGTCGAAACCGTGATAGAAGCAACAAATGGAACTGAAAATGGTTTTATATACGAAGCATCCGATTTGTTATACCATTTGATTGTTCTGTTAACCAGCAAAGGAATGCGATTGGAAACATTGGCTGATGAACTGAAAAAAAGACATAAAGAATAAGAAAATGAGTGCTGAAGTACTGCTTCAATTAGATAATGTTGAAATTTGTATAGAGGAAAACATTGTTCTACGGGATACGTCACTAACGCTTCACGATGGTGAATTTGTATATGTTATCGGCAAAGTCGGATCCGGAAAAAGTAGTTTACTAAAATCCTTATATTGCGAAATTCCGATCCCGGAAGGGAGCGCATGGGTCTTGGGATATGATTTATGCAATATTAAACAAAAAGACATTCCTTATTTACGGCGAAAACTGGGTATCGTATTTCAAGACTTTCAATTATTAACCGACCGGTCGGTTATTAAAAACCTGGAATTTGTATTGAAAGCAACCGGATGGAAAAAAAAAGAATTAATAAAGACCCGTATCCGGGAAGTACTCGAACAGGTTGGCCTACCTAATAAAGGTTACAAAATGCCACATGAGTTATCCGGAGGCGAACAGCAGCGTGTAGCCATCGCACGTTCATTATTAAACAAGCCTAAAATTATTCTTGCCGACGAACCGACAGGGAATCTCGATCCGGAAACAAGCAAACAGATTGTTCAATTATTACATAACATCTGTGAGACAGGAACTGCTGTAATTATGTCAACCCATAATTATAATATCGTTGAAGAGTTACCGGCAAGGGTCGTCAGATGTGCTAATATGGTTCTATCTAATATTGATTACCAGGTGAAACCTAAAAGCGAAAGAGAGATCAAACAGAAATTAATATAAAAATAAGCAATCACTTCATGAAATGAATAGGTAAACTTAATTCAATATTTTGAATTCATTCGTTTCATGTGACCTTAGTGTTAAAAAATTAATAGATATTATACATGAAAGTTTTAAAGTTTGGCGGAACATCCGTCGGGTCAGCGCAACGAATCAAAGATGTTGCAAAATTAATTTGTGATGGCACTCAGAAAATAGTGGTATTATCCGCTATGTCCGGTACAACCAACTCGTTGGTTGAAATTTCAGATTACTTGTATAAAAAAAATCCGGATGGAGCTAATGATATCACGAATAAACTATTGCTTAAATATATAGATGTAATCAATGATTTATACAGTACACAGGAATATAAACACGAAGCAAAAAAACTCGTTCAGAAGCACTTCGACTATATCCGTTCTTTTGTCAAAGATCTATTTACATTATTTGAAGAAAAAGAAATCCTGGCACAAGGCGAATTGATTTCCACCGGAATGATGAATTTATACCTGAACGAACAAGGCGTACATTCAGTATTAATTCCTGCATTAGATTATATGCGTACCGATAAGAATGCAGAACCTGACCCGACATATATTAAAGAAAAACTTCAGGCTTTATTAACACAAAACAAAGATGCAGAGCTTTATATAACCCAGGGATATATCTGCAGAAATGCATATGGAGAGATCGACAATCTGCAGCGCGGTGGAAGCGATTATACCGCTTCTCTGATTGGTGCAGCCGTCCAGGCTGATGAAATTCAAATCTGGACAGATATTGACGGTATGCATAACAACGATCCACGGCTTGTAGAAAAAACATCTCCGGTACGTCAACTACATTTTGAAGAAGCAGCGGAATTGGCTTATTTTGGTGCAAAAATACTTCATCCCACCTGTATTCTTCCGGCAAAACAAAATAATATTCCGGTACGTTTGCTAAACACAATGGAGCCAAATGCTCCCGGTACAACCATTTCTAACGAAACAGAAAAAGGAAAAATAAAAGCTGTTGCTGCAAAAGACAATATTACAGCAATCAAAATCAAGAGCACGCGGATGCTGCTTGCTACAGGATTCTTACGTAAGATCTTCGAAACTTTTGAAAAGCATAAAACCCCCATTGATGTTGTTACAACTTCTGAAGTAGGCGTATCAATTACAATCGATAATTGTACAAATCTGCAGAGAATTATTGAAGACCTGAAGCAATACGGAACAATCACAGTTGATCAGGATCTGGTAATCGTATGTGTTGTCGGAGATATGGAATGGGAAAATCTCGGTTTTGAAGCAAAAATCGTTTCGGCATTGAAAGACATTCCTGTTCGTATGATTTCTTATGGTGGAAGTAATTACAATGTGTCACTATTGGTAAAAGCTTCCGATAAGAAAAAAGCACTTCAGGCACTAAGCGATCACCTATTTATTAATGGTTAATGATTAGAGGTTAATTAACAATCCGACTACTAGCTACTGACTACTAACTACTTTTAATATGATTAAAGGGACATTTCCAATTGATAAATTTAAAGGGCTTAAAACACCCTTTTATTATTATAACATTGAATTACTTCGTGAAACTTTAGAAACGGTAAATTCATTAATTTCCAAATACGGCTATCATCAGCACTATGCAATCAAAGCAAATGCCAATCCATATATCCTGCGTATAATTGCAGAAAGTGGTTTCGGTGCTGACTGTGTTAGCGGAGGAGAAGTACAAGCTGCATTGGATGCAGGATTTCCTGTCGGCAGAATTGTGTTTGCTGGCGTAGGGAAAGCAGACTGGGAAATTAACCTGGGATTAGATAATGATATTGCCTGTTTTAACGTTGAATCGTTAGCTGAATTACGTGTTATTAACGAACTGGCTGCTGACAAAGGAAAAACAGCAACCATTGCATTACGCGTTAATCCCAATGTAGATGCACATACACATGCTAAAATTACAACAGGATTGCAGGAAAACAAATTCGGCATAAATATCGGTATGCTACCCGGTGTATTTGAAGAACTGCCTAAACTCAAAAATGTCTGCTTTACAGGCATTCATTTTCATATCGGTTCACAAATCACCGATATGTCGGCTTTCCGCGATTTATGTATCCGTTTTAATGAATTACAGGATAATCTGGAAGCAAGCGGTATCACTTTAGAAAATGCGAACTTCGGAGGAGGATTAGGTATCGACTATTATCATCCAAACCACATTCCGATGCCTGATTTTGAAAATTATTTTGCATCATTCCACAAACTGATAAAACAACGTCCCGGACAACAAATCCATTTTGAACTCGGCCGTTCGATTGTAGCACAATGCGGCTCACTTATATCAAAAGTACTGTATGTCAAAGAAGGCGAAGTGAAAAAATTTGCCATTCTGGATGCAGGATTTACGGAATTAATCCGCCCGGCAATGTACGATGCCTATCATCATATGGAAAACATTACAAACGATGGTACGATAGAAATATATGATGTTGTTGGTCCTATTTGTGAGTCATCCGACGTGTTCGGCAAAGATGTAAAATTAAACGAAGTCCGTAGGAATGATTTGATTGCTTTCCGTTCTGCAGGCGCATATGGCGAAGTGATGGCTTCACAATACAATTGCCGGTCATTGCCCAAAGCCTGGTTCTCAGATCAGCTTTAATAAGGAATAACTCATACTAATAACTATATATCAGAAATTATGAAGAATAAATTCATTGCAGCTTTATTATTGGCAGCTATCATGTTTTTACCGGGCTGTAGTAGTTTGCAAAGCGCTTATAATCTGAAAAACTGTACATACTCGTACAAATCGATTTCGAACCTGACTTTATCGGAAATGAATCTTTCTAATGGTATTTCTGCTTTGAATGCTGCAAAAATCCTGGCTCTTCTAAATGGCTCATCTTCATCGATACCATTAGATTTCACATTGAATCTGGATGTATATAACCCAAATACATCGCAGGCAGCTTTTCAGGCACTCAGCTACATTGTTGAAATTGATGATGTAGAGTTTACTACCGGCTATCTGACGCAGGCCTTCAGTGTAAATGCAGGCGATACTAAACAATTACCTATTACAATCGGAGTAGATTTAGCACAGCTTATTTCCAAGAATTCAAAGTCTGCAATCGTCAATATTGCAAAAAACTTTGTTGGTGTAGGTGATGAAAAATCAAAAGTAACCGTACAATTAAAACCAACCTTCAACGTTGGGGGTTCATTAATCGCATCTCCGGTTTATATACCTGTACACTTTTCATTTGGAGGAAAATAAAATAACGACTGTGAAATAAAAAAACCATTCATCTGATCAGATGAATGGTTTTTTTATTTTTCACACAATATCTACGCCCAACCATTCAGCATTCCATAAAAATACATCGGTTTCAATGCATGAACTTTGAGCATCCAACCGGCCCATTGCTCTTTCGACATATCCAACATACTGAAAGGAAATGAGATTTGCGGATTCTTATCATAATCAAATTCACAGAGCAATACTTTTCCATATTCTGTAATAATCGGACAAGCAGCATAGCCATTATACTTTTCGGTAGGTTCTTTACCTTCCATCAACGCAACTAAGTTCTTTGCTGCAATCGGAACCTGAACCCGGACCGCAGCAGATGTTTTACTGGTCGGAATACCTGCTACATCACCCAACGAAACAATATTCGGATATATTTTATGAATCAGCGTCTCTTTGTTCACCATTACCCAAGCTTCAGCTGCCAATTTGCCTTCAGTCCACCCTAAACCTGCTTCACGTACAAAATTAGGTGCAGACATTGGTGGTGTAAAATGCAAAAATTCATAATCCTCAACAAAAGGAGAAACCACCTTTTCGTCATTAATAGTCTCAATTTTTTCGAAATAAGCACGCTTGGCAACCGTGTCCACCCCCTTCAATCGTACATTCAGATAAACAGGAATATTACGTTCCTCATAGATTTCTTCCAACCGTGGAGTGAAATAAGGAACATCATACAACTCATGCGATGCTGTATAATAATTCAGTTGAACACTATCACGCGTACCCTGCTTATGTGTATAATCCTCTGTCAGCAGGCATATTTTTTTCGGGGCGCCTCCACATTTATGCTTCGTATATGTGTCGGTATAGATACCTCGTCCACCTGTTTTCGAAAACTCCTGAATGGCTACCCAGGTCTTTTGGGCGCCTCCAAAATCATATATTGAATGGGCATTTCCCTGCCCTAACGTAGCTTGCGTCAGGCCTTCAACCTTTTCCCAATTGGTTTGAAGCCCCGGAGCCAAAACCAGGAAGTCATATGGGAAAGAACCTTCTTTTCGCGTTGCTACAGTTTGCTTAACCGGGTCAACCTGTGTAACCGAATCTTTCACCCATTTCACTCCGCTTGGCATACAATCAGCCTGCGGCTTCCAAACTTCATCCGGTTTATAAACACCTGAGGCAATCAATGTAAATCCCGGTTGGTAATATTGACGGTCACTTGGATCAATCAAAGTAATATCAGGATCTTTCAGATACTGCGACAACCGGGCTGCCATACTCAAACCGGCAGCTCCTCCACCGATAATAAGTATTTTCCCTTTCGCATTACTCGAAAATAACTTTGCTTTATGAACACCAAAATAAGTAGCAACACCTGCTGCCGACAACAAAGCAATAAACTGCCGGCGGCTCATACCTTTCTTCTCTTTTACTAAAGATTCAATCTGCGCTGAATCATCGTCTATTCTTATATCTTTACTCATCTTTAATTATTAATAATACAAATCATCCCCCAAATCCCAGAAGGGGAGCTTTAATTGAAAATGGAAATTGGAAAATTGAGAGTTGAAAATGAGAACTAATTGTACAAATATCTCCTTTTCCTAAAAGCCCCTTTAGAGGATGGTGAGTTCCCCTAAAGGAGACTGAAGTTTATTATTGATATTCCTGCCAGTTCTTGATAGCTATATCAGACTCGGAAATATTACAAAATGCACGGATAAAAGCGCTTGCCAGACGGGCATTCGTAATCAGCGGAATATTATGATCAATTGCAGCACGACGAATCTTATAACCATTTGTCAACTCGCGGCGACTATGGTCTTTAGGTATGTTTATGACCAATTCAAAGATATGATCGCTAAACATATCCATAATATTTAATTCGCCGCGTTCGTCCGGCCAGCAAACAGCAGTAGCCTCAATACCATTATCATTCAGGAATTTTGCAGTACCGTTTGTTGCATAAATTTTATATCCTTTCGCTTCGAGCATTAAACAAGGCTCAAGCAAATCAACCTTACTCTTTGCTCCTCCCGACGAAACCATTACATTTTTCTTCGGTATAAAATTGCCTACTGCAATCATTGCAGACAATAATGCTTCATCGAAATCGTCGCCAATACAACCAACTTCACCGGTTGAACTCATATCAACACCTAATACAGGATCCGCATTATGTAAACGCCCAAAAGAGAACTGGGATGCTTTTACACCAATCCAATCAATGTCAAATGCTGATTTATCCGGTTTTGAATAAGGTGCATCCAGCATAATACGGGTTGCTGTTTCAATAAAGTTGCGTTTCAAGACTTTTGATACAAATGGGAAACTCCGCGATGCACGCAGATTACATTCAATCACTTTTACATCATTATTTTTCGCCAGATATTGGATATTGAAAGGTCCACTGATATTAAGTTCCTTAGCAATCATACGACTAACTTTCTTGATACGGCGCGCCGTCTCGAAATATATTTTTTGCGCCGGGAATACGAGTGTAGCATCACCCGAATGCACACCTGCAAATTCAACATGTTCCGAAATAGCATATTCAACAACTTCGCCATTCATCGCAACCGCATCAAATTCGACTTCTTTCGCATCCTGCAAAAATTCCGAAACTACAACCGGATATTCTTTAGAAATTTTAGCAGCAACCTTTAAGAATTCAACCAGTTGTTCTTTTGTATAACATACATTCATTGCTGCCCCGCTTAATACATAAGACGGACGAATCAAGATAGGGAAACCAACCTCTGCAATAAAGTTATCAATTTCATCCATACTCGTTAATTCGGCCCACCTGGGCTGGTCAATACCCAGCGTATCGAGCATTGCTGAGAATTTATGGCGGTTTTCAGCCCTGTCGATAGAAAGCGGTGATGTTCCCAATATCGGCACCTGTTGACGGTAAAGTTTCATTGCCAGGTTATTCGGTATCTGCCCACCCATTGAAACAATTACACCTTTCGGCATCTCCAGGTCAACGACATCCAACACCCGTTCAAATGATAACTCATCAAAATACAGACGGTCGCACATATCATAATCTGTCGATACTGTTTCGGGGTTATAATTGATCATTATTGACTTATACCCCAGGTTACGTGCAGTTTGAGTCGCATTTACCGAACACCAGTCAAACTCTACTGACGAACCGATACGATAAGCTCCCGACCCTAGTATAATGACACTCTTATCATTTTTATAGTAGGGGATATCGTGCTCGCTACCATCATACGTCATATACAGGTAATTCGTCAGTTCAGGATGCTCGGAAGCAATTGTATTAATCCGTTTCACACTGGGTAAAATGCCCAGTTTCTTCCGTAACGAACGTACACGGATATTTTCCTTTTCCATATTACCTTGTGGATTTTCCACAAAACGGACAATCTGGAAGTCTGAAAATCCTAAACGTTTAGCTTCCTTCAATACATCTACAGGTAAATCTTCTATTTTATTATACCCAGACAATACCTTTGTATAATCAACAATATTCTTAAGTTTATTCAGGAACCACTGGTTGATTTTCGTTAACTCATAAATACGGTCAACAGTATATCCTTTTTCCAATGCTTTGGCTACGGCGAAGATACGCAGGTCGGTTGGGTTCTCCAGTTCATCATCCAGATTTTCAAATTCCAGGTCATTATTACCTACGAAACCATGCATCCCCTGCCCTATCATACGCAATCCTTTTTGCATGATTTCTTCAAAGCTTTTTCCGATTGACATGATTTCACCGACAGATTTCATACTTGAACCGATCTGACGGCTAACTCCGGCAAATTTAGTCAAGTCCCATCGTGGTATCTTAGCTATTATATAATCTACTTCAGGCGCTTTATATGCCGAATTGGGTGTACCCATTTCTCCGATCTCATCCAACCCATATCCTAATGCCAGCTTTGCTGCAACAAAAGCCAATGGATATCCGCTTGCTTTCGAAGCCAATGCTGATGAACGGCTCAGACGGGCATTTACTTCAATAATCCGGTAATCTCCTGTTTCTGAGCTATAAGCATACTGGATATTACATTCACCCACAATACCTAAATGCCGTATAGACCGTACTGAAATGTCCTGCAACATTTCCAGTTCTTCATCATTCAACGAACAGGTAGGAGCCACTACAATACTTTCGCCGGTATGCACCCCTAGCGGATCAACATTTTCCATGCTTACAACCGTAAAGCAATGGTCGTTTTTATCGCGTATAACTTCAAATTCAATCTCTTTCCAACCTTTCAGCGATTCTTCTACCAGGATTTGTGATGAAAATGCGAAAGCGCTTTCAGCCAGGGTACGCAATTCAGCCTCATCTTTACAGATACCGCTACCTAATCCCCCCAACGCATACGCCGAACGAACCATAACCGGAAAACCAATCCGGTTAGCTGCTGCTATTGCATCTTCCATTGTTTCGACTGCCTGGCTAACGGGAGTTTTTAACCCTTTCTCATCAAGCTTCTTAACAAACAGATCACGATCTTCGGTATACATAATAGCCTCAACCGAAGTTCCCAGAACCTTGACTCCATATTTATCTAATGTGCCATCCGTATATAGCTTGGTTCCGCAATTAAGCGCTGTTTGCCCACCAAAAGCAAGTAATATACCATCCGGTTTCTCTTTTTTGATAACTTCCTCTACAAAAAAAGGTGTGATCGGCAGGAAATAAACGCTGTCAGCCACACCTTCGGAAGTTTGAATCGTTGCGATGTTCGGGTTTATTAAAACCGATTGAACCCCTTCTTCCCGCAACGCTTTCAATGCCTGCGACCCGGAATAGTCAAATTCACCGGCCTGGCCAATCTTTAATGCGCCTGAGCCTAATACTATTACTTTCTTCACTCCAATTTTTGACATATTAATTTTATATTTATGGTATATTTCGATTGATCTGTTCTTTTACCCTCCAGCAAAACGACCGTAAAATTAGCTACGAAATATAACATATTCAAATAATCTGTTGGGAATTAACAAAGATTTATCCGCAAGTATAAAAATAATTATATATTTGTAGATAGGTGATTTAAGTAAAAAATCCATAACCAAAATAAGTATATATGAAAAAGTTGTTCTTCTTGTTTTTTATATGTAGCCTCGCCTCAATTACCCAAGCGCAACACCCTTCTCTGCAAACACTTATCAATCAAAAACGTTATCAGGATATAATTAAATATGCTGCAAACCTGAATAAATCCGATTCTTCAGATATTCAGAATATATATATCATCGGGCAAGCTTATGAAGGCATGTTAAAATACAAAGAAGCCTATCAATGCTACCTGCATTGTCTTTCTTCTGATACAACCCGTATTGATTTGCTGAATACAATCGCCCGTACGGCAGCATATATCGGAAAAGCCAGAGAGTCGGAACTATATTTTCATAAGGTATTAGAGCAGGACAGCACCGATTTTTATGCTAATTATCAATTGGCCCGGTTGTATATGCAGGCTAGCAGGTATACAGATGCGATGGACCGCTTTTTTTATTTACTGGAACAAGATCCCGACAATCCGGTTATTTTACGAAATATAGGTGATTGTTACAACCGCACAGACCAACTGATGAACGCCTCAACCTACTATACAAAGGCATTTCAGAACAACAAAGAGAATGCGTCGGCAGCATCTACTTTAGTGAATACATTATTATTAATTCAGGAACCGGAAGCCGCATTAACAATTTGTGATACGGCATTATCATACAGTCCGGCCAACCGATTATTACTTCAAAGCAAAGCGATCGTACTTTTCACACTCAAAGATTATACACAAGCCGATGAGATATATACCAAATTAGTTGCAGAAGGCGATTCTACTTATAAAACATTAAAATACGGAGCCATATCCAGATATTATGCCGGGAAATATCTGGATTCTATTGAACCTCTGGAATATGCTTTCCGAAAAGACACAACTGCTACTGAAGTGTGTATGCTTCTGGGTTCGGCTCTCGGACGCACCTATGATCGTAAAAGGGCTTTTGAATTATTTGATTATGCAGAACAATTACTGCAGCCGGCACCATTATTTGTCAATATGTTAAAGCAATTCAGAGCAGAGACATTTGCCCGCGACGGTCAGTTGAATAATGCATCAGTACTTTATTATGAACTATGGAATAGTAGCAAGAAGACGAATCATCTTGAACAAATCTGGCAATTAAATATGATTTCGGATCTATCTAAAGTGACCGATGAAGTAAAACGTCAGCGATGCCTTTTCATTAATGTACTGTTAGCTAATGAATATATTAGAGAGAATAAAGGAAAAGCTATCCAGTACTTCGCACGTAAACAATTAGAACAGTTTCATGAAGATATGTTCTTCCGGGGTGTAAGAGAGCATATATTATTGGCTCCTGACAATAAGAAAACAACAATTACACTTGAGAAACTCAACGAATTAATTCAGCAACTTCCGGACAAAATGCCGGAAGAGAAAGAGAATATAAGCAGCAGCTATATCAAGACTAAGAATCCAAACAGTTACGCTTATTTTACCTGATTTTATTCGCAAAAAAACGTTTGGGCAATTGAAGTAAAAGCAAAGCTACAGTAATAATCAAGATACCTATAATAGTCGTAATATCAGGAGATTCATCCGGCAGTAAGATCCAGCTTAATACGCTTCCTGTAACCGGTATCAGGAATTTCCAGATGTTCAGCTCCGAGACTTTCACCTCAGGCCGCTGCAATAGTCCGTACCATAAAGAAAAACCGGCAGCAGGAATAAAAGCCAGCCACAAGAGTGCGATATAAAATTCAGTCGGGTAAATTTTCAATTCAGGTTTTTCTACTATAGATGCAGTAATTAACAACATGATACCTCCTGTAAAATTAGCAAATGAAGTTAGCACTATCGGAGAGATATTATACGACTTTTTCTTTACGACCATAATATTCGTATAGCTACCAATCATATTGCTTAACAATAATAATATGACACCGGTATAAAATGTGGGATCATTGGACATCAAACTGCCTTTTGCCAGACTAATAAATACAACACCGGCAATACCCAATCCGATGGCAATCATTTTACGCCAGGTTAGTTTATCATTCTTCAATGTCAGATGTGCCATGATAGTAACAAACAGTGGCCCCGCTCCAATAATTACAGCCGAAGTGGCTCCGGGCACTTTGTTGAGCCCCATAAAGAATAATCCGTATTGCAGAAATGTTTGCACAAATGCAAATAATAGCATGAAACGCCAATGCTTTAAATTTGCACGAATATCAATCCTTTGCATTCGGATCAATGGGAGCAACAGTAAACCTGCCAGGGTAAAGCGCATACCTGACAGAAAAATAGGTTCTGCATACTGAAAGCCAATTTTAGCACCGGCAAAAGCCGACCCCCAAAGCAGACAAGCCGCAATCGCCCTGATTTTAATATCCATATGTATTTACGATTTCCAAGGAACTGTACAATTCCCGGGAGCAGCAAAGGTAAGAAATTTTGGGTAGCTACTTAAAATAATGGCTCCCGATGATGTAAAACCAGGTTTTTCAGATGGGGATTATTGTATTTTCGCCTATTTTTATTCAAAATAAACAGTGTCAAAGAATGAAAAGTATCTTTTTGATAATCTTATCCAAACAAAATAATCATGAAAAAATTACCTTTGCCTGATATTTTAGAAAGTCAAAAATGAAGTCAGAATTCTATTTAATTGTTACCGTTGTTTTATTTCTTTTCTCTGATTTGTTACCGGCACAAACACATGTCCGGAAAACAATTCCTACCGAAAATGATCAGTTTACCGAATACTATATTCTGGAAGAAAATTCAGATAGTACTGAATGTTACCTGTATTTATTTGAACCTTCACACACGTATATGTTAATTGCTAATTACCATATTACCCCTGAACTTACCCAGTCTTACTTCCTGTCGCAAGGCGAATATACAAACATCGATCATCAATTAACATTGTGGGATGATGTAAACCATCTGGCAATGAAAGCAAAACAGGATGAGGTCAATGATTTTGTTTTCGAACAGGGATTTGATTTCATGACCGGAGGGGTATTTACATTCGCTGAAAAAACAAGCCAGTTACCCGGTCCTCCGTACTCATATAATACCTTTTCAGAAGATGTTATTCAGGCTGCAATTGACCAGGCTAAAGCCACAAAATCAGATGACAATGCTATCGGCTACCGGTATCAAACAAAAATATTCTCCGACCAGATTTTAGCTGATTTACAGCTGAATGAAGATCAAACTTTCAACTATCAGTTTATGCACTATCCGCTAATACAAGGAAAATGGCTACAGGAAAACCAGTTGATTACACTTATTTCCGAGTCCGGTACGTCTTTTTATGGTTTCATACAACCTGATCTGCAGAATTTTATCGTGATTCAATTACCGGGTTTCATTTTCGAAGCAAATGACAATCATATTCTATATAAAGTTAAGTGATAAAGTTCACCCTATTTTTTTCCTTTGCAAAATAGCTTACCTTTGCGCTTCCTTTTTAAAAATATCTGAATTATGACAGAAATATCGAATTGTCCGAAATGTGAAATGGAAAATACGTACTTTGATGGTACGGTAAATATATGTCCTGATTGTAGTCATGAATGGATTTCCGGTGAAGAAGATACAGAGGCTTCCGATGTTCCGAAAGACAGTAACGGAACCGAACTGAAAGACGGAGATGCCGTTACGGTTATCAAAGACCTGAATGTGAAAGGTTCGTCAATGGTTATCAAACGGGGTACGAAAGTAAAAAGTATTCGCCTGACAGATAATCCGGAAGAAGTTGACTGCAAAATCGATGGTTCGGGTATTGTATTGAAAACCTGTTTCCTCAAAAAGAATTAAGAATCTGTTTTAATGAGTCAAATAACATATAAGGATATCAAGAACTCTGAAGAGGTAAATACCTATATCAGGCAGGCCGATGCGTCATTAGAAGTAATGGGCTACACCGAACATAATTTAGCCCATTGTGCCAAATGTGCCAAAGTAGCAGGCGACTTATTAAAGGCTTTAGAGTATGATGACCAAACAGTAGAATTGGCCAAAATTGCCGGATATATGCATGATATCGGGAATGTGGTAAACCGGGCAGACCATGCGCAAAGCGGGGCTATTATGGCATTCCGCATTTTAGATAAGATGGGTATGGATCCTAAAGACACGGCACGTGTTGTGACAGCTATTGGTAACCATGACGAGGGGACTGCGTTTCCGGTAAACGAAGTTGCGGCTGCACTTATCCTGGCAGATAAGACGGATGTACGTCGGAGTCGCGTGCGCGATTGGCATACTATTCAAAGTGATATTCACGATCGCGTTAACTACGCAGTTGAAAAAGCTGAATTAAAATTAGACATAGCGACTAAAACCGTTACTTTATACCTGACCATTGATACACATATCTGTGCTGTTATGGATTATTTTGAAATATTCCTCAACCGTATGTTATTATCCCGCAAAGCTGCCGAAGCTCTTGATTTGACTTTTAAACTAAATATTAATAACAATATCTTACTTTAAAAAATAAGCTTTAGTCATTAGCATACTCAAATGATTATCATTTCAAATAAATAATTATCCCCTTATCTCTTCTCATCTGAAATTTCTCTTGGTATCAGTAGGTTATTTGGTTATGGAAAAACGGTAGTATTTTCATCTATATATTAAATAATTATTAGGGATTTTGTAAATGAAAAAGCGAGTTCTAATTTCCGGTATACTAATTATTTTATTTTGTGTACTCCATATTTCTTTTAAACTTCGTGCAGCCAATGCCATTAATGGAAATGCTATAACAGAAAATACAGTCAATAAAAACACATTGATTGAAAATAATGATACGGATCAATCGACGGAATCAATACTGGCAAACATAAAGCATTTGGATTATAAAAGAATTACATTTTATGTAGTATGCTCATTCTTAATATTACTAATCATTTTTTACATCAGTCTTTTAATCAGCGCTACTAAAAAAGACACTCACGATCTGCAAACTAAAAAGGGGTTTTCTATAGGGCTTCACTTTCTTTTTATTGCAGGTATATTTATACTAGCTTTATGTGCTATACTATCTTCACCTCTCATAGAAATGATACTACAGAAAACGTATAAAACGGTTGATGTAACAGATATTGAAAAACAGCCCAATACAGATTTAATTTATTTACTTGACGTATCAAGTTCAATGTTGGCTGAAGACTTTAGCCCTAACCGCCTTGAAGCGACTAAAAACATTCTGGCAGAACCGGGCAATTATGAGCAATATTACCAAACCGGACTGATTGTCTTTGGTAAAGATGTTATGATTTTATCTTCATTGACTGATAATTCTGTAGCTTTCCGGAACGCAATAGAAAATATAAACCGGGTAGATATCAATAAAGAAGGTACAGCTATCAGTTCCGGTCTGATAACAAGTATTGACGAACTTATACATAATGAAAATACTAAAAAATACATCATTTTATTTACTGACGGCGCAAATAACAGGGGTGAAATTTCACTGAAAACAGCTGCAGAAATCGCATATTTATATAATATCGAGTTATACGTTGTTGGGGTTTGTGATACGTCGCCAACTCCCTACCCGGTGGAATCTCCATTCGGCATTCAATATCGTCAGATTCCTTCTGAAATTGACGAAGAGGCATTAAAAGAAATTGCTTATTCAACCGGGGGTGAGTATTTCAGAACTACGAATAATAATGATTTAAAAAAGGCGCTTGAAAAAATACATCAGAGTATTTCTGCCAGCAGAAAAAAAGACATTCATAACATTGAAACATCCGACTTAAGCAAAGAGAAAGCCCAAACCATTATAAGAGCAATCGCAGAAAATAAAGTATACAAGCTAAATAAAGAAAAGTAATCAAGGCTTCTATCAGCATTTCATTTAAATTACTTATAATTACCCACTTAATTGTTAACACTTTTATCTTCTTTATCCAGTCTATAAATATTCGGATCATACAGATTTACAGCTCTGAATGAGCTATAGATTATTTGCTCGTCGTGCATTGTAACAGTAAATTCATATGCTTGTCACACTTTTGTAACATGCAGTAAATACTTTTGCCGGAGATTTAATTTAAATAAAAAAATCATGAGAAAAATGTATTCTTTATTAGTAACAGGTATGCTTTTAATTCTTAGTATGCAAGTACAAGCAAAAGACAACAAAGATGCAAAAGAAAGTAAAGATGTTCATAAACAAACATCACACATTCTGATTATCGGACTGGATGAAAATGTTAAATCAAACTATTACTATAATGGAATGATCGCTGAAGAAACAGGCATAGAAGCAGATAGTATAAATCTGGAATTTAACCGGATTATTTCTGAAAATATTGCAACATCCAACAAAGACAAAGATTGTAAATTCGTATCAGCCGGTCCGGAACAAATTAATGACCAGTTTCTCCAGTCAATTAAAGTAAACGGAGAAAGTGAAGATTGCTATTCGGACATTACGTCCGTATCATCCGCCGAATGGCAAAAAACGCTGGACAAAGTAAATGCGGATTATATGCTGATTCTTAATCAGCACTACCTGAAATGGCAGGAAGTACCGTTACGTACTCTTTTTCATATTGTCAGTTACACTGTTTTTGACAAAGATAAAAAAGAGGTGTGCAGAGGTAATCAATATTTTACCAGCATGCATCTGGAAAAACCGGAAATACTCCGTAAGATCAGTTTAAAATCTACATCTAAGATTGCTTCAAATGTAACCAAGTCGTTAAAAGCTAATTAATCCGACGGTTACAAAAACTTCCTTTATATCAAAACCAAGGGGTGTTTAAATCTTAACACCCCCTAATATCTAACTTACTAATATACTTATTAACATGAGAGTAATTAAGAAAATTATTTTCCTACAGGTCTTGTTATTGCTAATATATACAACATCATATGCCCAGGGCACGCAGGCTTCTGTTACAGGAACTATTGTAGACGCGAGTGGGGAACCTTTGATTGGTGCAACGGTACAGGTTAGAAACGAATCCACAGGATTTCATACCGGAGCCATAACGAACGTTAACGGAGAGTATCATATTCAGCAATTACCGTTGGGATCACCATATACCGTAATTGCTTCTTATATCGGTTATGGCGAACAAACCAAAACAGGGTATTCGCTCAACCAGGGAGATATGTTACGAGTTGACTTTAAACTGACGGAAGAAACAGAAATGATACAGGCTGTTGAAATAGTCGCAAATTCGCTAAAAAACACAGTCCCTAATATCGGAGCAGCCACATCTGTTAGCAATCGCGACATTGCCCGTCTACCGGTAAACGGACGTAATTTCACATCACTTGTTGATTTGTCTCCCCTAAGTACCGGAAGCAGCTTATCCGGTCAATTGGCCTCATCAACCAATTTCACGATTGATGGGATGACTGCCAAGAATCCGACATCGGGAGGAACAACTAACCGTAATGGAGGCCCTTATGCTATCTCTATGGAGGCTGTACGTGAATTTAATGTCGTAACCAATCAATATGACGTAACTCAGGGACGAAGTGGAGGAGGCGCTGTAAGTACTGTTACCAAATCGGGAACTAACCTGTTTACCGGTAGTGCATTCCTATATGGCCGTACGGACTGGCTTTCGAGCCCTTATGATATCAGAGGCAACAAACGGGATGCGGATTTTTCGACATACCAGTTTGGTTTAACATTAGGTGGACCAATCATTAAAGACCGGGCGCATTTCTTCATAGCCTGGGATCACCAGGCAGATTCACGCCCACTACAAATCGCAGATATCAAATCAGCCGCCGATGAAAAACGGTATAATGTAACCCAATCTTCTTTAGATCGCTACCTGGAAATTGCACGCAACAAATACGGGGTAGCTAATAGTCCGCAGTTCGGATCATTCGATAAAAAACAAGGAACAGATGCGTTGTTTGCACGTATCGACTGGCAATTGAACGCAACAAATCTCCTGACAATCCGCGATAATTATGTAAACGACCGTAATAACCAGGCTTTGGGCGATAATAGTTCAATCAATATCTATGAAGTATATGGTGATGTTAACTCCATCGATAACAGCATGCTGGCAACATTACGCTCTGTCATAGGCACACGTTCCATCAATGAACTGAAATTTCAGCATTTATATACATCCGAAGAGTCTGTGCCCAATAGTCAACTTCCGTCTGCCAATATACCACGTGCAATCGTTGAACGGATAGAATCGACCATCGATGACAAAAGTGCATACACAACGATCCAGTTAGGCGGCCAACGTTACTGTCCTGAAAACTTCTACAACAATGTATTTCAACTGGTTGACAATTTTTATTATAATACAAAAACAATCAATTATACATTTGGATTTGACGTGATGTATACCAACATGGATTCACGATACGGAAGCGAAGCGAATGGGCGGTTCTACTTTACCGGCCTGGATAATTTTGAGAACCTAAAACCCTATCGGTATGCCCGTGAAGTGTATCTGAATCCTGATCAAAGAGTTAAACAAAATATTCTAAATACAGGTCTTTATGCACAATTACAAACGAAACTCTTCCCGGGATTTGAAGTGATGGGCGGAATACGCCTTGACAATGCCAATTACTTCGACAAAGGCAACTTTAATCAGACGGTTTATGATGAGTTGGGCCTCCGTACAGATAATGGTTTAAATACGTTTCAAATACAACCGCGCGTCCAGCTTACCTGGGATATCAATGAAAAACACAAAGATATTATCCGGCTTGGAGGAGGAATATTTGCTTCGGATATCAACAACTATGCTATGATTAATAATATGGTATTTGATGGTACTAAGGTCCTGTCTGTAGATGTACAGGGAGATCTGGTTCCTACACCTGATTTCTCATCTTATCGTAATAATCCACTTAGCGCACCGGGAGTTGATTTATTCAATAATCCGGATATACCGAAAATTGCCACAATTAATATGAACGGTGCCGATGCCAAAGTTCCTGTCGTATATAAAGCAAACATTACCTATACTCACTTCTTTTCGGATCGTTTACGGGTAGGAATTAGCGGATATACAACACTGGCACGTAATAATTATATGTATGTAGACCGGAATATGGTAGATCAACCCTACTTTCGTTTAGCAGCAGAAGCAAACAGAGGAGTATATGTACCTGCAGAATCAATCAATTCTACTAATGGGGCTATCGATTGGATGCAAGGTCGGAAAACAGAAGAAGTCGGACGTGTATTGGAACTGATAAGCAAGGGTAAAGTTAATCAGTTTGCATTCGTAGTTGATGGTGTATGGCGATATTATAATGATGCGGAAGTTGCGTTCAGCTATACCTGGAACGATACCAAAGATAATACATCCTACAATGGGAATGTCGCAAATTCGGCAACACTATCGCAAATGGTAATTGATGATCCGCGTGACCTGAGTAAGATGACTTATTCAAACAACCAATTCCGGCATAAACTGGTACTTTACGGAACGGCACCCACCTTTTGGGGTGTTAATGTAGGGCTACGCTTTTCGGGTATAGGAGGAACACGTTACTCTCTGGGGGTAAACGGGAATATAAACGGAGACTTTGTTGCATCCAACGACCTTGCATATATTTATGACCCGGAAGATCCTGCTACTCCTCAATACATACGTGAAGGTATTCTTTCTATCCTGGATAATCCCGATGCCGAAAAAAGCCTGAAAGATTATATAAAGGATAGTTATGGAAAAGTGGCTGAACGTAATGGGGGTGTTAACGGATTCTATGGTACATTTGATTTACGGATTGCAAAGAAATTTAAGATATACAAATCACAAAACATAGAGCTTTCGGTTGACATCTTCAATGTTGCTAACTTGTTAAGTAAAGATTGGGGTACGAATAAAAACTTAGGGAAACAAAATATTTATACTGTTAAGAGCTTTGACGCTGAACAGAAGCAATTTGTTTATAACGTAAATACAAATACAGGTGTTTCAAGCATAGGTGGCAATCCTTATCAGGTACAACTAGGAATTCGTTACGCATTTTAACAATATAGATATATGAAAAAAATAACAATCATAGCTTTATACGCTCTTCTCGCAAGCTATTTTTCAATTATTAACGGGCAAACACGCGTCATTGCCCACCGGGGACATTGGAATACACCCGAATCTGCACAGAATTCATTAACAGCCTTACGATTGGCACATGAGTTGTCTATCTACGGTTCTGAATTCGATGTATGGATCACATCTGATGGTATCCCGGTAATAAATCATGACGCTGTAATTGATAGTATCTACGTGGAAGATCAAACATACGAACAGTTACAACGTATTACATTATCAAACGGAGAAAAAATTCCTACTTTGGAACAATATCTGGAATCAGGAAGTAAACTGCCTGATATTAAACTCGTATTGGAGATTAAACCACATAAACGTATTGTAAATGAAGACCTGTTAGTTAATAAAGTAGTGGATATGGTTCGCTCATTCAATCTTGAAGATCGCGTTGATTATATATCATTCAGCATGAACATTTGCAAGGAATTGAAACGCAAATCTCCACAGGCTACAATTGTTTACCTGAGTGGAAATGTTTCTCCGGCAGACTTAAAAACGCTCGGTTTATCTGGTTTAGACTATTCATATAAAACATTATCGGAACATCCGGAGTGGATTGATGAAGCCAGGGATTTGGGATTAACAACAAATGTCTGGACAGTAAATGATACTACAATGATGAAAGTATTCATTGAGAAAGGTATTGACTTTATTACTACAGATAACCCCATTGAACTTAATAAACTGTTAACGAAATGACTTTCTCAATCCTGCTCATTATCAATAAAAAGATAGAGGGCAGGATATCACTCTGTAACCAACACCTCATTCAGGTTTTTAATAATAGCATCCTTTAATTCTTCTTCCGGCAAAATGATATTGAAGTTCTCCCAAAACTCTTTGTCATATCCATGCTTGGTTTCGGAAAAAATCCGGGTAGGCGACAGCCGTTCGGTTCGCGAGAATGAATGTACTTGTTCAGTATCGATTTTGCATGTCACCATCTCAAACCAAAAATGGATCGGAGCACTAAACCAACGCCTTTTCTTCCTGACTTTAAGAGTTATATCTCCGCGTATATGATTGACATAATAGGTTCCGTCGTCAGCAGGTTTATAAGTAACAAGGTATTTTGCCTGTTGCAGATCGATCTTCAGATTGGCTGTTTTGCGGTCTACAAACATATGGGTCGCTTTATTTATCAGGCGGGGATTTAATTCGAAACGTATTTCGGCCAATGCCTTACTTTCCGTTTCAATAAATAATTCGCCCGTGTAAAGCGGTTCATGAATATATTCTTTTTGCTCGAAATAGATGACATCGACCAACCGGCCGTCTATCACATTCATACCCGTATGTGCATACATATATGAATATCCGTCTTGTGGATCCAGGAAATCGGGTAATTCTTTTATTATGTCCAAAATCAAACAAGAATTAACGCCAGATTTCATCTTTGGATAAATCGTATCCGTTTGCTGACGGTTTACAATCCGGCGCATCTTTATCAGCTTGACCTGATCGGCTGATGAAGGATTTTGATAACCCGTCTTGTAAATTTGAAGAACAGATTCCGTCAGATCAAAGTTTTTTTGCCGGTTATCAATCCCTTCCCGGTAAAAAGTAGTAAGATATACCGGATCAGAGGCGTAATTTACAGACCGATGATTCAACATATCGCTTAACACCTGCATCGGACTAACTGCCCTTACAATAACTTCCTGCAGAGAAACAACCTGAGGATTCAATGCCAGGTCAACGTGTTGCCCTTCCAGCAAAGCTATTTCCATTTCACGGCTTTCATACCCGATATGCGAAAAACGAACTTTTGCATGGAGAAGCGAATCCGGGATCATGAGTTGAAACTCACCATCCTGATTTGTAATCGTACCGATAGTTGTATTCACCAGGCCCACCGAAGCAGAAAGAACCGGCTCTTCGGTTTGACAGTCAAATAATTTTCCTCCAATCGTAATATGTGTTTTCGAAGGAGGTGAAACCGCTATTTTAACATCATCCGGTTTTTGTTTCTCTGGTAAACGTAATAAAATATGTTCGCCCAGTAAATCCATAGACAAACGTCGGTCTCCGGTTATTAAATAAATTGCATCACGCAACGTATATTCACCTTTCTGTATTTTTATGATTCTGTCGTTGTTTATAATCTGACTGTCATAAATAAACAAAAAGTCAGTTTGTTCCGAAATGTCTTTCAAAAATTCGTAGACTGTGCCTTTATTTTTTGAAATCCGAACTTTACGATCAAACACATCTTTGTCATTCGCTTGTACGTTTATTACCAGAAAAGAGAATATCAAACAAGCTACAAAACATCGAATGTGAGCGAGCATTTGGTTCATAACATCTATTCCCGTTGAGAAATATAAATAGTATTTTCCTGTTGTGAATATTGTAAATGTAAAGCTAAACTAATTAATTCCGCTGCTGTTGAGGGACTACTTCCGGAAGTAGTAAATGTCAACAAACGTCCCTCAAGCCCTGGGGCGATACTCAATTGTAGAGAATCCGAATTCATATTAATAATTCGGGCTATATTATCCAGGCGTTCATCCTTAAAATGAATGCGTTTGATATACTCGTCAAATCGATGTGCACCCGTTTTGAGCAACTGCAGCTGATCCGAATCAAACAATGCCGTTTCGCCGGCCTTGACCGAAACAACCTGTTGCTGTCTTTTTAATGTAACACGTACTTCTCCATCACGTACCGATAATAAAAAAGAAGAAGGGTCATTGCTTTTTACATTAAACGACGTTCCGACTACTTCGATGGTTGCCAGATCCGTATTAATAAGAAAAGGACGTTCGGCATTCTTGCTGACTTCAAAAAAGGCCTCTCCATCCAGTATAACTTCACGCTTGTTATCAGCAAACCGGTCGGGGTAACGAAGCGACGTCTGTTCGGATAAATAAACGACTGAACCGTCTTCAAGCATTTTCGCCAGAGTCGGAGCATTCGCTTCGTTATGTAAAACCAATAAATCTTTTGAAGGAGCATCTGTATAACGCATCATATACCAACCCGATAACACACACAGAACAACAGCAACAGCAGCAGCCCATTTAAATGTAGCCGTCTGCCAGAAAAGTTGTTTTACTCTGCCATCACCAGGAAGCAAACCGTCATTTTCCAATCTTTCATACAGATGCCCCCACGCCTGATCGGTAACGATATCTTCTTTTTCTCTAAAAACCATTTCTTAATATTTTTCTATTTCTTGACGTAATATCCGATACGCTTTTGTCATTTCTGCCTCAACGGTTTTTATAGAAATTGAAAAGTGATCGGCAATCTCTTTATATTTTTTACCATCCACCCGATGCATACGAAATATCTGCATACGTCTTTCCGGTAATTTTTTTAATGTCCGGTTAATTATACCTTCCAGTTCTTTATATTCTAACTGTTCCTGGGGTGAATACTCTGAAATGAAATTTTCACCATTCACTACATATGCACGATGTCTTTCCTGCACTAATAAATGTTCAAGATAGCGCAATGATTGATTTCGTACTGCCCCATACAGATAATTTTTAACCGAACGCAAAATTTGTATATTCTCCCTCTCTTTCCAAATATTGTAGAAAACATCCTGAACAACTTCTTCAGAGATATCTTTCCGGCTGGTTATGCTGAATGCGTATATACAAAGAGGCGCATAATATTGACGAAAGACTTTCTCAAAGGTCTTTATATCTCCTTGTTTTATCTTTTTAAAAACTGCAATATCATTCAGCATATACCGGTTTCATTTTGATAAGAGATGAAACAAATATACAATATTATTGTGACTTACTCTGTTGTTTCCTTAATTTACCTGCTGCATTTTCCAGCGACTCGGTAGGTTCGATGATATTATAATTTCCCCAGAAATTATCATCCTGATATAATGCCACTTCCTGGCTTAGCGATTGTCGCATAGAAAATGCCTCCCGTGCCGGAATCCGGATCACATTCTGATCGTTTCTATCGGTAATCACCGTTTCACTTAACACTGTATAGTTCGTAGCAAACAACCTTCGTTTCCAATCACACTTGAATTGTACTTCATTGCGAATATAATTCAAGTATGTTTTATCGCCTTGTTGTCTGTATGTAACTATATATGAAACTTCTTCCGGAGTAAACCGCAATCCCCTAGGTTTTTCTTTCAGGATAGCATCTGTTACTTTCAGTTTATCACGCATATCCATCTTAAACTCGGCACGTGTAAAAGATAATGTTTCCCGGTCGATATAAAGTGTACCGATATACAATGCATATGGAAGAATTGCCTGAGGTTCAAAATGTACAACATATTGCAAACGGTCATCAATTGAGGTCGTTTCACCCATTCTATATACATAGTATTGAAGAATATCCTGATCCAATAGAATATCAGGATTCTTGACAACATCCATATATATAGGCATATTCGGTCCTCCTAAGAATTTAACGCTCAATGTATCTGCCACTTTAGGACTTACCAGTTTTCGCCCTTTCAATACTTTTACCCGATCCTGATCTGCCGATTGATTATATGAACTTTTATAAACTTCTATCACGGCTTCCGAAATATTGATGTAGCGACGACGCTTTTGAATCGTTTCCCGGTAAAATCCGGTTAACATATTCGGTTCCATGGTATAGTTATGTTCTACTTTATCGAGAGCCGCTTTTACCAAATCACGCGGATTGCGCCAGCTAAATACCTGAATTTCACTCAAATTAAAGGACTCCGGAGTTATAAAAAAGACCTCTCCTTCCTGATTATTTTTATTAATTGTAACCCGTGCATTGTAAAAACCAATACATGATAACTGTATTTCTTTTACATTCATGGCCTTGCTTAATTTAAGGGTAAATTCACCATCTTCATTGGTAATCGTTCCGACATTTGTGCCCAATGCCGATACATTGACATACTCAATCGCTTTTTTCGTCCTCATGTCTTTCACTATACCACTGATTGTATAAAAATCACCCGCATCTTCCTGTGCATTCAAAATAACCCCTCCATTTAAGAAAAGGATCATTAAAGCTAACCATACAGATAATAAACTTTTTGTTCCCATTTTAGTATCTTTTTTTAGATGAATAATAATCTGTTTTCACTAATAAGATCGGGAAGTAACGCAAAACCCTATCAAATTTCCATAAAAAAATCAACACCTGTTAAAGAAACTTTTCATAAAGAATTAAACACAGCTTTTCAATCATTTCCTATAATGCAATTATTTTGTAAATAAAATCACAAATAGTAGGTATTTTCATAATTAAATATGCAAGAAAAATACATATGTATAGGGATTGTATCGAATTTATATTTCCCGGAACTTTGTAACTCTTTTTATTATATCAAACTATTCAAAAATAAGATTCTATGAGATATAATAAATCGCTCATAACAGGTACAGGAGCCAACCAATATTATATTGGAATATATTGACATATTATCTGGGAACTTAATTAATTCCAGAATTTTACCTATTTAAATACATTTGATAAAAAAGCTTTATATGAGATATATAGAGCTTTTTTTAATGGGAATCAGGAGTCAAGGCTTAATTTGATTATGCTGCTGCGAAAAAACGACTGATGTTATCTAACCATAAAAACATACTTTTCCACTATTTTGTTATAATAAAAAACCATTTGTATAAAAATAAAGAAAATGCAAATTCTCACTATTTTTCCACATAGTGAATTTAAATCTCAGAATTTTAATATAAATTTGAATGCTAATTGTATGTGCAAAACGTACTATTATAGCGTAAAACCCTGATAAATAAAAGAGTTTCATGGTTCAAGAACAGAAAACAATATCTACAGAAGAGAACAATAAAAGACCATATACCAATAATCTGTCATACAGCATAAGACGGAACTGGTATTGGTTTGTCATTTCTGTAATTATATGTTTAATCATTGCATTTATATACATTACCTATTGTTCTCCGGTGGCATATACCCGTACCGGTTCTGTTTTATTTAAAGATAATAACTCCGCTCGTATTCTTAGCCAATCTTTAGAATATCCCACAGATATAAAAAGAAATATCGAGAATGAAACATTTATTTTTAAATCCAAACGACTAATGCTAAAAGTCGCCAGACAATTAAACCTTGATATAAATTATACCATAAATGATGACTTACGTAAAACCGAATTATATACTCATTCCCCTATAACCGTCAGTTTTCCTAATGCATCCGAAACCGACCAGTTCTCTTTTGTTGCTATTCCAATTTCCAAAAGCAAAATACATTTATCTAATTTTTCTAATGACAATAGTAAAATTATAGCAGTAAATTTAAAAGAAAACAATACTGTTTCTACACCTCTTGGAGAGATCGTAATCAATCCATCGATTTATTATGATGCAAAGTATTTTGATATTCCGATCACAATCACAAAAGAGAATCTTGAAAAAATAGCACAACACTATAGTGATAAGTTAAATGTCCGGATACCTAAAAAATCAGCATCTGTAATAGATATTTCATTAAATGATGCACCTGTAACACGCAACGAAGATATAATAAATACGATCATTGATCTATATAATGAAGAATTCATAAATGATAAAAACCAGATCATTACTAACACATTAGATTTTATCAACGAACGGTTGCTTTTCATTGAAAAAGAATTAGATAATATAGATGCAGGCATTGATTCTGTCATACCTGAAAAAAAGCTGACAGATGTTAATCCTGAAACAAACATACAGATAGACAACAGCGACCTTAGCAACCAGAAAATAATAGATTTACAAAACAAGAAAACACTTGCCAGAGATATCAGTGATTATATTCTGGACCCAAAGCGTAGTTCAGAGTTAATTCCGGCTTATACTATTTCTGATGCTAACATTGAAAAACAAATAACTGAATATAACAATTTAATTCTCAAACGAAGTAAACTAATTTTAAGTAACAGTGACGAAAAGAAACCTATCGCAGATCTGAATAAGTCTATAACATTGATAAAGCAAAACATCATTCGTGATATTGGGAATTTTGTCCTTAATACAGAGAATAAAATAAAGAATATTCGGAAGCTTGAATCGGAGAAAATTCTAATTCCGGTTGTACCCACTCTACAAACGCAAATTTCACCCATAGAATATCAACAAAAAACGAAGGAGGCACTTTATCTTTACCTCTCGAAGAAAAGAGAAGATTGCACACTTTTTCATTCTATAAGAGAAAATGATATCCAAATTATAGACCAGGCAAATGGTCCGGAAAAGCCAACAAGTCCTAATATAACATTAATAGCATTAGCAGCGTTTATAGCAGGGATTGTACTACCGATGTTTGTATTATGGTTAAAAGCAGGTCTGAAGACAACGGTTCGCAATCGTAATGATATAGAAGATATGCTATCAATGCCATTCTTTGGCGATATACCTCTTCAAAAAAAGAAACAACCGGGAGATATTGCAGTCCGGAGAAACAGCAATGATCCTACCTCGGAAGCATTTCGAATGATTCAGGCAAATGTAGATTCTACGAATAATAAGGCTCAAGGTGGCAAAGTCATTATGATTACTTCACTTACCCCCGGAGCAGGAAAGACATTTACGTCTATAAACCTTGCCGTGAGTTTTGCCTTGGTACAGAAAAAGGTGGCATTAGTGGATTTAGATATGCGTAAAGGCACACTAAGTTCATATATCAACAAAAGTTATTCAGGTATTTCGGATTTTTTATCCGGAAAAACCAACAACATTAACGATATAATAATAAAAAAGGCCTTATATGAAACGTTTGATTTTATTACAGCAGGCCCTGTTCCTCAGAATCCTTCGGAATTACTCTTCAGTAATCGCTTTGACATACTAATTCAGGATTTGAAGAAGCACTATGACTATATTGTTTTAGATAGTACAACTTCTAATACGGTTGCCGATGCAACAATTATAAACAGAATTTCTGACTTAACATTGTTCGTAATTCGTGCAAATAAAACGGATCGCAGACAACTATCGGAATTAGAAAAGCAATACCGCAATAATAAATACAACCATATGAGCGTGATTTTAAACGGAGTAAAACCGTAAACATTCCGGTTGTGGATAGACATTATCTAAATCACACTCATGGTTTTGATTCAGAAATCTAATAACTCGAAAGATGTACCCCTTTTATAGCACGGCCACTTGGTTCATTCATACTCTGAAATGTTTGGTCCCAGGCCAGAGCTTCAGCTGTTGAACAGGCAACACTTGGTACCGATGGCGCTGAAAAAGCAGCGCTTTTACTCGGAAAATATTCTTCAAATATGCTTCTGTAATAATATTCTTCCTTATTCTGCGGAGTATTGACCGGAAAACGATCGGCTGCATGTTTCATCTTATCATCGGACACCAAATCGGAAGTCATTTGTTTTAATGTATCAATCCAATTGTATCCGACACCATCCGAAAATTGCTCTTTTTGCCGCCAGACAATGCTTTCCGGTAATAAGTCTTCGAAAGCTTCACGTAAAATCTTTTTCTCAATCGTACCACCTGAAGCCATTTTCGATTCGGGATTAATACGCATAGCTACATCCAGAAATTCTTTATCCAGGAAAGGAACACGGCCTTCCACTCCCCACGAAGCTAAACTTTTGTTGGCCCGCAGACAATCATACAGGTAAAGTTTATTGATTTTACGAACCGTTTCTTTATGGAAAGCTTCTGCATCCGGCGCTTTATGGAAATACAAATAACCGCCAAAAACTTCGTCGGCACCTTCGCCGCTCAACACCATCTTGATACCCATACTACGGATTACACGTGCAAGCAGATACATGGGTGTTGAAGCCCGGACCGTCGTCACATCGTATGTCTCAATATGATATATAACATCACGAAGTGCATCCAGTCCCTCCTGTATAGTATAATGTATTTCATGGTGAACCGTCCCGATATGACCGGCTACTTTGCGCGCAGCTACTAAATCCGGCGAACCTTCCAACCCAATAGCAAAAGAGTGTAACTGAGGCCACCAGGCATCCGTCCGTTGATTATTTTCAATTCGTTTCGCTGCATATTTTTTCGCAATAGCCGAAATAATGGATGAATCTAATCCTCCCGAAAGCAATACCCCGTATGGAACGTCAGTCATCAACTGACGGCAAACCGCATCTTCCAGGGCTGTACGAAGAGCTTCTTTATCGGCTTTATTTGCTTTTACATTATAGTAATTATCCCATTCCCTCTTATACCACCGGATGGGTTTCTTATCTCCGCTATACCAATAATGACCCGGCATAAACTGGTCATATTCGGTAGCATACCCTTCCAGTCCTTTTAATTCGGAAGAAACAAGTATATGCCCTTTTTCATCCTTTCCCACATAAAGCGGAATCACACCGATCGGATCACGTGCTATCAGGAAACAATCTTTTAACTGATCATAAAGGGCAAAAGCGAAAATGCCATTGAGATCTTCTAAAAAATTAATTCCTTTTTCCTGATATAAAGCGAGTATAACCTCACAATCGGATCCGGTCTTAAACTTATACTTATTACTTAATTGTACCCGTAATTCACGATGGTTATATATTTCACCATTTACACACAAAATGACATTTCCATCCGGACTGACCAGAGGTTGTTTTCCTGAAGCAGGATCTACGATTGAAAGGCGTTCGTGTGCCAGAATCGCATTCTCACTACTATAAATACCACTCCAGTCAGGTCCGCGATGACGAATCCTTTTACTCATTTTCAACACCTGCGAACGAAGTTCATCCTGTTCTCCCTGTTGTATTTTAAAAATAGCTGTTATTCCACACATAATAATAAGTTTTCAATTAATAAACCGATCAATCGCTTCCGCGACCTTCCTTCCCGACGCCATTGCCCTTACAACCAGGCTTGCACCTGAAGCCGCATCACCACAGGCAAATACTTTTTTGTTTGAAGTCTGTCCGTTTTCATCTACCTGTATATTTCCCCGTTCATCCGTAACAAGCCCCAGTTCCTTGATTATTCCGTCCTGTGCCGGATGAATAAATCCCATCGAAAGTAAAACAATATCCACATCCAGTATTTCTTTTTTCCCTGTAGGATGCATTACAGGACGCCCTCCATTCTTTGGATTAACCCATTTTACTTCTTCTATTTCAACAGCTTTCAGTTTGCCTTTTTCGCCAATGAACCGATTCGTCGTCAGATTCCAACGACGCAAACAACCCTCTTCGTGGCTGCTACTCGTTTTAAGAATGTTCGGATATGCCGGCCAGGGAGTATCCGGATTGGATCCAACCGGAGGTTGGGGCAATATCTCGATCTGAATAACAGACTTAGCCTCGTGACGTATGGAAGTACCCACACAATCACTTCCGGTATCACCTCCTCCGATTACCAATACATTTTTATTCTTAGCATGAATCAAATCTTTCTCTGCCACTTCAATACTTTGTAAAATACGGTTTTGCTGGGCAAGCAATTCCATCGCAAAATAAACACCTTTTAATTCACGTCCTTCAACAGGAAGATCGCGTGGGATTTCACTCCCTATGGCCACACACACGGCATCAAATGTATTTACCAGATCGTTTACCGGAATGTCTTTCCCTATTTCCGTATTTGTCCGGAATTCAATCCCCTCCTTTTCCATCAGACGGATACGTCTGCTTACAATTTTCTTGCTTAACTTAAAATTCGGAATCCCATACCGGAGCAATCCGCCTGCAAGCTCATATTTTTCATAAACGGTTACAGCATATCCTTTACGATTCAGTTGATTTACCACAACTAATCCTGCCGGACCACTACCTATTACAGCAATCTTTTTGCCGTTACGAACAGGCTTAAATGGCTTCACATAGCCCTCACGAAATGCTGTCTCGATAATAGCTACCTCATTCTCACGTATCGTTACAGGCTCATCGCAACTTAACTTCAGGACACAACTTTTTTCGCAAGGCGCCGGACATATACGACCAGTGAATTCCGGGAAATCGCATGTCTGTTCCAGGATATAATAAGCTTCACACCATTTTCCTTTATACAGTAAATCCTGCCACTCAGGTTGTTTATTTCCGATCGGACATGACCAATGACAAAATGGAACCCCACAATCCATACACCGTGATGCCTGTTTACGACGATCACTACTATTTAAAGTCTGTTCTACCTCACTGAAATCATGAATACGGTCATCAATCGAACGATAGCCCGCATCTTTTCTGGGTATAGTTAAAAACGCTCTTGGATTTCCCATTTTCTGTATTGTTTAATAATCACGTTGCATTTCTGCAATCTTAAATTGTAACTTCTTCATCTGTTCTTCCTGCAATACTCGCTTATATTCGATCGGAACAACTTCAATAAATTCTTCCACATACTTATCCCATTGTTCCAATATCGTTGCAGCCAGATGACTTCCCGTATAGTAATAATGCTTACGGATCAACTCATAGATTTCCTTACGCCTGCTGTTATCTTCTATTAAAGACAATTCAACCATTTCCATATTACAGAAATAATCAAAATCACCATTACGATTCCATACATAAGCAACACCGCCACTCATACCGGCAGCAAAATTCCTTCCTGTCTCACCAAGTACGACAACGCGCCCACCCGTCATATACTCACAACAATGGTCGCCTGTGCCCTCCACAACAGCAATCGCACCACTATTTCGTACGCAAAAACGCTCGCCGACACGTCCGTTAATATAGACTTCGCCACTCGTCGCACCATAAAGCAAAGTATTTCCGGCAATCGTATTATTTTCGGCTACAAATGTGGAACGAACCGGCGGCATTACACTGATACGCCCACCACTCAATCCTTTTCCTAAATAATCGTTCGCATCTCCTTCCAAACGGAAATGCACACCATGAACAAGAAAGGCTCCGAAACTTTGCCCGGCCGATCCTTTAAATTTAACATTCAACGTCTGGTCCGGCAATCCGGTCTGACCATATTTCCGTGCAATAACGCCTGATAACATGGCTCCAACCGATCGGTCAGTATTGGCAATCACAAAATCCAACGATATTTCCTGTTGCTTTTCGATTGCATTTTTCGCATACCTGATAATTTCACGGTCTTTTATATCATGAACCTGATGTTCCTGACGTGTTATATTCCGTATAGCCGATGAGCGGCCATCATCCACAAAATGCAACAAATTCGAAAAATCTAGTAACCCATGTTTTGCCACACCATCCGGTAACTTTTGTTCAACCAGGTCAGTACGGCCGATAATATCATCTAATTTAGTAAAACCCATTTCAGCCAGATGTTCACGTACTTCTTCAGCCAGGTAATGAAAGAAATTCACCAGATACTCATGCTTTCCATGAAATCGTTCCCGCAACGATTCATCCTGAGTGGCAACACCTACCGGACATGTATTCAAATGACATTTACGCATCATCACACATCCCAATACAATTAATGCCGACGTTGCAAAACCGAATTCCTCCGCTCCAAGTAAAGCCATAATAATAATATCATGGCCCGTTTTCAACTGCCCGTCGCTCTGCAACCTGACCTGTCCCCGCAAGCCATTCAACACCAGCGTCTGCTGAGTTTCCGACAATCCTATTTCAGGCGGAATACCGGCATAACGGATCGAACTGATGGGCGAAGCGCCCGTCCCTCCTTCAGCACCGGATATAATAATCCGGTCGGCTTTAGCTTTAGCCACACCTGCTGCAATAGTCCCTACCCCACTTTCTGCTACTAATTTCACACTTATCTCAGCATCGGGATTTACATTTTTTAAATCAAAGATCAACTGTGCCAGATCCTCAATAGAATAAATATCATGATGCGGAGGAGGCGATATCAATGAGATGCCGGGTATGGAATGCCGCGTCTTCGCAATAATCTCATTCACCTTATGACCAGGCAATTGCCCTCCCTCACCGGGTTTAGCACCCTGTGCTATTTTTATCTGTATTTCATCCGCATTCACCAGGTATTCGGCTGTAACTCCAAACCGTCCTGAAGCCACTTGTTTAATAGCGGAACGTAATGATAACCCATCCTTACGTGGTTTGAAACGTTCGGGGTTTTCACCTCCTTCACCGGTATTACTACGTCCGTGAATCTTATTCATAGCAATAGCCATCGTCTCATGCGCTTCCTGACTGATAGAGCCGTAGCTCATCGCACCGGTCACAAAACGCTTCATTATTTTACTGGCTGGTTCAACTTTTTCAATTGGAATGCGCTCACCCTTCCGATATGTAAGAAAATCACGTAAGAAAACAGGTTCTTTCTTATTATCTATCAATCCGGAGTATTCTTTAAATTTCTTATAACTTCCCATACGCGTAGCCAATTGTAAGGCTACAATCGTTTCGGGGTTCCAGGCATGTTGTTCTCCGTCTTTCCGGTAACTTAGCATACCCTTATGAGGTAAAACCTGCTCTGGTAACTTACCATAGGCATTATCATGCAAACGCCTTGAATCGGCAGCGATTTCTTCCAGACAGATTCCTCCGATTTTGCTGGTTGTTCCTCCGAAATATTTATAAATAATTTCTTCACTTAAACCGATTGCTTCAAAGAGCTTAGCTCCTCTGTAACTACGTATCGTACTTATACCCATCTTACTTAACACCTTCAACAAGCCTTTACATAGTGCTTTTATATAATTTTTCTGCGCTGTAGCATAATCAAGTTGTATATCTTTCTTTTTTACCAGGTCGTCCAATATGGCAAATGCCATATAAGGATTGAGAGCGCTGGCACCGTAGCCCAGTAATAACGCAGCATGCATCACTTCGCGCAATTCGCCGGTTTCAACGATCAAAGCTGTCTGAACACGTTTCTGGACTGAAATCAGATAATGATGTACGGCGCTTACGGCAAGCAATGAAGGTATGGGAGCATATTTTTCGTTTGAATCCCTGTCACTCAGAATAATATAATTAACGCCGTCTTTTACGGATTGTTCAGCGTGCTTACAAAGCTGGTCCAGAGCAGCTTCCAATCCGTCACGCCCCTGATTTACATCATACAACATTGATAATTTGACAGACTTAAATCCTTTATAACGTATGTTACACAGAAGCTCTAATTGTGTGTTACTTAAGACAGGATGAGGCAAACGCACCATTTTACAATGCGTTTCATTGGGTTGTAATATATTATCGCCTACAGCGCCAATATATTCAGCTAAACTCATCACCAATTCTTCACGTATAGGGTCTATCGGCGGATTGGTAACCTGTGCAAATTGCTGTCGGAAATAATTATAAAGTAATTGCGGACGTGTTGACAGGATCGCCAAAGGAGTATCATTACCCATCGATCCCACAGGTTCTGTTCCATCGGTACACATCGGCATAATGATACGTTCCACATCTTCCCTGCTGTAATCAAATAAGCACAGATGTCTTTCATAATCATCAATACTGCTTTCCACACGGCGCCCTGACTTCAATTCATCCAGTTCAACCCGATTGCTTGTCAACCATGTACGGTAAGGTTTAGCCTCTGCCAATTGTTCTTTAAGTTCTTCATCATAATAAATCCGGCCTTCTTCCGTGTCAACCAATATAATCTTTCCAGGCTCCAACCGTCCTTTTGCTTTAATTTCAGACGGTTCCAGATCTAAAACACCGACTTCGGATGCAACAACCATCATATCATTCTTTGTAATCAAGTATCGTGCCGGACGCAATCCGTTACGATCAAGCATTCCTCCTGCATAACGTCCGTCACTAAACAACAAAGCTGCCGGACCATCCCACGGTTCCATCAAAATAGAATGGTACTCATAAAACGCCTTTAAATCTTCCGATATCGGATTCTTTTCATTGAAACTTTCAGGAACCAACATAGCCATGGCATGTGGTAAACTCATACCTGCAGCAACAAAAAATTCCAATACATTATCTAAAGAAGCGCTATCACTCATATCGGGCTGAACAATCGGACGGATATCATCTATCTTATCCAAAGTCGGAAAAGTCAGCACACTTTCCCGTGCTTCCATCCATCCACGGTTACCTCGTACCGTGTTAATCTCTCCGTTATGAGCCAACAAACGGAAAGGCTGAGCCAGATTCCAGCGAGGAAACGTATTGGTACTGAACCGCGAATGTACCAATGCCAGTCCCGACGTAAAATAGCTATTCGTCAAATCCGAATAATAATGTCGCAATTGCATTGTTTCAAGCATCCCTTTGTAAACAATATTGCGCGTGGATAACGACACTATATAAAATTCATTCTTAGCATCCGGACCTATTGTTGCAACACGTTTTTCAATTCGTTTACGAACAATATATAGTTTTAATTCCAGAATTTGTTGCTCACTGCAACCTGTGATAAAGATCTGTTTTATATCCGGCTCCGTCTCCAGTGCATCTTTTCCCAATATAGATGAGTCAATCGGGACTTTCCGCAAATGCGTCAGATTCAGGCCTTCTTTTTCCACTTCTTCGATCATGATACGAAGAATTGCGGATTGTAATTCTTCATTTTTAGGAAGAAATACCAATCCCGTTCCGTATTTACCCTTCTCCGGTACCGGTATACCCTGTAATAATATAAATTCATGAGGAATCTGCAACATAATTCCTGCACCATCACCGGTTTTGTTATCAGCACCTTCAGCGCCTCTATGCCGCATATTCTCCAGTACTTTCAGAGCCGATTCCACAATTTCATGTGATTTCTCTCCATGAATATGTACAATCATACCAACTCCACATGCATCATGTTCGTAAGAAGCATCGTATAAACCTTTTGAGCTATTGTTTAAATGATTTTGTTTGTTCATCTTTTATTGACATTATAACTGTTTATACACATTCAATTTTGTCGTTTTGGCTACAAATATAAATATAATATTTCAAAAAGATACATTAATAATAATTTTTCATACACAATGAATCATTTTAAAGAATAAACTTTACAAAAGTACATCGTGGCAGTAACAAAACTAAAGTTGTTGTAAAACATGAAAGGCCAGACTAAACCTATTTGTATCTTTACAGTCAAATACACAAACAGAGAGATGCCAAACAAATTACTAACCTATTAAAAAGTAAAAATCATGAAGAAGTTAATTATCGCTTTAGGTTTAGGATTAATAATCGCATTGTTCAATACCAATACATCAAATGCACAACATGTTTCAGTAAATATAAACCTGGACTTTCAACCTGCGTGGGGACCATCCGGATACAATTATGCTGCATTTTATTATTTCCCGAATTTGAACATCTATTATGACGTAAACGACGGTTTATTCATTTACCCAAGTGGAAGAAGATGGGTTTCCAGTATTTATTTACCTAAAAAGTATCGTAAGTATGATCTTTATATGATGTATAAAGTTGTTATTAATGATATATACGATCCATGGATGTATAATAATAATCACAGACGCAACTATGCTCACTATTGTAATAATAGATCACAGGTATCCATTTACTATATAAATGATCGTCATTATCACCGGGCTAAACAAAATCACTGGGCATGGGTAGAACCGCGTTATATGCCAAAACAAAACGACCGGAATCATAAACACTTGTCACATCAGCACAAACAGATTCAGCACAACCAATATCGTTCATCCGCAAATAATTCAAGAAATAATCCGCCCAGAAATAACAATCAGGCTGTAAATAATAACAAAAATACGAATCGGAGTAAACAGGCAACAACAAGTACTAACCGGGTAGAAGGCAGAACATCATCAAATGCAAGAAATAACGAAAACAGGTCATCTGCTAACAAACAGAATGATGTACGTAAGAATGATAACAGATCGTCAGCTACAAGAAATAATGAGTCAAGATCGCCATCTGCCAACAAACAGAATGATAACAAACAAATTCAAAAAATTGAAAACAGCAATACGAGACGTAACGAACAAACAGCAAGCAGTTCAAAACGTACGGAAAGCAAATCATCAAGTACCCGTAGTAGCGGAAGAAGTTCTTCAGTAGAAAAACGGAGTGAGAATAAAGACAATAAACAATCTCAAAAAACGGAAAGCAGAAGCAGCAGTAGCGGACGTTCAGGCAGCCGCCGTTGAGAAAGTTTAATTCGAAACATAACATAAAAAATCCCCTCTAAGTATTTAACCAACTTAGAGGGGATTTTTTTTAAACAGAAAGATATTCAAATCCTTTTATATTCAATCATTAATAAAGATTTTCTTGCCTTCGGAATATAAAATCAATTTACATCCCACCAGACTCTTTGCTTGATATTATCTTCACTACTTGGGAAGTTATTCGGATTCATTGACGCTTCCAATGTCGGATATCTCAATTTCACCGGAGCATTACCCTGATTAAGCAGTGCATTACTCTCACGGTCGTCTACCATTTGAGGCAGATCGGTACGGCGATACTCAGTCCACTCTTCGTATGGTTGGGCTATCCAGTGGTGAATCCAACGCTGACGGGCAATCTGTTCCAACGCTGTTGACGCATTAAATTTGTAAGGAGAAGACGCCAACCACTCCGCCAGTGTATCATCCGAAGTATCAGTGTTGGCAATACTCTCTTCTCTGGTAGGACCTGTGCTGTTACGATAATACGTATAATACTCCTGGATAGACAAGATCACACCTTTGTTGTAAAAGTCTTCTGCGTTCCCCATATTGATCAAGCCTTTTGTCTGGGCTTCAGCCAACAAGAAGTAAACATCCGAAGCTGTGATACTTACCCCTGCCGGAAATGCAGGATTGTTACGTACAGTTGCTGAATTTACAATTCCATAATATTCAATGGCAGTAATGTCTTTACTGTTTAGCTCGTTAGACAATACATCACACGATTCAGGCATACCGATAATTTCGGCATCTTTTTCACGCACTACTCCATCTACATCACTTGCTGATTGAAAGAACACATTCAAACGCGGATCTTTGGCTTCATTAAATATTTTCACCATGTTTTCGGGAGCATAAAACGGAACACCATTGTTTGCTCTATCCTTCAATGCCCTCCAAATACCTCCGTCGACATATCCCGAATTGGCAGCGTTTGCTGCATTTTCTCTGAATGTATACGCATTATCCGCATTGTCGGTAATCAAATCACTCAACGACAAATCGCCTAATACCTCTTTTGCTTTTGCAGCATCTACATCTGATATGCGCATGGCTGCACGCAAACGAAGCGAGTTGGCGTATTTATACCATTTACTGTAGTTACCACCATACACAATATCCTGTGTTAAAAACACCTTATGCTTGGTTATGGATGTATTTAGAGCATTGTTCTTCATAAAAGTAGCAGCTTCCTTAAGGTCGGCCAGTATACTATAGTATATATCCTTTTGTGTATCGTACTTCGGAGTCAGGTTAGTAGGTTGTCCGAACAATCCCAGACGGGCACCCCATCCTTCGCTATAAGGTATCGATCCATACAAATCAGTAGCAAACATTGTATTATAGGCCATAATAATCTTACCGGCATAGATATAGGGATGGTATTGCTCTTTCTCCGACTCAGAAATATTGTATTGGTAGATCCGTTGCATTTCTACGAATTCAGCCATCCTTGTGGTATAGTATAAATCCCAGCATCCCAGATCGCCTGTCGGTTCATAAGAAGTATACTTTGAAGTAGTTGTATTTCGGGCTAACGCTTGTGTGTAGGTCCCAAAATTAGCATATACATAAGTATAGTAGTTCGTATAATCGGCCATAATTGAGTTTGATGCCCCTTGTGTAAACAAAAACTCAATGTTCGCTTCAGTAAACTCATCGGGATCGGTATGTCTTTTATCCAGTTCATCATCGCACGATGCCAGGAAAAGAGCTATTAAAATTGGAATAATATATAATAATCGCTTCATAAGTTTTATTATTTTTTAGTTGTAAAACTATCTTTTTAGAATTTAGCTTTTACTGAGAATCCGAAGTTTCTTTCCGAAGGATACGAAGAATACTCAACGTACGAATAGAAGCTGCTTGTTCCCAATCCACTTTCAGGGCTCACGTTAGGTATACTTTTGTATACATAAAACAGGTTACTTCCGATCAACGACAAGCTTAGTCCTTGTAATTTAAATTTGCTGTAGATTGATTTCGGCATGTTGTAAGTAAAGTTCAATTCGCGAACCTTTATGTATGTATTTTTGCGAACCAAATCTTCACAGGCATCTAATGGGCCATTGTATTTATAATAATGATAATTATAAGAAGAAATAACAATATCATTCTTTGTACCATCTTCTTTCACCCCTTTTGCAATTACACCATCGTGGTATACATAGCTTCCATCGGGTGCAGCGGATGAGTGGCTATCAAGCAAGATCCTATTACCGTTAGCATCCATATAATAAGGCAAACCACCGTATTTTTCAGAACGTCCGTACAATGATTCTTTACCTACCCCCGAAGCTTTTAATAATGAGTTAGTGAATGATACCAATTTACCACCAAATTGACCATCAAGCATTACGCTTAATGAGAAGTTTTTGTATTGGAATGTATTACTGAAACCTGCAACCACTTTAGGCATTGCATCTCCCATGTAGCTATATTCAGTATCTTGTATATAACGACCGTTTGAGCCTACAATCATATTACCATTATCGTCACGTTGCCATTTTCTTATATAGATACCGTATATAGGGTCGCCTGGAAGTGCGCGAAACTGTACGCTCCATGGATTACCTATTTGATAATATTCCAATCCATCACTCAGTTTTTCCAGTGTACTTTTTGTACGGCTAAGGTTCAAGGTCGAGCTCCATGTGAAATTTTTTGTTTCAACAGGGCGTCCTGTCAGTTGTAACTCTACCCCTTTACTTTGTACGGTACCGGCATTCATCGACATCTTGGCACCACCGGTGGATACAGGTATAGTTGCCGATAAGATCTGGTTGCGTGTTTCGTTCGCAAAATAAGTAAAGTCTATCCCTATCCGGCCACCAAACAGCTTCAATTCCGTACCAAATTCCAATGAGTGTGTTTTCTCTGGGTCAATTGATACCGGTGGAATAGTAGAACTAAATGAGTTAGTAGTTACCCGGTCGTCGAATGATGATTGTGTATACAGTATGTTGGCAAAATATCTTTCCGGTGTATAGTTACCCACAATAGCATACGATCCTCTCAATTTTCCGTAAGTTAACCATTCGGGAACTTTAAAAGCATCACTAAATACAAACCCTAAACCGAATGATGGATAGAAAAAGCTACGCGAGTATGATGGTAAGCGAGAACTCCAGTCGTTACGAGCGGTAATATCCAGATAAAGGTAGCTATTATAAGCCAACTGTCCTGATCCGTACACGGCATACATCACTTCACTTTCATTCTCTACCCATTTGTTCGCTGAGCTTTGCAAATAGTTCCCCTTGTTGTTCGAAGCTGAGAACATACCATTGATTTTCAAACCATTTGATTGCCATTTATTAGAACTTTCTTTTATATCTTCAGACGAGAATGCTCCCATTATCGAAAGGTTGAACTTGTCGCTCAATTTCTGATCAAACATCACCATTGCTTCATAGAAGTTTTTGATGTATGTTTTATTTATCTTTCTGTACATCCCTTCTAAGCTGGTAGCATCGGCAGGGTCAGAATATTGTTTATGCATTTCCTTGTCTTCTTTCAAAGTATAGATACGGTCGGTTCCGATAGACAAACGTATACTCAGGGGGTCAATAATCTTAATGTTAGTCGATATATTCCCCAGGTAACGGTCTTTTGCAGTAGTGTACCGGTTTTCATTTTGTTCCCACAACAAGTAATTAATAACGTTATTTTTCAGGTTGGCATTAACACCGTTTACTGCGCCTTCGGCTCCATCTCTCATTTCATTAGTCATGAAATATCCATCAGCCGTTTTGTAGTGTTGTTTGTAAAGCGCTGTTATTTCATTTCTCGGCATCGGAAAGTTCGAGATACGGTCGATACGGGTACCTGGGTTTATATTCTTATTTCTATTATAACTCATTGATGCATTTACTGTTAACCAGCTAGACAACTGTGTTGTTCCTGAGAAGTTAAAATTATGGCGTGTCTGCGTCATATTGTTCAGAAAACCTTCGTAGTTGTTGTTGGCATACGACACACGCATAGACGATTTCTCTCCTCCACTGGTAATTGAAATAGAGTTATTGTTGTTGAAACCATCCTGAAACAAGTCTTTCATATTGTCGGGCTGTGCCACGAACGGACGTTCTACCCCATCCCACCACAACACATTTGTACCATCCATAGCAGGTCCCCAGCTCACAGATGAGCTTTGAAGAATGTTTTGTCCGGCCGAATTGGTATTGAAAAATGGTTGTGTACCTACCCCAAACTCATTTTGATACTCAGGCATCCAAACCATTTGATTATAAGTGTATGATGACGATACTTCTATTCCCAATCCTTTCTTTGTGGTTCCTTTTTTTGTAGTGATCACAATAACTCCATTGGTTGCACGCGAACCATACAGAGCTGCCGCATTCGCACCTTTCAGTACCGATATTGATTCTATATCATCGGGGTTGATGTCGTTTAAGGCTGATGATTCCTGAGTTTGATCACGGTCACGTCCGGTATAGTTTGTGTCATCATCATAAACCGGGATACCATCTACCACAATCAACGGACGGTTTGAACCGGCTATAGAGTTTACCCCACGAAGCTGAATCTTGGTTCCCCCCATTTGTCCACCTGAAGTAGAAGCCACCTGCATACCGGCTACTTTACCATACAGTGAGCTACTAAGGCCTTGTGTGGGGATGGTAGTTAGCTCTTCTGCTTTGATTTCACCCAAAGCATACGGCAAAGCACGGCGGTCTTTCTTGATATTCAGAGCAGTTACGACCAGTTCATCGAGCGTAGTTGCATTATCTTCAAGAACTACATTTAAAGAATTACGACTATTCACTGCCTTTTCCAAACTCTTATGTCCAACATAACCGAATACTAATATTCCGTTCGGATTAGCTATTTCAATATTATACTCCCCATTTATATCAGAAATAGTACCATTAGATGTATTTCCTTTTTCAAGGACAGTTGCCCCTACCAAGGGTTCTCCATAGGAATCAGTCACTATGCCATGAACACGAAATTTTTCCTGGTGTGGTTTTTCTGCTGCTTTGACAATCTGAGCCGGCATTATATTTTTCTTCCTTACAATAACCTGGCGGTCATTGACTATATATTCCACATCGGTTCCGGTAAAAACCTTATCTAGTATTTTATCGATCGTTTCGTTTTCTGAACTAACTGAAACCCTGCGGTTCAAATCAATATTATCACCATGATAGATAAAAATTAATTAGCTGTTTTTTTCAATGCTTGAAAAAACATCGCCCAGAGATCCGTTTTTAATATTCACGGTTAAAACAATTTGTTGAGCATAAGTAGAGTGCGCATAAAGAAAACTTTCACTACAAATTGCTAATAAAATCAAAATTAGAGCCATCTTTTTGAAGAAATGAGAACTTCGATGACAAAATTGTTCGTACTTTTTCATACATTTGTTTGTTTTTTCTTTGATTTATAAATAAATGAATTAATGAAATTTCTGCCGGATGATAAGCCACTATCATCCGGCTATTTTTGTCATTTTTGCATAGGCACATTAGTTTAAAGTTACTACATAATTATTATTATCGTCTCTCGCTATTTTCAACATCAGGGAAGTGCTGATTATATCCAGAACTTCTCCAATATCTTCACGCAAATCCAACTTTCCGGAAATAGGTATGCCGGCTATATTATTATCGTAAAGAATGTTGACCCCATAAAAACGTTGCAGATTTTCAAATATCTGTCCGACATTTCTTTTACCGCGGATTAGCATAATATTATCTATCCAGCAAATGTATTCATACACATCTACTTCTTTTATACTGACGGACTCACCATTATTCTCATATAATTGATTCGGAATAAGAATACTGTTTTTATGTCCGGGGGTTTTTACTTCTACTGACCCACTGACCAGTGTTACAGTTGCCGTACTATTTTCTTTATAAGAGTTCACATTGAAACGTGTTCCCAGTACCCGAACATCGAATCCTTTTGTTTTAACCATAAACGGAGACGTACTATCAGGCATGACATCGAGAAATACCTCGCCATCAACTATAATTTCCCGTTTATTACCTGTAAATACAGCCGGATAAATAACCCGTGTATCCGAATTAACATGCATTATTGTGCCATCCGAAAACACAGTACGAACTCTTTTCCCTTTCGGCACATACAATTGATGAATTTCTGCCGGTTTCTTTTCTATATTTGCATCCTTTCCCGATGGCAGTGTAAGAAGTTCATCATTTACACTCATTTTACCATCCGTTTCATACATAATATCAGACTCATCTTCTATTACTATCTGAGACTGATTTGCCATCAGAATAATATCATTGCTATCGGCTGGAATATCTGTATTAAGCAATGCAAATAATGTATCATCACTGGTATTTTCTTTCAAAAACATGAAACAACTTATAGCTAAAACAAGAGCTAAAAATACGGCTACTGAAGAGACATAAAGATATATTTTCCTCCTGTTTTTCCTAAGAATAGCAAATTGATCTTCAAGCTTTTCCCAGGATTGTATCATATCTGATTTGTTTTTGCTTTCAGCTTGCTTCAACTTGTCGATCAGCCGCCTGGATGTTTCAACAAATAAGTCCTCTTTATTTTTCACAGTTAGATCCTTTTCATTAAAACGATTCTATTTCCTGTTGGTACTCACTTTTCCGACTTTTTTTTCACATTTTTCAGATTTGTGATATTTTCAAAGGGTAAAAGTCTCACCCGGTTTATGTTTTATTCTTCTTCAAATCCCTTTTTCAAATTCTTTACCGCCCTGAATAACAAATTCTTACTGGATTGATAGTTTATATTCATAACCCCCATAATATCTTCGTGGCTAAGTTCTCTTATAAAATAAAGATAAATGATTTCCTGTTGCCGGGTCGAAATTTTCCAATATGCTTTCAATAAACGTCTCATATCGGCATCCGAGACTATCTCAGAGTGAATAGCATCATAAAATTCCTCTGCCAAAAATAAATTCTCATAAAGGGCAATATCTTCCGTCTTATGTTCTTTCTTTAACTCATCATAAATTTTATTCTTACATGCCCTTAATAAATATCCTTTCACAAAGCGGGTTTGAGGTAAGGATTTATGATTCTGAATCAACTTTATAAATACATCATGGATGCAATCTTTTACAAATTCCGCATCAGCAACAAACTTCATCCCATAATTAAACATCAAAAGATAGTAACGGGTATATAAAGCGTGAAACCCTTCTTTTCTACCATCAATACAGGACAACCATAATGTTTCATCTGAAATATTCATATATGAGTATTCATTCTTCCGGCTTATAATATTTTACAGAAAAAAATTTAAGATCTACAATATATTGATTTTTGCTCTTTTACATAGCTATAATCTTATCATTTGTTAAGTGAAATACTGAATTCACTATTACTTTTCGATAAAATTATCGAGAAAATGCCCCCTTCTTGCTATGCAACAAAATACTCTAAACTCATGTGCTCCCGTCAATTGCACGATTTCCAATTTTGAGAGCAATTTATCTAGCACATTTTCAGGCAAAAACATTCTCTGTTCTATTTATCTGCTCTATTGTGTCTACGGAAAACAAACTGAAATACAGGTATTCTCATGATTTAGAAATTGGCACAACGATTACATTCTGGGTACAAAAATAGTATTTTTATCTTTTTGTATTCGTTTTTAGACGAGTGGATTGTGTTAATTTTTTATACCTGCAGGATTCACTTTGGATGTTTAGGGATACTCACAACATACCCCTATCTACCCAGTAAATGAGAAATAAACACTTGCAGCAAATCCGGTTTTAAGAGAATAGGATACAAAAATCCATACACAGCTCCGTAAAAGTGGGCATTATGATTTATATTATCCTCTCCTTTCCTGGCCATATACTGACAGTAAATCAAATAAAGCACACCAAACAAAATACCCGGAATTGGGATAATCGCAAACAAAAGTATTTTTCCCCAGGGATTAAATACGATGGAAGCAAATAAAATGGCGGAAACGGCACCCGAGGCCCCGACTGATATATAAGCAGGATTATTCCGTTGTTTGACCAAATCATGGATAGTAGCGACAATCATTCCACCAAAATAAAGCCCTACATAACTAAATTTACTAAATCCTATCGCACCGAAAAGCTCCTCCATATACGTCCCAAATGACCAGAACGTAAACATATTTACCAGTAAATGCACTGTATCCGCATGTACGAAACCATGTGTTAGAATCCGGTGCCATTCGTTGAACCGTACCACACGGTAAGGTATAAAGGCCAGCTTCATAAACATGTTTCTGTTTGAAAAACAACTGAATGAAATCAATACATTTACTGCTATAATAAGATAAGATATCATATACTTTATGTTTTATAACAAAAAAGACTTATTGCAGGTTCTACAATAGGTCTTTTTGTCGTATGTTATTTGTCTCTTACTTCCACTCGATCGGCAGATCACGGAATTCTAAGACCGGAGATTTACCCCCTGATTTTTCAGGATAAAATGACAAGGATAAAAGCTTAACAAACTCAATCTTAGGCAATATTTTCTGAATCTTCACTTCACATTTCAAGGGCACATCCGTATACAAGGTCTCACGTGTAAAACTCGTATTTAGTTTATAAACATTGCCTTCCAAATCAATAGCTTTCATACCTGTGCCATTCCATTGAAAAGCTCTGTTAGGAGCCGTATTATTCAGTAAAACAGTAATTGTCACAACCTGTTCAGTCTTATTACCTTCAATTCTGGTAATGGAGAACTCAATATTTTCTGAAGCACCCTTCATTACAGGGGTATTTATTTTCAGTACATTCTTCAGATATTCATTTTCCTTCTTCAGCTCTTCACAATTACCGGCTTGAGAAAACGCGCTCAGTGTAAAGCCACAAAATAATAAAAGACAAAACAATCTGTTCATAATATTACGGTTTAGAATAATCTCCTATAACTTTGCCTTAATCGCTTCACTTTCTTTCTCGTATCCGGGCTTATTCAATAAAGCAAACATATTTTTCTTATATGCTTCCACTCCCGGCTGGTCAAACGGATTCACACCTAATACATATCCGCTGATACCACATGCAATTTCAAAGAAATAGAATAACTGACCGATATAATACGGGGTTACTTCCGGAATGGTAATTTTAATATTAGGAACTCCTCCGTCCACATGTGCAAGTTGAGTACCCAGCTCTGCCATTTTGTTTACTTCGTCTACCCGCTTTCCGGCCAGAAAATTCAAGCCATCCAGATCCGCACTATCAGAAGGCACAAGTACTTTACGATCCGGATTTTCAATAGAGATCACTGTTTCAAAAATAGTACGTTCTCCGTCCTGAATCCACTGTCCCATTGAATGAAGGTCAGTTGTAAAATCGACAGATGCCGGATAAATACCTTTATTGTCCTTACCTTCACTTTCTCCGTATAATTGTTTCCACCACTCACCGATATAATGCAGTTTCGGATGGAAGTTAGCTAAAATCTCAATCTTTTTTCCTCCGGCATAAAGTGCATTCCGTGTAGCTGCATAAATAGCTGCAGGATTTTCTGTAAACGGAACATCCGTACCGGTTACTTTTTCCATTGATACAGCTCCGGCCACTAATTCACGGATGCTTATGCCGGCAACGGCAATCGGCAGCAATCCTACAGGCGTTAAAACAGAAAAACGGCCACCAACATCATCAGGAATTACAAATGTCTTATACCCTTCCTGATTAGCCAGCGTACGAAGTGCCCCACGTGCTTTATCTGTCACAGCCACAATACGATGCTTGGCTTCTTCTTTTCCAACCGCATCTTCAAGCTGTTTCTTCAGGATACGAAAAGCCAAAGCAGGTTCAGTAGTTGTTCCCGATTTGGAAATATTGATAATCCCGAATTGTTTATCCTTTAATATCTCACTTAATTCATATAAATAATCTTCCCCGATATTATGACCAGCATACACAACAACCGGATTTTTCCGATCCTGTTGTAACCAGTCAAAGCTATTATTCAAGGCTTCTAAAACAGCCTTTGTTCCTAAATAGCTACCACCGATACCAACAACCACAACCACATCACACTTCTGACGTAATATAGCTGCCGTATCTTCAATTTCTTTTAAATCGGCATCCGTAATAGAAGATGGCAAATGCAGCCAACCTAAAAAATCATTTCCGGGACCATTTCCGGCATATAACATTTCCAGTCCCTTCTTTACTTGTGGTTCAAATGCATATACTTGTTCTTTGGAAACTGCACCCAGTGCTTTCTCAATATTTAAACAAATTGTTTTCATGTGATAATATTTTATTCAAAATTCAATATTCAAAATTAGGAGTCAGAGGTGTGCCTCAACAGAAAGTTTCCGATAATTTACGGATCGTCGAAATCGATGATTTCTGTTCATACAATATATCATATAATGCATTCAGAATAGGAATATCGGCCTTGTATTTTTCATTAATCTCATAAATACATTTAGTACCGTAATACCCTTCCGCAATCATTTCCATCTCCAGCTGTGCTGTTTTAACAGAATACCCCTTCCCGATCATTGTCCCGAAAGTACGATTCCTGCTGTAACGTGAGTATGCTGTTACCAGCAAGTCTCCCAAATACACAGAATCGGTAATATCACGCTCTATCGCAAGAACAGTATTCAGGAACCGCTGCATTTCTTTAATTGCATTGGATACAAGTACTGCCTGGAAATTGTCCCCGTATTTCATACCATGACAAATCCCCCCGACAATAGCATATATATTTTTTAAAACAGAAGCATATTCAATACCCGTCACATCCTGCGAGCATGTACTTCTCAAATAATTATTAGTAAATATACCAACAATACGTTCAGCTTTTTTCAAATTTGCGCATGCGATCGTTAAATACGACAGACGCCCTAACGCAATTTCTTCCGCATGGCAAGGTCCTGAGATTATGGCAATGTTATCTGACGGGACTTTATAGTATTCCGTTAGATAATCAGTAATCAGCATATTCTCGTCCGGTACAATACCCTTTATGGCTGATATAATAAACTTATCTTTTAGAGGTATCTGAAGTTTCTCCAGATGCTGTTTAAAAAATGGCGAAGGCGTTGCAAATATCAATGTATCAGACTCCTCGATAACCTGATTTATATCAGCATAAAACTGAATACGATCCGTATCAAAAGTGACACTCGATAAATACGCCGGATTATGTTTCATGTGCTTAAAATCCTCAATACGATCCGGACGACGCATATACCAGTTGATCCGTTCCTGTGTAGACAATACGATCTTTGCTAAAGCCGTAGCCCAACTACCTCCTCCAATTATAGCTATTCTGCCGATAAAACTCATTATTAATAATATTAATGAATACTTAGGTTAACTAAATGCATCTGTCTTTTCTTTAACAGACTTTATCCACCCTTCGACTTCCTGAGCTGTAGGATTTTCCAGGCCGAGTTGATATTTTTTATTTATTTCAAAAAGAGACTGCCGTACCAATTGCGGGTTTGCATCCGTAAGAGCATCTACAGTCAGATAACCTGCTTTTTGTAAAACCGGAACCCAATTCTCAGCAATCCCGTGTTCCATATATTTTTCAGGAGCATCTTTTTTCGCTACTTTTTCCGGTCGCATCTGTGGAAATAATAATACTTCCTGAATACTCTCCTGACCGGTCAGAAACATCGTCAAACGATCCATGCCGATTCCCATACCACTGGTAGGCGGCATTCCATATTCCAATGCACGAAGAAAGTCTTCATCGATATACATCGCTTCATCATCTCCTTTTTCAGACAAACGAAGCTGGTCTTCAAAACGCTGGCGTTGGTCAATTGGGTCATTTAATTCCGAATAGGCATTGGCAATTTCTTTCCCATTAACCATCAACTCAAACCGTTCCGTCAACTCCGGATTCGAACGATGTTTCTTTGTCAACGGACTCATTTCAACCGGATAATCCGTAATAAACGTAGGCTGAATATAATTAGCTTCACATTTTTCACCAAAAATCTCATCGATCAATTTGCCTTTTCCCATCGTTTCATCTTGTTCAACGCCCAGCTTTTTGCAAACTTCACGTAATTCGTCTTCATTCATCCCGGAAATATCGATACCCGTATTTTCTTTAATCGCATCAATCATCGATATCCGCTTGTACGGAGGTTTGAAGTTAATCTCCTTATCGCCGATCATAACTTTGGTTGTTTTCAGTACATCCGTACAGATACGTTCCAGCATCTGCTCGGTGAAATCCATCATCCAGTTATAATCCTTGTATGCCACATAAATTTCCATACAGGTAAATTCCGGATTATGCGTACGATCCATCCCTTCATTCCGGAAGTTCTTGGAAAATTCGTAAACCCCTTCAAATCCACCCACAATAAGACGCTTCAAATATAATTCATCAGCGATACGCAAATACAGAGGTATATCCAATGCATTATGATGTGTAATGAAAGGACGTGCTGCCGCACCTCCCGGTATAGATTGTAATATGGGAGTTTCAACCTCAACATAACCACTTTCATTGAAAAAGTTACGCATAGAGTTGAATATCTTCGTTCGTTTCAGGAAAAGATCCTTTACTTCATTATTAACAACCAGATCTACATAACGTTGGCGATAGCGCAATTCGGGATCTGTAAAGCCGTCATATATAACGCCGTCCTTCTCCTTCACGATCGGCAACGGACGCAGTGATTTGGAAAGCAATGTTAACTCCTGGGCATGAACCGAGATTTCGCCCATCTGCGTACGAAAAACAAAACCTTTAATTCCGACGAAATCACCAATATCTAGTAGTTTTTTGAAAACAACATTATATAAATCCGTATCATTTTCATCCGGACAAATATCATCACGTGTAATATACACCTGAATGCGTCCTTCCGAATCCTGCAATTCTATGAAAGATGCTTTTCCCATAATTCGGCGGCTCATTATCCGTCCGGCAATGGTTACCTGACGAGGTTCCGTGTCGTCTTTAAATGCATCCTTAATTTCTTCCGAATAGGCATTCACCACATATTCTTCTGCAGGATACGGATCTACCCCTAACTGACGTAATTGTTCCAAACTATTGCGCCGAATGATTTCCTGTTCACTCAGTTCTAATACGTTCATGATTCTTGTTTTCTATATGTAATATGGTACAAAAGTACAAAAGAATTATGAATTAATGAAGAAGTAGCTAGTAGTTAGTAACCAGTAGTTAGTAGAAAAACAATAGCCAAAGAAGTAAAGGTCGTCCTCTTTGAGTGCTAAATTCATAATTCATAGTTTATAATTGCTGTAAACAGCGAACGTTGTTTCATAATTCATAATTAAATTTGTACTTTTGCAGTCCAATCCAAGAATATTATGTTTGAAAATTTAAGTGACAGGTTAGAACGTTCCTTTAAACTGTTAAAAGGTGAAGGTAAAATCACCGAACTAAACGTAGCAGAAACGCTGAAAGATGTTCGTCGTGCATTATTGGATGCAGACGTTAACTATAAAGTTGCCAAGCAATTTACTGAAACGGTCAAAGAAAAAGCGCTGGGACAAAATGTGCTTACATCCCTTAAGCCGAACCAGCTAATGGTAAAGATCGTACACGATGAATTGGCCACTCTGATGGGTGGTACCGCCACCGATATCGAGATAAAAGGCTCTCCCGCCATTATACTGATGTCGGGATTACAAGGATCAGGAAAAACAACATTCTCCGGTAAATTAGCAAATATGCTGAAAACCAAAAAGGGCAAGAAACCTTTATTGGTTGCAGGCGACGTTTATCGTCCGGCTGCTATCGAACAATTGCATATATTAGGAGAACAGATTGGTGTTCCGGTTTATTCAGAACCCGACAATAAAAATCCGGTAGTCATCGCTCAACATGCAATCATAGAAGCAAAGAAAAACGGTCAGGATCTGGTTATTATAGATACAGCCGGTCGTTTAGCTGTTGATGAGCAAATGATGCAGGAAATTGCAGCAATCAAAAAAGCAATCAATCCGGATGAGATCCTGTTTGTCGTAGACTCTATGACCGGACAGGATGCTGTTAATACAGCCAAAGAATTTAATGACCGGTTAGACTTTAACGGAGTTGTCCTGACCAAACTCGACGGTGATACACGTGGTGGAGCCGCATTATCTATCCGTACGGTAGTCGACAAACCGATTAAGTTTATCGGAACCGGCGAAAAAATGGATGCTTTAGATGTCTTCCATCCCGAACGTATGGCTGATCGTATTCTTGGAATGGGTGACGTGGTTTCATTGGTTGAACGGGCGCAGGAACAATACGACGAAGAAGAAGCCAGACGTCTTCAGAAAAAAATCGCTAAAAACCAGTTTGACTTTAATGATTTCATCAGTCAGATTCAACAGATCAAAAAGATGGGTAATCTGAAAGAACTGGCATCTATGATCCCGGGAGTCGGAAAAGCAATCAAAAACATTGACATCGACGACGATGCTTTTAAAAGTATTGAAGCAATCATTTATTCTATGACACCTCATGAACGCTCTAATCCTTCGGTTTTAGACGGAGGCCGTCGCCAACGGATTGCAAAAGGTAGCGGTACGTCCGTTCAGGAAGTAAACAAACTTATCAAACAATTTGATGAAACCCGCAAAATGATGCGTATGATTACAACGGCAAAACCCGGAAAGAAAATACCCGGAATGCGACGAAAATAAATAATACATATAATTATGGAAGCACAATATCCCTATCAGTTAATAGATGGTAAAGCTGTAGCTGCTCAAATCAAGAAAGAGCTGGCTGAAGAAGTTGCAGAAATTAAAAAAGCAGGAGGAAAAATACCCCATCTGGCTGCTGTTTTAGTCGGGCACGATGGCGGTAGCGAAACCTATGTTGCCAATAAAGTAAAAAACTGTGAGGAAATTGGCTTCAAATCAACATTAATCCGTTATGAAGACGATGTCACCGAAGATGAAATCCTGCGCAAAGTTGAAGAATTGAACAATGATGCCGATATAGATGGTTTTATTGTACAGCTTCCTCTGCCGGGTCATATCTCCGAACAAAAAGTAATTGAAGCTATTGATTACCGTAAAGATGTAGACGGATTCCATCCGATAAATGTAGGGCGGATGTCTTTAGGGCTTCCCTGCTTCAAATCGGCCACACCCGCTGGCATTATAGAATTACTGAAACGCTACGAAATTGAGACCAAAGGAAAACATTGTGTTATCCTGGGACGTAGTAATATAGTAGGAAAACCGATGGCCACATTAATGATGCAAAAAGGATATCCGGGTGATTGCACCGTAACGGTTTGTCACAGCCGTTCTGAAAATCTCAAAGAAATGTGTCAACAAGCGGATATTATCATTGCAGCGTTAGGTGTTCCCGAATTTCTGAAAGCCGATATGGTGAAAGAAGGAGCTGTCGTGATTGATGTGGGTACAACACGTATGCCGAGCAGTGTAACTAAAAGTGGTTATAAACTGACAGGAGATGTTTATTTTAACGAAGTTGCGCCTAAATGCAGCTATATCACTCCTGTACCGGGTGGCGTTGGGCCAATGACCATCATTTCGTTAATGAAGAACACACTGCTGGCTGGAAAAAAAGAAATATTCAAGTAACATCTTTTTCCCAAACAATGCTTGCAAAATAAAAAAAAACACTATCTTTGCAGTGGTTTTTAAGGAAAAGATTGTTTTATTTTATGGTGATTGTAGCTCAGCTGGTTAGAGCGTCGGATTGTGGTTCCGAAGGTCGTGGGTTCGAAACCCATCATTCACCCTTTAAAAGGGATAGACTGAGAAGTCAGCCCTTTTTTTTGTATGACAGCATCAAAAACAGCTGTAGGACATTACCAGTTTCAAATATCAATAAAGTGTGAGATTTGTTGATCACAGAGCGTCTTTTTATCCAAATTTATTCCTGAAACTATCATAAATTATATTTATCAACGATTTCCCTCTGCTTTTCAAAAAAACGAATCCTACCCTTTTCATTACTTGTTGAGATACATGTGGCTGTTCGTTTCAAAGATTCAGTTAATCGTTTTGTCGGATCACCGTAAAAACTTGAGGGATTTTTGTATTATGCATACAATTTACTCAATCTAAACAAGAAAAAGGCTTTATCTTTCACCCCCCTGAAGACTCTTCTAAATGCTTTAATTTTT